>NZ_JBHXNI010000014.1:0-200190 GCF_042721735.1 Achromobacter sp. NPDC058515
CAGTCGCCGAAGGCGACAACGAAGATGACGAGGGGGCAGTCCGGAGCGAAGGCTCCGGACCGCAATGGCGGGCGCTCGCAGCCCCACCGCCCGCGTCGCCGGGCGACCTACGAAGACCTGAGGCAGGTACCCACGAAGAGCTAAAGCACCAAGTTACGAAGCCCCATAGCCCCACAGCCCCACAGCCCCATAGCCCCACAGCCCCACAGCCCCACAGCCCCAAAGTCACCAAGTCAGAACAACCCCAGTCACTCCGACATCGGATCCTGAAACTGCGAACACTTGACCTGCACCAGCTTCCGATCCTGCAACCGCAACGCGGTCAACGTTCCCCCCCACACGCAGCCGGTGTCCAGGCAGATCACGTCCGTGCGCTGCAGCAGTCCCAGCGTCGACCAGTGTCCGAAAACCGTCGTCACGTCGCGCGTTGCGCGGTGGGGCACGTCGAACCAGGGGACCAGTCCGGGCGGCCAGGCGCCCGGAGTGACCTTGGTGGCGAATTCCATGTGCCCGTTGGGCGTGCACAGGCGGATACGCGTCAGCGCATTGATGATGACCCGCATCCGCTTGCCGCCCTTGTGGTCTTCCTTCCACGTGGCCGGCTCGTTGCCGTACATCTTCTGCAAGGCCTTCTGCCAATTGGGGCCGCGCAGGGCGTCCTGGACTTCGCCGGCCAGGGCCAGCGTCTTGGCGACGTCCCACTTGGCCAGCGTGCCGGCATGGACCAGCAGGTGGCCTTGCTCGAAATGCGCCAGGGGACGGAACCTAAGCCAATTGATCAGGGCAGCCGCGTCCGGCGCCCGGAGGATATCCTCGAACGTGTCCGATTTGGACGGCTTGCGGACGCCCGCGGCCGTGGCCAGCAGGTGCAGGTCATGGTTGCCCAGCACCACGGTTGCGCGATCGCCCAGGTCGATGATCCGACGCAGGCTGTCGAGCGACTGCGGGCCGCGGTTGACCAGATCACCCGCGAACCAGAAGCGCGACCGGGGGTCGCCGACCAGGTCGGGGTGGGACAGCAAGCGATCCAGCGGCGAGCAGCAACCCTGCACGTCGCCGATCATCCAGATACTGCCGTTCATGCGGGACTTTTGCTCCAAGGCCAGCGTTGTTGGACGATACGGGTAATGGTGTGGCGGTATTCCATGTAGCTCATCGCGCCCAGCGCCACGATCATGGCGCCCAGATTCGGGCCCAGGGCAGTCAGCCAGGGCGGCCACTTGCCCAGCATGCCCACGTTAAGGGCAAGCTGGTTCAGCATGAAGAAGCCCACGCCCAGCAGGATGCCCAGGAAAACCTTGGCGCCCACGCCGCCGCGGCGGGTTTGCATCAGTCCGATGGGAGCGGCGATCGTGATCATGACCAGGAGCGTGAACGGATAAGCCAGTTTGCGCCACAAGGCGACAACCTGTCGACCATATTGCAGCTGGTTGTTGCGCAAATAATCCACGTAGTCCAGCAGCGTGGCGATCGACATGCGTTCCGGGGTCAGCACGCGCGCGAGCAGGCGTTCGGCGCTCAGCGTGGTGTCGACGGTGCGCTCGGGCAGCTTGATCACCGTGGCGGGCGGGTTCTTCGGCGGGCGCGCGTTGGCCAGGGCCTCGGAGGCCTCGCTGTCCAGCCGCGTTTCGGCGACGTCCTTGAGCACCAGGTCGCCGTGGGCGAACAGGCCGGTCGGCGCAGTGGACAGGGCCGACAGGGTCAGGTCCTTCTTGAATTCGTAGAGCGTCACGCCGGCCACCTGGCCGTCGCCCTTGAGTTCGGCGATGTTGATGATGCGCGTGCCGCCGTTGGCGGTGGGCTCCTTGAACCAGTAGCCGCTCTTCAAGCGGTCGCCGCCGGCCTTGCCGCGGAACATCAGGTTGGCCTCGCCGGTCTTCATCTCGGCCCACGGCGTGACGTATTCGGACAGCAGGCCCGCGCCGATCATCAGCGGGATCGTGACGACCCACAGCATCCGCAACAGGCGCATGCCGCTGACGCCGGACACACGCAAGATGACGAGCTCGTTGCGCTGGGCCAGTCCGGCCAGCGCAAGAATGGCGCCGATCAGGAGTCCGATGGGCAGGAGGTCGTAGAGACGGGTGGGGATCGCCAGCGCCTGCATGTAGAGCAGGGCCATCATGGAGAACTTGTCGCCCACGTTGTCCAGGTCGTCCACCAGAGCGAAGAACGTGAAAAGGCCCAGCAGGGCCATAAGGACCACTGCGCAAGAGCGATAGATCTCGCGGGCCAGGTAGCGACGTGCGGTACGCATGTAGGGAAGAAGGTGTGGAGCGCGTAAACGTGAAAGCTTAACAAATCCGGCCGCTCAGGGTGGGCGGCCGGACGGTTTCATCCGGTTTCCCTGTCAGGGGATATCCACCATCTGCATCCGGCGGGTCAGGGTGCCGACCCGGGAGCCGAGATACCTGGAGTTGCGGTGGCTGTCGTAGAAGCGCGGGTTGGGCAGCATGGCCGCCAGCCGGGCCGACTGGCTGGCTCCCAGATTGGCGGCGGAGGTATTGAAATAATGCTTGGCGGCGGCCTGGGCGCCGAACACCCCCACGCCCCATTCGGCGACGTTCAGATACAGCTCCAGGATCCGCTCCTTGCTCATGACGTGTTCGATCATGTAGGCCAGGACGAGTTCCTGCCCCTTGCGCAGGTAGCTGCGGGAACTGGACAGGAACAGGTTCTTGGCCAGCTGCTGGGTGATGGTGGAGCCGCCGCGCATCTTGGTGCGCCCGGCTTCCTCTTGCTTCTGGTTGTATTCCCAGGCCTTGCGGATGGCGTCCCACTCGATGCCGTCGTGCTCGGTGAACTTGGAGTCTTCCGAGGCGATCACCGCGCGCTTGAGCGAGCGGTTGATCTTGTCGTAGGGCACCCATTCGTATTTCAGCTCGAAGGCCGGGTTGTCCTCGCGCAGGCGGGACAGCTCTTCCCGCATCATCGCGCTGCTGCCGGGGTTCTGGTAGTTGTACCAGACGACCTGGGCGAACAGCCAGAATTGATACAGCAGGACGGCGCACAGCAGCGCCATCAGTATGCCGGTGGTGATCCGGAACCAATGACGGCCCTTGCTTTGGCGGCCAGTGCGCGTCGCCATGACGCTCAGCGCCCCGCCACGAGCGCCTCGCGCAGCGCCGCCAGCACCGGCGCGGGGTCGGGACGCACGCCGTGCCAGATGAAGAAGCTCTCGGCCGCCTGGCCCACGAGCATGCCGAGGCCGTCGGCCGTCAGCGCCGCGCCGTCGGCCTCGGCCTGCTTCATGAAGGCGGTGGGCCGGGCGCCGTACATCATGTCGTAGCCGGCCGCGCCGGCCGCGTACAGGCCGCGGGGAAGGTCGGGGGCGGCATTCTGCAGGCCGCTGGCCGTGGCGTTGACGACGAGGTTCCAGCCGTCCGCCGTGGCGGCGTCCGTCAGCGCGCCTGCCGTGACCTGGGTCTGGGGCGACACGCCGCTCGCGCGCCAGGCGGCGGCCAGCTCTTCGGCGCGCGCGGCCGTGCGGTTGACGATATGGAGGCGGGCGCAGCCGGCGTCGGCCAGCGGCTGCAGCACGCCCCGGGCGGCGCCGCCCGCGCCGATCACCAGCACGGACGCGCCGGCAAGGCGCACGCCCAGGCGCAGCAGGTCGGACACCAGGCCCACGCCGTCGGTATTGCAGCCGTGCCAGGCGCCGTCGCGCCAGGACAGGGTGTTGACCGCTCCGGCCAGCCGGGCGCGGCTGGAGAGTCGGCCGGCCGCCAGCGCATAGGCGTCAAGCTTGAACGGCACCGTCACGTTCAGGCCCAGCCCGCCCTCGGCGACGAAGGCGGCAACCGCCTGCGCAAAGCCGTCCACGGGCGCGAGCAGGCGCTCGTAGCGCAGCGGCTTGCTGGTCTGCCGCGAGAACATGGCGTGGATTTCAGGCGAGCGGCTGTGCGCGATGGGGTTGCCGATGACGGCGTAGCGGGGCAGGGGAGTCGCCTCGGTCATGGGGCTTGTGTTTCCAGGGTGTCGTTGACGAAATGCCAGGTGCGGGTGATGACCAGCACGTCCGTATCGCGGGCGATGTCGGGCGGGAACGGGGGGAACGGGGCGGCCAGCTGGACGATGCGGCGGGCGGCCTGGTTCAGGACGGCATGCGGCGAGGGCTGGTCGATCTCGACGTCGGCGATGCTGCCGTCGGCGCGCACGGATACCGTGATGCGCAGCGAGCCATAGATGCGCCCGCGCGCTTCGTCCGGGTAGTGCTGGGTGCCGATCGTCTCGATGCGGGTGCGCCATGCGTCCAGGTAGGCGGCGTAGCGCGAGGCTTCGGCGGAGGGCGCGACGAATTGCTTGCGCGGTTCGGCGCTGTATTGCTGGACCCGCGCCGCCAGCGCCGCCACCTGGGCGTTCTGGATGATGCTGGCCTGGTCCTCGGCGTCCTGCCCCAGGTCGGCCCCGTCCGGCCACGGATTGACGGCCTGGCGCTCCGTCCCGGCTTTGTCCGCCGAGCGCAATTGGGTCATCAGGCGGGTCTGCTCGGCTTCGAGCTGCACCTGGCGCCGGCGCATGGCCTCCAGCACGATGGTCTCGGCCGAGGCGCCGGTCTGGGGCAGCGGGGTCGTGGACAAGCCGCGTTCGGCGTTGCCGCCGCCGGTCATCTGGTTCTGCGCCTGGGCGCGCGGCGCGTCCGGCGGCGTCTCGCTGCGGGCGTTGAGCAGCACGACCTCCAGGCTGGTCACGGGCGGCCGCGTGAGGGCGGGCGCGCCAAAACGCCACGCCAGAGCGCCGGCGTGTACCAACAGCGATATTGCAATGCCGATGCGCAGGTAGTGCTGGGCGGGTGAGCCCAGCCACTGCAGGTAACGGCTCAGCGTGGAGGGGGAGTCAGGGCGTTGCACGACCGCATTGTAAGGCGAGTCCACGTCCGCGGCGCGACCCGTCCGGGACCTGTAACAGCCCTCGGACGGATGGACGAGGGCGCATCAGGCGGCGGCGCGGGGGAAGATCCAGACCTTGCCCGCGGGCAGCGCCAGGCGGCAGGGGCCGGGTTCGCGGCCTTCGGGGCCATAGGCGCGCAGGGCCAGCGTGCGCGCGGGATCCGCGTCCGGCGTGCGGAACAGATATTCCCAGCGGTCGCCCAGATACATGCTGGTCAGGAGCGGCATGTCTACATGGTTGCCGTCCGGGTCGTCCGCCAGGCGCACCTGCTCCACCCGGATGACCGCGGTGGCGTCCTCGCCCCGGGCAACGCCGCCACCCCGTCTCGGACCCATTGCACGCCATGGCCGGCGGACCGCAGCTTGCTCTCCACGGCATCGCCCAGATCGAGGTTGTCCTCGACCAGCAGAATGCGCATGTTTGCTCCTCCTGGGTTGTGGGTTTTTTGGGGGAGTGTAAACGGGGGGTGTGGGAGGTGGTGGTTTCTTGAGGCGTCCGGGTGGCGGCGGCTCGGACTCGAGCGGTTGAAATTTCCAGGTTGCCGGGGAGGATGGCGTGCTTGGCATGTCGGCCTGCACATTCTTTAAATAAAGAAGGTCTTGCGGTGCCCATCCCCGGCCGGCCTCGGGGGCTTTGGCGGCGTCTTGCGGTCCATGATGCCGCTGCGCGGCGTTGACGGTCAGATACTGCCTGGCGCACAGAATAGGTGTCTGACACCCATGCAGAATAGGTGTCTGACACCCATGAGACGGCGGCTCAAGCTGAAGATCGTCTCACGCGGGTGTCAGACACCGGCAGATACCGATGCAACCCCGAACCAGGTGTCTGACACCCATGAGACGGCGACCCAAGCTGAAGATCGTCTCACACGGGTGTCAGACACCGGCAGCGCCCCGCAGATTCCCTGTCCTGACCACAGATCTAGCAGCGCAACAGGCCCAGACACCCGCAGCCCCATCGCCCGCGTCGCCGGGCGACCTACGAAGACCCGACGCCGTTGCCCACAAAGCCGCAAGTGCCTACGAAGATCTGAAGCAAATGCCTACGAAGAAAACCCGCCCAGCAACGCAAGCAAACTAAACCGCCGCATCCTCGGCAGCCTCAACCTTCACCTGCCCCACATACCGGCAATCCAACTCCAACGACAGCTCATCCATCCCGAGAATATCGATCTCGACCGCCGTCCCGCGCTCCAGTTCCGGCATGCCGCCCACCCGCGTCACCAGCGGCGCATTCCCGAATCGCACCAGGTCGTCGCGCAGCACATGGGCCACCGTGCGGGTCACGCCGTTTTGCTTCAGCCAGCGCAGGCACCAGTAGCGCTCCATCGCGCTTTGGAACTCGGCCCAGGCCGCGTATTGCGCGTCAAACGCGCCGATGATCGCGAACAGGTCGGCATCGCGCGGCTTGAACGGCGCCACCAGGCGCGCCGACACGCCATGCTCGACCGCGGAGATCAGTTGCCACTGGTTGACCAGGTCCACATAGCGGCGCAGCGGCGACGTGCTCCAGGCGTATTGCGGCACGCCGATGGCCTCGTGCGGCAGCGCCTGCGTGCTCATGCGCACGCGCCCGGCCTGTTGCGAACGGTAGATGCCCGGCACGCCGTGCGTGTTCAGCAGGCCGCCCCACAGGTTGTTGGCCAGGATCATGTATTCGGCCACCATGCGGTCCAGCGGCGCATTGCGCTGGCGCGGCACCAGGCGCACGGGCGTGTCCGGATCGTCCGGGTTGCCGTCCAGGTAGAAGCTGTACTCCACCCGCGAATTGTTCTCCGGCTTGCCGCGCACGTTCTCGCGCTGCGCGGACAGCGCCTGCGCCAGCTTCCACAGCGGGCGCAGCCAGTGGCCGTAGGGCAGCTCCGCCGACGGATCGGCCAGGCTGGCTTCGGTGACCTGCGCATCCAGCATGTTGTGGCGCAGGTTCTCGCGCACGACGATGCGTTCCAGGCGCGTTTCCGATTCGATGACCTCGCCGGTTTCCGGGTCGGCCACGACGTACAGCGACAGCACCGGCACTTCGCGGCCGGCGTCCAGCGAAAACGCCTTGATGACGCTGTCCGGCTGCATCGGGATCTTGTCGCCGGGCATGTAGACGGTGGACAGGCGGGCGCGGGCCAGCTTGTCGAACTCGCTGTCGCGGGTGACGGTCAGGCCAGGCGCGGCCACGTGGATGCCCACGCGCAGGCGGCCGTCGGGCAGGGGGGTGACGGACAGCGCGTCGTCGATTTCGGTCGTGGTGACATCGTCCACCGAATAGACCTCGACGTCCGACAGCGGCAGTTCGCGGTCGACGGGCGGCAGTTCCAGGTCGGGGAAGGCCAACCCGCGCGGGAAGTTCACGGCCAGGAAGCGGCGCTTGTGCAGCGCCAGCGCGTGCGGCCAGGCGCCCAGTTCGAGCAGCAGGCGGTCCGGGCTCTTGCCCAGCTTGGCGCAGGCGGCGTCCAGCGCCTTCCATTGCTGCGAATTTTTGTCCGGGCGGATCAGGAGCGACTCGGCGGCCTGCGCGATCGGTTCGGGCAGGCGTCCGGCGGCCATTTCGTCCACCCATTCCTGCTGCTGCTCGGCCTGGCGCTGCTTCTTGTCCAGCGCGGCGAGGGCGGCGGCCAGGATGTCCGGCGGGGCGGGGCGGTAGCGGCCCTTGCCGCGGCGATGGAAGTACGCCGGCGCGCTGTGCAGGCGCATCAGCAGCGCGGCCTGCTCCACGGGCGTGGGGGCATGTCCGAAGTAGTCGGCGGCCAGCGCGGGCGAGTCGAATTCTTCCTGCGGCGCGCATTCCCACAGGAATTGCAGGTCCAGGGACTCGGCGGTGGCGGCAGCCTGGCTCATCAGCGCCGCCGGTTCGGGCGCGGCGAAGTTGAAAAGCGTATTGGCGCGCTTGATCTTGCTGCGCTTGCCCGACTCCGACTCCACCTGAAGGCTGGCGTCGGTCTCGGACAGGATATTGCCGGCCTTGAAGCTGCCGTCGTCTTCGTAAAACACATACATGGTGGGGATCGTCCTGGGCGGCGCGCACGCGCCGCCTTGCGCAGCTATATAGGGTGTTGAGGTTTGATACTGATTATTGAGGGCGAACCTGCTTGTCGCCAAGGGCGAATTCAAGCACTTCGGGCATCCATTCCGCGAAATCGGACAACCCGTGGTCGCTGCCTTGCACGATACGCTGGCGGCAGCCTGCGTACCGATCGCGCATTTCCCGCCAGTCCAGCACCTCGTCGCCGGTCGCGGCCATCAGGAAGTACCGGTCGGGCTGCGTGATGCGGGGGGCATGGATGGCGGCCAGTTCGTCCACATATTCGGGCAGAAAGACGAACGGCGCGTCGGAATGATACATGTGGTGCTCGCCGACCTGGGTCGCGAGGTCCCGGGCGGCCTCTACCGCCGGGTTCAGCAGCACCGCCTTGCAGCCGAGCTGCTCGGCGATCCAGGTGGCGTAGAAACCGCCCAGGGACGAGCCGATCACGGTCAGCGCCCGCGGGGTGGCGGCGCCGGCCAGGCGGTTGCGGGCGATGCCCATCGCCAGGGCCATGGCTTCGCGCGGGCTGGCGGGCAGTTGCGGGCAGGCCCAGTCCGCGGACAGGCCGCGTCCGGCCATGGCGTCGGCCATCAGCCGGGCCTTGAAGGACGCGGGCGAGGAACGGAAACCGTGTAGGTAGAGGATCATTGTTTGCCGTTCCCGTCGTGCGTTGCCAAAATCCGCTGAAAAATCAGCCACGCGCCTGCAAGGCGTCCAGCAGCTTGCCGTGGATGCCGCCGAAGCCGCCATTGCTCATGACCAGCACCTGGTCGCCCGGACGGGCGGCGCCGGCCACGGCGTCCACCAGCGCGCCGATGTCATCGTAACTGGAAGCCCGGTCGCCCAAGGGCGCCAGCACCTCGGCCGGATTCCAGCCCAGGGCGTGCTTGCCGGCCCGGGCCCCGAAGCAGAACACCAGGTCGGCATCGGCCAGGGCTTGCGGCAGGCGGGCGGCCATGGTGCCCAGCTTCATCGTATTGGAGCGCGGCTCCAGCACTGCCAGGATACGCGCCGGACCCACCTGGCGGCGCAGGCCTTCCACGGTGGTGGCGATCGCCGTGGGGTGGTGGGCGAAATCGTCGTACACCTTGATGCCGTTGACGGTGCCGCGCAATTCCATGCGGCGCTTGACGCCGGCAAAGCGGGTCAGCGCGGCGATGCCTTCTTCAACGGGCACGCCCACGTGTTCGGCGGCGGCCAATGCCGCCAGGGCGTTCATGCGGTTGTGCTCGCCCGAGAGGTTCCAGCGCACGGTGCCCACGGCCACGCCGCCGCGCACGACGCCGAATGCGCCGTCGGCATCCGCCGCGGTGGCTTGCCATGCTCCATCAGCGCCAAACGTGACGGTATCCGACCAGCAACCGCGCGCAATCACGCGGTCCAGCGCGTCGGAATGCGCCGGGCGCACGATTCGTCCGGAGCCGGGGATGGTGCGCACCAGATGGTGGAATTGGGTTTCGATCGCCGCCAGATCCGGAAAGATGTCGGCGTGATCGTATTCCAGGTTGTTCAGGATGGCCGTGCGGGGGCGGTAGTGGACAAACTTGGAGCGCTTGTCGAAGAACGCCGTGTCGTACTCATCCGCTTCGATCACGAAGGGACGGCGCGCCGGATCGTAGCGGGCCGACACGCGCAGGTCCTGCGCGACCCCGCCAATCAGGAAGTTGGGCGCCATGCCCGCGGCTTCGAGCACCCAGGCCAGCATCGAGCTGGTGGTGGTCTTGCCGTGGGTGCCGGCCACCGCCAGCACATGGGTGCCGGGCAGGATGTTGTCGCCCAGCCATTGCGGGCCCGACACGTAGCGCGCGCCGGACTCAAGTATGGCTTCCATCAGCGGGTTGCCGCGGCTGACCACATTGCCGATCACGTACAGGTCGGGCTTGAGCGCCAACTGTTCGGCGCCGAAGCCTTCGATCAGCTCGATTCCCTGTTCGGACAGCTGCGTGCTCATGGGCGGGTACACGCCCGCATCGCAACCGGTGACTTTGTGGCCGGCGGCCCGCGCGATCAGCGCCAGGCCGCCCATGAACGTACCGCAGATGCCAAGAATGTGCAGGTGCATTGAAAACTCTCCTGTCCCGCATTGTATATATAGAGGGCTGGCGGGCATCCGCCGCCGGGCGGCGGCGAAAAACGGCCGCAGCGGTTATGATCGCGCCATGAATCGACGCCTACTCCTTTCCGCCGCCGTGGCGGTGGCCGCCACGGTTGCGGGCGGCTTGACCTTGCTGGGCCGCAAGCCCCAGGCTCCCGCGGCGCCGGCCGATGCCGGCGATCCCGTCGCCGCGCTGATGCAGATGCAGCTTCCGGACCTGAACGGCGCATCGCATTCGCTGGCCGGCTGGAAGGGTCAGCCCATGGTGGTCAATTTCTGGGCAACCTGGTGCGCGCCTTGCGTGAAGGAAATGCCCGAACTCGACGCCTTGCAGAAAAAATACCCGCATATTCGGTTTGTCGGCATCGGTGTTGATTCTGCCGCCAATATGCAAAAATTTGTCGAGAAAGTACAGGTTTCCTACCCCTTGTGGGTTATCGGCGCCGGGGCTATCGATACCCTGCGCAAGCTGGGAAACCCCAGCGGCGGTCTGCCTTTTACTATTGTTTTCAATGCAGATGGCGGAATTAACCGGAAGATATTGGGTGAAATACAGCCCGATGATCTGGATAAAACCCTATCTGGTTTGAAGGCGTAAGTCTGTTGGACAAATAGTAGGAATTGGCGTAAAAAGCTGGTTTATCGGCTGTTTTGCCAACAATTGGCAATCCACTCATTGGCAAGCGCATGGCGCAAAACATACTGGTATTGCATGGCCCGAACCTGAACCTGCTCGGCACCCGGGAACCTCATATCTACGGCAGTCTCACGCTGCTCCAGATCAATGAGCGTCTTGAGCTGCTTGCAGGCGAACTGGGCGCCACGCTGACCGCGTGGCAGAGCAATCACGAAGGCGCGCTGGTTGACCGCATTCAAGCGGCCCGGCAAGACGGCACAGACTTCATCATCATCAACGCAGCGGCATATACGCACACCAGCGTCGCAATTCGCGATGCGCTGGCTGGGGTCGCGATCCCATTTATTGAAGTACATTTGTCCAATCTGTATAAGCGAGAGCCCTTCAGGCATCACTCCTATCTGTCCGACTTGGCGCAAGGCCTGATCTGCGGACTGGGCGCGGATGGCTACGAGGCGGCTCTGCGTTACGCAGTGCGGCACTGATCTCGCACTAATTCACCGCTTTTACATCTTATACGGCGCGGACCCGACGCTGGGACGCCGCCGACACTATCTCGGGAAGCAGCTTCTATGGATCTTCGAAAACTCAAAACCCTGATCGACCTGGTGGCTGAATCGGGTATCGCCGAGCTGGAAATCACCGAAGGCGAAGGCAAGGTGAGGATCGTCAAGTTCTCGCAGACCTTGCAGCCGGTGGCCTACCACCAGCCCGAAGCCGGCGTGCCCGCCGCGCCCGTGGCCCAGGCCGCTGCTCCCGCCGCGCCGGTGGCCGAAGCCGCGCCGGTCATCCAGGGCCACGTCGTGAAGGCCCCCATGGTTGGCACCTTCTACCGTTCGCCGAACCCGGGCGCCGCGCCGTTCATCGACGTGGGCGCCACCGTCAAGGAAGGCGATCCGCTGTGCATCATTGAAGCCATGAAGCTGCTCAATGAAATCGAAGCCGACAAGTCCGGCGTCATCAAAGAAATCCTGGTCGAAAACGGTGAGCCCGTCGAGTACGGTCAACCCCTGTTCGTCATTGGCTGATAGCTGAAAATGTTCGAAAAAATCCTGATCGCCAATCGGGGCGAAATCGCCCTGCGCATTCAGCGCGCTTGCCGCGAGCTGGGCATCAAAACCGTGGTCGTTCACTCCGAGGCCGACCGCGAAGCCAAGTACGTGCGCCTGGCCGACGAATCCGTGTGCATCGGGCCCGCGCCGTCGCGTGAAAGCTACCTGAACATGCCGGCCATCATTTCGGCCGCCGAAGTCACGGATTCCGAGGCAATCCACCCGGGTTACGGGTTCTTGTCCGAAAATGCCGACTTCGCCGACCGCGTCGAAAAGAGCGGCTTCGTGTTCATCGGCCCGCGTCCCGACACCATCCGCCTGATGGGCGACAAGGTCAGCGCCAAGCGCGCCATGATCGAAGCCGGCGTGCCGGTGGTGCCGGGTTCGGAAGGCGCTTTGCCCGACGATCCGCAGGAAATCGTGCGCATTGCGCGCGAAGTCGGCTACCCGGTCATCATCAAGGCGGCTGGCGGCGGCGGTGGCCGCGGCATGCGCGTGGTGTACACCGAGGCCGCGCTCTTGAACGCCGTCACCATGACGCGTTCCGAAGCGGGCGCCGCGTTCAACAACCCGGAAGTCTATATGGAGAAGTTCCTCGAGAACCCGCGCCATATCGAAATCCAGGTGCTGGCCGATGGCGGCCGCAACGCCGTCTGGCTGGGCGAACGCGACTGCTCCATGCAGCGCCGCCACCAGAAAGTCATCGAGGAAGCGCCGGCTCCCGGCGTCGCCCGCCGCCTGATCGAGCGCATCGGCGACCGCTGCGCCGACGCCTGCCGCAAGATGGGCTACCGCGGCGCCGGCACGTTCGAATTCCTGTATGAAAACGGCGAGTTCTATTTCATTGAAATGAACACCCGCATCCAGGTCGAGCATCCGGTTACCGAACTGATCACCGGCATCGACCTGGTGCAGCAGCAGATCCTGATCGCCGCCGGCGAAAAGTTCACCTTGCGCCAGCGCGACATCGCCTTCAAGGGCCACGCGATCGAATGCCGGATCAACGCAGAGGATCCGTTCCGCTTTGTGCCCAGCCCCGGCCGCATCACCAACTGGCATACCCCGGGCGGTCCCGGCGTGCGCATCGATTCGCATGCGTTCAACGGCTATTTCGTGCCGCCGAACTATGATTCGATGATCGCCAAGGTCATTACCTACGGCGATACGCGCGACCAGGCGCTGGCCCGCATGCGCATCGCGCTGTCGGAAATGGTGGTGGAAGGCATTTCCACCAACATCCCGCTGCATCGCGAAATGCTGCAGGATGCCCGCTTCATCGAAGGCGGCACCAGCATCCACTATCTGGAAAACAAGTTGGCGCAGCGTCCCTGATCGACGACTCGGGGCCTCGCGGCCCCTTTTTAGTTTTATCTCTACGTTTTACGGTCGATCGGGCCGCGGCATATGCCGCGGCCCGTTGGCCAGATGGAAGAAAAATCATGCGTGAACTCGTGCTCCATTGCCTGGAGGCGCAGGCCGAAGCCCTGTCGGATGCGCTGCTCGACGCGGGTGTGCTGTCGGTGTCCGTCGAGGACGCCGACCTGGGCACCGAAGTCGAGCGTCCCCTGTTCGGCGAACCCGGCACCGAGCCCGACGTGCAGGCCTGGGACCGCAACCGCGTCGTCGCGTTGCTGCCTGACGGGGCCGATCCCACGCAGATCATGGAAGAGGCCGCCGCCGCGGGCGAGCTGGATCCGGCGGTGTTTGCCGGCTGGAGCCTGCGCGACGTGCCCGACGCCGATTGGGTTCGCCTGACGCAGTCGCAATTCGGTCCCATCCACATCGCCGAACGCCTCTGGATCGTGCCGAGCTGGCACCGCGACAATCCCGATGTGCCCGGCCTCGATCCGGCAGCCGTTCCCACGCAGGACGGCGCCATCCATATCGAGCTCGATCCCGGCCTGGCCTTCGGCACGGGCAGCCACCCCACGACGCACCTGTGCCTCGCGTGGCTGGAAGCCGAACTGCCCGCGGGCGCCGCCTTGCTGGACTACGGCTGCGGCTCGGGCATCCTGGCCATTGCCGCGCGCAAGCTGGGCGCGGGTCCGACCCAGGCGGTCGACATCGACGCCCAGGCGGTGCAAAGCACGATCTTCAACGCCGAGGTCAACCGCGTCGAGCTGCAAGCCATGCTGCCCGACGCGCTGGCGGACGGCACGTTCGAAGTGGTCGTCGCCAACATCCTGTCCAACCCGCTGAAGGTGCTGGCGCCCATGCTGGCCGGCCGCGTCGCCGCGGGCGGCCATCTCGTGCTGTCCGGCGTGCTGGAGCGTCAGGCCGAGGAAGTGGCCGCCGCCTATGCGCCCTGGATCGCCATGTCGGTCTGGCGCGCGCGCGACGGCTGGGTGTGCCTGCACGGCCAGAAAGCCTGAGCGCCGTCGCCGCAGGATCTCGCATCATGGCCCTGACCACCCGTTGCCCGCAGTGCGGCACCTCTTTCAAGGTGGTGCCTGACCAGCTCCGGGTCCGCAATGGCCTGGTGCGCTGCGGCGCGTGCTCGACTGTATTCGATGGCCGCGCCTGCCTGCTCCCCGAGCCGGGCGCGCCCATCGCGACTATGGCGCCTGCCGGCGCTGCGCTGCCGTCGTCCGCCGCGGCGGCCGCCGCCGCGCCGGTGCTGGCCACGCCCGCCGCGCCTGTGGCGCCGCCCATCCCGGCAGTACCCGCCGCCCGGCCCCCGGCTCCGTCTTTCACGCCGGTTCCGCCGCCCGTTCCATCCCGGCCCGTCGTCGCTCCGGTCGCATCCAAGCCCGTATCTACACCCGTATCTACACCCGTATCTACGCCCGTTCCCGCGCCCGTCCCCACGCCGGCCGCCGAGCCGCGCCTGATCGCCCCGTGGGAGGACGAACCCGTCGCCCCGGAACCCCCGGCAATCCCGCCCGCCGTGCTGCGCGGCCGGGACGACATCCGCCGGCGCGCCGAGCCGGACGATCTGCCTGAAGATGGCCTCGACGACGCCGACGATGGCGACATTGGCGCCGACGATGACGGCGACGCTTTCCGCCGGGAGCCGGCGCCGCGCTGGGCCGAGCCCGTCGCGCAGCCGTCCGCGCATCGCGACGAACCCATACTCGCCGCCAGGGCAGGCGAACCCGTCATCGATTGGGATGCGCGCCGCCGCAAGGCCTCGCATCACGCCGAACCCTCGTTTGCCGACGACGGCGCCCGGCGCCGCGACGGCCCCGAGTCTGCTCCGCAGCACGAGGACGTGCGCGATGCGGAGCGCGACGACGAATACGAAGGCGAAGACGAACTCGACCGCGACGTCATCGGCGAGCCGGTGCTGGGCGAGGCCCGCACGCGCTATTCCAGCGCCACGGACGTCGGCCGCGCGCCGCCTGAATTCCTGGACCAGGACCGCGAGGAGCGCCGCGGCCTGTGGCGCAAGCTGTGGGGCTACGCCTGCCTGGCCGGCCTGGTCGTGCTGGGCCTGCAGCTGCTGTACGCGTATCGCACCGATATCGCCAACTCGGCGCCGGTGCTGCGTCCGGTTCTCGATGTCGCTTGCAAGCCGCTGGGATGCACGGTGGGCTATGCCCGGCGCCTGGAGCGCATCGCGATTTCCTCTTCTTCCCTACAGCCGCCGGCGGGCGCGGCCGCGATCGACGACGGCCGCAGCCGGCTGGTGCTGAGCCTGATCCTGCGCAACCGCTACGACAAGCCGCAGCACTGGCCGGCGCTGGTGCTGGACCTGACCGACCTGTCGGACACGGTGGTGGTGCGCAAGGTGCTGATGCCCGAAAACTACCTCACGCCCGAGCAGTTGCGCGGGCCGTTCGGCCCCGCCGGCGAGCTGAAGATATCCGTGCCCATTGAGGTGACCGGTGTTCAAGTCAATGGCTACCAACTCGATAAGTTCTTTCCTTAAAGGATGACAAGCATGACAACCCCGGTTCTGGTTTGCGGCTCCATGGCGTTTGACACCATCGCGGTGTTCGAAGGGCGTTTCAAGGAGCATATTCTTGCTGACCGCATCCAATCCCTGAGCGTGTCTTTCCTGGTGCCCAGCATGCGCAAGGAATACGGCGGCTGCTCGGGCAACATCGCCTACAACATGAATCTGCTGGGCGGCAAGCCCGTGCCGGTCGCGACGGTGGGCGAAGACGCCGGCGAATACCTGGAGCGCCTGTCGGCCCTGGGCATCGACGTCAGCCGCGTCAAGATCATTCCCGAGACGTTCACTGCGCAGTGCTTCATTACGACCGACCTGGACGACAACCAGATCACGGCCTTCCACCCGGGCGCCATGTCGTTCGCGGCCGAGAACGACCTGAGCGACGCCGACGCGGCCTGGGCCATTGTCGCGCCGGACGCCAAGGAAGGCATGTTTGCCCACGCAGAACGCCTGCATCGGCGCGGCATTCCTTTCATCTTCGACCTGGGCCAGGCCATGCCGCTGTTTGACGGCGCCGACCTCGAGCGCATGCTCAAGCTTGCGCAGGCGCTGACCGTCAACGACTACGAAGCGGGCGTCGTCGAGCAGCGCACGGGCCGCAGCGTCGCCGACATCGCAAGCACCCTGCAAGCGGTGGTGGTGACGCGCGGCGCCGAAGGCGCCACCTTGCTCACCGGCGGCAAGACCATCCAGATCGCGCCGGTGCGCGCCGCCCAGGTGGTGGACCCTACCGGTTGCGGCGATGCGCAGCGCGGCGGCCTGCTCTACGGCCTGACCAGCGGCTGGGGCTGGGAAGACAGCTGCCGCCTGGGCAACGTCATGGGCGCGATCAAGATCGCGTCGCGCGGTCCGCAGAATCACGCGCCCACCCGCGCGGAGATCGACGCCGTGCTGCATGCCACCTACGGCATTCATCTGCCGGCCTGACCGGACGGTTTCATTTGGGAACCACGACGCCCCGGCCGGGTCGAATAAATGTTGGATCTACAAGGGGCGGCGGCCTGCCGGGCGCCGTTTCAAGCGGCTCTTTGCAGGGTCTGGCGGTGCGTTTCAGTGTGTTGCGGACCTGCTTTCCGGGAGGCGCGCGCGGGTATGATCAACCATCGTCGGGGTTGCCCGATCGAGGAGTCCAAATGAACCAAATTAAATCGTTTTCCCTGGTGACGCCGCGCACCGGCCGCTGGTTGGCCATCGCAGCAGTCGTGACGTCGATGGCTGTGCTGGGCGGCTGCGCCAATCGCAGCGCTTCCAGCGGTGTTTACAGTTATGACCAGGCGCAGCGCGAACAGATCGTCCGCACGGGCACGGTCACGGGCGTGCGCCCCATTGTCATTCAGAACGACCGGTCCAGCGGTGTCGGCATGGTGGCCGGCGGCGCGTTGGGCGGTGTGGCGGGTAACGCAATTGGGGGCGGCACTGGCCGCACCATTGCCACCGTCGGCGGCGCCATTCTGGGCGCTTTGGCCGGTAATGCCGTGGAAAACCAGACCGGCAGGAATTCCGGCTTCGAAATCACGGTGCGCCTCGATAACGGCGAAACCCGCGTCGTCGCCCAGGAAGCGGATGTGCCCGTCAGCGTGGGCCAGCGCGTCCAGGTGATCAGCGGCGCAGGTCCGACACGCGTCACGCCGATGTAATAAAAAGCCCGCGAAAGCGGGCTTTTTTTTCGCCTGGCCCCAACCTTGCCTTCCAGGGCTTCGACCGATAACGGGGCCGGGTCCGGTACTCGCCGGCGTAAAAATCTGTCGCTCCGCTGCAACGCAGCACCCGGGATTTACCCGCAGGCCTCCCGTTTCCCTGCCTTTTCCTCCATAAGTCTCATGGCGATTCGCCGGCCGAAGTGCAATGATTGCGAACTGCGATCGGCGGCGCGCCCCGGATTTAATGTAACTGAGTGCGTCGTGCTGTCACGCTGGAGGGCTGGATTTTTCAGTTGAGTTTCAGCTCTTTTCTGTATCCTCAACGTCCTGAATCCCGGGGCGGGGGATGTTTTGCCTACACGGCAACGTTACGCTGCAATACCTATGCATACCGAGCAAGAACTCCACACCAAGATCGGCGAGATCGTCGAGTCGATCGTCATGAAGAAAGTCACTCCCGACACGCAACTGATTGCCACCGGCCTGGTCGATTCGCTCGCCGCCGTGGACATCACGCTGGCGGTCGAGTCCGAGTACGGCTGCAGCATCCCGGCTCCTGAAATCGCTCTGCACCTTCAGTCGGTCCGCGTGCTTGCCGACTATGTCGCTGCCCATACTTCGTAATACCCGTTTGCTGTCCCATGTCGCGGCCGCCGCGACGGCGGTGGCTTTGGCGGTGGGGACGTATTGCGGCGCGGATGACCTGCTCAGCCGCATCGTCAGTCCCGTGTCGACCCCCTCGACCGCCGCGGCCAACAAGAGCAACTACCTGCCCAACCTGGGGCCGGACTGGGGCACCCAGCACGTCAACCTCAATCGCCTGGGCAACGCCCTGAGCGATGGGACGCTGGTCGTGCTGGGTTCGTCCGAACTGTCCAGCCATGATCTGCGTTTCGTGCCTTACCGCTTCTTCCCGGAAGAGCTGAAGGTGCCGACGCTGGCCTACGGCCATGCGATGTTCCAGTCCTACGGCATTGTCAGCGTGCTGGAGTCGGTGGCGGATTCGCTCACGCCCAACACGCGGCTGGCGATCATGGTGTCGCCCGCCTGGTTCGCGTCCGGCGGACAGTTGCCGCGCAGCGCATTTGCCGAGCACGTGACGGGCCCGGTCTGGGACCGCCTGTGGGACCAGCCCAGCACCCGCGAGCAGATGCAGACCTGGATCAGCGACAACGCCAATTGGGGCCTGCTGTGGCTCATCGCCAATGGCCAGGTCGCCGAGCTGAAGGACAAGCTGGCGCTGTGGTGGAACGCGCGCAAGGAACCTGCCCCCGACCGTCCGCGCAGCAAGCTGTCCGTGCCCGCGCACCGTTTTGTCTCGTGGCCGTCGTCCGCCCGCCTGAACTCGGGGCAGTGGGGGCGGCTGACCCATGAGGCGCGCGAGGTCGAGCGCACCCTGGGGGGCAACAACCCCTACGACGTGCGCGACGACTACTACAAGCAGTACCTGGCGCCGCTGTACTCGCCAGCCCGCAACGAGTTCGCCGACATCGACCCGATCACCCGCGCCGAGCTGGGCGATCTGTCGCGCGTGATGGCCCTGCTGCAAAAGCGCAAGGTCAGGGCCTACTTCGTCATCCAGCCGTTCAACCCCAAGCTCATCCTGGACGTCGAGCGCTTCGACCCGGTGGTGGCTGCCATTACCGGCATGTGCGCGCGTTATCAGATGGGCTGCCTGGATCTCTACAGCATTCCCTTTGAACCGGGCATGGTCCGCGACGACATGCATCTGGCCGAACTCGGCTGGGCAATGGCCGACCAAGGCATTGCGGAGTACTTTTCCCGATGAAATTCTTTCGTAGAGCCGCGTCAGAAAAAAATGCCCCCGTGGCGGGCCAGGAGGCGCGCAACGCGGGCGCGCCGTGGGGACGCCGGTTCTTCTGGCATTTGTGCCTGTACATCGGGGTGATCCTGGTGTTCGTGCTGCAGGCGCAGCCCACGACGGGCAGCGGCGGACCGATCAAGGTCGAATTCCAGTACCAACAGTTCTGAGCGCAGCATGGAATTGTTCGCAAGCTTGAGTTTTTTTGGCGGCGCCCTGTTCGGCGGCCTGGGCCTGTTGGCGTACCGCTCCTTCGGCATGCCGCTGCGCATCGGCTACCGGCACATCATCGGCGTCATCTGCCTGGGTGTCTGGATGGCGGTGTTCTGGGCGCGGCCCTACCAGCCGATTGCGCTCCTGGCCATTTCGGGCAGCGCGCTGTGGGCGATGCGCCGCAACTACATCCCCACCTGGCTGGCCGTCATCATCACGATGACGCCGCTGCTGCTGGTGAAGACGGGCGTCTCGCACCTGGGCGCCATGCTGGGCCTGTCGTTCGCGACCTTCCGCGCCATCGACGTGCTGCTGTTCGCGCCGCGCAACGAACGCATTTCGCCGCTCGACTACTTCATCTACCTTTTCTTCCCGTTGACGCTGCTGGCCGGCCCCATGTATCGCTGGCGCGCGTTCCAGGAGGATCTGAAGCGCGGCTACGAAGGCGTGAACCTGAATACCTGGCTGACCGGCCTGGAGCTCATCATGCTGGGCGTCATCCAGAAGTTCGGCCTGGCCGAACTGATCTGGCGCTACGGCCTGGCGACGCTGGACGCGCACGACTATTCGTTCACCGGCGTGGCGCTGAACGCTTCGCTCTACAGCGCCTACCTGTTCTTTGACTTCGCCGGCTATTCCACGATGGCGATCGGCATCGGCATGCTGTTCGGCTTTACCTTGCCGATCAACTTCCGCAATCCGCTGGCCACGCTGAATCCGCAGGACTTCTGGCGCCGTTGGCACATCAGCCTGTCGGAATGGCTGCGCGACGTGGTGTTCATGCCCATCTACAAGGCGTTGAGCAAGACCAGGTTCTTCGGCCGGCACCGCATGGCGGCGCAGAACATCGGCATCTTCGCCACCCTGCTGGCCATGGGCGTATGGAACGGCCTGTCGCTGCACTACATCGTCAGCGGCCTGATGTTCGGCATGTATTCGGTGGGCCACAACCTGCTGATCAATGCCTCGCGCACGCGGCCGGCTTTGCAGGCCGCGCTGGCGCAGCCCGTCATGCGCTTTCTCGGGCGCGTGCTTACCTTGATCCTGGCTGCGCTGGCGCTTTACGTGTTCAGCGGCCGCAGCCCCATCTGACGCCGGGAGTCGCGGCATGCGTTTCGACCTGAAGTCCTTCCAGTTCGTGGATTCCGAGCGCGCTCCCGACGCGCTAGCCATTGCCGCCGCCGACCGCAGCCTGACCTGGGCGCAACTGCGCGACGAGGCAGGCGGCTGGGCCGACGAGGCGCGCAAGCACGGGGTTGCGCCCGATGTGCCAGTGGCCATCTATGGCCACAAGGAAGCCTCGTTCTTCGTCGCCATGGTGGGCGCCTTGCTGATCGGCGCGCCGTTCGTGCCGGTGGACACCATCTATCCGCCCGAGCGCTTGCGCCGCATCGTCGAGATCGTCCGCGCGGCCGCCGTCTATGATGCCGCGGCGGGCAGCTTCACGCCGGGCGAGGGCGCCGCGCTAGCCGAACGCGGCCTGGCCTACGTCATGTTCACCTCCGGCAGCACCGGCGATCCGAAAGGCGTGCAGATCGGCCGCGAGAGCGTCGGCCTGCTGGGCGACTGGATGCTGGGCAGCTTCGGACTGGGCGACGCGCCGGTATTCATGAACCAGGCCCCGTTCAGCTTCGACCTGTCCATGTATGAAGTGTTCGCCACCCTGGCGTCCGGCGGCAGCTGCGTGCTGAACGCGCGCGAGCAGATCGCGGCGGCCGGCGCCTGGATGCCCCGCCTGGCCGGGCATGGCGTGACGGTGTGGGTATCCACGCCGTCGTTCGCGCACCAGCAGCTGGCCAATCGCGATTTTTCGCCCGCCACGCTGCCCACGCTGCGCACCTTCCTCTTTTGCGGCGAGCCCCTGCCTGCGGCGCTGGCCAAGAAGCTGCGCCAGCGGTTCCCCGACGCGGTCATCCTGAACACCTACGGTCCGACCGAGGCTACCGTGGCCACCACCTGGATCGAGGTCACCGACGCCGTGCTGGCGGCGCATGATCCGCTGCCGGTGGGACACGCCAAGCCCGACAGCGTGCTGATGGTGGACGAAGGCGAGATCTGCATCGTGGGCGACCACGTCATGCGCGGCTATCTGAACCGGGCCGACCTGAACGAGGCCAAGCTCTACACCTACGCCGATGGGCGCCGTGCATTCCGCACGGGCGATCTGGGGCAAATGGAGGAGGGCGGCCTGCTGTTCTGCCGAGGCCGGATGGACGACCAGATCAAGCTGAATGGCTACCGGATCGAACTCGCCGAAATCGACGAGGCCTTGCACAGCCTGCCGGGCGTGGAAGGCAGCGCCTGCGCGGTGCTGCGCCGGCCCGACGGCACGGCGGTGCGCCTGATCGGCTTCGTGGCGGGGCTGGGCGCGCAGGACCAGGCTGCAAGCCTGCTGGCGGCGGATGCGCTGGAGGGATGGAAATCGCGGCTGGCTGAGCGCCTGCCGCCCTATATGGTGCCGTCCGAGCTGGTTGCCTGCCCGGCGCTGCCTATGTCGAACAACCACAAGATCGACCGCAAGAAGCTGATCGAGATCTACACCGCGATTCCGGTGTAGCGTGGTTTCCGCATCAGGCGGGGCGTTGCCCCGCCGGGCGCATTACACGCCCATCATGCCGTAGCTCAGACGAGCCAGGACCATCAGCAGGACCTGCGCCACGATCAGAAGCACCAGCGGCGAGAAGTCGATCGACGTGCGCGGAAGGACGCGGCGGATGGGATCCAGCATCGGCGCGGTCAGCGATTGCAGCAGCGGCATCATGGGCGCCATCGGGTTGACCCAGGACAGCACCGCCTGGATCAGCGTCAGCCACACCACCAGGTTCAGCGCCCATTTGGCGGTCATGATCAACGCCGACCCCATCGCGGCGGGCAGCAGGGCGGCCGGGATCAGCGCGCCGATGGCCACCAGCCAGATCAGCACCAGGTAGATCAGCGCGGCGAGCCAGGCGGCGACCAGGCTGGTCCAGTCGATCTTGTTGCCTGCGGGAATGATCTTGCGCAGCGGCATCACCAGCCAATTGGTGGCCTGGTAGATCACGCGCGCCAACGGGTTGAAGGGATGGAGCCGTATCGCGTGCATCCAGGCGCGGGCAATCAGCGCCGCGCCGAACAGCGTGAACACGATTTCGAGAAGGAAGCGGAAGATTTCACCGAGCATGGACGCGATCACCCCAAAAAAGAGGAGTCAATTGTCGCACGCCAAGAGTGAAAAAACCCCCCGCCTGGCGCACGCCTCCCGCCGGTGCGGTGTGTGACACTTGCGGGAGACAAGCTTCAGGCTGGGCGGGCGTCTCATGGATGTCCGGGACGCCTTTACACACTAGGGGCGCCTTTGCCTTGGGGCGGCCCAACGCAAAAAAGCCGCCCGGCCAAGGCCAGGCGGCTCTAGTGAAGCTAGCGCTTCGAACCGTCCTGATTAAGGACGGCCACCCGTCGGGAACGGCCACGACGCAGCGGGATTCAGCGCGGTCTTCGCGCCCGGGGCGGCAGCCGTGGTCGGCGGCGTTACGGGCTTCTTCGGAGCGGCTTTCTTCGCAGCAGGCTTCTTGGCGGCAGCAGCAGGCTTGGCGGCCGGAGCCTTCTTGGCGGCGGGAGCCTTCTTGGCAGCCGGAGCCTTCTTGGCAGCGGGGGCCTTCTTGGCTACAGCCTTCTTGGCAACCGCTTTCTTGGCGGCAGGGGCCTTCTTGGCGACGGCCTTCTTGGCAACCGCCTTCTTGGCGACGGCCTTCTTGGCTACCGCTTTCTTGGCGACGGCCTTCTTGGCAACCGCTTTCTTGGCAACGGCCTTCTTGGCTACCGCTTTCTTGGCGACGGCCTTCTTGGCAACCGCCTTCTTGGCGACGACCTTCTTGGCTACCGCTTTCTTGGCGACGGCCTTCTTGGCAACCGCCTTCTTGGCGACGGCCTTCTTGGCTACCGCTTTCTTGGCGACGACCTTCTTGGCTGCCGGCTTCTTGGCGGCAACCTTCTTCACTGCCGGCTTCTTGGCGGCGGCGACTTTCTTGACTGCTACCTTCTTGACGGCAGCTTTCTTGGCCGGTGCGGCCTTCTTCGCTACTGCCTTTTTGGCGGCGGGCTTCTTCACCGCTGCTTTCTTTACGGCTTTCTTGGCTGTTGCCATGGTCATGCTCCTTAGGTTCAGGGGTCCCAGAACTTAAACCCGTGCCCCGGCTCGCCGACAAGGCGAGCCGTGCCCGGGCTATTCATCGGCGCATGCCGCTGTTCTGTGCGAGCAACAGCTACTACGGTTTGCGCTAATGAATTCGGCACAGCCATTTGATATGGCCCCCGCTCCTTTGGCGCGAGCCATTTCAAATGGCGCCGGTAGGCAATCTGATCACAGACCGCCGACCGCTTGTTCTACGTGTTCGAAAACACCCTGACCGGGGAGACCGCCATCAAGCCTGTCGCGAACGCAACGCCCTATCTATATGGAGAGAGAGCGTGCCCGCGCCGGGCTCGATGGCGAACTGCGTTACTCCCAGCTCAGCGTGCCACCGGTTTGGTATTCGATCACGCGAGTTTCAAAAAAGTTGCGTTCCTTTTTAAGGTCGATCATTTCCGCCATCCACGGGAAGGGATTCTCTTCCTGCGGGTACAGCGGTTCGATACCGATTTGCTGGCAACGACGGTTGGCGATGAAGCGCAGGTAGGATTTGAACATAGGTGCGTTCAAGCCCAACACGCCGCGCGGCATCGTGTCTTCGGCGTAAGCGTATTCGAGTTCGACCGCTTTGCGGAAGAGTTCTCGAATTTCTTCGCGGAATTCCGGCGTCCAAAGATGCGGATTTTCCAGTTTGACGGTGTTGATCAGATCGATGCCGAAGTTGCAGTGCATGGATTCATCGCGAAGGATGTACATGTACTGCTCGGCGGCGCCGGTCATCTTGTTCTGGCGGCCAAGCGCCAGGATCTGCGTGAAGCCAACATAGAAGAACAGGCCTTCCATCAGGCAAGCGAAGACGATCAGCGACTTCAGCAGCGTCTGGTCGGCTTCGGGCGTGCCCGTCTTGAAGTTGGGGTCCGCGATCGCGTCGATGAACGGGATCAGGAACTCGTCTTTGGCGCGGATGGACGGAACTTCGTTGTAAGCGTTGAAGATCTCCGCTTCGTCCAGGTCCAGGCTTTCGACGATGTATTGATAGGCGTGCGTGTGGATGGCTTCTTCGAATGCCTGGCGCAGCAGGAACTGGCGGCATTCGGGCGCCGTGATGTGGCGGTAGGTGCCCAGCACGATGTTGTTCGCGGCGAGCGAGTCGGCCGTGACGAAGAAACCCAGGTTGCGCTTGACGATGCGGCGCTCGTCCTCGGTGAGCCCGTTCGGGTTCTTCCAGAGGGCGATGTCGCGCGACATGTTGATTTCTTGCGGCATCCAGTGGTTGGCGCAAGTCGCCAGGTACTTTTCCCAAGCCCACTTGTACTTGAAGGGCACAAGCTGGTTGACGTCCGTCTGGCCGTTGATGATGCGCTTGTCGGCAACCTTGACGCGCTGCGAGGTGGCTGTGCCGCTGGCGGCCAGGCCCGCCGCGTGTTCAGGCGCGGCGGGCGTGGGCATGGCGGTGTCGCCGAATACGCCCGTCGCCGCCCGGACTTCGGGCGCAGCCTGCCCACCCGCCGCGGGTGCGGGGGATTGCGCAGGTTGCGTTGCGATGGTGTCGTCTTCCCAATTAATCATGATTCATTCTCCGGAGGCGGTTATTGGCAGGCTTCGCACTCTTCGAAGCCGGGGTCGCCCGGCCGCATGGTGCAAACCGCCCCGAGAACTTCGGGTTCCGGCAAAACAGGTGCTGCGGCCACGGCCGAAGCCGTGGATTGGCCACTCGAGTTGACGGCGTTCAATTCGCCGCCGCGTCCCGTGGACTTCTCGGCGCTGGTGGCGCCAAGGGTACGCAGGTAGTACGTGGTCTTCAGGCCACGCGTCCAAGCCAGCTTGTAGGTGTCGTCCAGCTTCTTGCCCGATGCGCCGGCCATGTAGATGTTCAGCGACTGGGCCTGATCGATCCACTTCTGGCGGCGCGACGCGCATTCAACCAGCCAGCTCGGTTCGACTTCGAACGCGGTGGCGTAGAGTTCGCGGAGTTCGGAAGGTACGCGATCGATGCGGGACAGGCTGCCGTCGAAGTACTTGAGGTCGGCGACCATGACTTCGTCCCAGAGACCGAGTTTCTTCAGGTCACGCACGAGGTAATCGTTTACGACCGTGAACTCGCCGGAGAGATTCGATTTGACGTACAAGTTCTGGAAAGTGGGTTCGATGCACGCAGATACGCCAATGATATTGGAAATAGTGGCGGTTGGGGCGATTGCGATGCAATTGGAGTTGCGCATGCCGTGTTGTTTGATGCGCGCGCGCAACGTATCCCAATCGAGCGTGCTCGATTCATCGACGTCGACATGACCACCGCGTTCATCGCGCAGCATCTTCAACGTGTCTTGCGGCAAGATGCCGCGCGACCACAGCGAGCCTTCATACGATTGATAGCGGCCGCGCTCTTCGGCCAGCAGGCTCGACGCGGAGTAGGCGTGATAGCACACCGCTTCCATCGAACGATCGGCGAATTCAACGGCGGCTTGCGACGCGTACGGCACGCGCATCATCTGCAGGCAATCCTGGAAGCCCATGATGCCCATGCCCACCGGACGATGGCGCGCGTTGGAATTGCGGGCCTTCTCGACGGCGTAGTAGTTGATGTCGATCACGTTGTCGAGCATGCGCATGGCGATGCTCACCGTGCGCTTGATCTTGTCGTGGTCGAGCTCGAAACCGCCGCCGGCGGCCGGCTTCATGTGCGCGACCAGGTTCACGGAACCCAGGTTGCACACCGCGATTTCGGATTCGTTCGTGTTCAGCGTGATCTCGGTGCACAGGTTCGAGCTGTGAACGACGCCCACGTGCTGCTGCGGCGAACGGATGTTGCAAGGATCCTTGAACGTGATCCACGGGTGGCCGGTTTCGAACAGCATCGACAGCATCTTGCGCCACAGCGTCAGCGCCGGCATCTTCTTGAAGAGCTTCAGTTCGCCGCTGGCGACGCGGGCTTCATAGCCGACGTAGGCTTCTTCGAAGGCGCGGCCGTACTTGTCGTGCAGGTCGGGGCAGTCGGACGGCGAGAACAGCGTCCACTCGCCGCCTTCCATGACGCGCTTCATGAACAGGTCGGGAATCCAGTTCGCCGTGTTCATGTCGTGCGTGCGGCGGCGCTCGTCGCCGGTGTTCTTGCGCAGTTCCAGGAATTCTTCGATGTCCAGGTGCCACGATTCCAGGTACGTGCAGACCGCGCCCTTGCGCTTGCCGCCCTGGTTCACCGCCACGGCGGTGTCGTTGACGACCTTCAGGAACGGGACGACGCCCTGGCTTTCGCCGTTGGTGCCCTTGATGTGGCTGCGCAGCGCGCGTACCGGGGTCCAGTCGTTGCCCAGGCCGCCGGCGTACTTGGCCAGCAGCGCGTTTTCCTTGATGGCGTCGTAGATGCCTTCCAGATCGTCGGAGACGGTGGTGAGGTAGCACGATGACAGTTGCGAGTGCAGCGTGCCCGAGTTGAACAGCGTGGGCGTCGAGCTCATGAAGTCGAACGAGGACAGGATCTCGTAGAACTCGATGGCGCGCGTTTCGCGGTCGGTCTCGCGCAGCGCCAGGCCCATGGCCACGCGCATGAAGAACACCTGCGGCAGCTCGATGCGGGTGCCGCGGATGTGCAGGAAGTAGCGGTCGTACAGGGTCTGCAGGCCGAGGTAGCCGAACTGCAGGTCGCGCTTGGCGTTCAGCGCGTGGCCCAGCTTGACCAGGTCATAGCTGGCCAGTTCGGGCGACAGCAGGCCGCCTTCGATGCCGCGGGCGATGAAGTTGGGGAAGTATTCGGCGTAGCGCGCGCCCATGTCGGCTTGCGGAACTTCGCGGCCCAGCACTTCCTTGCGGATCGTGTGCAGCAGCAGGCGCGCGGTGACCTGGCTGTAGGCCGGGTCCTTTTCGACCAGCGCGCGCGCGGACAGGATGGCGGACTTGAACACTTCGTCGACGGGGATGCCGTCGTACAGGTTCTTGACCGTTTCCTTCAGGATGGCTTCGGCGTCGATGAATTCGGACAGGCCTTCGCCGGCGGCTTCGATCGTGGCGCGCAGTTCGGCCAGGTCCAGCGGGCGGCGCACGCCGGCGTCGGTCACGTTCAGCACGTGTTCCTGCGGGGCTGCGGCAGTCTTCTGCTGGCCTTCGGCGGCAGCCGCGGCAGCGCGTTCCTGCGT
Source organism: Achromobacter sp. NPDC058515 (assembly GCF_042721735.1). Lineage (NCBI taxonomy): Bacteria > Pseudomonadati > Pseudomonadota > Betaproteobacteria > Burkholderiales > Alcaligenaceae > Achromobacter > Achromobacter sp. NPDC058515. Next base: position 27,504 of record NZ_JBHXNI010000014.1, read on the forward strand.
GCGCTTTTCGCGGTACAGGACGTAGGCGCGGGCAACGTCATGCTCGCCCGAACGCATCAGCGCCAGTTCGACCTGGTCCTGGATGTCTTCAATATGGAAGGTGCCGCCGTTGGGGCGGTTGCGCACCAGGGCGTTGACGGCCTGGCCGGTCAGCGTCTCGACCAGCTCGCGAACGCGCGCGGACGCGGCGCCCTGCCCACCGTTGACGGCCAGGAAGGCCTTGGTCATGGCGATGGCGATCTTGCTGGGTTCGAACCCGACCACCGAGCCATTGCGGCGGATGATGTTGTAGCTGGCCCATTGCCCGCCATTGGCGTCGGCAGGGGAATCGGTTTGCGAGGGCGGCACGGCCGAAGGCCGGGTCACAGAGGCGATCGTAGTCTGCATGGAAGCTCCTGTGCGAAAAAGCGCGTAGATAGCGACATGACGACGTCATGTCAGGTACGAAATTGGACTTTTAAGGGGGGTCGCAACGCTTGGACGGGCTAGTCCAAAAGGCGTGGCCGACGGGAATCAGCGCTTAGGCGACCACAACATATAGTGTAGCACCCCTCGTTGGACACTAATTCTAGTGATCGAGGTTAACGGGGACAAGAAGAAGATAAGACGAATCCCACAAAAGATTGTTACCAAATGCACTAGGCGCGCCCAGCAAGGCGCGCCCAGGACAGTGACCACTCCGAACGACTGTTTATGCGGTTTTCCGCAGGGGAATGTCGCGCGGGGCAGGCGCCGTATAGCTTTGCATCAATCGGCCCAATTCCGTCCGGTACTTCTCGACGTTTGCGGCCTTGACGTGGCCAAAGCCGCGTATGGTCTCTGCCAGGGCGGCGATTGTAGCCGCTTGAGCGAGCTTGTCCCGGGTCAACCCGGCAAGCAGTTGGTCTATGGTCTGACGATACTCCTGGATCAGCGCCCGTTCCATCTTGCGTTCGGCGGTGTGGCCGAAGGGATCGAACCAGGTGCCGCGCAGGCCCTTGAAATGGGTGAGCAATTTCAGGGCGGTCATGGTGCGCGGGCCCAGCGTCATCTTGCGGGGCACGCCGGTGCGCGGGTCCTTGCGGGCGAAGACCGGGGGCGCCATGTGGAAGCGCAGGCTGTAGTCGCCTTCGAACTGGCCTTTCAACTGCGCCTGGAACGACTCGCCGGCATAGAGCCGCGCCACTTCATATTCGTCCTTGTAGGCCATGAGCTTGAACAGGCCGCGCGCCACCGCCATCGCCAGCCGCGGGGTCTTGGCCTCGGGCGCCAGTTCGCGCTCGCGGGCCGCGACGGCCTCGATCGCGTCCTGGTACGTCTTGGCATAGGCCGCGTCCTGGTAGGCCGTCAGGTCCTCGATCCGGCGCGTCACGGCGCGTTCGAACGTCTCGGGCACGTGCAATTGCACGACCTGGGCGCGGGGGCGCAGCGCGCCTTCCAGCGCGTCGGGCTGGTGCGCCGCCAGGCGGCCGCTGTCGAATGCGGCGCGATTGGCCGCCACCGCCACGCCGTTGAGTTCGATGGCGCGGTTGATGGCGGCTTGCGACAGCGGCACGCCGCCGCGCTGCCATGCGTAGCCCAGCATGAACATGTTGGACAGGATGCTGTCGCCGAACAGCGCCAGCGCCGCTTCATGCGCGTCGATGGCCGCCGTGTGCGATTCGCCCGCCGCATGCCGGATCTTGGCCAGCAGCGCTTCCGGGCGCATGGCGGCGTCGGGATTGCGCGTGAATTCCGAGACGGGCGCCACATAGGTATTGACCGTGACCTGCGTGTGGCCGCGGCGCAGCGCGCCCAGCGAGTCCGGCGCCACGGCGGCCACCGGGTCGCACAGGATGGCGGCGTCGGCCTGCTGCCAGTCCAGGCGCACGGGGCCGGCGGAGGCGCCCGCGGGCGCCAGCCGGATGTGGCTGACGACGGTGCCGCCCTTTTGCGCCAGGCCGGTCAGGTCCAGCACCGCGGCCGACAGGCCTTCCAGGTGCGCGGCCATCGACACGATGGCGCCGATGGTGATGACGCCGGTGCCGCCCATGCCGGCGACCAGCAGGCGGTAGGGGCGGTCCAGCGCGGGCAGCGCCGGCTGCGGCAACTGGCCGATCAGGTGCTGCAGTCGATCCTGGTCGGTCTTGGGCGCGGCGCTCTTCCTGGGCTTGCCGCCCATGACGGACACGAAGCTGGGGCAGAACCCCTCCGCGCAGGAGTAGTCCTTGTTGCAGCTGGACTGGTCGATCGCGCGCTTGCGGCCATAAGGCGTTTCCAGCGGCACGACGGACAGGCAGTTCGACTGCACGCCGCAGTCGCCGCAGCCTTCGCACACCGCGCTGTTGATCAGCATGCGGCGCGCCGGGTCCGGGAACTGGTTCTTCTTCCGGCGGCGGCGCTTTTCGGCCGCGCAGGTCTGGTCATGGATCAGCACGGTCACGCCGGGGATCTCGCGCAGCTCGCGCTGCAGCGCGTCGAGTTCGCGGCGGTGATGCACCTTGATGTTCGGGCCCAGGTCCACGCCCTGGTATTTCTCGGGCTCGTCGCTGGTGACGACGATGCGCGCCACGTTCTCGCCGCGCAGTTGCTGGCAGATCTGCGGCACCGAGATCGGGCCGTCCACGGGCTGTCCGCCCGTCATCGCGACGGCGTCGTTGAACAGGATCTTGTAGGTGATGTTGGCGCGCGCGGCCACCGCCTGGCGTATGGCGAGGTAGCCGGAGTGGTAGTAGGTGCCTTCCCCCATGTTCTGGAAGATGTGGGGCATCTCGGTGTAGCGCGACAGGCCGATCCAGTCGACGCCTTCGCCGCCCATCTGCGTCAGGCCGCCGGTGTCGCGGTCCATCCAGGCGGCCATGTAGTGGCAGCCCACGCCGGACAGCGCCTGGCTGCCTTCGGGCACCTTGGTCGACGTGCTATGCGGGCAGCCCGAACAGAAATAGGGGCGGCGGCGCATGCCGTCGGCGTCGTTGGACAGCGGGGCCTGGCATTCGAAAGCCGACAGGTCGCGGCCCAGCGGCAGCCCGGCCGCGCGGGAGAGCCAGCCGGCCAGCGGCTGCGCCAGCAGCGACGGGCGCAGCTGGCCCGCCGACGGCACCATCGGTTCGCCGTCGAAACCCTTTTTGCCGGTGACCGATGGACGGTCCGGCAGGTTGAACAGCATGTCCTTGATCTGGCTTTCGACGACCGCGCCTTTTTCCTCGATCACGAGGATGTGCGACAGCCCACGCGCAAATTCCAGCAGGCGGCCGGCGTCCAGCGGCCAGGTCAGGCCGGGCTTGTAGATGCGCACGGGCGCGTTGGCCGTGACGGTGTCCACGCCCAGGCGCGACAGCGCTTCCATGGTGTCCAGGTGCGCCTTGCCCACCGTCACGATGCCCACGGCGGCCTTGGGCGCGGGACAGGTCAGCTTGTCGATGCTGTGGCGGCGGGCAAACGCGGCGACCGCCTTCATGCGCAGGCTCATGCGCGCCTCGACGGCCAGCGACAGGAAATCGCGCGCCGAATACTCCAGCGACTCGGGCGGCATGTCCGGATCCGCCGGCATGTCGTAGGACTGGATTGGGGCGGGCGTGAACGAGTGTCCGCTTTCGATGGTCTCGGATACGGCCTTGAACGCGACCCAGGTGCCCGAATAGCGCGACAGGGCCCAGCCCCACAGCGCGAAGGTCTCGTACTCGTCGATCGACGTGGGATGCACGATGGGCATCTGCCAGCCGATCAGGGAGGCCTCGCTGGCGTGCGGGATCGACGACGAGACCGCCGTGTGGTCGTCGCCCACCACCACCAGCACGCCGCCGTTGCGCGATGCGCCCGCGGCGTTGCCGTGATGCAGCGCGTCCCCGGCGCGGTCGACGCCGGGACCCTTGCCGTACCACATGGCGAATACGCCATCGACGTTGCGGTCCGCGCGCAGGCCGGCCTGCTGGGTGCCCATGACGGCCGTGGCCGCCATGTCTTCATTGATGCCGGGCAGGAAGGTGATCTGGTTGGCGTCCAGCGCCTTTTGCGCCTTCCACAAGGCCATGTCCACGCCGCCCAGCGGCGAGCCGCGATACCCCGACACGAAGCCGGCGGTGTTCAGGCCGCGTTCGCGGTCGACGCGGCGCTGGGTCAGCATGATGCGGACCAGGGCCTGGGTGCCGGTCATGAAGATGCGGCCGGACTCCCGGGTGAGGTTGTCGGCTAGCTGGTATTCGAGGTCCAGCTGGGGGTCGGCGGCGGGCGTACCGTCCATATTGAATGCTCCTGGTATTTCGCACCATGATAGGTTCGCGAGGGATCAGGTTTATTGCGTTTTTGGATCGTGCTATCCCTATAATTCGCAATGAACATTTCGTTCCCGACAAAAACCAGGAGACTTAGCGATGGACAAGACCGATATCGGCATCCTCAAGGCCTTGCAGGAGGACGGCCGGGCTTCGGCGCAGCAGCTGTCGGAGAAGGTCGGCCTGTCGGCCGCGCCGGTGTGGCGGCGGGTGAAGGCGCTGGAAGCCAGCGGGGTGATCCAGGGCTACAGCGCGCAGGTGGACCGCAGCAAGGTGGGGCTGGGCTGCATGTTCGCGCAGATCAGCCTGGAGCGGCATTCCGCCAATACGGTCGAGAATTTCGAGCGCTCGGTGCGCGACGCGCCCGAGATCCTGGAGTGCTATGCGGTCACCGGGGATTCGGACTTCCTCTTGAAGATCCTGGTGGAAAGCCCCGAGGCCTATGACCGTTTCCTGCACCGGTTCCTGTTCAACATGCCGGGCATCCGCCAGACTCGCACCATCGTGGCGCTGCGCGAGATCAAGCACGAGCAGCGCCTGCCGCTATAGAGGAAAGGCGCGCGTCCTCTATATATAGAGGACCCATGCATCGCCAGCGGCGCAGTGTCGCTTGAAACCAACGCATTTTTGCGGTTTCCGGCCGTATGCGGGGCGTCGCCCGGGCAACACTGTTGCGCAATTGCACACGGCGCGGATCGGCGTTGATTCTTCCCTGGCGGCTCTTTAGAGTGCGTGATGTTTGCTGCGCGAGGGACGTGCCGGTGTGATCGGCGCGGCGCGTCGACAGACGTGTTGAGGAAGTCATGAGCAGTGTGTACTTGCGTTCGGCCGGCATCGCCTGCGCCGTTCTTATCCTGGCCGGTTGCGCCGCCAGGAAGCCCGCCACCATCACCGAGGCCCAGCCCGCGGAGCCGCCCAAGCCTGTGGCCTGCGTGCCCGCGAAGGCCGGCGACCCGATGATCGGCACCTGGTTGTCGAACTCGCGGCCGCGCGACGTCAGCGGCGATATGCAGTCGCTGATCGTGCTGTCGGCCGACGGCACGATGTCCTACGAAACCCTGCTGAAGATCGGCCGCAAGACGCGTCCCGCCTTGCGCGAGACCGGCTGCTGGAGCGTGGCGGACGGCGTCTATACGATGCGGACCACCAAATCCGCCGGTGAACCGGTGGACGCCAACGATCCCATCTACCTGAACCGCTATCGCGTTGAAAAGGTCGAGCAGGCCAGGCTGACGCTGCGCGAACTGAAGAACAGCGGATCTGTCCTGACCGCGCGGCGCATGCCCGCGGGCTACCGCCTGTCCTACTGACCGTTGCGCCGGGCGGACACTTCGCCCGGCGGTTTCGCCAAGATGGCCGGGCTGCGGTAAGGTGCGGGCTTCGACTTTCGCCTCGCCGCCTGTTTCCCATGCCCGCCATGTCCTCTGAAGCACGCGCGATCGCGCTGCTTGCCCTGGCTGCCTTCGTCAGCGCCAGCGCCTTCCGTATCTGTGATCCCATGTTGCCGCAGCTCGCGGCGGAATTCGGCACCACCACCGGCCAGGCCGCGCGGGCGGTGACGGCGTTTGCCGTGGCCTACGGCGTGCTGCAGATGTTCTTTGGCCCGATGGGCGACCGCTACGGCAAGTACCGCGTCGTCAGCGTGGCCACGGTGGCGTGCGCGCTGGGCAGCGCGGGCGCGGTGATGGCCGAATCGCTGGACGCGCTGGTGTTCTTCCGCGTCCTGTCGGGCGCCGCCGGCGCGGGCATCGTGCCGCTGTCCATGGCCTGGATCGGCGACAACGTTCCCTACGAACGCCGGCAGGCGACCCTGGCGCGTTTCCTGACCGGCACGATTCTGGGCATGTCGGCGGGGCAACTGGCCGGCGGCCTGTTCGCGGACACCGTGGGCTGGCGCTGGGCCTTCGTGGCGCTGGTCGCCGGCTATCTGATCGTGGGCGTGCTGCTGCACCTGGAAGTGCGGCGCCAGCGGGCGGCGGGCTTTGCCCAGGTCGATCCCAACGCGGTCAGGCAGGGCTTCGTGGCGCAGGCCCGGCTGGTGCTGGGCACGCCGTGGGCGCGCGTGGTGCTGGCGACCGTATTCGTCGAAGGCCTGCTGGTGTTCGGCGCCCTGGCCTTCGCGCCTTCGTATCTGCATGAGCGCTTCGATATCTCGCTGACCGCCGCCGGCGCGCTGGTGGCTGTCTACGCCGTGGGCGGACTGGCCTACACGGTGGTGGCCGGACGCATCCTCAAGCGCCTGGGCGAGCGCGGCCTGGCGATTGCCGGCGGGCTGGTGCTGGGCGTGGCGTTCCTGTCGTACCTGCTGGGGCCGGTCTGGATGTGGAGCCTGCTCGCCAGCGTGCTGGCCGGCTTCGGCTACTACCTGCTGCATGCGACCCTGCAAACCAATGCGACGCAGATGGTGCCGTCGGCGCGCGGTACCGCGGTGGCCTGGTTCGCGTCCTGCCTGTTCATGGGGCAGGCGGCCGGCGTGGCCCTGGCGGGCGCGGTGGTCGATGAGATCGGCGCGGCGGCGCTGTTCGGCGGTTCGGCCGTGCTGCTGCCGCTGCTGGGCGCCTTCTTTGCCCGGGCGCTGAAGGCGCGGGCGGCGATTCAGCAGGCGTGAGCCGCGTCGGCCGGCGCAAGGGCAGGGCGCCGGGCCGAAAACACCGAAGGCCTTGCTCATCCGGTGACGAGCAAGGCCTTCGCGGTCATTTCAAGGCTTAGATGGCGGTCAGGCGCTTGAGCACGGTCTCCTTGCCCAGCAGCGCCAGCACCGCGTCCACGGCGGGCGTCTGGGTCTGGCCGGTGACGGCAACGCGCAGCGGGATGGCCAGTTGCGGCATCTTCAGGCCGCGGTCGGCCAGCACGGCCTTGATCAGGGCCGACAGGGCCTCGCGGGTCCAGTCGGCGCCTTGGGCGCGCTGGGCGAAGTCAGCCAGCGCTTCGCGGGCGGGCGCGGTCAGGTGCTGTTCGGCCAGCTCGGCCGGCGCGCCCTTGAACTCGGCGCAGAAGAGCATGGCGCCGTCGGCCAGCTGTTCCAGCGTTTCGGCGCGGTCCTTCAAGAGGCCCATGACGCCAGGCAGGTCGATCTTTTCCGGGTGGCCGCCGCGGTTCGCCACGCGGGGCGCCACGCGCTCGGCCAGTTCGGCGTTGTCCATCTGCTTGATGTAGTGGGCGTTGACCCAGTTCAGCTTCTTGGGATCCCACTGCGAGGCCGACTTGGACAGGTGCTTGGTGTCGAACCAGGACACGAGCTGCTCGCGCGTGAAGAGTTCGTCGTCGCCGTGGCTCCAGCCCAGGCGGGCCAGGTAGTTGATCATGGCCTCGGGCAGGTAGCCCTCGTTGTCGTACTCCATGACATTGACCGCGCCGTGGCGCTTGGACAGCTTTTCGCCGTCCGGGCCCAGGATCATCGGCACGTGGCCGTATTCCGGCAGCGCGGCGCCCAGGGCGCGCAGGATGTTGATCTGGCGCGGGGTGTTGTTGACGTGGTCGTCGCCGCGCAGGACGTGGGTGATGCCCATGTCCCAGTCGTCGACCACGACGCAGAAGTTGTAGGTGGGCGTGCCGTCCGGGCGCGCGATGATCAGGTCGTCGAGTTCGGTGTTGTCGAAGCTGATCGTGCCCTTGACCATGTCGTTCCAGGCGGTGGCGCCTTCCTGGGGGTTCTTGAAGCGCACGACGGGCTTGCGGCCTTCGGGGATGGCGGGCAGCGTCTTGCCGGCTTCGGGGCGCCAGGTGCCGTCGTAGCGAGGCTTGTCGCCGCGGGCGCGGGCGGCCTCGCGCATGGCTTCCACTTCCTCGGGCGAGCTGTAGCAGTGGTAGGCGGTGCCGGCGGCCAGCATCTGCGCGACCACTTCGCGGTAGCGGTCCATGCGCTGCATCTGGTAGAAGGGGCCTTCGTCGGGCTGCATGCCCAGCCAGTCCATGCTGTCCAGGATGGCCTGCACCGCTTCCGGCGTGGAGCGTTCAACGTCCGTGTCTTCGATGCGCAGCACGAAGGTGCCTTGGTGGTGGCGCGCGAAGGCCCAGGAGAACAGCGCGGTGCGCGCGCCGCCCAGATGCAGGAAGCCCGTGGGCGAAGGCGCGAAACGGGTACGAATGGGGGAGGAGGCGTTGGAGGTCATAGGTGGCAATGATAGCGGCTGCGGCGCCACAAAACGGCGTCAGGCAGTGTCCACATCAAGCGGACGGCGGGGTTGTCTTGTTACGATGAACAGTATTTTAGATTAGTGCAAACAGGCCCTGGCCCGCCCTTACCATGCTGCGACACGCTCTTGCGCCCATGTTCGAACCCAGCTCGCTGGTGATCGTGGCCGACCGGCCCCTGCCGGCGGCGGGCTCCCTGTCGCCCGCGCTCAAGGCGAAAACCACGGTCCTCACCACTGAAGTCGGCGCCGCGCCCGAGCTGCCCGACGTCCTGCAGGGCCTGGCGCCGGGCGAGCGGCCCGATCTGGCCCTGGTTTGCGTGTCGCCCGCGGTCCTGCCGGAAACGCTGCGCCGCCTGGCGTCCCTGTCGCCCCGCTCCGTGATCCTCCTGCCCCACGAATTGCCCGATCCGTATCCGCGCGGCACGCTGGCGCTGTGCCGGGCCTGGGCCGAGGAAAACCGCTGCGAACTGCTGGGCCCGCGCTCGTTCGGCGCTCAGCGGCCCCATGCCGGCCTGAACTTCAGCCAGCATCCGGTGCTGGCGCGCGCGGGCCGCGTGGCGCTGCTGGCGCAGTCGCGCTCCATCATGGCCGCCGTCATGGACTGGGCCGAAGACGTGCATATCGGCTTTTCCACCGCCGTGTCGCTGGGCGACGAGGCGGTGGTGGGCCTGGCGAAGGTGCTGGACTTCCTGGCCAGCGATCCGCGCACGGACAGCATCGTGCTGTACCTGGAAGACGTGGGCCCCGCCCGCGAATTCATGAGCACCCTGCGGGCCGCGGCCAGCATCAAGCCCGTCATCGTGCTGAAGGCGGGCCGTTCGGACACCGACAGCGGCGACGCCATCTTCGACGCCGCCCTGCGCCGCGCGGGCGCGGTCCGCGTGCGCTATTTCGTGCAGCTCTTCTCGGCGGTGAAGGTGCTGGGCTACACGCGCCGCCCCAAGGGCCGCCGCGTGGCGCTGATCTCCAACGGCAGCGGGCCTCCGCAACTGGCCATGGACCTGATCGGCCCCGACGCCGCCGTGCTGCGCGCGGAACTGGCGCCCGCCACCCAGCGCGCGCTGGCCGCGATGCTGGAGCCGGACGCGGCCATCGCCAACCCGGTCATCACCTACCTGCCGATGACCCCCGACCGCATCCGCGCCATCCTGGAGTCCGTGCTGGACGACGCCGGGGTGGACGGCGTGCTGGTGCTGCTGGCGCCCGATGCGCTGGCCGACATGCCGGCCGTGGCGCGCGAGCTGGCGCAGATCGCGCCCAGCGCCAAGAAGCCGGTGGTGACTTGCTTCATGGGCGACGCAGGCATGCGGCCGCTGCGGCGCATGCTGGACGATGCGGGCACCTCGGCGTTCCGCACGCCCGAATCGGCCGCGGACGCCTTCGGCGTGCTGGCGTCTCACCACTACAACCAGCAACTGCTGCTGCAGACGCAGCCGCCCGACCCCGCCGGCCACGTGCCGGACCTGGCCGCGGCCCGCGAGATCGTGGCCCGGGTGCGCGCCGATTGTCGGCGCGAACTGAACACCTCAGAAATCCGCACCCTGCTGGCCCTGTTCTACGTGCCTCTGAGCGACAGGCCGGCGGGCGCGGTGTCCGCCGACGCCGAATCCCGTCCCATGGCGATCCGCGTGCGGCGCGACCCGCAGTTCGGCCCCGTCATCCGCTTTGGCGCGGGCGGGCCGGACGCGGTGCTGTCGCTGGCGGATCGCGGCATGGACTTGCCGCCGCTCAATGGCTACCTCGCGCGCCAGCTGATCGAACGCAGCCGGCTGTGGCGGCGCGTGCTGGCGCCGCGCATCGGCCACATGGCCGCCGAAGCGCTGCAGCAGGCGCTGGTGCTGGTGTCCGAGCTGGTGTCGGAACTGCCCGACATCGAATCCCTGGACATCGATCCCCTCTACGCGGGCGAAACCCATCTGCGCGCCGGCGGCCTGCGCATGACGCTGACCGAGACGCCGGGCTGCGAATCGCCGCAGACGGCGGGCTATCCGCACATGGCGATCCACCCCTATCCGGCGCGGCTGGTGCAGGTGCGCCGGTTTGACGACGGCATTCCCTGGGTGCTGCGGCCGATCCGCCCCGAAGACGGCGAGGCCCTGCAGGAATTCATCCGCGGCCTGTCGGAACGGTCCCGCTACATGCGGTTCGTGTCCATGATGCGCGAGCTGACGCCGCGCATGGTGTCGCGCTACACCCAGGTGGACTATCACCGGGAGCTCGCCCTCGTGGCGGCCACCCAGGTGCCCAATCCGGCCAACCGCGGGCATCCGCGCGAGGTGCTGGTGGGTTTTGCGCACTACCTGCGCAATCCGGACGGCCGCGGCGCGGAGTACGCGCTGGTGATCGGCGACGACTGGCAGCGGCGCGGCCTGGGCCGCCAGCTGATGACGGCGCTGATCGACGCCGCGCGCGAGCAGGGGCTGGAATACATCGACGGCCTGGTGCTGTCGACCAACCGTCCCATGCTGGCGCTGATGACCAGCCTGGGCTTCACCAACGACGCGGACCCGGAAGACCCGACCATGCGCAGGGTCTGGCTGAACCTGGCCTGATCCTCCGGGCGGCCGGCCCGTTCAGGCGGTTTTGCGGGCCGGCTGCGCGGGCTTGAGCCGCGCGGTGGCCTCGTCCACCGACAGCACGTCGCCGAAGAACAGCATCCAGCCGTGCAGGGCGTTTTCGTGCTCGGCGGGCGTGACCGCGGCCAGCGCGTCGTCCACCATGATGCTGCGGAAGTCCCGCATCATCGCGTCGCGCGCGGTGGATTCGCAGCACACGTTGGTGACCGTGCCGGCGATCAGCAGCGTGTCCACGCCCAGTCCGCGCAAGAGCGGCTCAAGCTCGGACGAGCCGGGCGCCATCGCGCTGTAGAAACGCTTGACCACGCGCAGGTCCGTGTCGCGCGCATGCAGGTCCGGGTGCAGCGCGAAGCCCGGCGAATCGCGGCGCAGCGTTTCCAGGCGCCGGGCGCTGCGTTCCGGTGTCAGCATCACGCCGTGATGGTGCGACCAGAACACATCGGCGTTGTCGGACGCCGTCTGCACCCAGACGACCACGCCGCCCGCGTCGCGCACCGCGTCGCACAGGCGGTTGATGGGGGCGATGATCTCGCGCGCCGGCGCGCATTCGCCCTGGTAGCCCGGCAGCGTGAAGTACTGCTGCATGTCCACCACGACCACCGCGGTGCGGGCGGCGGGCAGTTCGTCATACGGATGCAGGCAGCCCTGGCGGGCCACGACGCGATCCTTCACCCATTGCGGGAATTCCATGCTGTCTCCTTATCCGTAGCGCCGCGCCACGGCGGCTTCGATGCGGTAGATGACCAGATACATGACGCTGGAGATCAGCGCCAGCATCGCGATGGCGGTCATGACGATGTTCAGCTTGAACACCTGGCTGCCGTTCATGATCAGGAAGCCCAGGCCCGAATCCGCCGACTGGAACTCGCCCACGATGACCCCGACCAGCGCCAGGCCGATGTTCATCTTCACGGCCGCGATCAGCGTGGGCACGCTGCCCGGCAGCACCACCTTGGTCAGCACCTGCCAGCGGCTGGCGCCGAAGGTGTGGGCGAGCTTCACCTTGTTCAGGTCGATTCCCCGGAAGCCCGCATACACCACCATGATGGTCACGAACACGGCGATGGCCACGGCCATGCCGTACACCGCGTAGTCCGAACCCAGCCACAGGTAGAAGATCGGCACGAAGGCGATCTTGGGCATGGCGTTGGCGACCACCAGGAACGGATCCAGCACCTTGTAGAGAAAGTCGGACCACCACAGCGCGGCGGCCACCACGATGCCGATCGCCATGCTCAGCGTGAAGCCGACGAGCGTGGCCGACAAGGTGGTCATGATGTGCTTGCCCAGGCTGCCGTGGTTCCAGAGTTCGATGAAGGTGGGCCACAGCGCGCTGGGGTAGCTGGTCAGGAGCGGATTCAGGACGTGCATGCGCGGCAGGATTTCCCAGGCGCACAGGAACACCACCAGCAGCAGCGCCTGGGCCACGCGGATGTTGCGGCGGCGCGCACGGTCGCGGCGCAGGTAGTCCAGGTATTTGTCGCTGGGGCCGGGCACGGCGCGCAGCGGGACGGTGTTGGCAATCGGCGCGTTCATGGTTCAGCCCTCCACATGGACGTCCAGCTCGTCCCACAGCTGTTTGAAGTAGACATTGAATTCCGGCCGCGAGCGCGCCTGGAAGGGCGTGGGCCGCTGCCCGTCGCCATAGTGGATGCGGTATTGGCTCTTGAGCCGTCCGGGCCGGCGCGACAGCACGATCACGCGGTCCGTCATGGCGATGGCCTCGCCGATGTCGTGCGTGACCAGCACCACGGTCTTGCCCTCGCGCCGCAAGATATCGACGACCTCGTCGGAGATCGCCAGCCGGGTCTGCGAATCCAGCGCCGAGAACGGCTCGTCCAGCAGGATCACGTCGGGCTCGGTCACCAGCGTGCGCGCCAGCGCCGCGCGCTGGCGCATGCCGCCGGACAATTGGCGCGGCGTGTGCGACAGGAACGCGCCCAGCCCGCATTTTTCAAGCAGGTGCACGGCGCGCGCCTCGCTGCGCGCATCGCGCCTGCCCTGGATCTCGGCGCCCAGCATCACGTTGTCCAGGATGGTGCGCCACTCGAACAGGTAGTCCTGCTGCAGCATGTAGCCGATGCGCGCATTGGGCTTGTTCACGGTCTGGCCATCGACCATCACCGCGCCCGAGGTGGGCGGGATCAGGCCGGCGATCAGCGACAGCAGCGTGCTCTTGCCACAGCCGCTTTGCCCGATCAGGCTGACGAATTCGCCCGGCGCCAGCGTGAACGACACGTTCGACAGCGCCTCGGTCTCGCCTTCCGGCGTGAAGTACGACAGGCAGACGTCGCGCAGCTCGATCTTCGCGGTGGCCGCGGCCGGCTTCAGGTTGTGGACGGCGGCTCCCATCATTGGGCCTTCTTGGCGAAATCGGTCACCACCACGTCCTCGTACTTCACGCGGGCGCTTTCCTTCATGACCGCGCTGGCGACGAGCATGTCCTGCAGCTGCGCCATCGCCTGCGCCGTCACCAGCGGCGACGTCTTCCAGATCTGGTACTGCTTGTAGCGGTCGATGGCTTCCGCCACCGCGCCCTGGTCCATGCCGGGAAAGAAGGTCATGATCTGCGGGGCCAGGGTGGCCGCGGGCGTGTCCTTCACGTACTTCTCGGCGCGCGCCACCACATCGGTCCAGGCCTGGATGACCTTGGGATTGTCGCGGATGTACTTGTCGGTGGCGGTGAAGACCGTGTAGTCGACCTGGCCTACCTCATGGCCCACCGAGGCCACGATGTGGCCCTTGCCGTTGCGCACCAGTTCGCCGGCCTCCGGCTCCAGGAAGATGCCGTACTCGCCCTGGCCAGCCATCCAGGCCCCGGCGCGCGCCGGGATGCCGATGTTGTTCAGCAGCTTCACGTCCTTTTGCGGATCCAGGCCGTGCTTGCGCAGCGCCGTTTCCAGGAAAACGATGGGGTTGGAGCCGGGGCGAAAGCCGATCACCTCCTTGCCCTTGAGCATGGACCAGTCGAATTTCTCGACCGGCTTGCGCGCCAGCAGGAAAAAGCCGTCGGTGGCCGTCAGGCCGGCGAAGATCTTCGGCTTGACCGGCGATTCGCTGTTCTGCACATAGATGGACGCCTCGGGCCCGATCAGCACGATGTCGGCGCTGCCGGACAGCAGGGCGGTCATGCCCTTGTCCGTGCCTTGCGAGGTCTTCATGGACACGTCCAGCCCGGCGTCCTTGAAGTAGCCCTGCGACAGCGCGACATACTTGGGCACGTAGAGGATGGAGCGCACCACCTCTTCGTAGCGGACCTTCACGGGGGGATTCAGGGCTTCGGCCTGGGCGGCCAGGGGGGCGATCAGCGCGAGCAGCGCCGCGCCTGCCAGACGGGGCAATGGCAAGGTCTTCACGGACTTTCTCCTGCGTCTTGAATGCCACGCCGAAACCCGGCGCAACACGGCCAATGGGATGGATCGACTGCAACAACAGGGAAGCCCGAACGGTTTGCCCGGGCCGGTAAGGCTTGGATCGAATACTATATTCAATACAAATCGGCTACAAGCATTTTACGATTGGCGTTTTTCTCTATGGACGCGCCGGGTTTGGCCCCTGACAATTTGGGGCTTGAATACCACTTGGTATACAGAATGAAGTTTAAGGGCGCCGCAGCGTCCCGCCCATCGTAGGGCCGGGAAAGCCCCGCGCCTATCGGCCAAAGGAACACGGGCCGCGCATTGCGCGCAGCCCGTCTTCGTCCCGGCGCCGCAGCGGGCCTAGACCAGGATTTCTCTCAGGAATGCCGAGATGTCGGCCACTTCCTTGGCGCACACCGAGTGCGGCATCGGATAGGTGTGCCAGCGCACGTCGTAGCCCAGGGTCTGCAGTTCAGTCAGCGAGGCCTGGGCGCGCGGCAGCGACACCACGGGGTCGTATTCGCCATGGGCCAGGAAGATCGGGGTGGCGTTGTTCGCGCTGTTGCGCTCGGCCTCGGCCGTATCCAGCAGCGGCAGATAGCCCGACAGCCCCATCATGCCGGCCAGCTTTTCCGGCAGGCGGATGCCCGTATGCAGGGTCATGGCACAGCCTTGCGAGAACCCGGCCAGCACGATGCGGGAGGTCGGGATGCCGCGGGCGTTCTCGCGCGCGATCAGTTTGTGGATGGCGGCTTCCGAGGCGCGGATGCCGCGGGCGTCCTCCACCCGCACCAGATCCATCACCAGGATGTCGTACCACGAGCGCATCGCCATGCCGTTGTTGATCGTCACGCGCTGCACCGGCGCGTTCGGAAACACGAAACGGACGGCGGCACCCTCAGGCAGGTCCAATTCCGGGACGATGGGCGCGAAATCGTTGCCGTCGGCGCCCAGGCCGTGCAGCCAGATCACGGCATGCGTGGGATTGGGGGCGGTTTCGATCTCGATGCAATCGAGCAGTTCGGTCGGTGCGTTCATGGACGGCGGGCGGTGAAAATCAGAGGGTGAGGGTCTTCAAGGCCTGGAACAGCGCGCGGTAATGCTTCTTTTGCGGCTCCTGGCCTTGCAGCAGCGAGGCGTTGCCCAGCCTTTCCTTGCGGGCGGCGCGGATCAGGGTGCGCAATTGCTGCCCGTCCGCTTGCGGGTTGTTGGCCAGCAGGCCGGTCAGGACGTCGTCGTCGTCCAGCAGGCGGTCGCGCAGCGCCTCCAGCCGGTGCATGGAGGCGGTTTCCTCGCGCGAGCCGTTCTCCCAGACGTCGAGCTGGGCGCGGATCTCGTCCGCGGGGGCGTCGCGCATCAGCTTGCCCACGAAGTGGACCTGGCGGCGCCGGCCCTCGCGGCCGGTGGTGCGTTGCGCCGTGCGGATGGCCTCATAGAGGCGCTCGGCCAGCGGCAATTGCTTGAGACGTTCGGGGGACAGGTCGATCAGCTGCTTGCCCAGGTCCAGCAGGGCGTGCATTTCACGCTTGACCTGGGACTTGCTGGGACGGTCGTAGCCGTTCTCGTCGTAACCGTCGTCGACGGATTCTTCTTCAGGATGGGAATTCATGGAAAACTGCGCAATGACAGACTTGGCTATGATAACCGTCTCTGCAAATTGGACTGCAATGGTTAAAACCTCCTCATCCTTGCCGCTGGCGGCGAATCACGCGCGTTTCTCCGAACTCGTCGAACAAACCCTCGCCTACGCGCGCCAGATCGGCGCCTCCGACGCCGCCGCGGAAGTCTCGGAAAGCCTGGGCCTGTCGGTCTCGGTACGCAAGAACGACATCGAAACCGTTGAGCAGACGCGCGACCGCTCGCTGGACCTCACGGTCTATGCCGGCCAGAGCCGCGGCTCCGCCTCGACCTCCGACTTTTCCGAAGCGGCGCTGCGCCAGACGGTGGAAGCCGCCTGGCACATCGCCCGCCACACCGCCGCCGATCCGGCCGCCGGCCTGCCCGACGCCGATCAACTGGCCACCGAATTCCCCGACCTGGACCTGCACCGCGCCTGGAGCGTGTCCACCGAGGAAGCGGCCGAGCTGGCGCTGCGCGCCGAGCGCGCCGCCCGCGATGTCGATCCGCGCATCACCAACACCGATGGCGCCACCGTGGGCACCTACGAAGGCCAGTTCGTGATGGGCAACACGCGCGGCTTTCTTGGCGGCTACCCGTATTCCCGCCACAGCCTGTCCGTGGCGCCCATCGCGGGCCGCGGCAACGGCATGCAGCGCGACTACTGGTACTCGTCCGAGCGCGATCCTGCCAAGCTGGCCTCGCCCGAGGCCATTGGCCGCTACGCCGCTGAACGCACGCTGTCGCGCCTGTCGGCCCGCCGCATCCGCACCGGCAAGTTCCCGGTCCTGTTCGAGGCGCCGCTGGCGCTGGGGCTGGTCGGCGCGCTGACCCAGGCCGCCAATGGCGGCGCGCTGTACCGCAAGGCCAGCTTTCTGCTGGACTCGCTGGGCAAGCCGATTTTCCCCAAGCACATCAACCTTTCAGAAGATCCGCACATTCCCGGCGCCATGGGCAGTTCGCCCTTTGACGACGAAGGCGTGCGCACCCGCCGCCGCAGTGTGGTGTCGGCCGGCGTGCTGGAAGGCTATTTCCTGTCTTCCTACACGGCCCGCAAGCTGGGCATGGCCACCACCGGCAACGCCGGCGGCTCGCACAACCTGGTGTTCAGCTCCACGCTGACCAAGCGCGGCGACAACTTCGAAGCCATGCTCAAGAAGCTGGGCACGGGCTTTCTCGTCACCGAACTGATCGGCCAGGGCGTCAACTACGTCACGGGCGACTACTCGCGCGGCGCGTTCGGCTACTGGGTGGAAAACGGCAAGATCCAGCACGCGGTGCAGGAAATCACCATTGCCGGCAACCTGGCGGACATGTTCCAGCAGATCGTCGCGGTCGGCGCGGACACCATCTCGCGCGGCACCAAGACCACCGGCTCGATCCTGATCGAGCAGATGGCCATCGCCGGGACCTGATCCCGCCGTTCCCGCAAGCGGCGGCCTGCGCGGCCCCGCTTGCGCGTTCCCTGTCTTTGCAATCCCTTACCTGCTCGGGAATTCCTCTAGCGATTCCGGCCCCTGCCTGCGTGTAATATCCGGCGGGTATTGCTCGAAGTCCCAGGTGTTGCTGTAAAGGAGCAAAGAGATGCAACGACGTTCATTCTTGAAGCATGCCGGTCTTGGCGCCGTCGCAACGGGAGCCGCCGTCGGCGCGCCCGCGTTCGCGCAGGACATGCCGTCGCTCAGCTGGCGCCTTTCCTCCGGTTTTCCCAGCGCCCTGGACCTGCGCGTCGGCGCGGCCGAGAGCTTCTGCAAGTTCGTGTCGGAATCCACCGGCGGCAAATTCAACATCCGCCACTTCCCCGACGGCGAGATCGTCGCCGCCGCGGGCCTGATGGAAGCCGTGTCCACCGGCAAGGTGGAATGCGGCCACGTGTCCTCCCGCGCCTACTACGCCAAGAATCCCGTCTTCTGCTTCGATGCGGCCGTGCCGTTCGGCCTGAACGCGCGCCAGATGAATGCCTGGATGACCGAGGGCGAGGGCCTGCGCCTGACCCGCGAGCTCTTCAAGCCCGAAAAAATCATCAACTTCCCGCTGGGCAATACCGGCGCCCAGATGGGTGGCTGGTACGCCAAGGAAATCAAGCGCGCGGGCGACCTGAAAGACCTGAAGATGCGCGTGGACGGCCTGGCCGGCGACGTGCTGGCCCGCATGGGCGTGGCGCCGCAGCAGGCGGAATTGGCCAAGCTGGCCGAGGCCTTCGAAAAGGACGGCCTGCAGGCGGTGGCGGGGGCGGGCGCCTATGACGACGACAAGCTCGGGCTGAATAAGGTTGCTAAGTATTACTACGCACCCGGCTGGTGGGCGGGCGGCGAGCAGCTCTCGCTCTATATCAATGACGATGCGTGGAACAAGCTGCCCAAGAATTACCAGGCGCTGGTGGAAGCCGCGGCCCAGGCCGCCCACGCCTCCATGACCGCCCGCTACGACGCCCGCAACCCGCGGGCGCTGGCCCAATTGACGGCAAATGGCGCGCAAATCCGCACATTTCCGCGTTCCATCATGGATGTGGCGTTCGAGACGACGCAGCAGGTCTACAAGGACTTGAGCGCGAAAGACCCCAGATTCAAGGCGATGCACGATAGTTACATGGGCTTTCGCGACAGCGAGATGCCGTGGTTCCGCCTGACCGAGAGCGCTTACGGCCAGTATCTGGGCGTGGCGCTGTCGGCCAGGAGCTAGGCGGTTCCGGATGCCGAATGGCATTCGGCAAGGAGTAGGGTTTTTGCTAGTAACCCCACATTTTTTACAAAAAAATGGGCGGTTTTCAGGCTTTTGTTGAACGGCATTCGAGTTTCGGCCTGATACAAAGGAGTAATATCCCGGGTCTTGACGCGCAAACTTGGCGCCTTTAGGCGGCATCCGACGTCAATCCGGCAGGATTACAACAGCCCGGACTACCAATATTCCGAGACAGACTTTAGGGTGGTATCAACCATGCAATCCAAGACCAAGAAGCTGCTGGCCGCGCTGATCGCTGCCGGTATCGTCCCGGCTGCCCACGCAGCCGACATCAAGCTGGGCGTGGCAGAAGCCCTGTCCGGCGGCGCCGCCCAATACGGCGTGTCGATCCGCAATGGCTTCCAGCTGGCGGCCGACGAAATCAACGCCGCGGGCGGCATCAACGGCAACAAGCTCGTGCTGGTGGTCGAGGACGAGCAAGGCAAGAAAGAAGAAGCGATCAACGTCTTCAAGAAACTGATCTTCAAGGACAACGTCCTGATGGTCTTCGGCCCCACGCTGTCGAACTCGGCCCAAGCCGCCGACCCGATCGCCCAGGCCGCCAAGACGGTCGCCTTCGGCACGTCCAACACCGCCGACGGCATCACGTCCATCGGCAACTACGTGTTCCGCAACTCGGTCACCGAAGCCGACGTGCTGCCGGCCACCATCTCCACCGTGAAGGCCAAGACCGGCCTGAAGAACGTGGCGGTGCTCTACGGCAACGACGACGTCTTCACCAAGAGCGGCTACGACAACTTCAAGAAGGCCCTGGAAGACCAGAAGATCCCGGTCACGACGACCGAAACGTTCGCCAAGGGCGACGTGGACTTCAAGGCCCAGCTGACCAAGATCAAGGGCACCAACCCCGACGCCATCGTGCTGTCCGCACTGCTGGCCGAAGGCGCCCCGATCATGGTGCAGGCCCGCCAGCTGGGCCTGAACGTGCCCGTCATCGGCGGCAACGGCATGAACTCGGTCAAGATTTTCGACCTGGCCCCCGGCGGCGCGTCGAACAACCTGTGGATCGGCAGCCCGTGGTCGATCGAGAACAAGGCGCCGGAGAACATCAAGTTCATCGACGCCTACAAGGCCAAGTTCAGCAACGCTCCCGACCAGTTCGCGGCGCAGTCGTATGACGCCATGTACATCGTGGCCCAGGCGCTGAAGAACACCAAGATCACCGGCGAACTGGCCAAGGACCGCGCAGCCCTGCGCGATGCCCTGCCGGCCGTGACCTGGACCGGTGCCACCGGCCCGTTCAAGTTCCGCCAGGCCAACGACCGCGCCGGCAAGCCGGCCGGCTACGACGCCGACCAGGCGCCGATCGTCAGCGTGACCAAGGACGGCAAGTACGTCATCGAGAAGTAAGCAGTACGCATCCCCGCGCGGGGGGATGCGCCTTGCGGACGGTGTCGCCGCCGTTCGCAAGGCGCTTTTTGTCGCAGGGCCGTCCCAAGATAAAAAAAGGCCCTTCCGGGGGCAGCAAGGCCACGCTGCGGGCACGGCGTGGAGGCCCTCATAGATCTGGAAAGTCCCATCATGTTCGAACAACAATTCGTCAATGCCTTGTCGCTGGGCTGTGTGTATGCACTGTTCGCGCTGGGCTTCACGCTGATCTTCGGCGTGCTCGGGGTGATCAACCTGGCGCATGGCGCCGTTTTCATGGTTGGCGCCTACGCGGCACTGTTCGTCGTGCAGCAATTCGGCCTGCCCCTGTGGGGCGCGCTGATGGTCGCGTTCTTCGTCGCCGGCTTTACCGGGGTCATCATCGACTACCTGGTGCTCAAGCCGCTGCGCAAGCGCAACGCGCCCCACCTGATCCCCATGATCGCCACCATAGGCGTGGGCATCATCCTGAATAACGGCGCCCAAGGCATCTTCGGTGCCAGCAACCTGCGCTTCCCGCACGGCACCGTGCCCGAGGAAGTGATCGAAGTCGCCGGCCTGCACCTGACCGTCATCGAGCTGGGCATCATCTTCCTGTCGTTCGCGCTGATGGCCGTGCTGATGTACGTCATGCGCCGCACGCAGTTCGGCCGCGCGCTGCGCGCCATCGCCGAATCGCCCAAGGCCGCCTGGCTGCTGGGCATCAACGTCGAGAAGCTGTTCGTCACGACCTCGTTCGCCGCAGCCGCCCTGGGCGGCGTGGCCGGCGTGCTGATCGGGCTGTACTCGAACGCGCTGTTCCCGCTGATGGGCCAGCCGATGCTGCACAAGGGCATCGCGGTCATCATCCTGGGCGGCATGGGCGACATCCGCGGCGCCATGCTGGGCGGTCTCTTCCTGGGCTTCGCCGAGGTGCTGTCGGTGGCTTACATCGGCTCCACCATGCGCGACGCGGTGGCTTTCGGCCTGCTGTTCCTGATCCTGCTGGTGCGCCCGCAAGGTCTGTTCGGCAAAGTGGTTCAACGCAAGGCTTAAAGTATGAGCGGATTCGAAAACTTCTGGGCCATCTATGGCAATCTGGTGCTCACGCTGGGCACCAACGCGTTGCTGGCCCTCTCCATCTGGCTGACCCTGGCTTGCGGCATGCTGGCCATGGCCAACGCCGCCTTCATGGGCATCGGGGCGTACGCCGCCGCGCTGCTCACCATGAACTACGACGCGCCGTTCACGGTCGCGCTGGCCGGCGGCATGGCCGCGCCCGCGCTGGTGGCGGCCTTGATCGGCTTGCCGACCTTGCGGCTGTCAGGGGTCTATCTTGCGATGGCCACGCTGGGCTTTGGCGAAGTGGTCCGCGTGACCATCCTGAACACCGAGTCCCTCACCGGCGGCGCGCTGGGCCTTAACGGCATTCCGCAGCTGACGCAGTGGTGGCATGTGGTGCTGGCGGTGGTCATCGTCCTGTTCGTGCTGTGGCGCGTGCGCGCCTCCAAGATCGGACGCTCTTTCGACGCCATACGCGGCGACGAAACGGCGGCCGGCCTGATGGGCATCGACGTGCGCGCCAACAAGATGCTGGCGTTTGTCGCCGGCGCGATGATCGCCGGCCTGGCCGGCGCGCTGAACGCCCACCTGACCTTCTTCATCGGCCCCAACGAGTACGGCTTTGACCGCGGCGTCGAGATCCTGACCATGGCGATCCTGGGCGGCATCGGCGGCCTGGCCGGTCCCGTGCTGGGCAGCTTCATCATTACGGTGCTGCCCGAACTGCTGCGCGGCTTTGCGGATTTGCGCCTGATCGCGAACGGAGTGATTCTGGTGGTGATTGTGTTGTTCCTGCCGCAAGGCATCTGGGATCCGGCGCGCTTCAAGCGCTGGATGCGTCAAAGCCGCCAAGGAGGCAAGCGCCATGCTTGAACTGTCCTCCGTCTCCAAGAGCTTCGGCGGCCTGCATGTGCTGCATGACGTCAGCCTGTCCGTGCCCGAAGGCGCCATCTTTGGCCTGATCGGCCCCAACGGCGCCGGCAAGACCACGGTGTTCAACCTGATCACGGGCCTGTTGCCGCCCAGCGGCGGCACGATCACCTTCCAGGGCGAGAGCGTGCTGCGCAAGAGGCCGCACAGCATCACGCGCATGGGCATCGCCCGCACGTTCCAGAACATCCGTCTCTTCAAGGAGATGACGCTGCTGGAAAACGTGGTGGTGGGCGCCTATCGCCACATGAATTACGGTTTTCCCAGCCTGCTGCTGGGCCTGCCCGGCTACCGCGAGCACGAAAAGCGCGCCCGCGAACGCGCGCATGAACTGCTGACGTGGATGCGCCTGGACCATAAGGCCAATGACCTGGCCGACAACCTGTCCTACGGCGAACAGCGCCGCCTGGAGCTGGCGCGCGCGCTGGCCACCGAGCCCAAGCTGCTGCTGCTGGACGAGCCGGTGGCCGGCATGAACACCGGCGAACGCGCCGAGCTCATGCGCGAGATCCTGGCGATCCGCGATCGCGGCTACACCATCCTGATGATCGAGCACGACATGCGCTTCGTCATGGGCCTGTGCGAACGCATCGCCGTGCTGAACTTCGGCAAGATCATCGCCTGCGGCGGTCCCGAAGAGATCCGCAACAACGAGCAGGTCATCGAGGCCTACCTGGGCCGCGAAGACGACGAAGACACCGAACAGGCGGAGGCCGCACGATGAGCATTATGTTGGAAGTCCGCGGACTCGAGGTCAACTACGGCCACATCGAAGCCGTGCGCGGCATCGACCTGGACCTGAACGCCAACGAAATCACCGCCCTCGTCGGCGCCAACGGCGCCGGCAAGTCGACCACGCTGCTGGCGCTGTCGGGCCTGTTGCCCAAGGCGCGCGGCCGCATCCTGTTCGAAGGCGAAGACGTCACCAACCTGGCTCCGCACCAGCTGGTCGCGCGCGGCATCGTGCAGGTGCCGGAAGGCCGGGCCATCCTGACCACCATGACCGTCCAGGAGAACCTGGAGCTGGGCGCGTATCGCCGCGGCCTGAAAAACGTCAGTTCGGACCTGGAATACGTGTTCAACCTGTTCCCGCGCCTGAAGGAACGGATCACGGGCATCGCCGGCAACCTGTCCGGCGGCGAACAGCAGATGCTGGCCATCGGCCGCGCCCTGATGGCCAAGCCGCGGCTGCTGCTGCTGGACGAGCCGTCGATGGGTCTGGCTCCGATCGTGGTGCAGGAGATTTTCCGCTCGCTGCGCGCCATCAATGCCGACGGCCTGACGCTGTTCCTGGTCGAGCAGAACGTGCGCCAGGCGCTGAAGATCGCGCAGCACGGCTATGTGCTGGAAAACGGCGCCATGGCGCTGACCGGCTCCGGCCGCGAATTGCTGGGCCATCCGCGCGTGCTGGAAGCCTACCTGGGCGCCTGATCCCGCCTGAATTCTGCCCGCTTGCCCATTTTTTGAGCAACCGTGTTAGAATTTCAGGCTTTCCCTCATTTTGGCTATTGCACGGGCGGGTAATAACGCTTAGGCGGGAGTCGATTAGAGGCTGGAGTTTCATTTCCGGCCTAGTTTGGGAAAGAACACTGGCCAGATGGTCTGGCCAGAGCAAATTTTTATTCTTAGGAACCATCATGAAGACCTTTGTGGCCAAGCCGCATGAAGTCCAACGTGACTGGTTTGTGATCGACGCCAAGGGCAAAGTCCTCGGTCGTGTGGCCAGCGAAGTCGCACGTCGTCTGCGTGGCAAGCACAAACCTGAATTCACGCCGCACGTTGATACCGGTGACTACATCGTCATCATCAACGCGTCCGATATCGTTGTTACGGGTAACAAGGCGAAGGACAAGAAGTACTTCCGCCACACGACGTACCCGGGCGGTATCCGTGAAACGAACTTCGAGAAAATGCAAGAGCGTTTTCCCGGCCGCGCCATTCAGAAGGCTGTCAAGGGCATGCTGCCCAAGGGTCCTCTGGGCTACGCCATGATCAAGAAGCTGAAGGTCTATGCCGGTGCCGAGCACCCGCACACCGCCCAGCAGCCCAAGACGCTGGATATCTAAGGAAACGCCATGATCGGTAACTGGAATTACGGAACCGGCCGTCGCAAAACTTCGGTGGCTCGCGTTTTCATCAAGAAGGGCACGGGTAAGATCGTCGTCAACGGCAAGCCCGTCGACGAGTTCTTCGCTCGTGAAACCGGCCGCATGGTCGTGCGCCAGCCGCTGGAACTGACCGGCCACCTGGAATCGTTTGACATCAAAGTCAACGTGCACGGCGGCGGCGAAACCGGCCAAGCCGGCGCAATCCGTCACGGCATCACGCGTGCCCTGATCGATTACGACGCGACGCTGAAGCCCTCGCTGTCGCAAGCTGGCTTCGTGACCCGCGATGCCCGTGAAGTCGAACGCAAGAAGGTCGGCTTCCGCAAGGCACGTCGGCGCAAGCAGTTCAGCAAGCGTTAATGTCCTGCAAAAAGCCCGCTTCGGCGGGCTTTTTGTTTTTGGGGCGGCAATGCGGCGTCATTGCCGGCCCGGCGCGGAACTCCACGCGCCCCATCCGGTCGGAAAGCAGGGTTGCCGCGCCATTTCGAGCACTGCGGCGCAACCCCCGTTTCCTGAGCGATACAATCGATCCTCGTTCTCCGAAGAGCACATATCATGGCCCAAGCATCGAACACCCGCATCAAGGTTGGTATCGTCGGCGGCACCGGTTATACCGGCGTCGAGCTGCTGCGCTTGCTGTCGCAGCATCCCAACGTGGAATTGACCGCCATCACGTCCCGCAAGGAAGACGGGCTGCCGGTCGCTGATATGTATCCGAACCTGCGAGGCCGCGTGAAGCTTGCCTTCTCCGCCCCGGAAAAGGCCTCGCTGACGGACTGCGACGTGGTGTTCTTCGCGACGCCCCACGGCGTGGCCATGGCGCAAGCCCAGGAGCTCATCGACGCCGGCACCCGCGTTATCGACCTGGCCGCCGATTTCCGCCTGCAGGACATTCCCACCTTCGAGCGCTGGTACAAGATTCCCCACACCTGCCCGGATATCCTGGCCGAATCCCAGTATGGCCTGGTGGAACTGAACCGCGAAGCCATCTCCAAGGCGCGCGTCATCGGCAATCCCGGCTGCTACCCGACCACCGTGCTGCTGGGCCTGGCCCCGCTGCTCGAGGGCGGCAAGTCGCTGGTCGATGCGCAAACCCTGATCGCCGACTGCAAGTCGGGCGTGTCGGGCGCCGGCCGCAAGGCGGAAGTGGGCTCGCTGTTTTCGGAAGCCTCCGACAACTTCAAGGCCTACGGCGTGGCGGGTCACCGCCATCACCCCGAAATCGTCGCCCAGCTGGAAAAAATCTCCGGCGGCAAGGTCGGCCTGACGTTCGTGCCCCACCTGGTGCCGATGATCCGCGGCATGTTCTCCACGATCTACGCCCGCATCCTGCCGGAAGCGCGCGATACCGACTTCCAGGCGCTGTTCGAGCAACGCTATGCCGACGAACCCTTCGTGGACGTCATGCCCGCAGGCAGCCTCCCCGAAACCCGTTCGGTGCGCGCATCGAACAACCTGCGCATCGCGCTCAGCCGTCCCGGCAACGGCGACCAGCTGATCGTCATGGTGGTGCAGGACAACCTGGTCAAGGGCGCCGCCGGCCAGGCCGTCCAGAACATGAACCTGATGTTCGGTATTCCCGAATCGGTCGGCCTGGACCAGGTCGCCATCCTGCCGTGATGCCATAGGGGCTGCGCGGCCACTAGCCGCGGGCCGCCGCTCTTTATGCCAGCAGATCCTTCCCCCACGCCTCAGCCGCGTCCCGCCCGCCACGGGCTGGCGCGTCTGCTCGCGATGCTGCTGGTCGGCGTGCTGCTGGGCGGTTCGGCGGGGTTTTTCCATGCCCGCCAGCTTTACCGTCCGCAAGACGCAGTGGTGATCAGCGCGCGGCAGGCCGAAGAGCAGGAAGAGGCCATGCGGCAGCAAGCCACGCAGCTGCGCTACACCCGCGCCCAGCTGGACACCGCCGACGGCGAACTGGTCATCGAGCGCTCGGCGCGCCAGGAGCTCGAAACCCAGCTCCGCGCCGCCCAGGCCGAGATCGGCCGCGTGCGCGACCAGTTGGCGTTCTACGAGCAATTGCTGCCGCCGGGGCCGGAAGGCTCCGTGGACATCCGGAGCGTGCAGATCGACCGCCAGGGCGGCGGGCTGCGCTACAAGGTGCTGCTGATGCGCAGCGGCCGCAATGGCGCCGCGCCGTTCGCGGGCGCGCTGCGGTTCCAGGCCACCGGCGTTCTCAAGGGCGAAACCGTGACGGTGGACCTGGCTCCCCTGCAGGTCAAGGCGGAATCCGGGCCGGTCACCGCCACCGGCGACAGCACCACGGCCGCATCGCTCGCCTTGCGGTTCGATCAGTACCAGCGCAGCCAGGGCCTCCTGGCCGTGCCCGAGGGATTTGTCCCCGAAAGCGTGACGGTAAGCGTCCTGGAGGGCGAAACCGTCCGGGTCTCGCGCAGCGTCAAACTGGAACTTTGAGTCTGGTCAAGCCCTGCGCTATAGTGACACCATACGAGCGGCGACGCCGCTCACTGAAATATGGCCGTACCGGCCAGGAGTGAACCATGAATGCAGTGACCGAAACCGTCGACCTTCAGGCCGCCCCGCCTGTTCCTCTGGTATTTACCGACTCGGCTGCCGCCAAAGTGAAAGACCTGTTGGCCGAGGAAGGCAATCCCGAGTTGAAGCTGCGCGTCTTTGTCCAGGGTGGCGGCTGTTCGGGCTTCCAGTACGGCTTCACGTTTGACGAAGTCGTGAACGAAGACGACACCGTGCTGGACAAGGCCGGCGTGCAGCTGCTGGTCGACCCGATGAGCTTCCAGTACCTGGTCGGCGCCGAGATCGACTACAAGGAAGACCTGGAAGGCGCGCAGTTCGTCATCCGCAATCCCAACGCCAGCACCACCTGCGGCTGCGGCTCCTCGTTCTCGGTGTAATCGCCGGGCGAGAAACATAAAGGCCCTTCGGCTTGCCGAAGGGCTTTTTGCTTGCATTGGGCCGCAGCGCGCGGCCCCTTTTACGCGGGATACAGCGCGCCGAGGATGCGGGCGCCGCGCGCGCCCGTGACAGCCGGCAGTCCGGCGGGCTTGCGCTCCACGAAGGCCTGCGCGAGCCACGCAAAGGCCAGCGCTTCGACCTGCTGGGCGGGCACGCCCAGGGCGTCGGTGGGCTGCACGGGGCGCTGCAGGCAATAGGCCAGCTCGCGCATGAGCCCCGCGTTGTACGCGCCGCCTCCGCATACGAACACCTCTTGCGTGGCCGCGGCGGCCGCGTCGATGGCGTTGGCGACCGTCCTGGCGGTCAGCCGCTGCAGCGTGGCCTGCACGTCCTCGGGAGCCGGCCTGGGGCCGTCGAATGCGGCCAGCCGATCATCCAGCCACTGCATGTTGAACAGGTCGCGGCCCGTGGATTTGGGTGGGGGCAGGCCGAACCACGGCTCGCTGGCGATCAGTTGCTCGAGCAGGGGCGCCAGCACCTGGCCCGTGGCGGCCCAGCGGCCGTCGGCGTCGTAAGGCTGGCCCAGGTGGCGTTGGCACCAGGCGTCCAGGAAGACGTTGGCCGGACCAGTGTCAAAGCCGCGCGCGGGCTGGCCGGGCGCCAGCAGCGTCACATTGGCGATGCCGCCCAGATTGAGCACGGCGCGGCCTTGCGGCGCGCCGAAGACCGCGGCATGGAACGGCGGCACCAGGGGCGCGCCCTGGCCGCCGGCGGCCACGTCGCGGCTGCGGAAATCCGCCACGACGTCTATGCCGGTGAGTTCGGCCAGCAGCGCGGGCGCGTTGAGCTGCAGTGTATAGCCGCTGTCGGGGCGGTGCCGCACGGTCTGGCCGTGCGCGCCGATGGCGGCGATGTCCCGCGCCGGCAGGCCGGCGTCCCGGAGCAGGGCGGCCACGGCCTGGGCGTAGAGGCGGGCGAGGGCGTTGGCGGCCAGCGCGCCGCGCGCGAGTTCGTCGTTGCCCGGCACATTCAGCGCCAACAATTCACGGCGCAGGTTTTCGGGCATGGGCAGGCCGGCGCTGGCCAGCACCTGCGGCGCCTGGCCGTCCGCCAGCCGCGCCAGCACGCCGTCGACGCCGTCGACGCTCGTGCCTGACATCAACCCTATGTAGAGCGTTGATCTCCCTAGCTGCGTGGGCTTGGTGGAATTCACAGGCGCCTCGAAAGAAGAAAGGCGGCCGGGCAGAAGATGCGCGGGCCGCCTTTCATGGACGTTTTGCTTGCCGGTCCGGCTAGCGGCTGGCCACGTTGGTTAGCGCGTCGGGCAGGGTTTGCTGGAACTCGGTCAGCAGCTGGATCTGCTGCTTGTACGGCGCCACCGCCTGGTTGAACGCGCGGACTTCCGCGGGTTCCAGGGCGCGGGCGACCGGCAGGTCCACCGACAGCGGATCGATGGGCTGGTTGTCGACGCGGAACTCGTAGTGCAGGTGCGGGCCGGTGGCCCAGCCGGTGGATCCGACGTAGCCCAGAAGCTGGCCTTGCGAGATCTTCGAGCCCTTGGCGACGCCTTCGGCGATGCGGCTCTGGTGGGCGTACAGGGTCGAGTATTTGCCGTGGTGCTTCACGATGACGACGTTGCCGTAGCCGTTCTGCCAGCCCGAGAACTCGACCGTGCCGTCCGCGGTGGAGTGGATCGGCGTGCCCGAGGGCGCGGCGTAGTCGACGCCCTTGTGTCCCGTCCAGGTCTTGTGGATGGGATGCATGCGCATGCCGAACGTGGAGCTGATGCGGCTGAACTTCAGGGCGGTACGCAGGAACGCGCCGCGCAGGCTGGTGCCGTCGAAGTCGTAGTACGAACCGCTCTTTTCGTCGGGGCTGAACCAGACGGCGCTGTAGGTCTTGCCGCCGTTGATGAATTCCAGGGCCAGCACGCGGCCGGCTCCGGCGTAGCGGCCGTCGTGCGAACGCACTTCGTAGACCACGCGGAACTGGTCGCCTTGGCGCAGGTCGCGCAGGAAGTCGATCTTGGCGCTGAGGATGTCGGCCATCTGCATGGTGACCGAATCCGGGATGCCGGCGGCGTCGGTGGCGCCGAACAGCGACGACTTGATCGTGCCCACGGCGACGCGGGTCTGGCGGTCGGTGCTTTCGGTGACTTCCTCGGCCTTGTAGCTGTCGCCGGCGGGCGCGACGTGCAGCATGCGCGTCACGACCTGGCCATCCGCCTCGTTGCCGGGGGTGTGGATGTAACGCAGCCAGATCAGGTTGCCCTGGTCGTCGGTGGCGGCCTGCACGGAGCGGCCCGGGTACAGCTTGTAGATGCTGCGGGCGCTGGCGTCGTGCGTCAGGAAGCTTTGCAGATTCGGGGCGTCGAGCTCCAGGCGCTGCAGCACCGCGGCCAGCGTGTCGCCGGCGCGGATGCGGGTTTCGCTGATATAGGGCGCGGCGCTGGGGCTGCTGACCTCGACTTGCTCGGAGGTCAGCGGCAGAATGCTCTGGATGATGCGCGACGGGGGGAGTTCGCTGCGGTCGGGTTGCTGCACCATGCCGAGAGCGGCGGCGCCTGCGAACAGACCAATGGCGGTGACGAGAAGAGTGCGGCGGAAAAGTCCCGAGCGGTGGGGCTTGGGCTCAACGGGCGCAAACAGGGCAGCAACTTTGCGCTTGATGCTACTCGCCAGTTCGTGGAGGCCACGATTCATCGTGAAGATACCCTCTCAGGTGGCTTGAGCTCGCAGGGTGCGTGACACGAACGGCCCTCGCGCGCCACGTTTCCGGGGCAAGGGCTGGCGCGGGGCGCATCTTGTGAACAACGGGTGGTAGGCCGAACCACAACTGCGTATATGACAGTTGCGTATGATTAGGCCGGTATCCTAGCCGATTCGGCTAGAATTTTCGATAGTTTTCGTCACTTTTTACACCTTTTTGTCGGCTGAAGCCGCATTGGTCCCCCTGTCATGTCACCCTCCGAAGCCCCTATCACCCCCGAAGTTGAAGCTGATCTGCGTATAGCCAAGCGCGGCTGCGATGAGCTGTTGGTCGAATCCGAATTCGCCCGCAAGCTGGCCAAGAGCCGCGCCACCGGCGTGCCCTTGCGCATCAAGCTGGGGCTGGATCCCACCGCGCCGGACATCCACCTGGGCCACACGGTGGTGCTGAACAAGATGCGCCAGCTGCAGGACCTCGGCCACAACGTCATCTTTCTGATCGGCGATTTCACCTCCACCATCGGCGACCCCAGCGGCCGCAACAGCACGCGCCCGCCGCTCACCCGCGAACAGATCGAGGCCAACGCCAAGACCTACTATGCGCAGGCCAGCCTGGTGCTGGATCCGTCCCGCACCGAGATCCGTTACAACTCCGAATGGTGCGATCCCCTGGGCGCGCGCGGCATGATCCAGCTGGCGTCGCGCTACACGGTAGCCCGCATGATGGAACGCGAGGACTTCACCAAGCGCTTCAAGGGCGGCATCCCCATCTCGGTGCATGAATTCCTGTATCCGCTGATGCAGGGCTATGACTCGGTGGCGCTGAAGTCCGATCTGGAGCTGGGGGGCACCGATCAGAAGTTCAATCTGCTGGTCGGGCGCGAGCTGCAAAAGGAGTACGGCCAGGAGCCCCAGTGCATCCTGACGATGCCCTTGCTGGTGGGGACGGACGGCGTAGAGAAGATGTCCAAGTCCAAGGGCAACTACATCGGCATTTCGGAGTCGCCCGATTCGATGTTCGGCAAGCTCATGTCGATTTCCGACACGCTGATGTGGCGCTACTTCGAGCTGCTGTCGTTCCGTTCGCTGGAAGACATCGCCGCGCTCAAGCAGGAGATCGACGGCGGCCGCAATCCGCGCGACGCCAAGGTCATGCTGGCCCAGGAAATCATCGCGCGCTTCCATTCCGCGAAGGCGGCGGACGATGCCCTGGCCTCGTTCGAGGCGCGTTTCCGCGACGGCGCCATTCCTGAAGACATGCCCGAGGTGAACATCGGCGGCGCGCCGGTCGGCATCCTGAAGCTGCTGCGCGAAGCCGGCCTGGTCGCTTCCGGATCGGAAGCGCAGCGCAACGTGGAGCAAGGCGGCGTGCGCGTCAACGGCGACCGCGTGGAAGACAAATCGTTGCAATTGCCGGCGGGGACTTACGTCGTTCAGGTGGGCAAGCGCAAGTTCGCGCGTGTTAACTTGAACCCGTGAATGCGAAGTTTTTGATACGCTGAGGGTACGGACAGGGGCAGGGCGCCTTTGCAGCACATCAAGGAGCACGACATGGAACTTTCGAGTTTGTCATTTTCCGATCACGAGTCGATTCCCGAGCGCTACGCATTCGGCAGGATCGATGCGCAATCGCACGTCGCGCTGGCAGACAACTACAACCCGCAGTTTTCCTGGGACGACGTCCCGGCGGGCACGCAGTCGTTTGCCTTGCTCTGCCACGACCCTGACGTGCCTTCGCGTCCCGACGACGTCAACCAGGAAGGCCGCGAAGTGCCGGCCGACCTGCCG
The DNA here is from genome assembly GCF_042721735.1 of Achromobacter sp. NPDC058515. Lineage (NCBI taxonomy): Bacteria > Pseudomonadati > Pseudomonadota > Betaproteobacteria > Burkholderiales > Alcaligenaceae > Achromobacter > Achromobacter sp. NPDC058515. The sequence continues at coordinate 58,980 of NZ_JBHXNI010000014.1, forward strand.
CGCGAGGACTTCTTCCATTGGGTGCTGGTGGACCTGCCGGCAGACCTGCGCGAGATCGACGAAGGCGTGTTTTCCAACGGCATCACGCCGCGCGGCAAGGGCGGTCCCCTGGCGCCGATGGACGCGCGCCAGGGCATCAACTCCTATTCCTCGTGGTTCGCCAACGACCACGACATGAGCGGCGAGTACTTCGGCTATGACGGCCCGTGCCCGCCCTGGAACGACGCGCTGGTGCACCGCTATGTGTTCACGCTGTACGCGCTGGACGTCCCCAGCCTGAACCTCCAGGGGTCGTTCACCGGCGAGGACGCGCTTCGCGCCATCCAGAAGCATGTGCTGGCCCAGGCATCGCTGACGGGCACGTACACGCTCAACCCGAAGCTTGCGCCCAAGCAGATCGGCGCCACGTCGGCCTGATTCCGGCTGCGTGATGAACCAAGGGCCGCGTATGCGGCCCTTTCCGTTTTGCGGCGAGCCAACCTTCGTCAGGCGGCCACGCGCTTTAGGCGCAGCAGGGCCAGGCCGAATGCGACAAAGATCGAGCCCACCACGCGGTTGAGCCATACGACGATGCGGGGTTGGCGCAGCAAGCCGCGGGCGCGGCGGGCAAGTGCGCCGTAGGTCAGCAGCGACACCAGCGACATGGCCATGAAAATGCCGGTCAGGATGAGGAACTGCGGCAGCAGCGGCTCGTGGGCATTCAGGAACTGGGGAAACAGCGCCGTGAAGGCAGCACGGTCCGCAATCCGCCGGCCGCGCCGTTGCGGATGGCGAGCATGGTGGCGGGGCCGGGACTGATGACGCCAGCCGCGGCTACTAGTGAGTAGGTTATGAGCGTGGCGCTTTGCATGAAAGTTTCTCAAGTCGGGTTGAGAGCGGTTTCCGGAGGCGGGGGAATGCCGTGGTTTTCACGCCCGTCCGGCGCATTTTGCCCGGGTTCGGGGCATTTTGGCGGCAATTGATTCCGCCCGACGCGGTAAACTACTCAGCATTCTCCGGGTTTACCCACCCGATGCAGTTTTCTCCTCTCTTACCGCCTCAGGAAACCCCCCGTCATGTTTGACCGCAACCTCACCCTGTCCAAGGCTGACCCGGACGTTTGGGCCGCCATCCAAAAGGAAGACGTTCGCCAAGAGCAGCACATCGAGCTGATCGCTTCGGAGAACTACGCCAGCCCGGCCGTCATGGAAGCCCAGGGCACGCAGCTCACGAACAAGTACGCCGAAGGCTACCCGGGCAAGCGCTACTACGGCGGTTGCGAATACGTGGACGTGGTCGAACAGCTGGCCATCGATCGCCTGAAGCAGATCTTCGGCGCCGAAGCCGCCAACGTGCAGCCCAACTCGGGTTCGCAGGCGAACCAGGGCGTGTACATGGCCGTGCTGAAGCCGGGCGACACCGTGCTGGGCATGAGCCTGGCCGAAGGCGGCCACCTGACGCACGGCGCGTCGGTCAACGCCTCGGGCAAACTGTACAACTTCATCTCGTACGGCCTGGATGAAAACGAAGTCCTGAACTACGCGCAAGTCGAGCAACTGGCCAAAGAGCACAAGCCCAAGCTGATCGTGGCGGGTGCGTCGGCCTACGCCCTGCACATCGATTTCGAACGCATGGCCCGCATCGCCCGTGAAAACGGCGCGCTGTTCATGGTCGACATCGCCCACTACGCCGGCCTGGTGGCTGGCGGCGCCTACCCCAACCCGGTTCCGCACGCCGACTTCGTCACGTCGACCACGCACAAGTCGCTGCGCGGCCCGCGCGGCGGCGTCATCATGATGAAGGCCGAGCACGAGAAGATCATCAACTCGGCGATCTTCCCCGGCATCCAGGGCGGTCCGCTGATGCACGTCATCGCCGGCAAGGCCGTGGCCTTCAAGGAAGCGCTGGCGCCCGAGTTCAAGGACTACGCGCAGCAAGTGGTCAAGAACGCCAAGGTGCTGGCCGACACGCTGGTCAAGCGCGGCCTGCGCATCGTCTCGGGCCGTACCGAAAGCCACGTCATGCTGGTGGACCTGCGTTCCAAGGGCATCACGGGCAAGGAAGCGGAAGCGGTGCTGGGCCAGGCCCACATCACGGTCAACAAGAACGCCATCCCGAACGATCCGGAAAAGCCCTTCGTGACCAGCGGCATCCGCCTGGGCACGCCGGCCATGACCACGCGCGGCTTCACCGAAGCCGATGCCGAGCTGACCGCCAACCTGATCGCCGACGTGCTGGACAATCCGCGCGATGAGGCCAATATCGCCGCCGTGCGCGCCCGCGTCAACGAACTGACCTCGCGCCTGCCGGTCTACGGCAAGAAGTAAGCAATCGGCCCTGAGGCGGAGCCGGTCTGCGCCTCAGGATCCCGGACAAAGGGACGGCTCCGCAAGGCGCCGTCCCTTTTTTGCGCGGTTGGCGAGCGGACTGGCCCATACTATTAGGGACGAATTCGTCCATATTGGCGCTACCCGCGGGGCGCGTCGTTACAATATGCTCAATTATTGCCATCAGCGCCTTTAGGGAACACACATGCGGTGTCCATTTTGCGGCAATGCCGAAACGCAGGTCGTCGACAGCCGGGTGTCCGAAGAGGGCGACGCCATACGCCGTCGCCGCCGCTGCCTGTCCTGCGACAAGCGGTTCACCACCTATGAGCGGGTGGAGCTTGCCATGCCCTCCGTCGTGAAGCGCAATGGCAGCCGCAGCGACTACGATCCCGCCAAGCTGCGCGGCAGCCTGAGCCTGGCGCTGCGCAAGCGGCCAGTCAGCACCGAGGACGTGGACGCAGCCGTTGCCCGCATCGAAGAGCAATTGCTCGCCAGCGGGCTGCGGGAAGTGCCCACCGAACATATCGGCGAGCTCGTCATGAACGAACTGCGCAAGCTCGACAAGGTGGCGTACGTGCGCTTTGCCTCGGTCTACAAGAGCTTCGAGGACATCGGCGAATTCGTCGAGGCCATCCGCGAAATGCAGGGGCCGCTGCTGCCGGGCAAGCTGCGCAAGGAATAGCCGCCCGCCCGCGGCTGGCTTGCAATGACGGCGCCCTGGCGCCGTTTATTGCATGGGCGCCGCGCGCATGAGGCTGGGCGTCAGCGGCTGGAACTTGCGCCACACGCGGCGCATGTGCTGTGCCGATCCAAAGCCCGATTTCTCCGCCACGCGCTCCAGGTCCAGCCGGGTTTCGCGCAGCAGGTCGCGCGCCAGCGCCACGCGGATCTGGTAGAGATAGTCCATCGGCGTGCAGCCCGCATGCTCGCGGAACAGCCGCGTCAGGTGGCGCGGGCTGGTGTGCGCCTGGTCCGCCAGCGATTGGGCCGACCAGGGCGCCGCCGGGTTGCGCACGACCGCGTCCTGGACCCGGTGCACGCCCGGATGCATGTGGCTGCGGTGGTCCAGCCAGGGCGACAGCGTGGAATCCGAGCCGGCGCGGCGCTGGTAAACCACCATGTCGCGCGCCACTTCGCTGGCGACGCGCGGGCCGCAATGGCGCGACACCATGTGCAGCGCCAGGTCGATGCCCGCCGTGATGCCCGCGCTGCTGACCAGGTTGCCGTCCTCAACGAAGATGCGGTTGTCCTGCACGCGGGCGCTCGGGTCGATGGCGCCCAGCTGTTCCAGGCAGGAGTGGTGCGTGGTGCATTCGCGGTGCCGCGTGAGGCCTGCGGCGGCGGCGAACAGCGCGCCCGCGCAGACGGTCATCAGGGTGAAGCCGTCGGCGGGGTGCCTGATGGCCAGCCAGTCCACGATGGCGCGCGCGTCCGGGTCGTCCAGGCGGGTGTGCTTGCCCACCACGCCGGAAATGATGACCAGCGCATGGGACGGCAGCGCCGCGGGCAGGGCTTGGACATGCGCCAGATGCAGGCCGGGAATGCCGCTTTCGACGTCGCGGGAAGGGCCGCAGAAGTGCTGTTCGAAAGCGTCGGGGCAAAGCTTGTTGGCGACGCGAAAAGCTTCCGCCGGACCCGCCAGGTCCAGCAGGACGATGCCCCGCGACAGCACGAAGTACACGGGAATCATGCGCGCCTCCCGCGGCGGGCTATGCCGCCAGCGCGTCGGCGGCGCGCACGACGCGGGCAAAGCGGCCTTGCAGGACCAGTTCGGTGTGGTCGCGGATCTCGGCCGGCGTGTAGTGCTTGCCGGACGGGCTCTGCATGGCGAAGGTGAGGGTGGCGTCGGTGGGAAAGAGCACCTTGAAGCCGGCGTCGCTGGCGTGGCGCGACGTGGTTTCGCAGCACTGCTCCGTGCGGATGCCGCTCACGATGATGCCTTCGATGCCGTGTTCAAGCAGCCAATCGTGCAAGGTGGAGCCGTCCGCAGCCTTGGCGTACAGCGAAGAATGCACGGTCTTGTGGAACACGGCGGTGGGGGAAATCCGCAGTTCCTTCAGCGTTCTGACGTGCCCCGAGGCCAGCGAAAACGGGTTGGCGGGGTCGCTGGACGGGCTGGTGTGGAACACCTGCAGCACCGGAATGTCCCGGGCGGCGGCCGAATCGATCAGGGGCTGGATCTGCGCCAGGAACGCCGGATATTCGGATTCATCCCAAAACGGACGCTGGCGGAAAGATTCTTGTACGTCGATGACGATCAATGCCTGTTTCATGTCCGGCCTCCTGGCCTGCGAATTTAAAGGGATCGGAGCTATTTTTACCCCAATCGGCCGCCTTCGCGAGCGCGATCCGAGACCGCTGGCGGCCCAAAACGGACATCCGGGGACGGCAACGGGTCCGCGCAGTAACGGCGTGTCTTGCCGGCGCGTGGCGGACATACAATTCCTGGCATGAAGACTCCAAGCGACACCGACGACCTTTTCTGGATGCGACGCGCCCTGGCGCTGGCGCAGACCGTCATGTACACGACCGCGCCCAATCCCCGGGTCGGTTGCGTGATCGTGCGCGACGGGCGCGTGCTGGGCGAAGGGGCGACGCAGCCGCCCGGCGGCCCGCACGCGGAAATCCGCGCGCTGCGCGACGCCGAGGCGCGAGGCGAGTCGGTCGCCGGCGCCACGCTGTATGTCACCCTGGAGCCTTGCAGCCATTTCGGCCGCACGCCGCCCTGCGTGGACGCGGTGCTGGCGGCGAGGCCGGCGCGCGTCGTGGTCGCCATGGGCGACCCGAATCCGCTGGTCAACGGACAGGGGCTGGCGCGCTTGCGCGACGCCGGCATCGAGGTGGCCACGGACGTCTGCCGCGAAGAGGCGCTGGCCGTGAACGCCGGCTTCATCTCCCGCATGAGCCGCGGCCTGCCTTGGGTGTGGATGAAGATGGCGGCCTCGCTGGACGGGCGCAGCGCCCTGCACAACGGCATGTCGCAATGGATTACGGGGCCCGAGGCCCGCGCCGACGGGCACCGCTGGCGAGCGCGCAGTTGCGTGGTCCTGACCGGCATGGGCACCGTGCTCAAGGACGATCCCCAGCTCAACGTGCGCGGCGTGGATACGCCCCGCCAGCCGCGCAAGGCCGTCGTGGACGGCCGTTTCGAGATCCCCGAGGACGCCCGCCTGTTCGACGGCGCGGAAGTCATACTCTTCACCGCGCGCGACGACGACGCGAAAGCCGAGCGCCTGGCCGCCAGGAACGCCCGCGTGGTGTGCCTGCCGGGCGACACGCCCGGCAGGGTCGACCTGCGCGCCATGATGCGCTGGATGGCCCGGGAACAGTTCAACGAGGTCCACGTCGAGGCCGGAGCCGGACTCAGCGGCGCGCTGGTCGCCGAGGGCTGCGTGGACGAGCTGCTGCTGTACCTGGCGCCCGTGCTGCTGGGCGACGCGGCCGGCATGGTGCGCCTGCCGATGCTGGAGCACCTGGACGCCGCCCGCCGCTACGAGTTCGTCGAGGCCGGAAGGGTCGGGGCCGACCTTTGCGTGCGCGCGCGCGTGGCCGACACCTGGCAAGCGCTGATGCAGCGGGTCGCGCTGTCCTAGCGGGCCGCAAACGAAGCAATTGAATGCAGCGGAAAGTGGCGGATGAACGCGGGCTTGGCGTGCGTATTTTCCCGCGCGCGAACGCCGCGTGCGCAAGGTTATCCGTGATGGCGCAAGGGGTACTAGCACTCTGCATGCGTGGCTGCCAATTCGCTGCATGCCGCGCGCAGCCTGCATTTGCAGGGTTCGCAAGCCCGCATGGCGGCGTCGTTGAATCCGCGAGCGACGCACGCGCATACATTTGTTGACGCTTGTGTAATCACTATTTTGGTTTATGCGCCAAATGAATTGCCACAAAACGGTCAATTGGCTTTAGCATAGGTGCATGACTTGGCGCTACGCGCTCACGGCCTTCCCGCACAGTGCCCACGCGCCCACGTCACCACGGATTCCCGTGCCGCGTTATCGGCGCTTTTCACGACCGGACCGGCACGCTGCTGAACGAAGACGCAAAGCGCCGTTCAGACCGTCCGCTGCCATCGCATAGCGGGCGCACCGGGTTTACGCCCGGATCATAAGAATCCACCGGGATATCGCTCATCCCTTCAAATGATTGCTGACCATTTCATGCGCGGCCACATCAGGCATGCCGGCTATAGCAATATGCTGAAGGAAAACGAGTGAACTTATTCACGTAAGTTGCATTCCCTGACGGAACTTGTTTCCGACGGGTGCAGCCTAAATGGAAAGGGCCCGATCATGCCGATGGTTGATGTGTGGCGAAAGCAACATAACAACTGGCCAACAATGCTTATGGCGAGATTGTCTAGTAAAGCGCAAGCGCTGAGGCACAATGGGCATGTAGGGACGTATTGGATTTTTCGCGTGTTGTAGGAGGTTTCCGTGCAAAACATCGTCGAAGGCTTCAAGTCGCAGTATGCAAGAGAGCAGGAATCGGAGCTCTCCCTCGAAGAGTATCTGAACCTCGCCAAACGCGATCCCATGGCGTACGCCAGCCCCGCTGAGCGCATGCTGGCCGCGATCGGCGAGCCTGAAATCGTGGATACGCGCAACGACCCACGTCTTTCCCGTTTGTTTTCCAACCGGACCATCCGGCGCTATCCGGCGTTCCAGGAGTTCTACGGCATGGAGGACGTGATCGGACAGATCGTCGCGTTCTTCAAGCACGCCGCACAGGGACTGGAAGAGCGCAAGCAAATCCTCTATCTGCTGGGACCGGTGGGCGGCGGCAAGTCGTCCATCGCGGAACGGCTCAAGCTGTTGATGGAAAGCTATCCCATCTATGCCTTGAAGGGTTCGCCGGTGAACGAGTCTCCGCTCGGCCTGTTCCATCCGGAACGGTTCGGCGACATGCTTGAAAAGGAATACGGCATCCCCCGGCGCTACCTGAGCGGCATCATGTCGCCCTGGGCGGTCAAGCGCTTGAAGGAGTTCGACGGCGACATCTCGCAGTTCCGCGTCGTGCGCCTGAATCCGTCGGTGCTGCGCCAGATCGCCATCGCCAAGACCGAGCCGGGCGACGAGAACAACCAGGACATTTCTTCGCTGGTCGGCAAGGTCGACATCCGCAAGCTCGACCGCCACTCGCAAGACGATCCGGACGCCTACAGCTATTCCGGCGGCCTGTGCCTGGCCAACCAGGGGCTGCTCGAGTTCGTGGAAATGTTCAAGGCCCCGATCAAGATGCTGCACCCGCTGCTGACCGCGACTCAGGAAGGCAACTTCAAGGGCACGGAGGGCTTCTCCGCGATTCCGTTCAACGGCGCGATCCTCGCCCACTCGAACGAGTCGGAATGGCAGACCTTCCGCAACAACAAGCACAACGAGGCGTTCCTCGACCGCATCTACATCGTCAAGGTGCCTTACTGCCTGCAGGTGTCGGAAGAGGTCCGCATCTACGAGAAGCTGCTGCATCACAGCTCGCTGTCCGAGGCGCCGTGCGCGCCGGGAACGCTGGACATGATGGCGCAATTCTCGGTGCTGACCCGCCTGAAGGAACCCGAGAACTCCAGCATCTATTCGAAGCTGCGGGTCTACGACGGCGAAAGCCTGAAGGACGTGGATCCCAAGGCCAAGGCCCTGCAGGAGTACAAGGACTACGCCGGCACCGACGAAGGCATGAACGGGGTGTCCACGCGTTTCGCGTACAAGATCCTGTCCAGCGTCTTCAACTACGACCAGACGGAAGTGGCCGCCAACCCGGTGCACCTGATGTACGTGCTGGAGCAGCGGATCGGCCGCGAGGACTATCCCGAGGAAATCCGCCGGCGCTACCTGGAGTTCATCAAGGGCTTCCTGGCGCCGCGCTACGCGGAATTCATCGGCAAGGAAATCCAGACCGCTTACCTGGAGTCCTATTCCGAATATGGCCAGAACATCTTCGACCGCTACGTGACGTTCGCCGACTGCTGGATCCAGGACGAGGAATTCCGCGATCCTGAAACCGGCGAGAGCTTCGATCGCAGCGCGCTGAACGACGAACTGGAAAAGATCGAGAAACCAGCGGGCATCGCAAACCCGAAGGACTTCCGCAACGAGATCGTGAACTTCGTGCTGCGGGCGCGCGCCAACAACAACGGCCGCAACCCCACCTGGACCAGCTATGAAAAGCTGCGCGAAGTGATCGAGAAGAAGATGTTCTCGAACACGGAAGATCTGCTGCCGGTGATTTCGTTCAACGCCAAGGCCTCCGCCGAGGACAAGTCGAAACACCAGAGCTTCGTGGATCGGATGGTTGAAAAGGGCTACACGGAAAAGCAGGTCAGGCTGCTGTGCGAGTGGTATCTCCGTGTGAGGAAGTCTTCCTGAGCGGGGTGAATCATGAATTCACTGATCGATCGCCGTCTTAACGGGCGCAACAAAAGCGCCGTTAACCGGGAGCGCTTTCTTCGGCGTTACAAGGACCAGATCCGCAAGGCGGTCCACGGGATGATCCGTGATCGCTCGATCCAGGACATGGATCAGGGCGGAGAGATCAACCTGCCCGCCAGGGACATCTCCGAGCCGACCTTCAGGCACGGCTCGGGCGGCGACCGGGAACTGGTGCACCCTGGCAATCGCGAGTTCGCCAAGGGAGACACCTTCGACCGGCCGCAGGGCGGGCAGGGCGAAGGCGGGTCCGAACCCGGAGAAGGCGAATCGGTCGATCAGTTCACCTTCAGCCTGTCGCGGGCCGAGTTCCTGAACCTGTTCTTCGAGGACCTGGAACTGCCGCACCTGGCGCGCAACCAGCTGGGCGAAGTCAGCCAGAAGAAATGGCAGCGCGCGGGCTACACCACCACCGGTTCGCCCAGCATGCTGAGCATCAGCCGCACGCTCAAGTCTTCCCTGGCGCGGCGGGTGGCGCTCAGCGTGAAGGCGCGCGCCGATCTTGAAGACGCCGAGGAAGCGCTGGCCAAGGCCCGCGCGGCGGGCGCGCCCGCCGCCGAGATCCGCACGCTGGAACAGGATGTCGAGGACTGCCGCGAACGCCTGGCCCGCGTGCCGTTCCTGGACGACCTGGATCTGCGCTATCGCAACCGCGTGTCGGTGGCCATCCCCATGGCGCGCGCGGTCATGTTCTGCCTGATGGACGTGTCCGGTTCCATGGACGAGGGCAAGAAAGACTTGGCCAAGCGCTTCTTCACGCTGCTCTACCTGTTCCTGTCGCGCAAGTACGAGCACGTGGACCTGGTCTTCATCCGCCATACCGACAATGCCGAGGAAGTGGACGAGCAGACGTTCTTCTACGACCCCAAGAGCGGCGGCACCATCGTGCTTTCCGCGCTGGAGCTGATGCGCGAGATTCTTGAAAAGCGCTATCCGCCCGCGGCATGGAACGTCTACGCGGCGCAGGCCAGCGACGGCGATTCTTTCGGCGCCGACGCCGGCAAGAGCGCGCGCTTCCTGGCCGAGCACCTGCTGCCGTCGACGCGCTACTTTGCCTATATTGAAATCCCCGACTCGCAGGAGGCGCGCAAGAGCAGCCTGTGGGCGGAATATGAACAGAAGCTGGAGCCGCACTTCGTCATGCGGCGCATCTGCGATCGCGGCGAAATCTTCCCCGTGTTCCATGATCTGTTCAAGAAGGAGACCGCATGAATGCCATCGTGGGTGCTCTCGTGGAGCCGGAGTTGGCCGGCGCAGCCCGGCCGATCTCCCAGGGTTCCGAATGGACGTTCGAACTGATCCAATCCTATGACGACGCGATCTCCCAGGTCGCGCGCGAGTACGGGCTGGACACCTACCCGAACCAGATCGAGGTGATCACCTCGGAACAGATGCTGGACGCCTACGCCTCGGCCGGCTTGCCCATCGGATATCCGCATTGGTCCTACGGCAAGGAGTTCATCCGCAACGAGCAGTTCTACCGGCGCGGCATGCAGGGACTGGCGTACGAGATCGTCATCAACTCCAACCCCTGCATCTCGTACCTCATGGAAGAAAACTCCATGACGATGCAGGCGCTGGTGATCGCGCACGCCTGCTACGGGCATAACTCGTTCTTCAAGGGCAATTACCTGTTCCGCCAGTGGACCGACGCCGACGGCGTGCTGGATTACCTGGTGTTCGCGCGCAAGTACGTGATGTCCTGCGAGGACCGCTACGGCATCGATGCGGTGGAAGCGCTGCTGGATTCCTGCCATGCGCTGTCGCACCACGGCGTGGACCGCTACAAGCGGCCGACGCCGGTGTCCTACAAGGAAGAAGCCGCGCGCCAGGCCGAGCGCCAGGAGCACGCCCGGCTGCAATACAACGACCTGTGGCGCACGCTGCCGCGCCTGGAAGCGGACAAGGACACGCGCGCCACGGCCTCGGTGTTCCCGCCGGAGCCCGAAGAAAACCTGCTGTACTTCATCGAGAAGTACTCGCCCAAGCTCGCGCCGTGGCAAAAGGAGCTTGTGCGCATCGTCCGCAAGATCGCGCAGTATTTTTATCCGCAGACGCAGACCAAGGTCATGAACGAAGGCTGGGCCACGTTCTGGCACTACACCATCCTGAACCGCCTGCACGAAAAGGGACTGGTGAACGACGGCTTCATGATGGAGTTCCTGCAAAGCCACACCAACGTGGTCAGCCAGCGCGGCTTTGACGAGCGCGGCTACGGCGGCATCAACCCGTATGCGCTGGGCTTTGCGATGATGTCGGACATCCGCCGCATCTGCGAGGCGCCCACGCCAGAGGACCGCCGCTGGTTCCCCGACATCGCTGGAGGCGACTGGCTGAAGACGCTGGACTTCGCCATGCGCAACTTCAAGGATGAATCCTATATCTCGCAGTACCTGTCGCCCCGCCTGATACGCGAATTCCGTTTCTTCGCGATCTCGGATCACCAGGCCAATCCTAAGCTGGAAGTGGCCGCCATCCACGACGACGACGGCTACCGCGACATCCGCCGCCTGCTGGCCGCGCAGCACAATCGCGACAACCAGGTGCCGGACATCCAGGTCGTCCGCTTCAACCGCGACACCGACCGTTCGCTGGTGCTGCGCCACCTGAAGAGCCGCGGCCGGCCGCTGGCGGGCGAGGATGCCGAGCAGGTGATGAAGCACCTGGCGCGCTTGTGGGGATTCCGAGTCCGGCTGGAAGAGACCGAGCCGGACGGCACGATCAGCTCCTACCGGGAGCAGGACCCGCCGGCGTCGGTGTAAGGCGCCGGTCGGGGAAGGGACGCGTGTAGTGCGTCCCTTTTTCTTTGCCCGCTTGCTGTGAGGTCCGGCATTCTGCTAGAATCGCGGATTCGCATTTTTCGCAGCAGCAAGCAAGCCCGAAAAATGCAGTAGGACAGGTGGCCGAGCGGTTGAAGGCGCACGCCTGGAAAGCGTGTATACGTCAAAAGCGTATCGGGGGTTCGAATCCCCCTCTGTCCGCCAAGAACACATGAAAGCCCTTGATTTCGTTGAGAAATCGAGGGCTTTTTGTTTGCTGCTCACAGGCTGGCTCCAGCAAGGCAGGCGCCGTCGCGTCCTTGCCTGCCGCAAGGCGCCTCTGGCGCCCACTCTCTCTGCGCGGAGCCGGGCAAAGGATGCCGGAAATGCTCTAACATCCGCGATTCGCCAGGGCAGGCATCAGCAAGTCAGGGCATCCGAACGCAGTGAATCAAGGAGCCCGGGTCGCATGTCGCCGAAAAGAATCCTGTTCCTCAGCGTGTCCGCGGGCGCGGGCCACGCGCGCGCCGCCGAGGCGTTGCGCGCCACCGCCGCTGCGGCGTTCCCGCGAGTGGAGACGCTGCACCTGGACGTGATGGAATACGTCCCTGCGGCGTTCCGCAAGCTCTATACCGATTTCTACATCAAGCTGGTCCATCGCCATCCGCAACTGTGGCGCATGCTCTATCACGCCACGTCCACGGCCGATCCGGCCTCGCCCACGCAGAAGCTGCGGCGCGCCACCGAACGGCTCGGCACCCGCGCGCTGCGGCGCGCCATCGACGAGTTCGCGCCCGACGCCATTGTCTGCACGCATTTCCTGCCCGCCGAAATCCTGATGCACGAAATACGGCGCGAGCGGCTGGCGACGCCGGTATGGGTGCAGGTGACCGATTTCGATCTGCATGGCATGTGGGTGATCCCGCGGATGACGGGTTACTTCGCCGCCAGCGAGGAAGTCGCTTTCCGCATGCGCGCCGCCGGCATCCCGGCCGACCGCGTCCACGTCACTGGCATCCCGGTGATGCCGGCCTTCGCCGAACCGCCGGATCGCCAGGCGTGCGCGCGCCATTTCGGCCTGGACCCGGCGCGGCGCACTATCCTGCTGATGGGCGGCGGCGGCGGGCTGGGCGGATTGGACGAGGTCGCCGCGTCGCTGCTGCGGCTTGGTCCAGCGGGGGCGCGGCACGATTTCCAGCTGATCGTGCTGGCCGGCCGCAACCAGGACGCGCTGACCCGGTTGCGCGCCATGGAGGCGGAGCATGCCGGCCGCCTGTTCCCGTTCGGCTTTACCGACGAGGTGCAGCGGTTGATGGCGTGCTCCGACCTGGTCATCACCAAGCCCGGCGGACTGACCACGTCCGAATGCCTGGCGATGGGCGTGCCGATGCTGCTCAACGCGCCGATACCCGGGCAGGAGGAGAGCAACGCCGACTATTTGCTGGAGCAGGGCGCGGCGCTCAAGGCGATCGACGCGGTGGCGCTGGAATACCGGGTGGGCATGCTGCTCGCCGAGCCGCAGCGTCTGCAGCGGATGCGCGCGGCCGCCGCCGCGCTGGGGCGGCCCCAAGCGGCGCAGTCCGTGCTGCAGATCGTTGCGGATGCTCTCGACGCGGCGGATGTGAACGATGGCGGGCGGTGAAATGGATGTTGCCAATCCGCCGGTCAGCGCCGGCGCCTCGCGGCCGTCCCGGCATCCGCTGGCGGTGTCGCTGACGATAGCCTGGACGCTGCTGCTGGCGTATTTCTTCGCCAATGTGGAAATCCAGATCGAGGGCGCCGCGGGCTGGGCCGCCAATCTGCCGACCTGGCGGATCGAGCGGCATTGGCTGCTGGATCTGTTCTGGGGTGGCCGCGCGATGACCGGCTATCACGCCTGGATATTTCCCTGCGTGGCGTTGTTCTTCCATTTTCCGCTGGTGTTCGGCGGCTATTGGAACTGGCGGGCGCAGGCGCGGGTGATCGCCTGCATCATGCTGTTCTGGATCACCGAGGATTTCCTCTGGTTCGTGCTGAATCCCGCTTACGGGCTGGAGCGCTTCGCGCCCGAGCATATCCCGTGGCATATCCATTGGTGGGCCGGCGCACCGGTGGATTACTGGATTTCGCTCGGCGCGGCGGCGATGCTGGTGTGGCTGTCGTGCCGGCGGGCGCGAGTGCGCTGTCGCGCCATCGATCCCGCCCGCTCGGTCTAAAATGGCCGCCATGCAAGCCTGTGACGCCGTTCTTCGCCCAGCGCCGCCCGCCGACGCTGCCGCCTGGCCGGCGGCGGTGCAGTCCATGACCAATCTGATCGACCAGCACGTGGAAAGATGCCATGTCCGAAACCAGGGATGACCTGTCCGGCTCGGTGGAGGATGCCGCCGGAGTCCGAGCCTACATGCGACGCAACGCCTGGCGGATCGTCCTGCTGTTCGTGGGGGTGCTGATTCCCTTGAGCGTGTTCGTGGCGTTGGCCGACGAGGTGCACGAGCTCGAATCGCTGTTCTTCGACGATCCCTTGCTGTGGCGCATGCACGCATCCGCCACCCCGGGCCTCAACCACTTTTTCGTGTTCATGTCCAAGGCCGGCTACCAGTACGGGGTGATCCCCATCGACGCGCTGATCGTGCTGGCGCTGCTGGCGGCGCGGCGCTGGCGCGAGGGCACGTTCGCCGCGGTGGCATTCGTGGGCTCGGCGCTGCTGAATCTTTCCGCCAAGCAGCTCTTCCAGCGCGACCGGCCCAGCCTGTGGGAATCGATCGCGCCGGAAACGACCTTCAGCTTCCCCAGCGGCCATGCGATGGGTTCGATGACGCTGGCGGCGGTGGTGATTCTGTTGGCTTGGCCGACCCTCTGGCGCTGGCCGGCGATCCTGCTTTCGGTTGCCTTCACGCTGGCGGTGGGCTTGTCGCGGGTGTACCTGGGCGTGCATTACCCGTCCGACATCCTTGGCGGCTGGGCGGTGGCGCTGGCCTGGGTGGTCGGCGTGTACCTGGCCATGTTCCGCAACCATCGCCGGCCGTGGAGCACCAGGCAGGCCCAGTTCCGGCGCACGCGAAACGCTAAGGCAGAAGCATGACAAAGCGCCGTGGCTGCCTGGCCAGATAGCGCACCTCGAACGGCTGGCCTTCGGCCGGATAGCGGACCTCGCGCCGACCGGGGTAGACATTGAAGTCGGAACTATCGAATTGCGTTTCCAGCCGTTCGCCATCGGCCTTTTGCAGCATGACGGTATAACGCCGCACGGGACGATCGTTGAAAATGTCGCCCGTCTGCCTGCTGGAGACGATTACCGCCTGCCCCGGGGTTCCATAGTGGTAAATCAACGGGGCAGTCAGGCGCGAGCCAAAGAAAAACAGCGCCGGCGTGCCGAATGGGATGCAGATCAGCAGGGCGCATAGCGCCACGGTAAGCGGCGTGCTGGATTGAGGCACCCCCATCATTCGGGAGATCGCCACCAGGCCCAGCGCCAGAACAACAATAAGAACGGGAAACGGCCACACCTTGTCCGTCGCCCAGACCAGTAACGAAACCAGCGTTTCCATCATGGCTATCCAGGATCCGCGCGATCAGCGGCGCAACATCATCAGGGCGCCAGCACCAGGACTTTAAGCTGGCTGGGAACCACGCGGCACGAAGTCGGGCAATTGATGAGGTTTGCGGGCCCGATGCTGGTCATCCGCGTGCTGGGCGAGCCTCTCACAATGACGGTAAACGCGCCGGTGACGTGCTGCTGCCGGGCCATCACGGTTTGCGAGACCAAACCCATGCCGACGCCCGGGGTGTCGCCCATCGTGAGCGGACGGGCGCTCATCAGGTTATGCCACGGCCCGCCTCCGGCCAGGACATTGAACGCCACCGGGACGGTCATGGGCCCCATGGCCATGTTCGGATAGGGAATGGGCGGGATGGGCGTCTTGCAGACGTCCGGAAATCCCAAATCCATTCCTCCGAACTGTGCATTTGCAAACATGGATATCTCCTCGCGAAAGGTGTGCAGGCCCTAGCCCACAAGAATTTGCTTGCCGTCGGCCTTTATCAAGGTCTCGCCGTTGATAAGCGTGGTGTTTCCGCTAAGCCGGGCAATAAAGTCCGCGGCATAGTCGAGATTGACCGCTTTGACGGTGTCGGTGCCCGTGACGTAGCGGGCGGACCGGCCCGTCGTTTCGGTGACGGACTGGTAGTACGACTCGCGTTGATCGCCGGTGTACTTGGATGTCAGGGCCATGACATCGAGTTCGACACTGGCCAGCGTATAGCGATGGCTCTTGATTGCCCAATCCACTGTGTCGACGTCGCCCGAGCCGGCCTTGAGGCTGAAGGCGTCGGCCTCCATTGCAAGGCGGCTGTTTGCTTTCAGGGTAAGCGCGTCCGCGGACAGGGCAAGCTCGCCATCGACGTGCAAGGTGGCGCGCCCGCCGGCGCCCTGTTCCAGCACCGCAATAATGTAGAGGCCGCCCGCCGCGTCGCCGGACACCAAGACCCTGTCGCCCGGCTCGGGCAGCAGCAGGCAGCTCGCCGCGCGCTTGACCTGATATTGGCGCCCGTGCACGCGATTGCTGACCGTAAAAAAGGCATGGTCATGGGCGTCGACAAGAAACGCGCTATGAACCTGCGTATCCCCGCTGAATGATGTCGCCGCTTTTTGAAGCAGCAGCGGATGCAGCGGATCAGAACGGTCCGCGCCGGCCGGCTCGCCATCGGCTCCGGCCGGCATGTCGCTATCCTGCCGACGGTGATTCATGGCAATTTCACCCATTGTTCCGCGCGAAGCAGATCATGGTCCGCAGGCAGAATGCCAAGCCTGGATCCATAGCGCGTATCGTGGTCGATGACCGCATGATGCTTGCTGCGCATGAAGCGCCCTCCGCTGAAATCGGCCTGGCTGATGTCGGAGTAAGAGAAATCCGTAAACGCCATGTCGCAGCCTGAAAAGTCGGCATGCCGCAGATTGCTGCGGTTCAAGATCGTCATGTTCATGTCGGCGCCACGAAAATTGGCGCGCTCGCAGTTGGTGTCGGAAAAATTGGCGCACTCAAGGTTTGCGCCGGCAAAGACCGCGTTGGCTGCGTTGGCTTGCATTACCAAGGCCTGCCGCATATTGGCCCGGTCGAACCGGCACGCCTGCAACCCGCAGCCCTTGAAGCAAACCTGGGATAAATCCGCATGCGAGAAGTCGCTGCCGGCCATGTCGCTGTCGGTAAACTGGCTTTGAAACAGCGGCACGCCTTGAAAAACATAGTCCTTCGCCGTGCACTCCATCGCGATCAGATTCGTGAAGCGAGCGTTTTCCAGCGTCAGATTGCTGAAATTGAAATCGGCCAGCACCAGATGCAGGAAGGCGGAGTCCTTGAACCGCAGCCGTACCTGCCGATTGCCGGACAGGACCAGCTTTTCCACCCGTGACGCCTCTATGGCCAGATCAAGAATCGGCGCGTTGATCAGCGCGCCCTCCGCGTACTGGCACGCGCGGAACACGCACCCTTCGAAGGCGCATTCCAGGAACTGATGCGTGTGGAACGTGGTGCTTTCAAACACGCAATCCACAAAGCGGCAGCTTGTGAACACGCAGTCCCTCAGTATCGCGTCCGACCATCGCGCCCCGACGAACACCGCGCCGTCGATATGGCATGACTGCCAGTCCATTCCGGTGAACGTGTTGCGCTCAATAATGCACTGGCGGATCTCCGCGCCATGCCATGCAACCCCGTGCCAAGCCAGGTCTTTCCATAGAAAGCCTGTGATCGACTCCCCGTCGTTCACGCGAGACAGGAACTGCTGCTGTACCGGGTCCGGCGTCATGGCTTCTTGCGCAGCGGATAGGCGTTGGATCGGTCCATCAACATATCCCGCTGAATCGTGCCGGCATCAGCCCTGATCATGGACAGCTCCGCACTAAAAAATGACACATGCCGCAAGTCGGCGCCGCTCAGGTCCGCCGACTTCATTTGGGCCTCGCTGAAATCCGAGTTGGCGATGCGAGCCTGGGACAGGTCGGTTCGTATGAACAGGCATCGCTTGAAGAAACTGTCCACAAGGTTCACGTCCTGCATCTTTGCTTCGGAGAAATCGCAAGTGCTCAGGTCGCTGGCCACGACGTTTCCATGGTTGAAGTCGACGGTTCTGAAGCTGGATGCAGAGATGGTCGAATGGGAGATGCCGATGTCCGGGATGGAGGTCTCCGGGGCCACATACAGCTTCGACGCGTCGCATCGGGAAATGCGCAGCCCTTGTATTGCCGCTATGCCGACGAATGACAGGGAGTCGATCCGGCAAGCCTCCATGCGCAGCCCCATTACCCTTCCTTTGATAAAGGCATGCCTCAGGAAATGGCAATTTTCAAATTCAACCCGCTCCAGCCTGCCGCGCATGCAGGAGAAATTGACAAAGCGGCAATGCTCGAACACGCAGCCTTTCAAGGTGATCTTGAGGTGCATCCACGCAGTCAGGTCCGACTGCACAAAGCGGCAGTCTTCAAACTTCGCCTTGTCCGACTGCACGTTGGGCAGCCGGCAAGCGATGAACTGGCATTGCCTGAAATGCGCTTGGCTCCAGTCGGCCGATGAGAAATCGCAGCCATTGAAAACGACCTGGTCGAAATCGCAGCATGCCATCTGCGACTTCGAGAAATCACAGCCGGAAATGCGGCTTTCCCTTATCGTCAGGCCGCGCAAGTTCCAGCCCGCGTAAGAGGCGGCCGCGGCAACAAAACCGTGCAGCTCGTAGCCATCGAAGCCGGCGGGCAAGGGTTCGGTGATCAGCTGATTCAGGCCGAAAATCCGATGTAGCCTCTTCGGGTTGCCGGACCAGTCTCGCTTTGCCGGCTTGGCGCCGGGCGCGCTGGAGACGATGTCCGCAAACTGTTCAAACTGCTGGAGCCGAAGCCGCCGCAACTGGTCTTGCGCGGCTTGGCCGGCCATGGCCTGCGGCCCTCTGCCGGATTCGATATCTTTCTCGGCGTCTTCTTTCATGCGAGCCAGCAGGGCTTTCCGGCGCTCTTCCAGAAAGCGCTGCTGGTCATGCTCGACGGCTTGCGACCGCTCGTGAGGTCCCTGCGTGGATGCTTGCCGGCGCTCCCTGAATTGCTGCTTGACCGCCTTCAGGCTGATCTCCTGCTGCTGCCGCTGGAGCATGTCCAGAACGACGTCATCCCGCGCTATTTTGCCGTTCTGGCTTTTCTTCAGCCACGCCAGCTCCGCCTCGACCCGGGCGGCATCCTCGGGTTTGGCGCAATAGCCGTCTTTGCGCGACGCGTTCTGCGCCAGTTCCCTTTCCAGCTTTCTGCGCTTGTTCTGCAGCAAGGGGGATAGCGAAATCTCATCAAGGGATGTGCTGCGAATAAAACGGGTATCGACAAGCTGCTTCTCAAGCAGCGCGTGAAGCGCGCCGGTTTCCGGATCGACTCGATGGTGAAAGACATCTTCGTAATAGGCAGGCGATTTCGCCGAACCGTCATGCTCCGCCGCGTACAACACATGGCTCACGTCGCTGGCATCGTCCTCGCTGACCGGCACGGCGCCTTGGTACAGCAGAATCGCCTTTTCCAGGTGCGGGTAAGCCCAGTAGGTGGTGAGCCCTAGCGGGACCTCCTCCAGGAAGCCAGCGCGCCGCGCAATGGTCTCTGCCCTCCGGATGAAGGCCCTGGCGACAAGCGGTGGAATGGTCGTGGCCAGTTTTTCCTTGCCCGGATGCAGATGTGTAAAGACGATCTTGTCTCCCGCTTGAAGACGGTTGAGCCGCTGCCGCGCCGGACTCTGATTGAAATATTCCCAATCGATGTCCCTGGCAAACCCGGGAAACTCGTGAGTCCGCCAATGTTCGTCATACGTGCCCAGCATCCGGTTCCTGCCGGGAGACTCGATGGGAATGGCGGAGTATCCGGCGGGCGCGTAGCGCTGCCCCTCGCGAATAACGGGATGCGCGGGGTCTTCGATATTCGGCAGAAATCGGACGTGCAGGCCATTGATTTCTGTTGCCCGATGGCCTTTGCCCAGCGGGTTCTCCTCGAACCCCTCGCCGCCATAGGCGTTGCGCCAATTGATGGGCATCGTGTCGAAAGGAAGCGCCGGGCCTGGCTTGCCGTCCGTCCAGTAGCGATCCCCGCTGACCCACAGGTCCTTCCTGACGTTGTTGACCGAGACCGAAACGGCGGTTCTGCCATTGACGGCATATTTTCCAAACGCATAGGCGTTCAGAATGATCTCGGGGGTGCGCTTGGGAATGCCGAAGTCCAGCGCTTCCGCGCCAAAATTCAGAACGGACTCTTCGTTGAACAGGCCCCATAGCCGCTGCTCGGTCTCCAGGTGGAACCCGGAGGAAAAGTCCACCATCGCATAGACGGTGGTGGCCAGATAATTGCTGTTCAGATGCCTGTACGGCCGGGCAAGGCAGGAGAGTCGGTTTGGCTTGAGAACTTTCATTGATCGGCAGGTGTTTTCACAAGGCTCATACGATCAAGAAGAGCGCCTTGAACACTGCCTTGAGTTCACCAAACTCCGCCTCCTCCACAAAGCCTTTGTAGGAAATGCCCCCGCAATCCACCTTGATGGCCCCGATGTCCGACTTCTTCACATAGTAGGTGTTCTGCGTGGCGCTGGCCTGGTGCCGAAGGCCCGTCACGGACTGATGAAATCCGCGGACTTGGAACACCTCTAGAAAGGCCTCGCCTTTCCACCAGCCATTTGTGAAGTGGGTTTTGTGGGTTTCCTTGACCGCCGCGCCGTTCCAGATCAGTTCGGGCGATTCGAAGGTGATGCTGGCCGGCGCTTTCACTGTCATTGCATCGCCTTCCATTTTTATGGAATGCGCATCGCCGCCTTTTTGAATATCCAGCGGCCCCGCATCGGCGCGCAGCTTCATGCTGGTGGACGTGGTGAACTCGCCCAGGCCGCCGGTTGCCTGGATATAGACGTCCGTGGGCGCCTTAAGGGTCGCATTGTCCCCTTCGAGACCCAATTGATGGTCGTCGCCGCCTTTCTGGATGTTGACATTGTTATCGCCCGTCGATTTGACGAGCACGATGTCCTTCGCCTCGAATTTGCCGTAGCCGGTATCTGCCTTGATGTGGACATGGCCGTCGGTGGACGTCATGTCAATGTCTGACTTGGTGGTGTTCGCATACTTGTGCGAGAACGTCTCTACCCGGTCGCCTCCGGTCACCTTGAGCGTATCGGACCCCTCGACCGTTGTGTCCCGATAGGAGCCCACCAGGTTCTTCTGGTGGTCGGTGATGGTGTTGTCCTCGAATGTGCCGATCGTGGTCGTCCGGGATGCGCCCACGCCGCGCGTCTCCAGCCCTTCCACCACCACATGCAGGTCCTTTTCCGAATGCAGCTCCACGTATTCGCTGCCCAGCTTGTTTTCAATGTACAGGTGGCTTTCGTTGGCCGGACTGCCATAGTGGGAGCGGCTGCTGAATCCCACAACCGTGGGCGAGGGGCTGAATCCCCCCGCCGGCATCTGGTGATCGTTGTAGACACGGCCGGTCACCAAGGGGCGGTCGGGGTTGCCGCCGATGAAGTCCACCACCACTTCCTGCCCTACGCGCGGCGTGCTCACGGCGCCATAGCCGCTACCCGCCGAATCATTCGATACGCGCACCCAGCCGGAACTGTTCTCGTCGGGCTGGCTGTAGCGGTCCCAGCGGAAAAGAAGTTTCACGCGCTGGTACTCGTCGGTATAGACCTCCGCGCCCGCGGGTCCCGTGACCACGGCCGTCTGGGGGCCGGTCGTTTTGGGAACGGGCGTTGCCATGGGCGCGCGGTAGGGCAGGCTGGTAGGCTGAACCGTGAACTCGTAGCGGTACTCCCCGACGCCGTCTCGCGACTGGTAGCCCGCCTCGGCCAGAAAGTAATCGACCGAGAGGATCAGATATTCCCTGATATCCGCCTTGCGCGGACTGCGGCGCAGCCGAAACGTGTAGCCGGGGGCCAGCCCGCGCACATTGGCGCCGCCGCTGCTGCGCTCGCTGGCGGAGCGGGTTTCCTCAAGCCGCACTTTGACGTAATGCTCGCCATGCTGGATATCGACGTATCCCCCTTGCCACTCATAGATTTCATGATTGGCCTGCGCGACCGGGTGGGTATGCTTGAGGCGGCTTTGCAGATTGAGGCTTGATTTCCTGAAATCGTAGTCGTTGATAACGTACTCGACCCCCCGCAGTTCTTCCTCGCTGCTCCACGCGTGTATGGTCTGCTCCCGGGCCAGCACATTGTTTTCCTGGGGGAAGTAGTCCAGTGCGGAATAGTCCGGCAGGGGCTCGTGCTCGCCCATGTCGTCGATCAGCACCAGCGTGTGCAGGTTTTTCTCGTGCTTGAAGTAGTAATAGATTCCTTCGTGTTCCATCAGCCGGCTGATGAAATCGAAATCGCTTTCTTCGTACTGGACGCAATACTCGCGGGTTCGATAGGCGCCCTGCAGTTTTTTTTCGTAGGCATAGCCAGAATACGAGCCCAGCACTTCTTCCAATATCTCGACAACGCTCTTGTTCTGATAGATCCTGCAATCGCGGTTGCGCGTCAAGTACCACAGCCAGGGCCGCACGGTTGCGCGATAGCGGGCCAGTCGCAATCCTCCTGACTCCTGGCCTACATAAGCGAACCGGGCGACATCGCCGTTCAAATAGCGCTTGGCGCCATGCTGGGTTTCAATCTCCAGGGTCAGCGGCTTGCCCAGGACAGAGGGGGCGCTGATCGCGGTCGTTTCCGCTTCGAGCTCCACCTCAAACTCATACAGTTCGGACAGGGCTTCCCGTCCATGCATGCTTTTGAACTTCAGTACCGCTCCTAAAGCGGTCTCGGCGACGATGACTCGATTCATGACCCCAACTCTCTCAAGGTGTTAGGCGCGGATCTGCCGAATCCGACGATGACAGTTTCGAGTCCATGCTAGGTTTCCCGGATGCCATTCATGTGACAGTCAACAAGAATTACATTTAACGTTTACGCCTGGGCTTTTCCGATGACGACACCTGATACGCTCACCCGTACACCCGCGCCCCGCCTGGACCTGTATACCCTGCAGGTTTTTGTGGCCGTCCTTGAGGAAGGCAGTATTGCGGCGGCGGCCTCGCGTGAACACATCGCGCCATCGGCGCTCAGCAAACGGTTGTCCGAGCTTGAGCGGACCTTGGATGTCGTCCTGTTCAACCGGCACGCGCGCGGCGTGGAGCCCACCAGCGCGGGGCTTGCGCTGGCGCGGCATGCGCGGGCGCTGCTGCACCAGGCGTGTGGCCTGGCGGATGAAATCCGCGAGTTTTCGTCGGGGGTGCGCGGGCGTGTGCGCGTTGCCGCCAATCTGTCGTCCATCACGCAATTCCTGCCCGAGGAGCTGCGCCGCTTTCTTGACCGGCACCCCGATGTGCGGATAGACCTGGAAGAAAATGTCAGTTCCGCCGTGACCCGGGCGGTTCAGGAAAATGTGTCCGACATCGGCATCTATACCCAGACGGACGACGAGAGCGGACTGCATGTTTTTCCGTACCAGCGCGATGTGATGACGCTGGTGGTCAACCACGGCCACCCGCTGGCGGCCCGCCGCAGCATCGCGTTTGCCGACACGCTGGATTACGACCATGTGGGCATGCATCGCGGCAGCGCGGCCGACTATCTGTTCACCCGCGAGGCGGCGGCCATCAACCGGACGGTGCGGCTGCGGTTCCAGGTGACCTCCTACGACGCGCTGGTGTCGATGGTGCGCGGCGATCTGGGCATCGGCATCGTGCCGACCAAGGCGCTGTCCCTGTTCGCCTGCGTAGACCTCCGGATTATCCCTCTGACCGACGCCTGGGCGCAGCGCCAGCTCAAATTGTGCGTGCGCAGCAATGAGCCCTTGTCCGGCGCCGCCCGCCTGCTGTTGGACCATCTGCTCCAAGAGGTCCAGGCTACGGGCAGCGCTTGAGCGGCGGAAGGAATTCTAGAGGACTCCGCCTGGGGCGCTGCAATGCAGTATTTCGTGAGGCCGCGGCGTCCCGGCGGGCCAGCCGTCGCGTTTTGCGATGCCCCATTGAAGATTCACGATTTGTGCCGGCAGGCCTGATCTCGCAAGATAGTTCACGAACCCATAGACCCGGGCCAGGCCCGGGCGTCAGGAGAAAGACGTGAGCCTTCCCGGTCGAGTTGAGATTGTCGAGGTGGGGTTGCGCGACGGCCTGCAAAGCGAGCCCGAATTCGTGCCTACCGAGACTAAAGCCGCAATCCTGAATGACCTGATCGCGGCAGGCGTGCGCCATATCGAGGCCACTTCCTTCGTGTCGCCCCGCGCCGTGCCGCAGTTGAGCGATGCCGCGGCGCTGCTGGAGCAGGTGGACAAGCGCGCAGGCGTGGTGCTGGGCGCCCTGGCGCCCAATCGTCGGGGCGTGGAGCGCGCCCTGTCTTCGCGCGCGGACGAGGTGGTGGTGTTTCTGTCGGCCAGCGAAAGCCATAACCAGAAGAATCTCAACCGGCCCGTGGAGCAATCGCTGCGCGATATCGAAGACGTGGCTGCGCTGTTGCAGGGCCATGCGATCGGGCGCAAGGGCGCCATTGCCGTAGCTTTTGGCTGTCCGTTCGAGGGCGACGTGGATATCGGGGCGCTGAAAACCATCGTGGGCCAGTTCTCCGGCCTGGGTTTCGATGCCGTGACCCTGGGCGATACCACCGGCATGGCGACGCCCAAGCTGGTGCGCCGGACGGTAGACGCATTGCGAGCCGATTTTCCCGGCATGAAGCTCTCCCTGCATTTTCACAATACGCGCGGGCTGGGCCTGGTCAACGTGGTGGAAGGGCTGCGCGCCGGCATCACCAGCTTTGAATCATCGCTGGCCGGCCTGGGCGGCTGCCCGTTCGCGCCGGGCGCCACCGGCAACGTCTGCACCGAAGACCTGGTCAATCTGCTGCACGAAATGGACATCGAGACGGGCATTGACCTGCCTGCCTTGATTCAGGTCGCCCGCCGCTTGGAGCGTGTGATGACACGCAGCTTGCCCGGCCAGGTGATGAAGGCCGGACCGCGCCTGGCGCTGCACGACTACGCCGGCGCCGCGGCTGCCGTAGGCTGAGGAAACCCATGCCCTTATCCGGATTCCGCATCCTGGACCTGACACGCATCATTTCAGGCCCCTTCTGCACCTCGCTGTTGGCCGACATGGGCGCCGACGTCATCAAGATAGAGGCGCCCGGGGAGGGCGACCCGGTGCGCCGGCAAGGCGTCATCCGCGATGGCATAAGCTGGTACTTCGCCAACTACAACCGCAACAAGAAGTCGGTCACTCTGGACTTGTACAGCGACGAAGGCAAAGCGGTTCTCCGGCAGTTGATCGCGCAGTGCGATGTGGTGGTGGAAAACTACCGGCCGGGCGTCATGGAGAAAATGGGACTGGGCGACGAACAGCTCAAGGCGCTGCGGCCCGACATCATTCATTGCAGCATCAACGGCTTCGGCACGACCGGGCCCTATCGGGACAGGCCGGCCTTTGATTTCATTGCGCAGGCGATGAGCGGATTCATGAGCCTGAACGGCGCCGAACACGAGCCTCCCATGCGCGCCGGGCCGCCCATCAGCGACCTGATCGCCGGGATGAACGGCGCCCTGGGCATCGTGGCGGCGCTCTTGCGCCGCGAACGCACGGGGCAGGGCGACAGCGTCAGCGTGAGCCTGCTGGGCAGCATGATCGGGCTGTTGAGCTTTCAGGCGTCGAACTACTTTGCCGACGGCAAGCTGCCGGCGCGCACCGGCAACGATCACGGCATCGCGTCGCCCTACGGCTTGTTTGAGACGGCGGACGGCCAGGTGGCCATCGCGCCCAGCAACGATGTCATCTATTCCAAACTGCTGGACGCGCTTGAGCTTCCCGCCCTGCGCGCCGACCCGCGCTACCAGACCAACGCCGACCGCATGCGGAACCGCGCGTCCATTGCCGCGGAAATCCAGGCGCGCACCCGGCAGCACACGAGCGCGCATTGGATCGAACGGCTGAATCAGTTCGGCGTGCCCTGCGGGCAGGTTCTGAACCTGCAGGAGGTGTTCGAAGACCCGCAGGTCCAGGATCAGCAGATGGCGATAGACGTGCCCCATGGCGAGCACGCCACGGTCCGGATGCTGGGCTTTCCGATCAAGTTTTCAGAGGCGCCGGTCCAAGCCGTGGCGGCGGCGCCGGCGCTGGGCGCCGATACCGAGCGCGTGTTGCGGCAATTCGGGTTCGCCAAGCAGGATATCCACGGCTTGCAGGAACGCGGCGTCATTTGACGGCGCCGCGGTCAGACCACAAGGCTGCGAAACGGCAGCCCATACCGATAACGACGGAGACACACGACATGCTACGCACCCTGCTGCTATCAGCCTCTGTACTAGGCCTCGCTGCAAGCGCACAGGCCCAGGATTTGTATCCGAACCAGCCTATACGCATCATTGTTCCTTTCACGCCCGGCGGCGGCACGGATTTCCTGTCGCGCACGGTAAGCGCCAAGCTGGGCGAGACCACGAAGTGGAACGTGGTGGCCGAGAACCGGCCCGGCGCAGGGGGAACGATCGGCATCGGGGCGGCGGCCCGCGCCAAGCCCGACGGCTACGAGATCGTGATGGGCCAGGTCGACAATCTGGCCGTCGCACCCTCCATCTACAGCAAGCTCTCGTACGACCCGGTCAAGGACTTCGAGCCGATCGGCATCGTGGGCGAGGCGCCCCTGGTCATCGTGGCAGGGAAAAACAGCCCATACCAGAGCCTGGGCGCGCTGATTGCCGCGGCCAGGAAGACGCCCGGCGCCGTCAACTATGGCTCGCCCGGGGCAGGCACGATCACGCATCTGGCCGCCGAACTGCTGCAGCAGCGCGCAGAGATCAAGTTGGTCCATGTGCCCTATAAGGGCTCGGGGCCCGCCATGGCCGACCTGCTCGGCGGGCAGGTGCCGGTGATCTTCACGTCGATTCCTTCGGCGGCGCCGCAGATCAAGGCGGGCAGCGCCGTCGCGCTGGCCGTCACTTCTCCCAAGCGCAGTCCGATCCTGCCCGACGTGCCCACGGTGGCTGAGCTGGGCTATGCCGGCTTTGATGTGCGCGTCTGGTATGGCTTGCTGGCGCCGGCCAAAACGCCGAAGGCCATTATCCAGACGCTGAACACCGAGCTGAACAAGGTGCTTGCCTTGCCCGCCATGCAGGAGGCGTTGGCCGCGCAAGGCGCGCAGGCCATGCCCACGACGCCGGATCAGTTCGCGTCGACCATCAAGCAGGACTACCTGAAATGGAAGCCCGTGATCGAGGGCGCGAAGGTGAAGCTGGACTGACGGAGGGCTTGGGCCGCGAACGGGAACGGCGAGAGGGCCTAGGCGCCGGTCCCGACGATCGGCGACACGTCCAGCACATACATCTGCCGCTCTCCTTCATGCACGGAGTCGATGCAGACCTGGGCGCCGTCGCGGCTCCAGCGGGGGTGCAGGTCGCAGCGGTTTTCCTTGGACAGGGCGGGATCGGCGTAGAAGCTGCCCAGCGCATGCTGCTGGCCGGTCCGCATGTCGTAGAGGAACAGGATGCGTTCGTGCGTGGCGGCGTCCGGATAGGTGTCGCTCAGCAGCCAGCGCGTATTTACCGGAGAGAACGTCATGTGGCCGTTCTCGGTCAGCACGCCGTCGCCCACGACCTGCACGGCGCCGCCGGGCGCGTCTTCATACAGGTGGTAGTGGATGCTGCCGCCATGAGGGCCCCAGACGATGATCGAGCGGTCGTCGCGCCAGAGCGGGTGCGAGATCTGGTATTCGGACTTTTCGTAGTCGAAGGTGCCGACCGCATCGGGATCGAAGTCGTCCGCCAGTTGCGGCAGCGGGTGGTCGGAGCATTCCAGCAGGCGCATGTCGCTGCCGTCGGCGTTCATGGTGATCAGGCGGTGCAGGAAGCAGGTCTCGTCTTCCACGCGTTCGGTCCAGCGGTGCAGGAACAGGATGCGGGTGGACGAGGGATTGACCTCGATGTGGCTGACCCAGTGGATGGCGCGTTCCATCGAGTCGCGCGGATGGAAGTTGCGCAAGTCCGCGTAGCTGACCAGCAGGCGATGCTGGCCGCTTTCGAGGTCCAGCGTGTGGATGCCGTCGTCGGCGGGGGCGTTGGCGACAGGGCCGGGCGCGTGCTCGCTGTAGCCGATGGTCTGGTGCGTGATGTAGAGCCGGCGGTAGTCCACGCAGAGCGCGTAGCGGCTGCTGGGCGCGGCCACATAGATGGGCAGCGGCAGGATGCGGGTCTTGCCGGTGGCGATGTTGTGGATGGCCGAACGGAAGCCGGGATAGAACCCGCTGGCGTCCTCGCTGCGGCAGTTGTAGATCATTTGCGGGTCGGCCAGGCCGTCCAGCCACTGGAGCTGGCAGCCCATCTGCCAGTTCCATGCCGTGGTTTCGCCCACGGCATGGAAACGGTCGCCGTCGCGCAGGTCGAAATAGCCCACCTCGGCGCGCAGTTCAGGCGTCAGCACAGCGTCCTTGAAGGGCGTGCGGTTGGCCAGCAGATAACGGCCGTCGCGGTGCCAGACGGTCTTGTTGTAGTAGCCGAAAAAATGGTGGTGCGGAGTATCGTTCAGGCGGCGGCAGGCGATGGGGGTGGCAAGCATGCGGTTCACAAATAAAGGGTGTGGCAGAGAGGCGGGGATGGCGGCGCGAGAGGCTGCGCGCCGCCGTGGCGGGCGGTCAGCCCGCGGTGATGTGCTCGGCTTCGATGACCTTGTTCCAGCGGGCGCGTTCGCGCTCGACGAAGTCGCGCGCCTCGCTGGGGCTGTTGCCCACGGGCGTCATGCCCAGGCGCTCCAGCCCGGCCCGGAAGGCCGGCTCGGCGTAGATGCGTTTCAGGTCGGCGCTGATCTTTTCGATCAGGGCGTCCGGCACGTCCTTGCCGGCGGCCAGCGTGGTCCACGACGTGACGGTCAGGCCCGGCAGGCCGGCTTCGGCGGCGGTGGGCACGTCGGGCAGGGCGGGCGAGCGGGTCGCGCCGGTGATGGCCAGCGCCTTGAGCTTGTTGCCCTGGATGTAGCCGATGGTGGTGGGCACGTTTTCGAACAGAAGCTGGATCTGGCCGCCCAGCAGGTCGTTGGTGGCGGCCGAACTGCCCCGGTAAGGGATATGCACGATGGGAGCCTGCGCGGCCATCTTGTAGAGTTCGCCCACCATGTGCACCGAAGAGCCCACGCCGGCCGAGCCGAAATGCAGCGTTTCCGGCTTGGCCTTTGCCAGGGCGGTCAGTTCGGCCAGGGTGTTGGCTTCCAGTCCCGGATTGGCCACCACGACGTGCGGCATTTCAGCCACGATGGTGATCAGCTTCAGGTCTTCCGCGGGCTTGTAGTTGAGGGTCTTGTAGACGCCGTAAGTGGCGTGCAGGCCGATGGAGCCGAGCAGCAGCGTGTAGCCGTCCGGGCCGGAGTCCGCGACGAATTTGCCGCCGATGTGTCCGCCCGCGCCGGGCCGGTTTTCCACGACGACGGACTGGCCGTACAGCTTGCCCAGGTGTTCGGCGAGGAGGCGGCCCTGGATGTCCGAGCTGCCCCCGGCCGTGAAGGGGACGACGATGCGCAGCGGACGGTCGGGATAGTTGGCCTGCGAATGCGCGGCCAGCGGCAGCGCGGCGCCGGCCAGGGTCAGGCACAGCGCTTCCAGGATACGGCGCCAGGGACGGCGTGGACTCATGGTATTTCCCCAAAACGGTTGGATCGTGGCGGGCGCATCTGGCGGCACCCTTGGAAAAGCCAGTGTAGGAGTCGCACAGTATTTGAAAAAATTCTTTTTTCAGCATAGTCTATGCAACTTTGCTATACCCTGTGATCCCATGAGCCGACCGCTGAATTTCCGTCAGATCGAAGCCTTCCACGCGGTAATGCTGGCCGGTACCACGACCGGCGCCGCGCAGATGCTGCGCACGACCCAGCCTTCCATCAGCCGGTTGCTGGCGCAGGCGCAGCAGGCCAGCGGCCTGAAGCTGTTCGATATGGAGCGCGGGCGATTGCGGCCCACGCGCGAGGCCAAGGACCTGTTCGATACCGTCAAGCGCCATTTCGTGGGGCTGGAGCGCATCGAGGACCGCGTGGCGGCAATGCGGCGCAGCGGCAGCGGGGTGTTGCGGCTGGCGTGCACGCCGGCGCTGGGCCTGGGCGTGCTGCCCGGCGCCGTGGAGGAATTCGCGCAGCGCTACCCCGACGTCCACATCAATATGCAGACGGTGGGCAGCCAGTATCTGCGGGAGGGGCTGCTGCATGGCACGTATGACGTGGTGGTGACCACGGTGCCGCTGGACGGCGCGCACCTGGCGCTGCACGGACTGCACGAGAGCGCGGCGGTCTGCGTGATGCGGCCGGATCATCCGCTGGCTGAGCTGCCGTCCATCGGCATCCGGGACCTCAACGGGCGCAGGCTGCTGGTGCTGAACGCGGACGACGACGTCTACCTGCAGCTGCGCGGTGCGATGCAGCAGCATCGCGTGCAGCCCGTATCCGAAATCGAGACGACCTATTCTTCGACGATCTGCGCGCTGGCGGCCGCCGGGAGCGGCCTGGGCATCGTCAATCCCTACATTGCCGCGGTGTTCGCCGACCAGTTGGCGATACGGCCGTTCACGCCCCGCCTGCCGGTCCGGGTGTGCATGGCCTATCCCGCGCAGACTGCCCCGTCGGTCGTGACCGAGGCGTTCGTGGACATCCTGGCAAAAAGATTCGAGGCGCTGCCGGGCTTCGCCTGAAGCCCGGCAGCGCCTCTTCCCGGGCGCTTACGCGCCGACGGGCTTGCCGTCGGTGCGACGGACCACCACGGTTGCGGAACGGGCGTCGCCGCCGCCCGCGCGCAGGGTGTTCCAGGCAGTGCCGGGATGCTGGATGTTGATGAAGAACGTCGTCAGGTCCGGCGTGTAGGCGATGCCGGTGATCTCGCAGCCCAGCGGCCCGACCAGGAAACGCTTGGATTCGCCGGTCTTCTGGTCGATGTAGTACATCGAGTTGTTGCCGAAGAAGTTAGTGGTCGAGGTGCCGGTGCCGGCGTCGGTCTGGACCCAGAGGCGGCCCTTGGGGTCGACGCGGATGCCGTCGGGGCTGGAGAACGTATCGCCGTTGACGTTGCCGGTCAGGTTGGTGGCTGCGCCGTCGGCGGGGTCGCGGCCTGCCAGCAGCAGCAGGTCCCATTCGAACGTCGTCGCGAGCGGGGAGTCGCCGCGCTCGTGCCAGCGGACGATCTGACCGTGCGAGTTGTCCACGCGCGGGTTGGGCGCGCTGGTGCGCTTGCGGCTGCCGTTGTTGGTCAGCGTGCAGTACACGGTCTTGTCCACGCCCACCGTGATCCACTCGGGGCGGTCCATCAGCGTGGCGCCGGCGACGCGGGCGGCGGCCTGAGTCTTGATGAGCACGTCGGCCTGGGTATTGAAGTCGACGAGCTGGCCGGTGATGATGGTGCCGACGGGCAGTTGCGTGAAGTTGCCCGGATCGGTCGCG
Organism: Achromobacter sp. NPDC058515; assembly: GCF_042721735.1. Taxonomy (NCBI): domain Bacteria; kingdom Pseudomonadati; phylum Pseudomonadota; class Betaproteobacteria; order Burkholderiales; family Alcaligenaceae; genus Achromobacter; species Achromobacter sp. NPDC058515. The sequence goes on from NZ_JBHXNI010000014.1 coordinate 89,872, forward strand.
CCGGTCGTGAGGCCGTTCTTGCCCACGGTCAGTTCCACCCAGTTGCCGCTGCCGTCGTCGTTAAAGCGCGCGGCGTACAGCGTGCCCTCGTCCAGCAGGCCCATGTTGTTGGCGCGGTTGACCGGGTCGTAGGCCTTGCTCGGCACGAACTTGTAGATGCAGCCGGGCGTGGTGTCGTCGCCCATGTAGAACGCGACGCGATTGTTCGCGTCCAGCATATAGGCCGTGTTTTCATGGCTGAAACGGCCCATCGCGGTGCGCTTGACGGCGGTGGAGTCCGGATTCTGCGGATCGATCTCGACCACCCAGCCATACCCTTCGTCGGCCGGTTTGCCGATGTCGCCCGCCTGGTAGTGGTAGTTGTTGAGCGTTTCTTCGCAGGTCAGGTAGGTGCCCCACGGCGTATCGCCGCTGGCGCAGTTGTTCAAGGTGCCGACAACCGTTGCGCCGACCACCGACTTGGCGGGGCCGCTGACGTTGTAGACCGTGTTGCCGGTGTAGCGCTTGTTGTAGCGAGAATCGGCCTTGACCGCCCACGCGCCGTCGGCGCCGCGCGCGACCTCGACCACGGAAACCCCGACGTTCGACAGGCGGGTCCGAAGGCCTTCGACGCCCTGGTCCAGGGTCGCGTTGTCGAGGGCTTCGTGGTTCAGCACCAGCAGGCCGCCCTGGTTGGGGTCCACGCCTTGCAACGGGTAGAAATGCATGCCGTCGTGCTGGCCGCCCGACTGGTTCTCGGTGGCGGGGTAGGACTGCGGGATGCCTGCATAGCCGACCGAGCCGATCGCGCACTTGTCGCCGGCCGAGTACAGCACTTCGGCCACATAGCCCGTGGGCACGGTAACGGTATCGGCGACGATCTTGTCGCCCAGGGGCGTGAACGTGACGGAGTAGTCGGGGCCGGCGGGCTCCGGAGGCGGGGTCTCGGTCGGGGGAGGCTGCTCGCCGCCGGTGTCGGGGGCGTCATCGTCATCGTCGTCGCTGCCACAGGCCGTCAACAGCGTCGAGGCGCCGAACACGGACAGCATCGAAAGGCCGAAGCTGTTCTTCAGCAAGGTGCGGCGCTCGGGATTCGCAGCGACGATTTCGTCGAGCATCTGGCCGGGAACCGTAACTTCCCCCTGGGCATCGCGATAGGGGGCGCGCAGTTTATCAGTCAAGTAGGACATTCCAACCTCATAGAATTGCGAACGAGTCGCTCAGTTATTTGTCAGCCTTTCGGCGGCGAGATTAGAGGCCCCTCATTACACAGGAGTGACGATCGCACGTTCCGCCGTCCGCGTCGCGGTGGGAACGGCAACGCCGTTCTCGTTACTAAGACTGCATGTCTCTTTCTTGCCTATGGAAGCCTTGCCATGCCCGCCGTCCGCGCTCCAGTCCGAACCCGTCGCGCCAGCCATCGCCTCGGCGGGACGCGATGACAGCCCCCGGCCAGACCCTGGGCCTGGAGATGGAGATGGCCGTGGCGCGCCGCGACACGGGCGCCAGCCATGCGGTGGGCGGATATTTCCAACGGCTGGCGTCCATCAAGGCCGCGCGCGATGAAGCGCCGGGCATGTCGCGCATCGAGGGCCGGGACGTAGGCGTGTCCGTCGCCGCGGGCGAGAGCGGGCTGGACAATGGCTTCAACCTGCTGGAGACCGCATTCGCGCCGGTGTCCGCCGCCCAGGGCGGGCTGGCGGAACTGGGCCGGCGCGCGCGGCGCGAGCTTGAGGACGCGCTGCGCGCGCTGGATGCCGAAGACGCAACGGTCCTGAACGTGTCGGAGCACCCGGCATGCACGCTGGACCCGGCCTGGTATGCGGCCGTGCAGGTGCCGCGGCCCATCTACCGCGAACTCGTCGGGCACCGCGAATGGCTGCACCGCGTGGGCATCGACGCCAAGGCGCAGAACAGTCCATGCACATCGGTCGACGTGCGCGAGGCGGCGCGCGCCCTGAACGTGGTGCTGGGACTGGCGCCGGCCAGCGTGGCGATATTCGCCAACAGTCCGCTGGAGAGTGGCCGCGAGACGGGCTTCAAGGAGAACCGGCTGACGGTGTGGGACCGCATGTTCCGCCATTCGCGGTTTGCGGGCGATCATTACCTGCAGCGGCTGCCCGAGCGTCCCTTTGCCGATCTGGGGGATTACTTCCGCTGGATGTTCGGCCCAGGCACCGCGAGCCGCTGCCTGCCCCTGGCGGTGGAAGACGGCTACAAGTCGGCGGTCGGCGTGTACCTGCAGGGCAGTCCGTCGCTGTCGCGCTTCATGGCGTCCGATGGCTGGCCGGGCCTGCGCACGGACACGGGGGAATCGGTGACGCTCGCGCCGCAAGGCGGGCATTTCGAGTATTCGCAGTTTGCGCATTTCCTGGATGCCCGCTGGCGCTACCGCCTGGTCTCGCATCCGCCGCTGGAGGCGCTGCGCGAGGCCTGGAGGCGGCCCGGCGGCATCGAGGACCTGTATGCCGGGCTGGGCGCAGTCGGCTATATCGAAGGGCGCGCGCCCGGGGCGGGCTTTGCCGATGCGCAACTGCTGCGGGATGCCGGCAGGACGGTGGCCGCCACCACGGTGATGGCGCCGTCGGCCATGCAGCTGGGCCTCATGCGCAACCTGGAACAGGCGGAAGACCTGCTGCGCGAGTGGGGATGGCTGCGTTTGCGCGATATGCGGGCCGACGCGATGCGGCATGCGCTGGACGACGACGCCGTGTGGGCGCTGGCGCGCGATGCGCTGGCGGTGGCCGAGGGCGGGCTGGCCGCCGATGAGCGGCACTGGCTGGACTACGCCCGGTACGTGGTCGACTCCCGCGACACCGGCGCGGACCGGCTGCTGCGTTTGTGGCGCGGCCTCGAGGGCGATCCCCACCGGCTGCGCGAGGTGTGCCGGGCCCGCGCGGCGGTGCCGCTCTGACCCGGGAGCGCGCCGTTTTCCCCGATTGGCCGATGCCATGAACGCGGGTAAGATGGGCGCCTCTTTCCTACCGCCCTCTTGCATACCGGCCGCCGGTGTTTCGCGGCGCCTCGCATAGCCCGTACCGTGTCAGATCCCCTATTCGCCCGGATACTCTCCGAACTCGGCCAGACCTTGGGCATACCCGCCCTGGCGCCTGCCGAAGGCGGCCTGTGCCAGCTGGCATTCGACGGCCGGCATCTGGTGCAGATCATGGAGCACGGCGCGCGCGCCCAGATATTGCTGTCGTGCGCGGTCGGCGGAAAGATGGACGGCGCCCTGGCCCTGCTGGCGGCGCAGAGCAATTTCATGCAGGCGGGCGGCGGCGTAGTCGCCTGCGCGGCGCCCGACGGGCGCATGCACCTGCAACTGGGCGTGGCGCGCGCGGACTGCCGCGCCGACACCCTGATGGCCGCCATCGATGCCTTGCTCAGCCAGGTCGAGGCCTGGGAGAAGCGTAGCGCGCGCGCCGAACCCGACGTCGATGCGCTGCGGCGCAATCCCGCCTTCCTGATGCAGTCGGTGTAGGCCGGCGGCTAAGCGCCGGCCTCGCCGCGCGAACCCCTCAGCTCGACTTCTGGATCACGCCCTTGAGCGAATCCGCGATCTGCTTGGTGATGGTGCTTTGAATGTCGATCATCATCGTCCACTGCTGGATCTGCTGCTGCATTTGCAGCATCTGGGCCTGCGATACGCTGCCGTCGGCATTGGTGCCCATATTGGCCAGCGTCGACTGCAGATTGCTTTCCTGCGTGCGGATGCTGTCGTAGATCGTGCTGTTGACGGTGTTGAAGTTCAGGCCGGACGAGCCGGTAAGACCGTTGATTGCCATGCTGAGTCTCCTTAGCGGGACAGGGAAGTGAAGGCGGACGGCGGCATCGCGGCGCCGGCGTCCGTAAGGGGTTGGGCCGTCCGTTGCGCCAGGACATCCTGGGCGGCGCGGGCGGCATCGGCCACGGCGCGGCAATCCTGGAAAGCGGCGGGCGCCAGGCCCGCATCCAGGCGCGCGCGCGCGGCGGCTTCCAGCGTGGCCAGGCGCTGGGCCAGCGATGCGCTCAGTTCGGCGCCGCCGGGCGCGGACAGGCGCTGTTCGAGTTCGGTCAGGGCGGTGGGCATGTTCATGGGCGGTTGGCGTCAGGTTGGCAACGATGGGGCGCGGCGCTCAGCGCGTCACGATGGCGCTGCGGGGCCCCTCGAAGATGATGCGGGTGTTCTCCACGGCGACGAGCCGGTACTTGCGGTAGACGCCGCCCACCAGCAGCTTGCTGCCGTCCTCCAGCACGATGAATGGCTGCGGACCGCCGACGACGCTGCGGATCGTGAACGGCACGCTGTCGGACGGCGTGGCGGCGCTGGCGGCGGCGATCCTGGCCACGCCCAGGTACTGTTTGTTGAAGTCGTCCACGACGTCCCGCAGGCGCTGCAGCTGGTCGTCATCCAGCGCGCCGGGGGCGATGTCCAGGTGGTCGGCCTTCCAGGCGAGGGTGATGCCGGACAGCCCGGCGTCCACCAGCTGGCTGGAGAACGTGTCGCTCAATTGCTGGGTCAGCACGATGTCGTTGCCCAGCACCGTCATGCCCGGAAGCTGCGCGCGCAGCGCGTCCATGGCGGATGCGCGTTCGCGCGCGCTGCTGGCGATGCCGGCGATGTTGAGCCGGCCGTCGCCCTGGTATTGGGGCTCGTACTTGACGCTGAAGGCGCGCAGCGCGGCGCGCGCGGTGCGAACCGCTTCGTCCTCGTTGCTGATGCGCATGGCCGGCATCGGCCAGATCTGCGACAGCGAGGCCGCGACGGCATCCTGTTCGGCTGCGTTGCGCACCCAGCCCGACACGGTGACCGTGCCGTCGCGCGACAAGGACACATGCAGGCGCGACGCGAGGCCCATGCGCTCGAAGACGGCGGATATCTGCCCCATGGACTTTTCCGCGGCGGCCAGCCGCGGGTCGGGCGTGGGCGCCCGCTTGGCCGTCGAGGGCGGGATGAGCGCCAGCGCGATGGCCACGACGATGGTGAGCAGCACCGCGCCCAGGCCCAGCGCCATCGGCCACGAGTCGCGCTTGCGGCGCCGGCCCTGCGCCGGCGGCAGCGGCAGGCGGCGTTCGAGCTGGCTGTCTTCGTCGATGGGGGGCGCGGCGGCGGCCGGCATCGCGGCCGCGGCCGGGGTCTCGGGGGCGGGCGTGGCGGCGGCGGGAACGCCGGCCGGCGCATCGTGGGCGGCGGCGGGAGCCTGGGGCCAGGGATCGCCGCGGCGCGCCACCGTGATCCATACCGGCCCCAGCGGCGCCGGCCGGTTGAACGGCGTGGCGGGCGGGGCGTCGGGCTGGCCGTCGTCCAGGGCCAGGTCCCAGCCGTCCGCGCCGATGCGCACGCGCGCGGCGCGCGGGCCCATGCCGTCGTCGGCCAGCACGATGTCGCAGGCAGGGTCGGCGCCCAGCACCGAGCCGTCCTCCACCAGGCAGCGCGCATCGCGGTGCAGGCCGCTCAGCACGCGCAGTTCCAGCGCTTCGCTCATGCGGGGGCTCCGTTATGGCGTGCGCTCACAGGTCCACCCTGGCCAGCGGCTGCACGTTGATTTCCTGCGTGAGCTCCTGGTAGGACAACACCGGCAGCTCGTACAGGTCCTGCTCGATCATCTTGCGCAGGTAGCGGCGGATATCCATGGAGGTCAGCAGCACCGGCTTTTGCGCCGTGGCGTTCAGGTCGCCGGTGGCGCGCTTGATGTTGTCGACAAGCTTCTTGGACGCGTTGGGGTCCAGCGCCAGATAGCTGCCCGCCGAGGTCTGGCGGATGGCGCCGCGCACGGTCTCTTCCACGTTCGGGGCCAGCAGGTAGGCGGGCAGGATGTTCTGGCCGGTGGAATATTTGTAGCTGATGTGTCGCTTGAGCGAGACTCGCACGTACTCCGTGAGCAGCACCGAGTCCTTCTCTTTCTGGCCCCATTCGATCAGCGCTTCCAGCACCGCCCGCAGATTGCGCACGGAGATGTCCTCGGACACCAGCCGCTGCATGATCTCGGCGATCTTCTGCACGGGCATCACGCGCAGCGCCTCCTTCACCAGGTCGGGGAAGCGGTCTTCCATGGCGGTAAGCAGGAAGCGGGTTTCCTGGATGCCGATGAAGTCCGACGAGTATTTCTTCAGCACGAAGGCCAGGTGCCAGGTCAGCACCTGGTGCGGATCCAGGAAGGGAATGCCGGCCGCCGACAGCGTGGGCGCCAGGTCCGCGCTGGCCCAGATGGTGGGAATGTTGGGCAGGAAGCGCTTGTCCGTTTCGTACGGCACCTGCAGCGCCTGCAGGTTCTGCTCGGTGTCGCGCACCAGCACCGCGCCGGGGCGCAGCTTGCCCTGGGACACCGGCACCTCGGACAGCAGGATGTTGTAGGTGTCCTGGGGCAGCGCGTCATTGAAACGCAGCTGGATGCCGGGGAACGGCACGCCCAGGTCGAAGTACAGCGCGCGGCGGATCTTGAGCAGTTCGCCGTTCAGTTCGTCGGCGTCGAAGCTGCGCTGCAGGTGCGCGGCCACGTCGATCATCAGCGGCAGCGTGGGCGCGAACTCCGCGCTGCCGTCGCTGCGGGGCTTGGCCGCCGGCTTCTGGCCGTCCGCCGCCAGCGCGGGGATTTCGGTGATCTCGCCCGTCTTCTCGTCGACCACCTTGCGCGTGCCGCGCAGCAGCACGAAGCCGATGGTGCCGACGACGGCGGCCAGCGCCAGGAAGGTCAGGGTGGGCATGCCGGGGATCAGGCCCATGCCGACCGCGATGGCCGCCGCGATCAGCAGGGCGCGCGGCTGCGCCAGCACTTGCGCGCCGATGTCCTTGCCCACGTTGGAGGGCCCGTCGCCCGTCTGCACGCGCGTCACGATGATGCCGGCGCAGATGGCGATGAACAGCGCCGGAATCTGCGCGATCAGGCCGTCGCCGATGGTCAGGATGGAATAGACCTGCACCGCCTCGCCCGCGGTAAGCCCGCGCTGCATGGTGCCGATGAGGATGCCGCCCAGCAGGTTGACCGCGACGATGATCAGCCCGGCGATGGCGTCGCCCTTGACGAACTTCATGGCGCCGTCCATGGCCCCGTAGAGCTGGCTTTCCTTTTCCACGATGGAGCGGCGCTTGCGGGCCTCGTCCATGTCGATGGTGCCGGCGCGCAGGTCGGCGTCGATGGACATCTGCTTGCCCGGCATGGCGTCCAGCGAGAAGCGCGCCGCCACTTCGGCCACCCGTTCCGCGCCCTTGGTGATCACCACGAACTGCACGATGGTCAGGATCAGGAAGACCACCAGGCCCACGATAAGGTTGCCGCCGACCACGAAATTGCCGAAGGTCTCGATGATGTGGCCCGCGTCGCCCTGCAGCAGGATCAGGCGGGTGGTGGCGATGGAGATGCCCAGGCGGAACAGCGTGGTGACCAGCAGCACGGATGGAAACGACGAGAACGCGAGCGGCGACGGCAGGTACATGGCGACCATCAGCAGGATGGCCGACAGCGTCATGTTGGCGCCGATCAGCACGTCGACCAGCGTGGTCGGCAGCGGCAGGATCATCATGAAGATGATCGAGACGATCAATATCGCCAGGACGATATCGTTGCGGCTGGTGGCGGCGGCGACGACGCGGTTAAGGGCTTGCATGGTGCGGCTCAAGTGGACTCGATCTTGGTGGGCAAGGCGGTGGCGGCGGGGCGCAGGGCGACGTAGGCGCGCATGGCCGCGGCGGCCTCGTCCCGGCGCTCCAGGGCCTGCAGGGTCTGGGCGCGGATCAGGTGGAAGGGGGCGTCGACGCCGCCCTGCAGGGCCAGGCCGTCCAGCGTGGACAGCGCGGCCTCGGGCTTGCCGGCGCGCAGCTGCGCCAGCGCCAGCGTGGCGAGCTGGCGGGTGTCGGCCAGGCCCATCGCGCGCAGGGCGTTGAGCAGCACGGCCGTCTTCTCGGGCCGGTTGTTTTCAAGATAGATATAGGCCAGCAGGCTGAGCAGCTCGCGGGCCTCGTGCGTCAGCGGCATCGGGCGTTCATCCTTGGTACAGCGCGCTGCGGTACATCGTGACCAGGTCGCGCAGGCCGGCTTCGTCCTTCAGCAGGCGCAGCGCGCGGTTGAGCGCGCGCGCGTCGTCCGGGCTCTGGTGCTGCGTCTGTTCCGCGGCGGCGGCAAGGCCGTCCAGCGCGGCTTGCAGGGCGTGCTGGAATTTTCCGGGCATCAGCAGGTCGCGGTTTGCCAGCGCGGGGCGCAGGATGTCGTCCAGGTAGCGAGCGGTGTTGGGCTTGTCGAGCAACTGCGCAAGCTGCGCGCGCACGCCGTCGGCGGGCGGCGTGAGCTCATGGCGCTCGGGAAGCTGCTGGCCGCCGGCCTCGCGGCCCGCGTAGGAAATGCTGTCGATGCCCCGGTCGAACGCCAGGCCGTTGATGCGCATATCGGACATGATGGTTCTCCGTGTCCCGTGTTCAGTCGTCGCGCGCGGCATCGAGCCAGCGCGACAGATACTCGACGGCCTGCCTGAGCTTGTGCGCGCTGGCGTCCGCGGCCGCCAGCCGCGTCACGGCCAGCAGCCGCGTCAGGCCGTCCTGCTCGCGCAGCGCGGCCTGCACCGGCCAGTCGTCCAGCCGCGAGAAATGGGCGCGGCGCCAGGCCTTCTGCAGGCGGTCGGCCGCGTCGTACGGGACGGGCTCCGAGACATAGACCAGCACTTCCTCGCCTGCGGGCTCGATGGCGACGCGGCGGCCCGACTCCAGTTGCAGGGCCAGGTTGCCGCCGGCGCCCAGCGCCAGTCCGGGCATGCCGATGTCTTCGCCGAAGGCGCCCAGCGCGCGGTCCAGGCTGTTCATTCGTATTCCTCGTCGATGGCCGCGTCCAGGGCCTGTTGCGCGGCATTCAGGACGGATTGCCGGGTGTCCGCATCGGCGTAGACCTGAACGGGCAGGTCCTTGAGCACGGCGCGCACGCCGCCCAGGAAGGCGATTCGGCCCTCCACCGAGGCGACCCCGTGCGATCCCGCCAAGCCGGAGAAGCGGGCTTCGGATATCCATTTCTCGTTGCTGACATTGACGAGATCCTGCATCAGGCGTTCGGAGGCGACCGTCGCGCCGTGCTCGCGTTCCAGCTTTGCGGAGAGCTCCGCGCACCCGTCCAGCACGGTGACGGCGGTGCCCAGTTGATAGAGGTCCTGCATCAGGGATTGCAGGCGGTCGGGGCTGGTGGAGGGGCGCGCGGCGGCCAGGTCCTGGCCCAGCGCCTGGATCAGCTGCTGCAGGCCGCGGCCGACGTCCTTGCCGCCAAAACGCTCCAGCGCCAGGGCCAGGGTCTTGGCCAGGGAGGATTCGCCCAGCACCACGTCGCGGTAGGTGCGCTGGAAATCGGCCACGCCGCGGCTGTGCTCTGCAAAGGCGGAGGCGGCGTCCACGGTATTGAGGCCCGCGCGGATCTGCGGGCCGCTTTCCAGTTCCAGCTCGGCGAGCGCCTCGCGCAGGTTTTCCAGCACGTCCTCGGGCGCGCCCTCGCGTTCGCCCTGCCGCAGCGCGTATTGCAGGCCCAGGTACTGCTGCGACACGTCGCCGAACGCGCGGCCGGCGGCCTGGCGGGGATCGCCCTTGCCGCCGAGCAGGGAGCGCGCCAGTTCGGTCAGTTTTTCCTGGGCATCGGCGTCATGGGCGCCGGCCAGGTAGGCCAGGATGGCTTCGGCGCTGAGCAGCTGCAGCGGCGCGTCGCCGCGCATCTTGCGCTGCGCGTGGTGCTTGTCCTCGGTTTTCTCGGCCATGTGCAGGCTGAGCTCTTCGGCGGAGTCGGCCAGCGAGAACTCGCCTTGCACGGTCACCGCGGCCTGGCCCAGCATCGTGCCGACCTGCTGCTGGCCGTGCTGAACGTCGGCATGCGAGGTCGTCGAGGAAAAGGCGGAAGAGGGCAGTCCAGCGTCGATACGGTTCATAAGGGGCGTGAGGCGGCCGGCACAGGCCGCGCGTAGTCAGTGGTAGTAACGGGACGGCGGGAAAAGTTCCATCCCCGCTGCGTGGAACCAAGCCGGGGGCAACCGTTACGAACACGGGTGGCGGCAAGCGGCGATGGCGCCGGCGCCCGCAGGGCTAGCGAGGCAAGGGTTAACCCGTATTTTTGCGGCAACCGGCCTGCTGGTGCGCAACCAATTCAAGGAGAAAGCGATGTCCTCGGTATCCGGTGTGGCGATGGGCGGCGTCTCGGGCATGGATTTGTCCAGCATGGACCTGGAGACCGCGCTGATGGCGGTTCAGCAGCAACGTTCGCAGCTGCTTGAGAGCTCCCTGCGCCAGCAGCTGGATTCCGTCAACGCGCGCAATGCCGAGATGGCCGGCATGAATGAATCGATGAACGCCATGGCGGCGCAGAACACGCAGCTGGAGTCGGCCAACGTGGACATGCAAGGCCAGATCAGCCAGTTGAAGGACCTGCAGGGGCGCCTCTCGGCCAGCAAGTGCCCCGATTCCGAGGGTTGGTACGGTCTGTCGTGGGGGCAGGGCGACGACAAGGCTCTGTCCCACGCGACGCTTGCGCAGATCAAGGATGCCGGCCTGGCCGTGCCCACCGGGGCCGATGCGCCGCGCGATGTGGACGGCAACGGCACGATGGACGCCAAGGGCCGCGTCGTGCAGGGCTTTGTCGACCAGCTGGCGGCCAAGATCTCGGCGCTGGAGGCCAAGACGGCCGAGAACGGCAAGACGATCGACGCCAACAAGCTGGCCATCGCCGACACCAAGACCGCGCTGGACTCGCTGGGCAACACGCAGCAGATGGAAATGCTCCGCCTGCAAAGCTTGACGGGCAAGAACAACGAGGCCTACGACGTGATGACCAATTTCATGAAGAAGATGCAGGAGAGCCGTTCCTCGATCATCGGCAACATGCGCTGACGGGCGGCGCGCGGCAAGCGCCGGCAGGTAGTTCAAGGGTTTTCCCTAGATATGCGGCGTCACGCAGCACTCGTGCAGGTCCTTTTTTTGCGTCGGGGATGGAACTAGCCGGGCCCGCATGTCACTTACCCGGTGAGCAGGAAAACAATCACTATCCGCCTTCGCGGCGGGATCCGGTCTACAGGAGAAAGCAACATGTCGGTCAACTTTAATGGCGGCGCGGGAGCGGTCGGCGGCGTGTCGCTGACGAACCTGCAGGGCATGGATCTGGAAACGGCGTTGATGATGGTGCAAGGAGAGCGCACCAAGCTGCTGGACGCCCAGCTGCAGACCCAGATCCAGGAAGTCCAGAACCGCAACGAGAGCATCGCGAAGCTGAACGAGGTCATGACCAGCCTGAACCAGGCGCTGGCGCAGTTCAAGAGCGGCGCTTCGGGCACGGACAAGATTCCCGACTGGAACAGCGACAAGGTCAAGTCGATCGAGGTGCCGCTGAACGACGCCATCCGCGCGGCCGGCATTACCGATCTGGGCTTTACGTCGCGCCAGGGGCAGTTGACCAATCCGGACAACCCTTCCGCCACGATGCTGGCCACCGGCACGAACATCATGCAGGGCTCGACCACCAAGGGCGAGATCGACACGGCCATCAATAAGGTCAAGGGCATGATCGACGCCATGGGCAACAGCCAGCAGATGGACATGCTGCGCCTGCAAAGCCTGTCCAACAAGCGCAACGAAGCCTTCGACGTGATGACGAACTTCGTGAAGAAGATGCAGGACAGCCGTTCCTCCATCATCGGCAACATGCGCTAAGCGCGGCCCCATACCTCCAGATTCCAAGACGGATACACACCATGTCGAATGCAAGAGACGCGCAGCAGCTGATCCAAGAGGCCGGCGAGCTGGCGGCCGCGGCGCAACAGGCCCTTGAGGCTTCGGACGAGTTCTACCGCAGCCAGGGCCTGGACCCTGAAAAGGTGCGAGCCGTGCTGGCCGAGAAGCTGGACGACAAAGGCGCGGCCCAGGCCCGCGCCCAGTTCGAGGAAGACATGGAGGCGGTGGAGCGCGAGGTGGCCGAAGAGGCCGCGCGCGCGAGCTTTGCCGCGCCGCTGCGCACGGGCGGCGTCAAGAAGCCGCGCTTCATGGTTTGAGCGCTGAAGCCGGATAACGGAGAGGCAGACCATGAGCCAGCGGGAAGCGCCGGACTTCAACGCCCGGGATTTTGAAGAGGCCGCATCGGACCTGTCCGCGCTGCTCAGGCAGGGCGGCACGCTGGGCTCGGGCCAGGGCGTGACGCGGCCCGAGTGCGAGGCCCTGTACCAGCTGGGCCATGGCCTGTATGAGCAAGGCCGCTACAGCGACGCGTTCAAGGCGTTTTCGATGCTGGTCATCTACGACCATCTTGAACCGCGCTACCTGATGGCGCTGGGCGGGGCATCGCAGATGCTGGACCGCTACAGCGACGCCCTGGTGCAGTACGGCGCGGCGGCCATGATTTCGCTGGACGATCCGCTGCCGATGTTCCACAGCGCGGAATGCCTCGTCGCCATGGAGCGGCTGCCGGAAGCTGCGGAATCGCTGGAGCTGGCGCTGAGCCTGTGTGTGGCCGAAGCGCATGAACCCGTCCGGGCGCGCGCCCAGGCGCTGCGGCATGCGCTGCTGACAAGAATGCAATGAAAGGGACCGAGACATGACGATTTCAGGCGCAATTCCGAACAGCGGCATTTTGCCGATGGCCACGCCCGACGCCGGCTCCGCGGCGCCGGCCGCTCCGCCCGCCGCCGCGGCGTTCCAGATGCTGGATGCGGCGGCCCAAGCGGGCCGCGGCTTGCCCGGCGAAGCCGTGACATCGCTGCCGGCGCCCGGCCTGCAAAGCGGCGGGACGCCGCCGGCGGAGGTCAGCCAGATGCTGGCAAGGCTCAACCCGGACGACGTGGCCGGCGACATCTATGCGGTGATGGCGTTGTTCCAGAAGATCGCGCAGGAGCAGCGCAACGCCGCGCGCGAAGTGCGCGGCGCCGAAATGCAGGCGCAGGTCAGCGACCTGATGGGCGCCGCGCAGGAAATCCGCAATGCCGCGCAGGACCGCATGATCGGCGCGATCGCGGCCGGCGCGATGCAGATCGCCGGCGGCGCGATGCAGATCGGGGCCGGCGCCATCGGCTTTGCCAGCAGCATGAAGGGCGCCAACGCCACGATCCAGAGCGGCGAGAAAGGGCAGCTCGCGGCGCTTGCGCCCAAGGACAGCGCGCAGCAGTCCCTGCTGGCGAACCAGGCGAAGGCGCTGGACGGCATCGCGCAAAGGAGCGCCGCGCAGGGTCAGCTCGCTACCGGCATCGGCCAGGGCGCCGGCGGCATCGCCAATGGCATTGGCGGGATCGTCAACGCCACGCAGGAAAGCAAGGCAGCCGAACACGATGCGTCCAAGGCGGAGCTTGAGGCGTCCGCAAGGGTCCACGAGTCGGCCGTGCAGCAGGCCAATGACCTGATGCAGCAGATGATGGATGTGATCCGCGACGTCCGCGACAAGCTCGGCTCCATTGAGCAGTCGCGGGTGGAAACGAATCGCGGCATCGCCCGCAATATCTGACGCGCCTCGCCCAGCCGACCGATCAAGGAATCCATCATGAGTGCGATCAGCTCCAATTCCGCCATGCCGGGTGCCGGCGTGCCGCTCCCGCAGCCGGATGCCGGCGCCGCATCGGCCGCGCCGCTGCCAGCCGCGGCCAATCCCGACCTGCTAAAGGAACTGGCGGACATGGCCGCCACCCTGACCGAAGGCAAGCGCGCGCCTGGCGGCGACGGCGTCGCGAACGCCCGCGGAGCCCCTGCGCTGCAGTCGCCCGCCGCGCCGATGTCGGCGGGCGACATGATCGACCTGCTGCGCTCGATCCGCAGCAAATCGCAGGACGCGCAGCTGGCTGGCGCAAAGGAGTCCCTGCAGACGGCGCGCATCAACGCGCAGAAGAACAACGAGCAGCAGGCCGAAAAGATCAAGGAATGGGTCGACAAATGCAAGGAGGCCGATAGCAAGGGCATCCTGGGCAAGATCTTCGGCTGGATCGGCAAGATCTTCGCGGTGATCGCGTCGGCGATCGCCGTGGCGGTGGCCGCCGCGGCCACGGTGGCGTCGGCGGGCGCGGCCGCGCCGATGCTGGCGCTGGCGACGCTGGCGCTGGTGGGCTCGACGATCTCGCTGGCGGACCAGATCTCGCAGGAATGCGGCGGTCCGCAGATCAGTATCGGCAACCTGCTGGGCACGATCGCCTCGAAGTTCCTGGAGGCTTGCGGCGTGGACAAGGAAACGGCGGAGAAGATCGGCAAAGTGATGGCCGGCGTGGCCGCGCTGGCGATGCCGGTGACGCTGCTCATCGAACCCCAGATGCTAGGCACGATGGCGACAGGCATCTGCGAGCTGGCCGGCGCCGACCCCAAGGCCACGGCCATTGTCGGCATGGTGGTGGGCATGGCCGCGGCAGTCACCGTCGGCATCGTCACCGCGGTGGCCTCCGGCGGCGGCACGGCCGTGTCGTCGGCGGTGAAGATCGCCAATGGCGTGGTCACCGGCACCGCGCAGGTGGTGCAGGGCCTGACCGCCGTGGGCTCGGGCGCGGTGAAGATCGCCGTGGCCAAGGACCAGAAGGCGGCCGAAGACATCCTGGCGTCCAAGAAAGAGCTGGATGCCATGCTGGCAAAGCTGCAGCAGCAGATGGAAGACGGCCGCGAGGAAATCAAGAAGGTCCTGCAACAGATGGAGGACGGCGTGCAGGCGGTCAGCCAGATGATCAACGGCGCCGCCGACAGCATGGCGCAGATTACCTCCAACCTCGGCAAGCGCGTCTCGGTTTGACCGCGCGGCCACAAGGAAACTCAAAAATGACCACACCCGCTCGTACCGAACTGGGCCAGCGCCTTTGCGATGGGCTGGACGCGCTGCCTTCCTCCAGGCGCTTCACCGCCGAGCAATTGGAAGTGATCTACGCGCTGGCCTATGCGCATGTGGCGCAGGGCCAGTATGCGCAGGCCCTGCCGGTATTCGCCTTTCTCTCGCAATACGGACCCACGCGCCGGCACTATCTTTCCGGCCTGGCGCTGTGCCTGCAGATGACCGGGCGCCATGACGAGGCCATCAACATCAACGCGCTGTGCGCCACGCTGTTCCCCGATTCGGTCCAGTCCACGCTGCGCATCGCCGAGTGCCAGCTCGCCGCGGGCCGGGGCGACGAGGCGAAGGCCACCCTGGACATGCTGGTGCGCTACGCCGAGGCGGGCGGAGCCGGCGACGTGGGAGGCAGGGCGCGCGCGCTGCGCGACCTGGTTTCACAGGAAAGCACGGCATGACACAGCATGAATAGCGACCGGCCCGAAACCCGCCGGGATGCCGATTCCGCAGCCGTCTCGACAGAGGCGGCTTTTGTGCTTGAGGCGGACGACG
Source organism: Achromobacter sp. NPDC058515 (assembly GCF_042721735.1). Taxonomy (NCBI): domain Bacteria; kingdom Pseudomonadati; phylum Pseudomonadota; class Betaproteobacteria; order Burkholderiales; family Alcaligenaceae; genus Achromobacter; species Achromobacter sp. NPDC058515. The sequence goes on from NZ_JBHXNI010000014.1 coordinate 105,111, forward strand.
CGCATCTGCTGACCGAGGTGGGCTTTCTGGCCGCCGCGGCCGGCGATGTGGCGCGGGCCGACATCATCTTCGGCGCGCTCAAGCGCCTGCGCCCCGGCAAGGGGTTTCCGCTGATTGGCCTGGCCGTGGTCCGCATGAATGCCGGCCGCGCCGGCGAGGCCGCCCTGCTGCTGGAGCAGGCGCGCTGCGACAACGCCGAGGACCAGGGCCTGCTGCGCGCCTGGCAGGGGCTGGCCCTGCAGCTGGACGGCCGGGCGGGGCAGAGCCGCAGCGTGCTGAACGCGGCCGCGCACGGCGAGGGGGCGGGCGCCCGGCTGGCGCGCGGCCTGCTGGGCCAGGACGCGCCGGCGCATCCGGCGGCCGGCGGCGCCGGCAACGAATCTGAACGGAGTTATTGACCATGGAAATTGCCGCCCTTTCGGCTGCCCTCATGCCCGCGCTGACCACGCAGGCCACCCCCCCGGCGCAGCTGGCCACCGAACGTTTCAACGCCGTCATGAACGCGCCGGAAGCCGGCGCGCCCACGCTGACCGGGCTGCAATCGGCGCTGCAAACGGCCTTCGCCCCGCCCGTGGACGCGGCGCCGCAGACGCTGGGCAACCAGATACTGGCCAGCCTGCGCAGCACCACCACTGAATACTCCGAGAAATGGCAGGGCATCTCGGGCCGGCTGGATGCCATGGCGGCGCAGCCCTCGGTGGCCGACATGATGCGGCTGCAGGCGGATCTGCTGCACGTGTCGGTGAACTACGAAATGGTCAGCAAGGCTGTGTCGCGCACGACGCAGAACATCGATTCGCTAGTCAGGATGTCGTAATGCCATACGTTTCATGCTTGTCCGCCGGCGCGGCGCCGCGCGCGCCGGGTTCCGCGCTGTTTGGCCGCTTGCGCTATCTGCTGCTGGGACTGTTGCTCGTGCTGGCCGCCTGCGGCTCGCGGGTGGAGCTGTTCTCGGCCGCCAATGAAAGCGAGGCCAACGAAGTGCTGTCGGTGCTGCTGGACGCAGGCATTTCGGCGCAGAAGGCCACCACCAAGACGGGGGTGGCGGTGTCGGTGGAGGGCCAGCAGGTGGCGCGCGCGCTCGACATCCTGCGCGCTCGCGGGCTGCCGCGCGAGCGGTTTGACGGCATGGGGCAGATCTTCCGCAAGGAAGGCCTGGTGTCCTCGCCGCTGGAAGAACGCGCCCGCTACATCTATGCGCTGTCGCAGGAGCTGACCAACACGCTGTCGCAGATGGACGGCGTGCTGGCCGCCCGGGTGCATGTGGTGCTGCCCGAGCGCGGCGGCGTGGGCGAGAACACCACGCCCTCGACCGCGGCGGTCTTCATCAAGCACCAGACGGGCTACAACCTGGACGCCCTGCAGCCGCAGATCCGCAAGCTGGTCACCCATGCGATTCCCGGCCTGACCGAAGACCGCGTGTCCATCGCGCTGGTGTCGGCGCAGCCGGCGGCGTCCGCCGCGGCCGGCAACGCCACGCGCCAGGTGATGGGCCTGGAAGTATCGGAAAGCTCGGCCAGCGCGCTGACCGTGTGGCTCGTGGCGCTGGTGTTGCTGGTGCTGGCGCTGGCCGGGGCGATCGGGCTGCTGCTGTGGCGCTACGGCAGGCCCGTCCGCGGCACGCCCGTGCGGCGCGAACCGGCAAGCGAGGCGCGTGGATCATGACGCTGGCGGCAAGCGCGCTGGACCGCCGGCTGGTGGCATTCAACCAGCTGCCCAGCCGCACCCTGCATCCCAGCCGCCACGCGGCGTACGCGGCGCCTGCGGTCCTGGACGCGCTGGCCGCGGCGCCCGCGCTGGCCTCCGCCTGGCACCGTCATTGGTCGCAGGACATCCTGCGCGCGCTGGGGCTGCAGGGACGTCCGGTGACGGACGCCGGCAGGCCGGAACTGGCCTTGGCGCTGCTGGCGCCCGACGCGCTGGCGCAGTGCGCGCGGCGCCTGGGCGCGGCGCTGTGCGGCCCGCGCCTGCGCCGCGCCATCGCGGGCGATGAGGTGCGCCTTTTGATCGGCAGCCTGGGCGCCGAGCTGATGGACTTCACGCGCCGCACCGCCGCGACGCTGCACGCCGGCATTCCGGAAAGCGCCGCCTGGTCGGCGGAGCAGGCCGCCGCCGCCGTCGATACGCTGGGCCATGGCGCCCTGCGGGCCGCGCTGAGCGGCGCGGGCCCCGAGCTGCTGCTGCGCGCCGAACTGAAGCTGCCTGAGCGGCCCGCCCAGGCGTTCCCCCTGCCTGCCGCCCAAGCGCTGTCGCTTGGGCTGTCGATACTGAAGAACACGGATCCCTTATGGCATTCCTCATTTCCCGCGATCCGCTGACGCCCCGGGTCCTGGCCGGACGGATCGACCCCGGCGCGCGCGTGCTGCGCGCCGCGGACCAGGCCGCCTGGGCCGACGCCGGCGCGCTGCTGGCGCAGGCGCGCGAGCAGGCGGACGCGATCGTGGGCGGCGCGCAGGCGGCGTTCGAGGCCGAGAGCCGGCGCGGCTACGACGAAGGCCGCGAGTCGGCGCTGCTGGACCAGGCCGAGAAGATGATCGAGACGGTCGGCCGCACGGTGGAGTACTTCGCCGGCGTCGAGAACGAAATGGTGGAACTGGTGATGGCCGCGGTCCGCAAGGTCGTGGACGGCTTCGACGACCGCGAGAAGGTCATGGTGGTGGTGCGCAACGCGCTGGCCGTCGTGCGCAACCAGAAGCAGATGACGCTGCGGCTGAATCCCGCCGAAGTCGACATCGTGCGCGAACAGATCAACGACCTGCTGGCCGCCTATCCCGGCGTGGGCTACCTGGACATCCTGGCCGATGGCCGTCTGGCCCGCGGCGCCTGCATCCTGGAAAGCGAGATCGGCATGGTCGAGGCCAGCCTGGAAGGCCAGATCCAGGCCTTGCGCCAGGCCTTCCAGCGCACGCTGGGCAGCCGGGTCTAGCCATGCGCCAGTTCGATTACATCGCCGAGATGATGGCGCTTGCCCTGCAAGACACGCCGACCCTGCGCATCAAGGGCCGGGTCACGCAGGTGATCGGCACCATCATCAAGGCCGTGGTTCCGACCGTGAAGGTGGGAGAAGTCTGCATTCTGCGCAACCCCGGCGAGAATTTCGAGATGAAAGGCGAAGTAGTGGGCTTTGCGCGCGACGCGGCCCTGCTCACGCCCATCGGCGACATGTACGGCATCTCCACCGCGACGGAGGTCATCCCCACGGGCCGCGCCCACATGGTGCCGGTGGGACCGGGCCTCTTGGGCCGGGTGCTGGACGGCCTGGGCCGTCCGCTGGACGAAGCCGAGCTCGGGCCGCTGGAGGCCAGCAAGTTCTATCCCGTGTTCGCCGAGGCGCCCGATCCCTTGAAGCGCCGCATCATCTCCGAACCCCTGGAGCTGGGCGTGCGCGCGCTGGACGGCGTGCTGACCTGCGGCGAAGGCCAGCGCATGGGGATCTTCGCGGCGGCCGGCGGCGGCAAGTCCACCCTGATGGGCATGCTGGTCAAGGGCGCCGACGTGGACGTGACCGTGGTGGCGCTGATCGGCGAACGCGGCCGCGAGGTGCGCGAGTTCCTGGAGCACGAGCTGGGCCGCGAAGGCCGCCGCAAGAGCGTGATCGTCTGCGCCACCAGCGACAAGTCGTCGATGGAGCGGGCCAAGGCGGCCTACGTCGCCACCGCCATCGCCGAATACTTCCGCGACCAGGGCAAGCGCGTGCTGTTCCTGATGGATTCCGTGACCCGATTTGCGCGCGCCCAGCGCGAGATCGGCCTGGCGGCGGGCGAGCCGCCGACGCGCCGCGGCTATCCGCCCTCGGTGTTCGCCACGCTGCCCAAGCTGATGGAGCGCGCCGGCATGAACGAGCACGGCTCCATCACGGCGCTCTACACGGTGCTGGTCGAAGGCGACGACATGACCGAGCCCATCGCCGACGAGACCCGCTCCATCCTGGACGGCCACATCGTGCTGTCGCGCAAGCTGGGCGCGTCCAACCACTATCCGGCCATCGACGTGCTGGCCTCCGCCAGCCGCGTGATGAACGCCGTCATCACGCCCGAGCACAAGCGGGCGGCGGGGCGGCTGCGCGAGCTGATGGCGAAGTACCAGGAAGTGGAGCTGCTGGTGAAGATCGGCGAATACAAGCGCGGCGGCGATGCCGTCACGGACGAGGCCATCGACAAGATCGGCGCGATCAACACCTTCCTAAAGCAGCGCACCGACGAGCGCGCGACCCTGGCCGAGGCCTTGTCCCGCATGACCGGAATCGTGGGGGCGGGATGAGCGTTTTCGACGAGCTGCTGGCCATCAAGCGGTTCCGCGAGGGACAGGCGGAAATCGCCGTGTCGCGGCAGCGCCTGCGCCACGCGGAAGCGGACGCCGCCAGGCGCGGCACCGAAGCCGCGCTGGCGTCGTATCGCGACGAGGCCGAGCGGCGCGAACAGGCCATGTACAGCGACCTGTGCAGCCGCGTGGTGCGCGTGCGCGAGATCGAAAGCGTCCTGCAGGGCGTGGCCGGGCTGCGCGAAGGCGAACGCCAGCGCGAGCAGGCGCTGGACGCCGCTGTCGAGCAGTTGGAGCAGGAAAGCCAGGCGCTGGCCGCCAGCCGCCAGCAGCATCAGCACGCGGTGCGGCTGACGGGCAAGTTCGTGGAGCTGGCGCGCATCCATCTGGACGAGCACCTGAAGTCGCTGGAACAAAAGGAAGACCTGGAAATGGAAGAGGCCGCGTCCATCTCGCGCGACCGCGAGGACTGGGAGCAGCACGAGGAGTTCGAGCCGGCATGAGCATCGACCGACGCATCGGCCTGGAAACGGCCATCTCCCAAGGCGCGAGGACGCTGGCGAACTCGGACGGGCAAACCGCCGGGCGGCAGGCCAGCGACGCCGACCGCCAGGCGTTCGAGCAGGCCATGTCGCAAGGCGATGCCGACGCCGCGCCCGCGCCGCCCGCGGCATCCACGCCGTTCTCGCTGTTCGGCGCCGGCGCCCGCGCGGCCGCCCCGGGCGGCGACGGGCAGGCCGAGGCCCTGGCCCAGGCCTTGAGCGAGAGCGCCGAGCAGTTGCTGGTCGCCGACGGCAGCCAGGGGCGCCGCCAGGTGCGCGTGGAATTGAAGGACGATGTGCTGCCCGGCGTCAGCGTGTCGGTCTACGAAGACGAAGGCCGCACGGTGGCCGATTTCACCTGCGCCAGCGAGCGCTCGCGAGAGCGCCTTTGCGCCATGGCGCCCGAGCTGGCGGCGCAGCTTGCCCAGAGCCTGGACAAGCCGACGCGCGTGCGCGTCAGCACCGACGACCCGGAAGATCCCTGTCTGGCGGAGACCGACGCCCCGGCGCCGTCCCGCTGACTCCCTTTGAATCCCCATGACCGCCAGTACGCATATCCCCTTGCCTTCTTATCCGTTGCCGCGCCTGAGCGGCAACGAAGCGCGCGCGCGCTCGCTGATCGCGCATCACGGCGCCGACCTGCGCGTCGTGCTGGCGCCGCTGGACGGCCTGGACGCCGAACCCGCCGCCTGGCGCCTGGGCTTCACGCCCGGCGTGCCGGATGCGATACGCCAGTCCGCCACCTTGTCCGCCGACCTGGAATGGGCCGGCGCCCGGCTGCGCGTGGGGCTGCCGCCATCGGCCGCCCACGCCTGGCTTGGCGCCCGGCTGCCGGGGCTGGACGCCGGGGCGGTGCCCGCGGCGCTGCTCGCGACCGCCGTCGAGACCCTGCTGGCTGAAGCCATGGCGGCCTTGAGCGCGTCCTCGCCCGGCGGCCCGGCGCGCGTCGTCGAACTGGGCGGCGCGGCCGCGCCGCTGCCGCACGCCTGGACGCTGGCCGCCCGCAATCCCGCCAGCGGCGATACGGTCTATGCCAGCCTGGAAGCGGACGGCCTGGGCCTGATGCTGCTGGCCGGGCTGGTCGGCGGCGCCGAGCCCGCCGACAACGGCATGGCCCTGGACGCGGTGCCGGTGCGCGTCGGCGCGCGCCTGGGCTGGACGGACATGCCGGCCGCCGAGCTGCGCAGCCTGCAAGTCCGCGACACGGTCTTCCTGGACCACTACCTGGTCTCGCCGGACGGCGAGCTCTGGCTGGCCGCCGGCGCGCAGGGCCTGCGCGTGCGGCTTGAACAATCCTCATACCTCGTTACCCAAGGCTGGACTTCCCTTATGACCGAGACGCCTCAACCGCCGGCCGACGCCGAAGCCGGCGCCCAGACGCCGTTCGACATCGACGCCATTCCCGTGCGCCTGACGTTCGAGCTGGGCGAGCGCCACCTCACCCTGGGCGAGCTGCGTCGGCTGCAGCCCGGCGAGACCTTCGACCTGGAACGCCCGCTGGCGGACGGCCCGGTCATCGTGCGCGCCAACGGGGCGCTGCTGGGCACGGGCGAACTGGTCGAGATCGACGGCAGGATAGGCGTGACGCTGCGCAGCCTGGGCAAGGCGGGCGCATGAGCGGCGGCGCCGATCCCATCAGCCTGGCCGTCGTACTGGCGCTGCTGGCGCTGGTGCCGCTGGCCGCCGTCATGACCACGTCGTTCCTGAAGATCGCGGTGGTGCTGACCCTGGTGCGCAATGCGCTGGGCGTGCAGCAGGTGCCGCCCAACATGGCGTTGTACGGACTGGCGCTGATCCTGTCGGCCTATGTGATGGGGCCGGTCGTCATGCAGATCGGCGACGAGCTGCGCGCGCCTCCCGCGGCGGCGGCGCCCGGCGAGCCGGCGCCCGACCGGCTGGAAGGCATCCTGGACTCGGTGGCCCGGGGCGCGGAACCCATGCGCGCCTTCATGATGAAGAACAGCAGGCCCGAGCAGCGCGACTTCTTCGTGCGCACGGCGCGCGAGCTGTGGGGCGAGCAGGCCTCGCGCAACCTGAAACAGGACGACCTGCTGGTGCTGATTCCGTCGTTTCTGGTGTCGGAGCTGACGGCCGCGTTCCAGATAGGCTTCCTGCTGTACCTGCCGTTCGTCATCATCGACCTGATCGTGTCCAACATCCTGCTCGCGATGGGCATGATGATGGTGTCTCCGGTCACGATATCCATGCCCCTGAAGCTGTTCCTGTTCGTCATGGTCGACGGCTGGACGCGGCTGATCCAGGGCCTGGTGCTGTCTTACGGCTGAGCGCGCCATGGGAACCGTTGATCTCGTCTCCTACATGACCCAGGCGCTGTACCTGGTGCTGTGGCTGTCCCTGCCGCCGATCGCGGTGGCGGCCATCGTCGGCACGCTGTTCTCGCTGTTCCAGGCGCTGACCCAGATCCAGGAGCAGACGCTGTCGTTCGCGGTGAAGCTGATCGCCGTGTTCGCCACGATCATGCTGACGGCGCGCTGGCTCAGCGCCGAGCTCTACAACTTCACGATTTCCGTGTTCGACCTCTTCTACAAGATCCACTAGGGGCGGCATCGATGATCTCCGGCATCACCTACGCTGAAGCAAAAGTATTCCTGGGCACGCTGGCCTTGACGCAGCCCCGGATACTGGCGCTGTGCGCGATGCTGCCGCTGTTCAACCGGCAGCTGCTGCCTGGCATGCTGCGCTACGCGGTGTGCGCCGCGATCGGCATCGTGCTGGTGCCGGCGCTGGCCCCGCGCTATGCGGTCATGGACCTGGGCACGGTCGAGATCGCGCTGCTGGTGGTCAAGGAGGTCTTCGTCGGCATGGTCATGGGCTTTCTGGTGGCCATCCCGTTCTGGATATTCGAGGCCGTGGGCTTCGTGGTGGACAACCAGCGCGGCGCCAGCCTGGGCGCCACGATCAATCCGGCCACCGGCAACGACTCCTCGCCCATGGGCATCCTGTTCAACCAGGCCTTCATGGTGTTCTTCCTGGTGGGCGGCGGTTTTACGCTGATGCTGACCATGCTGTACGACAGCTTCCGCCTGTGGGACCTTTGGGAGTGGACGCCCACGCTGCGCAAGGAGAGCATTCCGCTGATGCTGGACCAGCTTGGCCGTTTCCTGCGCCTGACCTTGCTGTTTGCAGCGCCCGCGATCGTCGCGATGTTCCTGGCGGAGGTCGGTCTTGCCCTGGTGAGCCGCTTTGCCCCGCAGCTGCAGGTGTTCTTCCTGGCCATGCCGATCAAGAGCGCGCTGGCCCTGCTGGTGCTGGTGCTCTACATGAACACGCTGTTCGAGTACGCCGCCGAGGCCACCGGCCAGATCGGGTCGGCGCTGCCGTTCCTGGACAACCAATGGCGGGCGCCATGAGCGGCGAAAAGACAGAACAGCCAACCAGCAAGAAGCTGCGCGATGCGCGGCGCAAGGGCGACGTCGCCCACAGCAAGGACTTCACCCAGACGCTGCTGGTGCTGGCGATGTTCGGCTACATGCTGGGCAACGCGCACGGCATCGTGGAGTCGCTGGGCCGCCTCATCCTGATTCCGGCGACGCTCACGGGCATGCCGTTCGAGCAGGCGCTGCCCGTCGCGCTGGATGCCGCGCTGCGCGAAGCGGTGGCGCTGGTGCTGCCCTTCGTGCTGATCGTGCTGATCGTGGGCATGTTCTCGGAGTTCCTGCAGGTCGGCGTGGTGCTGGCGTTCGAAAAGCTCAAGCCTTCGGCCAAGAAGCTCAACGTCATCGAGAACCTGAAGAACATCTTCTCCAAGAAGAATCTGGTGGAGCTGCTGAAATCGATCCTCAAGATCGCGTTTCTCTCCGTATTGGTGACGCTGGTTGTGCGCGATGCTTTGCCGGAACTGATGGCGGTGCCGCACAGCGGCCTGGCGGGGCTGGAGGCCGGCGTGGGCAGCATGATGCGCACGCTGGTCGTGAATATCGCGTTTGCCTACGTGGTGATCTCGTTGGCCGATTTCGTCTGGCAGCGCATGCAGTACCGCAAGGGGCTGATGATGAGCAAGGAAGACGTCAAGCAGGAATTCAAGGAGATGGAGGGCGACCCCCACATCAAGCACATGCGCAAGCACCTGCACCAGGAAATGGTGATGCACGGCGCGGTGGACAGCGCGCGCAAGGCGTCGGTGCTGGTGACCAATCCCACCCACCTTGCGGTCGCGATCTACTACCAGCCCGACGAGACCCCGTTGCCGATGGTGCTGGCCAAGGGCGAGGGCGCGCTTGCCGAACAGATGATGCGGGCGGCGCGCGAGGCGGGCGTGCCCGTGATGCAGAACATTCCGCTGGCGCGCGCCCTGATGGCGACCGCGCAAGCCGACCAGTACATCCCCAGCGAGCTGATCGAGCCCGTCGCCGAAGTGTTGCGGCTGGTGCGCAAGATGGCCGCGAATCCGGAATCCCAGCCATGAGCGCAGCCCACCCCCTGATTTCAGCCTATGCGAGCCGTCACGGCCTGCCTCTGCCCGCGCGCGCCGATGGCCGGCTCACCGTGGTGGTGGACGACACGTTTCGCATCCACCTGCATCCCGCGCCCCATGGCTGGCTGGCGATGACGTCGCGCCTTTGCGGCCTGCCCGAGCAGAGCGCGGCGCGCGACGAACTGGTGCGCGAGATCGGCAGGCTGGCCGCGGGGATGCTGAGCCGCCATGCGGCCGCCTGCGTGGTCGACCCGCAAGGCCGCACGCTGTGGCTGCAGCAGACATTGAGTCCGGACAGCAGCCCCCTGGCGCTGGACGAAGCCATCGGCGCGTTTGCGAATGCCTTGTCCTTCTGGGCCGGCGCGGTGCGGCGGCTGGCATGAAAAAACATTCCGGGACTTTTACCCGAGGAGATAGCGTGTTTAAGCGGATGATTCTGGCGACCGCCTTGTCGCTGGGCGTGAGTGGCGCAAGCGTGGCGGCGCCGAACTGGGCCAACGTGCCTTACAGCTACTACGCGCGGGACGAGAACCTGCAGACCCTGCTGCGCGAATTCGCCGGCGGCTTCAGCTTGTCGCTGCAGATGGGGCCCAGCGTGGCGGGCACCGTCAACGGCAAGTTCAACGCCAACTCGCCCACCGAATTCCTGGACCGGCTGGGCGGTGTGTACGGATTTAATTGGTTCGTCTACGCCGGCACGCTGTTCGTCAGCCGCACGAACGATATGAAGACGCGCTCGGTCAGCGCCATGGGCAGCTCCATCAGCGCGCTGCGCCAGGCCTTGCAGCAGCTGGGCATCCTGGATCCCCGCTTTGGCTGGGGCGAATTGCCGGACCAGGGCATCGCCCTGGTTTCGGGCCCCCCGGGCTATGTGGACCTGGTCGAACGCACCGTGGCCGCCTTGCCCATGGGCGCGGGCGGCCAGCAGGTGGCGGTGTTCCGCTTGAAGCATGCGTCGGTGAACGATCGCACCATCAGCTACCGCGACCAGAAGGTCGTGACGCCGGGCCTGTCCACCGTGCTGCGCAACCTGATCACGGGCGGCGGCGGCGGCAACAACAACGAAACGCTGTCCGCCATTGCCGCGCCCCTGCGCGACAACCCGCCGGCCTTCCCGCAGGTCAACGGCGGCCCGGCCGCCGACAGCGCACCCACGGTTGCCGCGGCCGGCGGCGGCCCGGCGCCGGCAAAGGCGGGGCTGCGCCTGCGCGAGCCGACGGTGCAGGCCGACGCGCGCCTGAACGCCATCATCGTGCAGGACATTCCCGACCGCATTCCCATCTACCGCAGCCTGATCGAACAGCTGGACCTGCCGAGCACGCTGGTCGAGATCGAGGCCATGATCGTCGATGTGAACTCCGATCTGGTCAACGAGCTGGGCGTGAACTGGGGCGCGCGCGCGGGCACCACCAGCTTCGGCTATGGCAACCTGGCCCTGACGCCCAGCGGCGGCCTGCCGGTGGACGGCGCCGCGGCATTGTCGCCGGGCACGATCGGCGTCAGCGTGGGCACCAGCCTGGTGGCGCGGCTGCGCGCCCTGCAGACCAAGGGGCAGGCGAACATCCTGTCGCAGCCGTCCATCCTGACGGCCGACAACCTGGGCGCCATGATCGACCTGTCGGACACGTTCTATATCCAGACCCGGGGCGAACGCGTGGCGACGGTGACGCCCGTCACGGTGGGCACCTCGCTGCGGGTGACGCCGCGCCATATCGAGTCCAAGGACGGCGCGCGGGTCGAGCTGACAGTGGACATCGAGGACGGCCGCATCCAGGAAGAGCGCCCGATCGACGGCCTGCCCACCGTGCGCAAGAGCAACATCAGCACGCTGGCCGTGGTGGGCAACGACCAGACGCTCTTGATCGGCGGCTACAACAGCAGCCAGAATTCCGAGCAGGTGGACAAGGTGCCGTTCCTGGGAGACATCCCGGGCCTGGGCATTTTCTTCTCGAACAAGTCCAAGACGGTGCAGCGCCGCGAGCGCCTCTTCCTTATCCGCCCGAGGGTGGTCGCCGTCAATGGCGAGGTGGTGGCCTTGCCCGGCTCGCCGAACACCGCGCCGGTGCTGAACGCGACCTGGGGCAGCGATACGCCGATGACGGCGGGCCAGTACCTGGACCTGGCGCAGGGCCAGCGCACGCGGGTGCTGTTCGGCCCCAACGTGCAAGTGCGCGGCGCGGGCGGACCGCTGCGGGTGTCGGAGTGGCTGCAAGGCGCGCCGTCGGCGCAGCCGGTGCTGCAGGGCAAATCGAACGTCACGCAGGGGCCGGTGATTCAGGTGGAGCCGGTGGCGGCGCCGGGGACGGGCAGGGCGCCCTAGTCGTCCAGGCGCAGGCCCTTCTGGGCCATCTTGTCGCGCAGCGCCGCGCGCGCGCGCGACAGGCGGCTGCGCACGGTGCCGATGGGCACGGTCAGCAGCGCGGCCGCTTCTTCGTAGGAAATATCGTCCAGCCCCACCATGAGCAGGATGTCGCGCATGTTCTCGGGCAGTTCGTCCAGCGACTCCTGCAGCAGCGCCATGGTCTGGTTCTGCTCCAGCACGCGGTCGGGCGACAGGTCGGAAGACGCATGGTCTTGCAGCACGCTGTCGCTGACGAAGTCATGGCGGCGTTCCGGCGCGCGCGACAGGTGGTTGCGCACCAGGTTCAGCGCAATGCCGTAGAGCCAGGAAGAGAGTTGCGATTCGCCGCGGAAGCTGCGGTAGGAGCGCGCAGCCTCCACGAACGCCTGCTGGGCCAGGTCCTCGGCCTCGGTGCTGTTGCCGATGTGCTTGATGATGAAGCGCTGCAGCCGGCTGGAGTGATCGCGCACGAGGTCGCGCAACAGATAATCTTCACCCGAATCCCATCCCGGCTCTTCGCCGTTTGCGCGAATGGGCGGCATATCCGCTTCCGGGGAAGCGGGCGTGCAATCGCTGGGATTGGTCATGGAATGAGAGAAAAGAAACGAGTTTTAAGCTACAAGTTACTACTTATGTGGCGAATTATCGCAGCTTCCCCCCGTCACAATATTTCGAAAATCGAAATATTGCGCCAAAAGCCGGGTTTTTCGGGCTGGATTTGTAAAAACAAGTAAGCAGCCCAAGCGGTATTCCGTCTGGTGGAAACTAGCCGGTTTTGAGCAGATCCCGCAGCCATCCGGCGGCCGTGGCCAAGGAGACCGGGCTCTGGCCCGAGCGGGCGGCCTGGTCGAAGCGCGCCTCCATGGACTGGTCCAGCGCGGCGCGGCTGGCGGCGTCCAGGCTGGACGGCGCGACGCCCGCATCGTTGCAGGCCTGCTGGAATGCCGGGGTGTTGCCGGCCGCGGACGTGGCCAGGCGGGTCATGAAGTCCACGCCGGACAGGGCATGGCTGGACGTTTCCGCCATGTCGATGGCAGCCGCCACCGTGCGGGCGGACAAGGGCTTGCCGGGGTTCGGCTCCAGGCCCAGTTCGCGCGAGACGGCGCTGGCGATCCCCTGGCCGTAGCTCTGGGCCAGCGCCTGCGCGAACATCGACGTGGTGTCGACATTGGGGGCCACCCACGCCACGCTGCGGCCGCCGGGCGTGGCGCCCATGCCCAGCAGTTGCAGCTTGTCGCCCGAGATGTCGACGTATACGTCCTGACCACCTTCCGCGGCTTTGGCGAAGGTGTCCAGGGGGATGAACGGCGACGAAGGGGTAACCGATGAAATTGTCATGCAGCCAAGAAATCCGGCGTGTCCTGAATCGGGCCCATATGAGGTCTAGTAGCTCTAGGGCTTGAGTAACCCGAGTGCGGCATTAGTTCCACGGCCAACGACACGTGACCCATTTTATGTCATTCGGCGCGCCAGGCCAGCCGGAAAGGGCATTTGGACACACAGCGTTACCGGCATTGCCGCCGCATTGTTACTGCGTTTCATAGACTTCGTCGGCCGCCAGCAGGATATCCACCGGCGGATCGAAACCAATGACGCGCGCGGTTTCGAGGTTCAGCGCGATCTTGGCCGGGTCGATCCACACCTGCGACAGCTCGCGCGGCTTGGCGCCGTTGAAGATGCGCGCGATCGTCTCGGCATGGAACAGGCCGACATACGAGTAGTCCGCCTGGGCCAGGCTGAGCAGCAAGCCGCGCTTGACCTCTTCGGACCCCAGCATCGAGAAGCTGGGCACGCGCGCCTGGCGCAAGATCTCGGCGATTGTGTCGATGGACGCCGGGGTCACGCCCCGATGCACGGTGACGTAGACGGCGTCCACCTGCGGCGCCAGCTTGGCATAGCATTCGACGGCGTTGCGCGTGGCGAGATCGGCGGCGATGCCGTTGGACGGCGCGTTGCAGGCGTGCACCTCGAAGCCCTGCTCGCGCGCCACCTGCTCCACGGCCTCGACCGCGCTGTAGGTGCGGCCTTCCGGGCTGTCTTCATAGACCAGCCCCAGGCGCTTGAAGGGCACGATCTCGTGGAACAGGCGCACCTGGCGCTGATAGCGCTCGGGCTGCACCCGCGCATGCAGGTTGTCCAGGCCGCTGTCCTGGGCCGAACGCGTGATGCGCGCGCCGACGGCATCGCTGGTGGACGCCACGACGGTGGCCACCGGCGCGCCCATCCCGGCCATGTCCTGGCCGGCCCAGGTGCCCATGGCGATGATGAGATCCAGGTCGCGCCTGTCGGCCAGGCGCTGCTTGATGGCCTCGCGCACCGCGGGGCGTTTCGAGGCGTCGAAATTGCCCGGCTGCCACCAGGCGTCGCGCACGAACTCCACCGTGTCGCTGCGCGCGTTGTCGGCCAGGAACTGCCACATCTGTTCGCCGTTGAGCCCGTCGGGAATCGCGGGCACGCTGATCCAGCCCAGCTTCTGCAGGCCGTCGACGGTCACGCGCAAGGTGCGCGGATACTCGCTGTAGTCGCCGCTTTCGAAATAGCCGATGCGCCATTTCTTGCCGTCCGGCTTGGGGGTGGGCTTGGTGGGGAACACCTGGGCGGCGGCGGTGGCCGGCGCCGCCGCCTGCGCCATGCCCGCCGAGGGCGCCAGCAAGGAGAGGCACAGCATCAGGGTGGACAGCGAATTCTTCATGGGCGGCGGATCACAATCAATGTGATGTCATCGGATTGTTCCGCGCCATCGGCAAAGGCCTGCACGTCTTCGAGCAGACGCTTGGCCAGGCTGGCCGAGGCAACGGGGGGATTGGACAGCACGGCCAGCAGGCGCGGGTCGCCATACTGGGCGTCGTTCGGGTTGACGGCCTCGGTCACGCCGTCGGTGTAGCCCACCAGCATCTCGCCGGGCGCGAGCACCTCGGAAAGGCTGCGGTACTCCAGGTCTTCCTGCACGCCGCAGGCCGGGCCGCTGCGCCCTTCCAGCAGGCGCACCGCGCCGTCCGCGCCCACCACCACCGGGGGCAGATGGCCCGCGTTGGCCCATTGCAGTTCGCCGGTGGTCAGGTCCAGCACGCCCAGCAGCAGCGTGACGAACATCATGTTGGGGTTGTTCTCGGACAGGCGGTTGTTGATCTTCTGCATCATCAGCGCCGGGTCGGTCTCGTCCTCGGCCGTGGCGCGGATCAGCGTGCGGGTCACCGCCATGAACAGCGCGGCCGGCACGCCCTTGTCGGACACGTCGCCGATCGCCAGGCACAGCCGCCCGTCGGGCAGCGTGAAGTAGTCGTAGAGGTCGCCGCCCACTTCCTTGGCCGGCAGCATCACCGCGCTCAGGTCGACCTGGTCCCGGATCGCGCTGGAAAGCGGCACCGGCAGCAGGCCGAGCTGGATCGCGCGGGCGATGTTCAGCTCGCTTTCGAAGCGCTCGCGGGCGGTGGTCTCGCGCATCAGCCGGGCCACGTTCTCGCGCAGCTTGTGGTCCATGAACAGGAACGAGGCGGCCAGCCGGCCGACCTCGTCCTTGTGCTTGTCCGGCAGCGCGGCGATGTGCGCGGGGACGCTGGACGCCGCGGTCAGGTCCTGCTCGGGCAGCAGGCGCGCGTAATGGGTCAGCGTTTCCAGCGGGCGCACGACGCGGGCCGCCATCAGCCAGGCGCAGACCAGGGCGACAAGCATCATGCCGACGAAGATCAGGGCCTGGCGGTTCAGGAGTTCGCGCGCGGGCGCGGTCAGGTCGCTTTCGGGCACGGCCGCCACCAGTGTCCAGCCCAGCGGCGAGAACCGCGCGCTGTCGATCCGCCACGGGCCGCCGCCGCCGTCGAAGGACAGGCTCTGCAGCTTGTCTCCGGCCTGCTGCCGGGCGAGCAGGCTGCGCAGGGACTCGCCCTGCGGGTTCGTGGCGTCCAGCAGGCCGGCCTGCTTGTCGGGCAGCGGCACGATCATCCGGCCGTCGTCCGAGGCGATGAAGATGAAGCCCGACTGCGCCAGGGTCAGCTTGGACAGCGTGGCGCGCACCGAGCTTTCCATTTGCTCGCGGCGCGTCTGGATCTGTTCGATGACGTCGTGCGCGCTGTCGGTGATGGCGAACACCCAGTTCCACGGGCGGAAATAGCCGAAGTAGGCATAGCGCGTTTCGCTGTCGCCGCGTTGGGCGGAAGGGGGCCAGCGGTAGATGGCGAAGCCGTAGCCGGATGTGCGGCTCTCTTCGTACAGGGCCTGGGCCAGCGGGCGGTTCTTGAAATCCGACAGCTCCGACAGGTCGCGGTCGATCATCTCGGGATTGCCGCTGGCCAGGACCTGGAAATCGGCGTCGTAGACGAAGGCGTAGCGCCGGTCGTCGAGCTTGAGCCGGTTGATCCAGGCGCGCGCCATGCCCTTGGCCGCGCCCTGCGTCATGATGCCGCGCTCGGCCAGGTCGGCGTAGGAGTTCAGCGCGGCGGCCACCACCGTGCCGGTCTGCATCAGCTGGCGGCGCCCGCTGCGCACGGTGGATATCTTGTCGGTCAGCAGAGCGCCCCAGCGGGCCTCGGCATCGCGCAGCACCAGCTCCATCACGTTGCTGACGGCGTGGCGTTCGCTGTTCATGACCGTGCGCGTCACATTGCGCTGCGACGTCAGCATCACAAACGCAGCCACCGCCACAAGAAGCGCCACGACCAGAACAAAAATCTTGCTACGCAGCGACCGGAACGGCATGGAGGCAGTGGTGGGCGGTGTGGGGGAGGGTGTGAAAAAAGATGCAATTTGCATTAATTGTAAATACCATTGGTGCCCGTGTGTAAATACTTTGCGGTGTTTCAGCCCCATGCGTAGCGAACCGATTCAAATAGTGCTGGAGGGTTTGAAACGCCGCCCGGTGCTTGAAGTCACTCTGGCCTGCCTGGCCGTCCTGCTGCTTGCGCAGGCGCTTATCGGCGCGCTCAGCCTGTCCGCGCTGAACCGGCTGGTGGTGGACACCACCGCCGACCGGGTCGAAGTCATGGCGCGGCGCGCGGCCGGCAACATCGAAAACGGATTGCGTCTGGGCAAGCCGCTTGAACAGTACTTCGGCTTGCGCGACAGCCTGCGCGACAGCGTGTCGGGATCGACCGACCTGCGCGGCGCGGCCGTGTTGCTGGCCGATGGCCAGACCCTGGCCATGCAGGGCGAACTGCCCGACGGCGCAATCGCGCTGGCCAAGGTGTTGGACGCGGGCGGCGCGCGGGACAGCGGCGCGACGCGCCGCGCATCCGGCGCGCTGATGTCCGTGTCCGGCGACGCGGTGACGCTGGCCGTGCCGCTGGCCGCCGCGGGCGGCAAGGTCGTGGGCGCCGTGGTGCTGTCCGTGGCGAAGGACGGCGCCGCCAGCCGCCGCCTGATCGTGGACAACCTGCAAGTGCTGCTGGCCGTCACCGCGGTGGTGGGCCTGGGGCTGGCCGCCGTCTTCAAGTACCTGGTGCCGCTGACCTCGCTTGCCGCCGGCGGGCGCGCGCGCTTCGTCGTGCCCCTGCTGGCGCTGATGCTGGCCCAGGGCGTCTACGCGGCCTATACGATCTCCACGTTTCGCAGCGGCTGGGTCGAGGTCGCGCGCAACAACGTCGGCTTGCTGGCCGAAGGCCTGCAGCGGGACCTGAACCGGGTGCTGGGCTATGGCCTGACGGTGGACCGGCTGCGCGGCGTGGACGCGCCGTTCTCGCGTCTTGCCGCGACGTTTCCCGCGGTCGAGCAGATCGAACTGGTCGACAGCGCGGGCCGCGTGCTCGGCCGCGCCGACGCCCGCGGCCCGCTCGACGTTTCCGGATTGCCGGTCGCGCGTCCGCAGGCCAATGACCTGACGCTGGTGTTGCCGCTGGGCGCGGCGCGTCCCGATCCGCGGGCGCATGGCGACCTGGTGTTGCGCCTGTCGGGCGACGTCATCGCCGCCGGCGTGCGCAGCCGCGCGCTGGATGCCGTGACCGTGGTGGCCGTGGCGCTGGTCGCCGCCATCGAGATGCTGTTGCTGCTGTCCTTGCTGATGAATCGCGCCTTCGCCTCGCGCGCGGTGCTGCCGGACGGCACCCGGATCGGGCCCGACGATGCGTCCGAGGTGGGCCGCATCGCGCGGCCCGTGATGTTCGGCTTCCTGTTCGCCTGGGCGCTGCCGCTGGGCTTCCTGCCCTTGTATGCGCGCAGCCTGTCGGCGGGCGGACTGGACCTGCCCGCCAACCTGCTGCTGGCGCTGCCGATTTCCGTCGAGATGGGTTGCGGCCTGCTGACCTCGCTGCTGGCGGGCAGGCTGACCGACCGCAGGGGCTGGCAAGTGCCCGTGCTGGCCGGCCTGGGCGTGTCCTGCGTGGGCATGCTCGCGTGCGCGGCCGCTGGCAACCTGCTGATGTTCAGCGCGGCGCGCGGCTTGGTGGGCCTGGGCTACGGGCTGACGTGGATGGGCCTGCAGGGCTTCATCGTCACGCGCAGTCCCGCGGGCTTTCGCGGCCGCAACATGACCGGCGTGATCGCCGGCCTGTTCGCCGGGCATCTGTCGGGCGCCGCCGTGGGCGCCATGCTGATGGAGCAAGTGGGCTTTCGCGCCGTGTTCGGCGTGGGCGCAGCCATGCTGGCGCTGCCGCTGGCCGGGGTGCTGATCCTGATGCGTCCTTACCTGGACAGCGGACTCAGGCTGGCGGGCCAGGTGGCCGCGCGGGCCCAGGCAAGCCTGTCGGACACGATGCGCCTGCTCTTCACGCGCGACTTCGGCCTGCTGCTGCTGGGCAGCGTCATTCCCTTTTCCATCGCGCAGGTCGGCCTGCTGTCTTTCGCGCTGCCGCTCTACCTCGAGGCCGAAGGCGTGGCCGCATCCAGCATCGGCCGCGTGCTGATGATCTACGGCCTGTGCGTGATCTACGTGGGTCCGCTGATGGGGCGCGTGGTCGACCGCAGCCGCATCAAGAAAAGCTGGATCGTGCTGGGCGGGCTGGTGGGCAGCGCGGGCATGCTGGGGCTGTACTTCAACAGCGGCCTTCTGGCCGCGGCGGCGGCCGTCCTGCTGCTGGCGGTGGCCAGCTGCTTTGCCGGCGCCTCGCAATCCCCGTACATGCTGGCGTTGCCCGATGTGCAGCGCTACGGCGCCGCCGGCGCCACGAGCGTCATGCGCGCCGCCGACAAGCTGGGCCAGATGGCCGGACCGCTGGTCGTGGGCGCGATGTTCGGCGCGGCGGGCATGGGCGCGGGCCTGGCCGCGACGGGCGTCATCTATCTGTGCGCGACGATGCTGTTCCTGCTGTTCGCGCCTGCCCGTCCGCGCGACGAGGCGTCCTGAGCGCGCAAGGGCCGGCCCGATGGCGGTCGGCGCGGCGGCAGCGCCGTCGGGCGTGGGCGCGGTCATTTAGCGCGCGGAGTCTTGGCTGGCGAGCTGCACGGGCACGCGCGCGTTCAGGCCCGCCAGCAGGTCGGCCGCGATCGTGCCCGCCGAAGCCGCCACTTCCTCGACCGCCAGGCCGTGCGCGCCCCATAGCGTGACGGGCGTGCCGATGCAGGCATGCGGAACGGGCCCGAGGTCCACCGCCATCATGTCCATCGATACGCGTCCCAGGAGGCGGGTGCGCACGCCGTCGACGATCACCGGCGTGCCGGTGATCGCGTGGCGCGGGTAGCCGTCAGCATAGCCGCAGGTGACGATGCCGACGCGCATGGCGTCCGGCGCCACGAACGCGCCGCTGTAGCCCACGCCGGCGCCGGCCTTGACCCGCTGTATTCCCACGACTTGCGAATGCAGCGACATGGCCGGCCGCAAATCCAGTTGCGCCGCGCTTCGGTCGGCAAAGGGACTGGCGCCGTACAGCGCCAGTCCGGGCCGCACCCATTGCGTGTCCGCGGCGCGCGCGCCGTGCGCCAGCAGGGCGGCGGAGTTGCTGGTGGACACCGGCCCGGGCAGTCCCGCGATCACCTGGCGGAACACGGCATCGGCATTGCCCACGCCATCCGCCTCGTCGGCGCGGGCGTAGTGGTTCAGGTGGCCGACTTCGCCGGTCAGGCCGCGGCGCGACAGCGCGCGGGCCGCGTCGAAGGCCGCGCGGTAGTCGTCCGCCGCGAATCCGGTGTGATGGATGTCGCCGGCAAAGCGCAGCCAGATCGCGGGGCGGTGGGCGAGCGGCGCTTGCGCCAGCCATTCCAGTTGCGCGGCATGCGTGATCACCAGGTGCAGGCCCGGCGCGTCCACGAGCAGCGCGTCGGCCGGCGAATACAGGCCGCCGTAGACCAGGATCGCGCCTTGCCATCCCATCCGCCGGCAGGCGAGCGCATCGTTCAGGTGCAGCACGGCCAGCCCGTCGGCGCCGCGCAAGGCCGGCAGGATGCGCGCCATGCCATGCCCGTACGCGTCCGCTTTCACCGTGGCCCACAGGCGCGGCGCGCCGGCGCCCGCGGGCAGCGCGGCGCGCAGCCGCGCCAGGTTGTGGGCAACGGCGTCCGCGTCGATGCGGGCGTGCAGCGGGCGGGCAGTCAATCCTTCTGGTCGATAGGGAGCGTTCACGGGCGGCATCGGTGCAAGTGCGGCGCGCAACCGGCGCGCAGTCCATGCATGAGTGACGGATGCGCGGATTTTGTTCGGTACTTTCTACCTATGGAGCAGAAAAGTCCGATAGCATGGTTTGATCGGCCTGCCGCGGCGCCTGCTCAGGCGGCGCGCACGATCAGCGTCAGGCGGTTCTGGCCGTCCCGGCGCGCGTAGCGCAGTTCATGCAGGTAGTGCTGCATGAGGCGCACGCCGTGTCCGCCGATCTCGGCATCGTCCAGCGTTGCCGCAAGCGGCGGCGGCGGCGTCTTGGTGGGATCGTAGGGCCGGCCGTTGTCGACAATCTCCAGCGAGATCCATTCGCTGTCCTGGCTGCAAGACAGCATGACGCAGGGAGGGGAACCGGCCTCGGACGGATCGTCGAAGGCATAGGACACGATGTTGGTCAGCGCTTCGTCCACGCTCAGGCTCAGGCCGAAGTTCAGCTTGGGCGACCACGCTTCGCGTTCGGCAATTCCCTCCAGCCATTGCATGGCGGCGGCAACGGCGTGCTGGTCGGGTACGAGGTCAAGCGTATCGGGCTGAGAGGGCATGAGTTGCCTTGCGTTCAGGGGTACACGTGCAGGCGCAAGTATGCACGATTGCCCTGTGTTGCGAACAGAGCGCGCCGGGTCGCGTATCATCTCGGCATCGCGCCGCCGGCCTCGTCTGCAGGTGCCGGGCGCCGGTCATTTACCGGGAACCACAATGAGTCTCGCAATAGAGAAAGTCGGAGAAGTGCTGGTTGTCTCGCCCGAAGGCCAGATCAACAGCGGCAACGCCGCCGGCATCGAAGCCGACTTGCTGGCCCACGTCGAAAAAGGCGAGCGCCGCTTCGTGCTGGACCTGTCCAACCTGAACTACATCTCCAGCGCGGGCTTGCGCGTGGTGCTGGTGCTGGCCAAGCGCCTGAAGCAGGGCGCCGGCGCGCTGGTGCTGTGCGCGATGCAGCCGCATGTGCGCGAAGTCTTCGATATCAGCGGCTTCCTCGCCATCCTGACGGTGGTGGACACGCGTCAGGATGCGGTGGCGAAGGTTGGGTGACGCGCGGGCTCAGCCCTTGCGGTTTTCGTAGGACGTATCCAGCACGTCATCCTCGGGGGTGATGATGCCGGGCTCTCCCGGTTCCGCGATGGCGCGTCCGCGCCGCGGCATGCCGGCTACAAGCTTGCTGTGGTCCGGCATCGGCATGACTTCGGTGCCTTTGCGCGGATCCACGGTCGCCGGCTTTTCCTCCTCGGCGGCCTTGGCGAGGTTGGGATCTGGGGCAGTTTTCAACATGGTGATCGCTCCGTCTGCGGGCGTCCCAGGATGGCGACGCGCCTGGATTCCAGTTCCATCTTAGGACGCCGGAGCGGCATCGCGGCCGATTTGGCTGTCACGTTTGCAAGGGGCTGTTGCAGGGCCCGAACCTTATAATTTCGAGCGCCTCGCGGCCTTGCGGGCAGCGCCCGGCTTTCCTCCATTTCATGCGCCTATCTTGACCGAACCCGTCGAACGCTCCGTCCATGCTGAACTCGTAGCCGTGCTTGTCGCCGTCACCAACGGCGAGCCGCGCGTGCTGACGACCGACGATGCGAGGGCCTTGCCGGCGGGGCCGTTCGAACTTTCGCACCGCTCCTTGCAGGCGGGCCTGCGCGCCTGGGTGGAAACGCAGACGCATCATCCGCTGGGCTACGTGGAGCAGCTTTATACCTTTGCCGACGGAGACCGCTCAGACGAGTCCGGTGGGCGGGTCATGTCGGTCAGCTACCTGGGCCTTACCCGCGAAGCCGGCGAAACCGGCGTGGCGCAGGTGGGATGGCAGGACTGGTATCGCTACTTCCCCTGGGAAGACCGGCGCGCGGGCACGCCGGCGCTGGTTGAAGAGCTGATCGTGCCGCGGCTGGCGGCCTGGTGCGAGGACAGCGGCGACGCCGCCGTGCGCACGCGCCGCCACCAGCGCGCCGCCATCACCTTCGGGCTGGACGGGGCGTCGTGGAATGAAGACATGGTCTTGCAGCGCTACGAACTGCTGTTCGAAGCGGGGCTGGTGCCCGAGGCCGCCCGGCGCGGCAAAGGCCAGGCTTCGCTGCCCGGCGAGCCGATGCGCCACGACCACCGGCGCATTCTGGCCACCGGCATCGCACGGCTGCGGGCGAAGATCAAGTACCGCCCCGTGGTGTTTGAGCTGATGCCCGCGCAATTCACGCTGCTGCAGTTGCAGTTGGCGGTCGAGGCCTTGGCGGGGCGCGGACTGCACAAGCAGAATTTCCGCCGTTTCATCGAACAGCAGGCGCTGGTGGAAGAGACCGGCGAGATGGCCACGGGCACCGCCGGCCGCCCCGCCAAGCTGTTCAGGTTCCGCCGCGACGTGCTGCTGGAACGCGCGATAGCCGGCAGCAAATTACCGTTGTCGCGGCCGCTGTAGCGCTTGACAAGGCTTATGCTCGCCTCTAGCATAAGTGGTGCGCAATTCTTGCGCGCCTTTTTTTAACTCACAAATACTCAAAATGAGCATTAAAGCCGCAGCGCCCTCGACCGTCGCCCGACTGGCCGTTCCCTCCTTGCCGGAAGTCATGTTGGAGCCGCTGGTGCGCGCGGCCTTGCTTGAAGACCTGGGCCGCGCCGGCGACCTGACGACCGATGCCATCGTCCCCGCCGACGCCACCGCCGAGACCCGGCTGGTGGCGCGCCAGGACGGCGTGCTGGCCGGCCTGGACCTGGCGCGCCTGGCGTTTCGCGTCATGGACCCGGGCATCGAGTTCGCGGTGTCGCGGTGCGACGGCAGCGACCTCGCGCCGCGGACCGAGATCGCGCGCATCCGCGGCAACGCCCGCGCCATGCTCAGCGCGGAACGCGTGGCGCTGAACTTCCTGTGCCACCTGAGCGGCGTGGCCACGGCGACGGCCTCCATCGCCCGCGCCATCGCCGGCTATGGCGCGCGGGTCACCTGCACCCGCAAGACCATGCCGGGCCTGCGCGCCGTGCAGAAGTACGCGGTGCGCGTGGGCGGCGGCAGCAATCACCGCTATGGGCTGGACGACGCGGTGCTGATCAAGGACAACCACATCGCGCTGGCGGGCGGCGTGGCCACGGCCGTGGAGCGCGCGCGCGCCGGCATCGGCCACATGGTCAAGATCGAACTGGAAGTGGACACCCTGGAACAGCTGGAAGTCGCGCTGTCCCTGGGCGTGGACGTGGTGCTGCTGGACAACATGAGCCTGGACGACCTGCGCCGCGCCGTCGCCATGGCGCGCGGCCGCGCCATCACGGAAGCCTCGGGCCGCATCACGCCAGAAACCGCCGCGGCGGTGGCGGCCACGGGCGTGGACCAGATCGCGGTGGGCTGGCTTACCCACAGCGCCAAGGTGCTCGACATCGGCCTGGACGCCTGAACCATGAAACCTCTGCTAGCTTCGTCTCTGTCTTTGCTTGTCTTGTCGCTCTCCGCTTGCGGCAATCCGCCGTCGGGCGAAGCGCCGGGCGACGCCGCGTATCCCGCGCACCCCATCACCATCGTCGTGACGTTTCCGCCGGGCGGGGGCACCGACCTGCTGGCGCGCCGCATCGGCGCCAGCCTGCAGGAGACGCTGGGCCAGGCCGTGGTGGTGGAAAACCGGCCCGGCGCCAGCGGCAACATCGGCGCGCGGCTCGTGGCCGAGGCGGCGCCCGACGGCTACACGCTGTTGATGGTGAACAGTTCGTTCGCGATCAACCCGGGCGTCTACCGGAACCTGGGCTTTTCGCCCAAGCGGGATTTCTCGGCAGTCATCAACGTGGCTTTTGTGCCGTCGGTCTTCGTGGTGCCTGCGGCGTCGCCGCTGCGCAGCCTGGACGACGCGCTGGCCGCCGCCCTGCCGGGCAAGCCGCTGCCGTTCGCGTCCTGCGGCAACGGCACTCCGCAGCATCTGGCGGGAGAGATGCTGGCGCGCGCCTCCGGCGCGGCCCTGCAGCAAGTGCCGTACAAGGGTTGCGGGCCCGCGCTGACTGATGTCGCGGCGGGACAGGTGGGCATGGGCGTGGTGACGGCGTCGAGCGCCGCGCCCTTGATCGCGGCGGGCAAGCTGCGCGCCCTGGCCGTCACGTCGCCGGCGCGTTCGCCCCTGATGCCGACCGTGCCGACGGTGGCCGAGCAGGGCGTGCCCGGCTACGCGCTGGACCAGTGGCATGGGCTGCTTGCGCCGGCGGCCACGCCGCCCGGCGTGGTCGACAAGCTGAATGCGGCGGTGGCGAAGATCGTGCAGCGCCCGGACGTGCAGGCCTCGCTGCGAGAGCAGGGGTTCACCCCCGCCAGCAGCACGCCGCGCGATTTCCAGAAGATGATCAACGCGGATATCGACCGCTATACCGCGCTGACCGAGGCGATCGGCCTGCGGGCCGATTGAGCGGCCGGGCGTTGATGGCGCGGGGCCTTATCGGCCCCGCGTGGGGCCTCAGGCCGCGGCCGCCGCCTTGGCGTGCTGTTCGAGCTGTTCCTTCAGCCCCGGCTGCAGCTTGAGCTGGCGGGCCAGTTCGTCCAGGTAGGCGCGTTCCATGTAGCTTTCCTCGTCCACGACGAGCAGGCTGGCCAGGTACATCTCGGCGGCCATTTCCGGCGTCTTGGCCGATTGCGCGATGACGCTGGGATCCAGCGGACGCGACAGCTCGGTTTCGAGCCAGCGGCGGTCCTGGGCATCGGACGACAGTTTGCCCAACTCGGTTTCCAGCAGGGTCCGTTCCTCGGGGCCGATGTGGCCGTCAGCCTTGGCCGCGCCGATCATGGCGGTGAGGACGGCGCTGCTGTGCTGCTCGGCTTCGGGCGCGGGCAGGCGGTCCAGCGTCTGGGGAGGGGCGGCCGGCGCGCCGGCCTGGTTGCGCTGCCAGTCGCCATAGGCGCGGTAGGCCAGCGCGCCCAGGGCGGCCATGCCGCCGTACAGGGCGACCTTGCCGCCGATATTGCGGGCTTTCTTGCTGCCCAGCAGCAGGCCTAGCGCGCCCGCGCCCAGCGCGCCGCCGCCCAGGCCGCCCAAGAGCGACGAACCTTTGCCGCCCGTGGCGCTTTGCACGCGGTTGGTGGTCTCGGAAAGCAGGCCTTGCCCGGACTGCAGCAGTTGATCAAGTAGTTGTCTGGCGCTCATGCGGCCTCCTTGGGATGTTCGGATGTTGCGGATAGGGATATCCGACCGCCTCGGCGCCAAGAAGTTCAGCTTTTCGTCAGCGGGGTGGACACCCTCCGGCCCCAGGGGGGGCGGCAGGTGCTACAAAGTTGCCAGGGGCGCCGCCCGGGCTGCCCGTTCCCAGGAGATCCGATCCATGAGCATCCGCGTGCGCCAGAATGCGCCCCAGACCCTGCAATTTACCGCCACGGCCGAAGGCCATGACCTGCCGCTGGCGATGCCGCAGCCCCAGGGCGAGGGGCCCGATCCCCACGATTACTTCGATACCGCGCTGGGCGGCTGCAAGGCGATGACGCTGATGGTCTATGCGCAGCGCAAGGACTTGCCGCTGGAGTCGGTCGGGGTGGAGGTGGTGCGCGATGCGGGCGAGGAGCGCAAGGGCATCTATCGCCTGACGGCCAAGCTGACGCTGCATGGCGAGCTGTCCGACGCCCAGATCGATGAATTGCTGGCGGTGGCCGAGAAGTGCCCTATCCACAAGCTGATGACGGCGGTGGACGTGCAGGTGTCCACGCTGGTGGTGCGGCCGGCTTGAGCAGCCGGCCGGGCGGGGCGCCTGGCCCCGCCTGCGGGAAGGGTCAGTCTTCCATGCCCGGGACGACGGTCGAGAAGCCGGCGTCCACATGGGTGATCTCGCCCGTCACGCCGGCGGCCAGGTCCGACAGCATGAACGCGGCGACGTTGCCCACGTCGTCGATGGTGACGTTGCGGCGCAGCGGCGCCTGGCTTTCCACGAACTTCAGGATGGCCGAGAAGTCCTTGATGCCGCTGGCGGCCAGCGTCTTGATCGGGCCGGCGGAGATGCCGTTGGCGCGGATGCCGCGCGGGCCCAGCGCCGTGGCCAGGTAGCGCACGCTGGCTTCCAGCGACGCCTTGGCCAGGCCCATTGTGTTGTAGTTGGGCACCACGCGCTCGGCGCCCAGGTAGGTCAGGGTCAGCACGGAACCGTTGCGGCCTTCCATCAGCGGCAGCGCGGCCTTGGCCATCGCGGCGAAGCTGTAGGCGGAAATGTCGTGCGCGATGCGAAAGCCCTCGCGCGACAGGCCGTCCAGGAAGTTGCCCGCGATGGCTTCGCGCGGCGCGAAGCCGATGGAGTGGACCAGGCCGTCCAGGCCGTCCCAGTGCTGGGCCAGCTCGGTGAAGGCGCCCTCGATCTGGCTGTCTTCGGCCACATCGCAGGGCAGCACGATCTTGCTGCCGAATTCGGCGGCGAATTCGCTCACGCGGTCCTTGAAGCGGTCGCCCACATAGGTGAACGCCAGTTCGGCGCCCTGCTGGTGACAGGCGCGCGCGATGCCGTAGGCGATGGATCGGTTGGAAAGCACCCCGGTGACCAGGATGCGCTTGCCGGCGAGAAAGCCCATATATTTATCCTTTGATTTTTCCCTTCTGGAGACCGCCTATTTTAAGGAGTTTGGCGGCTCCGCGGGCGCGAATACGCGGGAATACGCGGCGCCCCTGCGGGCGCCGCGTATTCCGGTCATTTGCCTTCAGCCGCGGGCGTTGGTGCCCGGCACGCGAAGCTGCGCGCCCACCTTCAGGGCGCTGCCCTTCAGGTTGTTGAGCGCGCGCAGCGCATCAACCGTGGTGCCGTACTGCTTGGCGATCGCGAACAGGGTGTCGCCCTGGCGGACCTTGTGGTTGCGGACGTTGGGACGGGCGCTGGAGACGCGGGCGGCGGGCGCCTGCGCGGCGCGGCCGCGCGGGGCGGCCGCCTTGTTGTCGGCCGGCGCCGAATCCAGCGCGCCCACGGGAGGCGCCAGGGAGGCGAGCTGGACGCCGCCGGTGCCGGGTTCGCCGGGCACCAGCAGGGACTGGCCCGAGGCCGATTTCTGGCGCGAGCCGATGTCGTTGGTCTGGCGCAGCGAGGCTTCGGTCACGCCGAAACGCTTGGCGATGGACGCGTAGGACTCGCCGCGGCGCGTGTGGTAGATCTTCCAGGCGCTCAGGTCGCCCTTGTAGTTGGTCAGGTTCGCGTTGAAGATCTCGACGCGGTCGGCCGGCAGCAGCAGGGTGGGGCCGTGGTCGCCGCGGATGACCGGGCGGTTGAACGAGGGGTTCAGGGCCTTGAACTCGTCCAGCGGCATTTCGGCCAGCTTGGCGGCGATTTCCAGGTCGATGTCGCTGTTCTTCTGCACCGTCACGAAGTAGGGGGTGTTGCCCACCGGGGGCAGCGCCACCGCGTAGCGCTGCGGATCGGCAATGATGTTCTTGATGGCCTGCAGCTTGGGCACGTAGTTGCGGGTTTCGTCCGGCATGTTCAGGGACAGGTAGTCCGTGCCCTGGCCGGCCGCTTCGTTCTTGGCCATGGCGCGCTGCACCGAGCCTTCGCCCCAGTTGTACGAGGCCAGCGCCAGGTACCAGTCGCCCTGCATCTCGAACAGCTTTTCCAGATAGTCCAGCGCGGCGTTGGTCGAGGCGATGGGGTCGCGGCGCTCGTCGCGCCACCAGTCCTGCTTCAGGTTGAAATGCTGGCCGGTGGCCGGCACGAACTGCCACAGGCCCGAAGCCTGCGCGCGCGACAGCGCCGTCGGGTTGTAGGCGCTTTCCACGAAGGGCAGCAGCGCCAGCTCGGTCGGCAGGCCGCGGCGGTTGATTTCGTCGACGATGAAGTACAGGTACTTGCCGGCGCGCTCGGCCATGCGCTGCACCGCCTCGGGGTGGGACGCGTAGTAGTCGGTCCACTGCCGCGAGAGGTCGGTGTTCAGGTTGGGGATGGCGAAACCGCGGCGGATGCGGTCCCAGGCGTCGGAGGGCGGGTTGGTCAGGTCCACCGTTCTGGACGTGTCCCGGGCGATGTAGCGCCCTTGGGAATTGGTGGTGAGGTTCTTGCTGTCGGGGGTTTTGGTTCCTGCGCAACCGGCGAGGACTGCCAGCATGAGCGGCAGAAGGAGTCGGGATAGATTCATCAGGTTGTCACTTGAAATCGTTCTTCCATTCACGAAGGGAGGCAAAGACCTCGACCGGCGTAGCGTGGCCGCGGCCGGCCCAGCTTGCTGCGGCGCGGACGACCTCGACTTGCTGCGTGCGCAAAAACGGATTGGTCGCGCGTTCCTGACCGATGGTCGACGGAAGCGTGGGAATTCCTGCTGCTCGTAATTGCTGGGCCCGCTGATACCACTGTTGCAGGCTGCGGTTGGCCGGTTCTACCGCCAATGCCCAGCGCAAGTTCGCTAGAGTGTACTCGTGCGCGCAAAAAACCTGTGTATCTGGCGGTAAAACGGAAAATTTTTCCAAAGAATCATGCATTTGCGCGGGAGTGCCCTCGAACAGGCGGCCGCAGCCCCCCGCAAACAGGGTGTCGCCACAGAACAGGACGGGTGCCACCCCGGCCGCCCGGCCGGTGTAGGCGATGTGCCCGGCGGTGTGGCCCGGCACGTCCAGCACCGTCAGGTCCAGGTCCAGTTCGGGCAGCTTCACGCGGTCGCCTTCGGCCAGCGGCACATCGCAGCGCGGCAGGCGCTCATGCGCGGGGCCATATACGGTAATGCCCCCGATGCGTGACAATTCGGAAACGCCGCCCACATGGTCGGCGTGGTGGTGCGTGAGTAGAATGGCGCGCAGCCTCAAGCCTTGCTGCTCAAGAAACCGCAGCACGGGGCCGGCTTCGCCGGGGTCCACGACTGCCGCCTGGTCGCCATGCACGATGGCCCAGATGTAGTTGTCGGAGAATGCTGGCAAAGGCAAGACCGCGGCGTTGCGTTCGCGGCCGCCTGCGGGGGCGGTCAAGGCTTGCATGAGATTCGAAGGAATAAAAACGTGGCAGAAGATACTCCGCCGATTGTAGAACTGGCCGAATGGTTCCAGACGCCGCCGGGCCAGTACGCCCTGGCCTGGGAGCGGGCCCAGTTCGACGCGGCTGTCGCGGATGTGTTTGGATATTACGCCTGGCAGGTCGGCCTGGCCGACATGAATCTGCTGCGGGCCAACCGCATGCCCTTCAAGGGCTACGTCGGCACCGAGACCCCGGCGCCGGAAAGCACGGCCGACTGGCAATCCCGGGTGGTCATTGCCGAGCCGGAAGCGCTGCCGTTCGAATCCCAGAGCGTGGACCTGCTGATCCTGCCGCACGCCTTTGAATGCACCCCCGAGCCCCACAACGTGCTGCGCGAGGTCGAGCGCGTGCTGGTGCCGGAAGGGCGGGTCGTGATCTCGGGCTTCAACCCCTGGAGCATGTGGGGCGCGCGAGCCCGGATGCCGGGCATGGAGCCCTGGCTGCCCCAGGCGCCGTCGTCCCAGGTGTCGCTGGCGCGGCTCAAGGACTGGTTCAAGCTGCTGTCGCTGGAAGTCGAAGACAGCCAGTTCGGCTGCTATGCGCCCGCCTGCCGCAGCGAAAAATGGCTGCAGCGCTGGAACTTCCTGGAGTCCGCCGGCACCCGCTGGTGGAGCCTGGGCGGGGCGGTCTACATGGTGTCGGCCGTCAAGCGCGTGGCCGGCATGCGTATCATCGGTCCGGCCTGGAAGACCAAGCCCAAGCGCGCGCGCGCGGCGTCCGTGGTGGTCAACCGCCAGGCGGACGACGGCTTCGACCGCCCCTGAGCGGGCGGGCCGGATTCACTTTGCACCCACAAGGAAAACCAAGCAGCACCATGCAGGACAACAAACCGAACGACCAGAAAGTGGAAATGTGGACCGACGGCGCCTGCAAGGGCAATCCGGGTCCGGGCGGCTGGGGCGTGCTGATGCGGGCCGGCGGCCACGAGAAAACGCTGCATGGGGGCGAACTCCAGACCACCAACAACCGGATGGAGCTGCTGGCCGTCATTGAAGGCCTGCGCGCGCTCAAGCGCCCGTGCGTGGTCACCATCCATACGGACTCGCAGTATGTGATGAAGGGCATGACCGAATGGCTGGCCAACTGGAAGCGGCGCGGCTGGATGACGGCCGACAAGAAGCCGGTCAAGAATGTGGAGCTCTGGCAGTCGCTGGACGAGCAGGTGCGCCGCCACGAGGTGTCCTGGCGCTGGGTCCGCGGCCACGCGGGCGATCCGGGCAACGAACGGGCCGACCAGCTGGCCAACATGGGCGTGGACGCCGCCCGCCGGGCCTGAAGGCATCGGGATATACCCTCAAATCCGTCCCAGGGGCGGATTTAGTTCTTTCAGCATGCTTCTGGATTGTTCCAGTTTGTAAATCCGGGTGCTAAAGTGCCAACCCTCATTCCAGTTCCTGCGGCGTCGTCCGAGTGGGGCATGCTCGGCCCGCGCCGCAATACCGCCACATTCGCATGAAAAAAGCTGTACTGCTGGCCGCTGTCGCGGCAGGGTTGGCCGCGGGGGCCGCACTCGGCGTTTTTGTGCCGCGCTGGCTCGCACCTGGCATCGCGCCCGGGGCCGTGTCCACCCAGACCTCCGCCAAGCCCCTCGCGACCCCCACGGCTCCTGCCCGGGTCGCCGTGGCCGTCGTCCAGGAAATTCCGTTTGCGCGCGGCCTGTCGGCCGTGGGCAGCCTGCGCTCCGACGAATCCGTCGTGCTGCGGCCGGAAGTGGCGGGCCGCATCCAGTCCATCGAGTTCAAGGAAGGCCAGCCGGTCAAGCAGGGCCAGACGCTGATCCGCCTGGACGACTCCGTGCCGCGCGCGGAGCTGGCCCAGGCGCGCGCCAACCTCACCCTTGCGCAAAGCCACTACCGCCGCGCCGTGGAATTGCAGGGCAAGGGCTTCGTCAGCCAGCAGGCCCGCGACGAATCCGCCAGCACGCTCAAGGTCCAGGAAGCCGCCGTGGCGCTGGCGCAGGCGCGCCTGGACAAGATGACCATCACCGCCCCGTTTGGCGGCATCGTCGGATTGCGCAGCGTGTCGGTGGGCGATTACGTAAACCAGGGACAGGATCTGGCGCCGCTTGAGGCGATCGACCCCCTCAAGGTGGATTTCCGCGTGCCGGAGATGTACCTGAGCAAGGTGGGCGTGGGCCAGCAGCTGACGCTGCGGCTGGACGCGCTGCCGGGCCAGGAGCGCCGGGGGCTGGTCTACGCCGTGAGTCCGCTGATCGACGCGGGCGGCCGGTCCATCCTGCTGCGCGCCACCGTCGCCAACCAGGACGCCGTTCTGAGGCCCGGGATGTTCGCCCGGGTGCAGCTGCTGTTCAACCAGGACAAGGCGCTGGTCGCGCCGGAGGCCGCGCTATCGCCTTCGGGCGAAACGCAGTACGTTTACCGGGTCAGGGATGGCGTGGCGGAACGGCGCGAGGTCACGATCGGCGAGCGCCGCGAGGGCCGCGTCGAGATCCTGACCGGCGTGGCCGCGAACGACATGCTGGTGGTCTCGGGCCTGCAGCGCGTGACCGACGGCGCGCCCGTGACCATCGTGGGCAACGGCCAGTGACGCCGGCCTTTATTCTCTTTCAGCGGTAGCGCCATGCGTATCTCGGAAACCTGCATCAAGCGGCCGGTGTTTGCGTCGGTCCTGTCGCTGATCATCGTGCTGATCGGCCTGATTTCGTACTCGCGCCTGACGGTGCGCGAGTATCCCAAGATCGACGAGCCCATCGTCTCGGTGGACACCACCTACAAGGGCGCCTCGCCCGAGGTGATCGAGTCGCAGGTGACCAAGCCGCTGGAAGACCAGCTCGCGGGCATCGAGGGCGTGGACGTGATGACCTCGCGCAGCCGCTCCGAGCGCAGCCTGATCAACATCAGGTTCAACCTGTCGCGCGATCCCGACGCGGCCGCGGCCGAAGTCCGCGACAAGGTCTCGCGCGCCCGGCGCTTTCTGCCCGACGAGATCGACGAACCCATCATCGGCAAGGTCGAGGCAGACTCCCAGCCCATCATCTACATCGCGGTGGAGTCGGGTTCGTACTCCGCGATCCAGACCTCCGACTACATCAACCGCTACATCAAGACGCGCCTGTCGGTGCTGCCGGGGGCGGCGGAAGTCCGCGTCTTCGGCGAACGCCTGCCGTCCATGCGCATCTACGTGGACCGCGACAAGCTGGCCGCGTACGGACTGACGGTGCAGGAGGTGGAGGCCGCGCTGCGCAGCCAGAACGTGGAGATCCCCGCCGGCCGCATCGAATCGCGCGCCCGCGAATTCTCGGTGGTGTCGTCCACCGACCTGCAGACGCCCGCGCAATTCGAGGACGTCATCGTCGCCAACGTAAAGGGCTATCCGGTGCGGCTGCGCGACGTCTCCAAGGTCGAGATCGGCGCCGCCAGCGACCGCGTGCTGTCGCGCTTTAACGGCAAGCCCGCCATCAACATCGGCGTGACGCGCCAGTCCACGGCCAATCCGCTGGAGCTGTCCAAGGCCGCGCGCCAGGAAGTGGAGCGCCTGAACGAGACCCTGCCGGCCGGCATGAAGCTGAACATCGCCTACGACTCGTCGGTGTTCATCGAGCGCTCCATCAGTTCCGTCTTCCACACCATCGGCGAAGCCATCGTCCTGGTGGTGCTGGTGATCTTCTTCTTCCTGCGCAACCTGCGCGCCAGCATCATCCCCATCGTCACCATCCCGGTGTCGCTGGTGGGCGCGTGCGCGCTCATGTACTTCTTCGGCTTCTCGATCAACACGCTGACCCTGCTGGCCATGGTGCTGGCCATCGGCTTGGTGGTGGACGACGCCATCGTGGTGCTGGAGAACATCTACCGGCACATCGAAGAGGGCATGCCGCGCAAGGAAGCGGCGCTGCGCGGCTCCAGGGAAATCGGTTTTGCCGTGGTTGCGATGACCATGACGCTGGTCACCGTGTACGCGCCGCTGGCGTTCGCCACGGGCCGCACCGGGCGGCTGTTCATCGAATTCGCGCTGGCGCTGGCGGGCGCCGTGCTGGTGTCGGGCTTCGTGGCCCTGACGCTGACGCCCATGATGTGCTCGGTGCTGCTGCGCCACCAGACCAGCCACAGCCGCTGGTACAACCTGATCGAAGGCTGGCTGAACGGCATGAGCAACGGCTACCGGCGCCTGCTGGGCGCGTCCCTGCGCCGGCGCTGGGTGGTGGTGGCGATAGGCGTGGCGGTCGCGGCGGGCAGCGGCGTGCTGTTCAAGGTGGTCAAAAGCGAGCTGGCCCCGATCGAGGACCGCGGCGTGGTCTTTGGCGTCGTCAATTCGCCCGAAGGCGCCACCCTGAACTACACGCTGGACAGCATGCTGGGCATCGAGAAGTTCTATGCCGACATCCCCGAGGCCAGCGGCAGCCAGGTGACGGTGGGCTTTCCCACGGTCACGGACGGCACCGCCATCCTGCGCCTGAAACCCTGGGAAGAGCGCGACCGCAAGCAGCAGGCCATCACGCAGCAGCTCCAGCCGCAGTTCGCCTCGCTGCCGGGCGTGCGCGCCTTCCCGACCAATCCGCCGTCCCTGGGCCAGTCGGCCCGCTCCAAGCCGGTGGAGTTCATCATCATGAGCCAGGCCTCCTACGAGGAGCTGTCGCGGCTGACCGAGATCTTCCTGGCCGAGCTGCGCAAGTATCCCGGCCTCCTGAACCTGGACACCGACCTGCGCCTGAACACGCCCGAGCTGCGGGTGCGCGTGGACCGCGACAAGATGGCCGACGTGGGCGCCAACGTGGACACCGTGGGCCGCACGCTGGAGTCCATGCTGGGCGGCCGCCAGGTCACCCGCTACAAGGACGAGGGCGAGCAGTACGACGTGATCGTGCAGGTGACGCCGCGCGACCGCGCCAACCCCACCGACATCTCCGGCATCTACGTCCGGGCGCGCGACGGCAGCATGGTTCAGCTCGACAACCTGCTGGGCGTGCACGAGGGCGTGTCGCCGCAGTCGCTGAACCACTTCAACCGCCTGCGCGCCGTGAAGATCGACGCCGCCGTGGCGCCGGGCTACGCGCTGGGCGAAGTCCTGGCCCACATGCACGAGGTGGCCCGCGACGTCCTGCCCAACACGATCGTGACCGACCTGGACGGCCAGTCGCGCGAATTCCGGGATTCGTCCGGCAGCATTTATCTGGTCTTCGCCATGGCGCTGGCCTTCATCTACCTGGTGCTGGCCGCGCAGTTCGAGAGCTGGCGCAACCCCTTCATCATCATGCTGTCCGTGCCGCTGTCCATGACGGGCGCGCTGCTGGCCCTGTGGCTGACGGGCGGGACGCTGTCCATCTACAGCCAGATCGGCTTGATCACGCTGGTGGGGCTGATCACTAAGCACGGCATCCTGATCGTGGAATTCACGAACCAGCTGCGCGACGAAGGCAGGGAACTGTTCGAGGCCGTGACCGAGGCCAGCGTGCTGCGCCTGCGCCCCATCCTGATGACGACCGGCGCCATGGTGCTGGGCACGGTGCCGCTGGCCCTGTCCACCGGCGCGGGGGCGGAATCGCGCCAGCAGATCGGCTGGGTTCTGGTCGGCGGGCTGTTGCTGGGTACACTACTGACCTTGTTCGTCGTGCCGGTGGCCTACACGCTGATTGCCACCGCACGCAAGAAACCCGGCAAGTCCGGCAGCCAAGCGCATCACCCGCAGGCGCCGCCGGCCTCGCAGCCCCAAGCGTCGGAATAGCTATGCGCCAGATCATCTTTGACACTGAAACCACCGGACTGGACCCTGCACAGGGTCACCGCATCGTCGAGATCGGCTGCGTGGAGATGGTCAACCGGATGTCCACGGGCAACAACCTGCACATCTACCTGAACCCGGACCGGGACAGCGATCCCGAGGCCTTGGCGGTGCACGGACTGACCACGGAGTTCCTGTCCGACAAGCCCCGCTTTCCGGACGTCGCGGACGAATTCGTCAAGTTCATCCAGGGCGCCGAACTGATCGCGCACAACGCCGCGTTCGACGTGAAGTTCTTCAACGCCGAACTCGCGAAGACCGGCCGCGGCCCGATCACCGAATACTGCGAGACGGTCACCGACTCGCTGCTGCACGCCCGCTCGCTGTTCCCCGGCAAGCGCAATTCGTTGGACGCCCTGTGCGACCGCTTCGGCATTTCCAACGCGCACCGCACGCTGCACGGCGCGCTGCTGGACTCGCAGCTGCTGGCGGAAGTCTGGCTGGCCATGACGCGCGGCCAGGACGCGCTGCTGATCGACGTGGACGACAACGACGGCGCGGGCAGCGACGGCATCATGCTGGCGAAGTTCGACGGATCCATCCTGCCCGTGCTGCAGGCCAGCGCCGATGAGCTGGCCGAGCACGAAGCCTACCTGGCGGCGCTGGACAAGGCCGTAAGCGGAGAGTGCGTCTGGCGCAAGATGGACGCGCCCGTGGCGGCCGCTTGAATGATCTTCAGGGGCGACTTGCGCACGCTTTAAAAAGCATGCTATTATTTCGCCTCTTTCGGGGTGGTTAGCTCAGTGGTAGAGCACTGCCTTCACACGGCAGGGGTCACAAGTTCGAAACTTGTACCACCCACCAAAGACCCTTGAAAGGCAGCGCTGACGCCGTTTTACGGTTTTGGCTTCTGTCCAGGAGGCGCGCCGGATGCAGTCGATGCATCGGTGCTCAAAGCAAACAAGCCAACCTTTACCGGTTGGCTTTTTTGTTTTGCGCGAACCGGTTCAATGCGAGCCGATTCAATTACCCTTGCCTTGATATGACGCAATGAGGCGCCTTCGATCGGGCCACATCGCATCAGTGCCTGTCTATCATTGAGGGACGGCAAGCTCCCGGGCCTTGCCGGCGCGACAAGGAGATGGCTATGCACGAAAGTACCAACACCATGCTGATCATCATCGTCACGGGCGTGGCGCTCATGCTGGTCGGCTTCGGGCTGCGCGACCGCAACCTCGGCATGGGACTGATGGGCCTGGGGCTTATCACGGCCATCGGCTCCATTCTGTACAAGGCCTACATCACCTTTTATTGACGCGGGGGGCGTACCCGCGGGGGCGATCCCCGGCCGGACTCAGCCTTTCTGCGCCGCCTGGCGCGCAACCCGCGCCAGCAGGGTATCGAGCTGGTTCGCGAACGCCTTGCGGTCGG
Organism: Achromobacter sp. NPDC058515; assembly: GCF_042721735.1. Taxonomy (NCBI): domain Bacteria; kingdom Pseudomonadati; phylum Pseudomonadota; class Betaproteobacteria; order Burkholderiales; family Alcaligenaceae; genus Achromobacter; species Achromobacter sp. NPDC058515. Next base: position 141,212 of record NZ_JBHXNI010000014.1, read on the forward strand.
CCTGGCTGAAAGCGGGCGGGCCGCCCGTGTCCACGCCGCTTGCGCGCAGTTCTTCCATCATGTCCCGCACCGCCAGCCGTTCCCGGATGGTTTCCGGCGAATAGCGTTCGCCGCGCGGATTCAGCGCCATTGCGCCTTTCTCTAGCACCTGCGCGGCCAGCGGAATGTCGCCGGTAATGACCAGGTCGTCCTTTTCCGCGCGCTCGACGATGTGCGCATCGGCCACGTCGAAGCCGCGCGGCACCTGCACGGCGCGGATCAGCGGCGAGGGCGGGGTGTAGAGCGCCTGGTTGGCCACCAGCGTGAGCGGAACCTGCCAGCGCTGCGCTGCGCGGAACAGGATGTCCTTGATGACCGCGGGGCAGGCGTCCGCATCGACCCAGATGTGCATGGGTGCTTATGCGTCCAGCGCTTTCTGCAGCGCTTCGGCCACGATGTCGTTGGTCGAGACGCCGCGTTCGGCCGCCAGGGCGCGCAGCTTGTCGGCGTGCGCCTGCGACAGCTTCAGCGGGAACGGCACCAGGCCGGCGGCCTGGTCCAGCTTGCGCTGTTCGCGGCGGTCGGGCGCCTGCGAGGCGACGCCGAAGCGGTCCGGCGTGGCGGATTGCTTGAGCTGGCCAGCCAGCTTCAAGGCCTGGGTCTTTTGGAGATCGAATTTATTCATGGGAATTCCTGATAAGGAGCGCCATCATAAGCGCAACCGGCATCAACGCGGTTTGGCATGCTCCAACTCCGCGATTCCTTCTTCAGCGCCGTCGTGCAGCGGCACGGTCAGGCCGCGCCGGGCGGTGGCCGTGGACACCTGGGCGCCTTGGGCGGAGCCGGCGGCCAGCAGGTCCTGGCCGGCCTGGTACACCGCGCGCACGACCACCAGCGCCTCATCGCGCGTCAGGTCGGCGGTGGTGAGCATCAGCGCGGCCATGCCGACGGTGGGAATCCGCTCCGGCTGGTTGGGGTAGGTGCCTGGGGCGATGTCCAGCGCCATCAGCGCGCTGTCTGCCGCCGTCAGCGCCTTGATGGCGGCGGGGTCCAAGGGCAGGAGCTTTAGCTGCGCCGGGATCAGCGCGTCGCGCAGCGGCGTGGCCGGCACCCCGATTACCTGGGCGGCGGCGTCCACCGCGCCGGAGTGCAGCGCCGGCAGCGAGGCCGCGAACGGGGTGTCCGCCACCTTGTAGTCGCGGCCGGCTTGCAGGCCATGGGTGGCAAGCACCTTCTCCAGCGTGGTGCGCACGGCCGAGCCTTCGGGGCCCAGCGCGATCGTCTTGCCCTTCAGGTCTTGCACGCCGCGCAGCGCGGGATCGTCGCGGACGACGATGTGGACCATTTCCGGATAAAGGCTGCCCAGCGCGCGCAGGCCCGTGAACGGGCCTTGGCCGGCGAACGGGCCCTTGCCCTCATAGGCCAGCCGCGCGGTGTCGGCCTGGGCCAGGCCGACCACGGCGTCGCCGCTGCGCAGCAGCGCGATGTTGTCGGCGCCGCCGCCGGTAATCAGGGGCGACACCCGGATCTGCCGGGCTCGCGCCACGTCGCTCAGGGCGCGCGCAAAGGCCAGGTATTCGCCGCGATCCGGTCCTCCGGCCAGCGGATAGCCCTGCTGCAGCCGGGACAGCCGGCCGTTGATGCGGGCGACCGACCGCTCCAGCTCCTGCTGCACCACATGCTGGGCGGTGCTGGAAGCGCTGTAGGCGACGGAATGGGTGATCTGGTCCAGCGTGTCCAGCAGCTGGCGCGTCACGGGCGGCGGGGCCCCGGTATCCAGCGACGGCGCTTCGGCGGCCTTGAATCCGGCGGGCGTCACGAGCTTCCAGTCGCCGCCTTCCTGGCGGTAGATGGCGCTGGCGTGCGCGACGATGCGGTCGCCGGCCTGGTTGCCCCCGGATTTCACGCCGCTGATGCTGCGCGGGCCGGCTCCCAGCAGGGTCACCAGCGAAGCCGCGCCGGGCTGATCCCAGGCGCCCAGCGCGATATCGCGGCCCAGCTCCAGTTCCACGTCGTAATAGACCACGCGGCGGGTTTCGCCCGGCGGGGCGGTGCTGTCCGCGGCGGAACCCATGCGCGTGAGCCCGGCGATGCGGAACAGGTCCTGGCCATAGGTGGCGGCCAGCCCGCGCTCGACGTCCGCGCGCAGGGCGTCGGTGTCGGGCGCGCGGCCGCAGGCCGCCAGCATCAGGCAGAGCGCAAGAACAATAAGGCGTTTGAACATGCTTACATCCCTCCCACGAACGGCAAGGAGATCAGCGAGGTCAGGACGATCACGTTCATGATGTCGACCAGGAACGCGCCGGTGACCGGCACCACGATGAAGGCTTCGGGCGCCGGGCCGTGGCGGCGCGTGAGCGCCTGCATGTTGGCGATGGCGGTGGCCGTCGCGCCCAGCGCGAAGCCGCAGAAGGCCGCCGACATGATGGCCGCCTCATAGTCGCGCTTGAGCATCCGGAACACCACCCAGGCGGCATACAGCGCGCAGAACAGGGTCTGCACCGCCAGCATCAGCGCCAGCGGCCCGGCCAGGCGGGCCACGCTGGACAAGTCCAGCGTCATCATCGTCATGCCGAGAAAGAGCGACAGGGCGATCGTGCCGATGATCTCGGTGGCGCGGTCGTCCAGCCTGATGCCCACCAGCGGGCCGGCGTTGCGGATGAGCACGCCCGTGGCCAGGCACCACAGGAAGTTGGGCAGGCTGACGGGGGCGTCCTCGACCAGCGCCGCCAGGGCGCCGCCCACCACCAGGCAGACGAAGGCCGCCGTCATGGATACGATGAACGAGCCGGCGGTGGCGGGCTCCTGGGCTTCGTTCAGGTCCGGCGCGAGGGAGCCGGCGCCGGCGGCGTGATCCAGGCTGCCCGACAGCTTGTGCCGGCGCATGATCCATTCCGCCACCGGGCCGCCCACGACGCCGCCCAGCACCAGGCCCATCGTGGCCGCCGTCATGGCCAGCGCCATCACGTCCTGGATATTGTTGAAGTCGGCAAAGCGCGTGGCGTAGGCCGCGCCCGTCCCGTGGCCGCCCACCAGCGTGATCGTCCCGCCCAGCAGGCCCATCAGCGGATGCATGTCCAGCAGCCAGGCCATGCCCAGCCCGACCGCGTTCTGCAACACCAGGAACGGAATCAGCGCCAGCAGGAAGGCAATGAGCCGGGGGCCGCCCTTGGCCAGCAGTTTCAGGTTGGCGGTCAGGCCGATGCAGCCGAAGAACAGCAGCAGCAAGGTGGGCTTGATGCTGGTTTCCAGCGAGACGGACACGCCGCCCCAGGTCGACAGCAGATAGGCAAGCACCGCGAAGAGCAGGCCCCCGACAATGGGGTCGGGGATGCTGTAGCGGGCCAGGAACCCTATCCGGGTGGTCAGCACGCGTCCGACGACGAGCACCAGGCAGCAAGCGAGAAGGGATTGAACGGGCGTAAGGGAAATCATAAGAACCTTAGCGCCCTGCCGGGCGCGGCAAATTCAGGCTATCCGTACCGTCGCCGCCGCATCGCTCGCGGGCTGCGGCCTATCTTACGGCTTGCGGAGTCGTGGTGTACACAGGGGGCGGAAGGCCCGCGCCGGCGTCGCCGGGCGGACCAGGGCGGAACCTACAGCGCAAACGCGCGCGACATGTAACGGGCTTGTGGCCCGTAACCGGCCAGTTTCTCGGCCAGTTCGCCGGTATCGGCGGCGACGGGCGCGTAGCCATGCCGCAGCCAGTAGCTGACCGCGGACTCCAGCGACACCAGGCTGGCACGTCGCAATCCGTCCTGCATGGCGCCCTGGGCCGCCGCGCGGACGAGGGCCTGGCCCACGCCCAGGCCCTGGGCAGTCGGCACGACCGCGCAATCGTGCAGGAACCAGTGGTCGGCGCCGGGCGGCAGCGCAGCCAGCGCCTCGTCCAGCGCGGGCGGCAGGCCCGCGTCCCAGGGGTAGGAAATCAGATAGCCCAGCAACACTCCGTGCGCGTCCGGCCGCGCCGCTTGCGCGACCCAGCAGTAAGACGGCGCGAGGGCAAGGCGATTCAGGAAAAAACCTGCGCTTTCGAGCAGGAACCGGGGGTAGGCCAGGGCTTGGGCATCGAGGATGGCGTCCACATCGCTGGCCTGCATGGGGCGGACTCGGTATTGCATGACATCCCGTGAAAAAAGCAGTCCGGCGCATTTTAGCGAGGCCGGCAGCGCCGCGCTTCGGAGGGGCGCATTTCATGAAAATTCGACGAGGCCCTCCGCATACTGCTTTCCATCGTGCCCCGCATTCCGTATCCAGAGCCTCATGCATATCCAATTCCGGTCCGATTCTCGGGCGCAGCAAGTCCTGGCCACACCGCTACCCTTGAGATCGGTATGGCCAGCGCCGGCGGCGAGCGCGCCGTACGACGCCTGCGTGACTTGCGTCATTCCCTGCCTGAACGAAAGCGAGAACCTGCGGGTGCTGCTGCCCATGCTGCGCAACCGCCTTGCCGCGCTGTGCAGCAGTTGGGAGGTCATCGTGGCCGACGACGGCAGCACGGACGACACCGAGGCGCTGATGGCGCAATGGACCGGGCACGACGGATTCCGCTACGTCCAGCTGTCCCGCAATTTTGGCAAGGAAGCCGCGCTCAGTGCGGGCCTGGAGGCTGCCGGCGGCGACGTGGTGATCTGCCTGGACGCCGATCTGCAGCATCCCCCCGCCCTGATCGAACAGATGCTGGCGCGCTGGGCCGCCGGGGCCGAAATGGTCTACGCCGTGCGCGAGACCCGCGCCGGCGAATCCTGGATCAAGCGATCCGGCGCGCGCTGGTTCTACCGGCTGCTCAGCAGCGCGCGCGGGGTGGACGTTCCGGCGCATGCCGGAGACTTCCGGCTGATGGACCGCGGCGTGGTGGACGCGCTGATCGCCTTGCCCGAACGCACGCGCTTCATGAAAGGCCTGTATGCCTGGGTCGGCTTCAAGGGCGAGGCCTTGCCCTATACGCCCGACGAACGCATGCACGGCGACAGCCGCTATGGCGGACTGCGCCTGTTCCGCCTGGCGCTTGACGGTCTGACCGCCTTTACGACCTGGCCGCTGCGCCTGGTCAGCCTGGTCGGCGTGGCGTTCGCCGCCGTGGCGCTGGCCTATGCGGCCTTTCTCGTGGGCGACTACCTGAAGTCCGGCAACCCGGTTTCCGGCTGGACGACGATCGTGACCGCCGTGCTGTTCTTCGCCGGCGTCAACCTGATCTCCCTGGGCGTGGTGGGCGAATACGTGGCGCGCATTTTCGACGAGGTGAAAGGCCGCCCCTTGTTCGTGGTGCGCAGGCGCCAGGGGCGCCCCGCCGGCCGGGCCCAAGGCTGATCATGGCGAACCACACCCGCGCGGCGCGCTCCGAATGGACCCCGCCGGCAGCATGGTTCCTGCTCGCCGTCGGCGCCTGGCTGGCCTGCCTGGCCTGGATACGGCCGCTGACGCTGCCCGACGAGGGCCGCTACGCCGGCGTGGCGTGGGACATGCTGCGCAGCGGATCGCACGCCGTGCCGCTGCTGGACGGCATGCCGTACTTTCACAAGCCGCCGCTCTATTACTGGCTGACGGAACTGTCGTTCTCGGTGTTCGGCGTCCATCCGTGGGCGGCGCGGGCGCCGTCATGGCTGGCCGCCTGGGGCGCGGCCTCGGCGCTGTACGGCTTCGTGCGGCGCTATCGCGACGCCGCCGCCGCCACGTTGACCGTGCTGATCCTGTCCACCATGCCGTTCTTCTATGGCGGCGCGCAGTTCGCGAACCTGGACATGCTGGTCGCCGGCCTGATCACGCTGTGCGTGCTGGCCGCGGCGCATACCGTGCTGCGAGCCGAGCGCGGCCAGGCCCATCGCTGGATGTCGGTGGCCGCCGCCCTGCTGGCCGCGCTGGCGGTGCTGGCCAAGGGGCTGATCGGCGTGGCGCTGCCCGGCGCCATTCTGCTCGCGTGGCTGGCGTGGGGGCGGCGCTGGCGCGGCCTGCGCGCGCTGCTGTGGCCGCCGGCGCTGCTCGTCTTCCTTGCGGCCGCGGCGCCGTGGTTCGCGCTGATGCAGCTGCGGTATCCCGGCTTCTACGACTACTTTTTCGTCTACCAGCACTTCCAGCGCTTTGCCGCCGCCGGCTTCAACAATGCCCAGCCTTTCTGGTTCTACCTGCCGGTGGTGGCGGGCCTGAGCCTGCCCTGGTCGCTGTGGGGCGGCGGCATCCTGCGCCGCGCATTCTGGGCCGAGGGGCCGGCGCGCGACCTGCGGCGCCTGGCCGTCGCCTGGTTCGTCGTCGTGGTGGCGTTTTTTTCCTTGCCGCATTCCAAGCTGATCGGCTACGCGCTGCCCGCGCTGGCGCCGCTGGCCTTCCTGCTGGCCGAGGTCATCCTGGCGGCGTGGCGCGCCGATGCCGATACCGTCACGCCGCGGCTGGCGGGCATCGGCGCCGCCGTCGCGGCCGGCGTGTGCGTCGTCGCCGTGGGCGTGGCCGCCGGCAATGCGCGCGGCAGCGCCGCGCCGCTGGCAAAAGCCGTGCGCGCGCAGGCGCGGCCAAGCGACACCTTCGTGTCGCTGCATGCCTATCCCTTCGATCTGGCCTTATATGCCCGGGCCCCGCGGCCCGCCTGGGTGGTGGACGACTGGCTCAATCCCGAGGTGACGGCGCGGGACAACTGGCGCAAGGAGCTCCATGACGCCGCGAAGTTCGATCCGGCCACCGGGCGCGAGGTGCTGATCAGCGCCGCGCAGTTCAACGCCCGCCTGTGCGCGGCGCCGGAGGGCGCGCGCTTCTGGGTGTGGGGCAGGCACGCGGACGGCGCGGTCTACGCGCCGCTGCAAGGCTTGCAGCCCGAGGCCGGCGGCGTGGTGAACGCGGTGTGGCGCGTGGAGGCGAACGCGGCCCTCAGGCAGCGGGTTTGTGGCGGAACGCCCACAGCCGGCTGGCGATGAAGGTGGCGAACGCCAGCCCGATCAGGATCAGGGCCAGCAGCGTGTCGTACGGGATGTCGGTGGCGTGCAGCAGCCAGGCGTAGGCGGATTCGTTGATCGCGAAGCCGATGGCTGAAATAAGAAAGAAACGACGGACCGCTATCGTCCAGGGTATGGATGAATGTCGGAACGTGAGCCGGTAATGACCGCCGAAGGACACCGCGAAGGCGGCCAGCCAGCCGATCAGGTTGGCGGCCAGCGGCGGGGCGCCGAACGCTTCCACGCAGCCCACGGCAACGGCCCAATGGGTGGCGGCCGCCGCGCAGCCGACTGCGACGAACAGGCCGATTTGCCGAAGCAGGGTGCGCATGTGGAATGTGATGTGACGGTATGTCGAGGTGAAGCGATGAATAAGCGCGTGGTGGTTTGCGGGGACGATTTTGGCATGAATGCCGATATCGATGAAGGCTTGATCGCGCTGGCCGGCATGGGCCGCGTCAGCGCCGTGAGCTGCCTGGCGCACGGGCCCACCTTTGCCGCGAATGCGCGCCGGCTGGCCGCGCTGGACGTGGATGTCGGCCTGCATGTGAACCTCACGGAACCGCTGGGCGCCGACGCCGGGCCGATGCCGGCGCTGGGCACGCTGATCCTCAAGGCCTACGCCGGCCTGCTGGATGCGGCCTGGATCAACGCGCAGCTCATCCGGCAGTTCGACGCCTTTGAATCGGCGTTCGGCCGCGCGCCGGACTACGTCGACGGACACCGGCATGTGCATCAGTTGCCCGGCATCCGCGAGCGCATCCTGTCGCTGCTCGGACAGCGCTATGCGGCCCGCCTGCCGTGGCTGCGCCGGACCACGCCCGGCATGCAGTGCGGCATTCCGCTGAAGGAATCGGTCAAGGCGCGCCTGATCGGCGCGCTGGGCGCGGCGGCGCTGGCGCGGGAGGCGGGCAAGAACGGCCTGCGCACCAATCGCCGCCTGCTGGGCGTCTATGGATTCGAGGGCGGCAGGCGGCGCTACGCCGGCCTGTTGCAGCACTGGCTGTTCAACGCGCGCGACGGCGACCTGCTCATGTGCCACCCCGCGCTGGGCGGCAAGGACGACGGCGCCATGGCGCGCCAGCGGCGCACCGAGTTCGAGGTGCTGGCCAGCCCGGGGCTGGGCCACTGGCTCGGCGTCAACGGCGTGCGCATCTCGCGCCTGCCCGCCGCGGCGCGCTGAGCAACCGCGCCTATCCCCGCGTCAGGCTCTGCAGCAGCCAGGCGCCGGCCGGCCCCAGCGCGCGGCGCGTGGACCATACCGCGTCCACCCGGATGTGCCGCGGCCAGCCCGGCACGCTCAGTTCCACCAGCTGATCGCGGCCAAAGCGCTGGATCATCCAGCGCGGCAACTCGGTCCAGCCGAACCCCAGGCTGGCCATTTCCAGCAGCATCAGATAGCCGGGCGCGGACCAGGTCGAATGGGCCGGCGTGGCTTCCTTGGCGTCCAGCTCGAAGGTGCTCAGGCGCAGTTCGCGCGCGGTCTTCAGGTGGTCGGCCGTCACCGAGGGCAGGCTGGCCAGGGGATGGCTGCGGCCCGCGCACAGCACGATTTCGGACACCTCGGCCAGGCAGGCGTGCGCCACGTCGGGCGGGTAGCTGTCCTGGGCCGCCATCAGGCCCACATGCGCGCGGCCCTGCTGCACCAGCGCGACCACGTCCTCGTACTCCGCGATCAGGCATTCGAAGCGCAGCGCCGGGTAGCGCTGGTCGATCTGGGTGAGCATTGTTTCGAAGGTCTGGGACTGGAAGGTGTCGGACAGCACCACGGTAAGCCTGGGCTCCAGCCCTTCGGACAGCTGGCTGGCGCTGCGGTTGAAGCGGTCGTTGGCGGCCAGCACCTGCAGGGCCTGTCCGAGCAGGACCTGGCCGGCCTCGGTCAGCGAGGGCTGGCGCTGGCTGCGGTCGAACAGCGGCACGTTCAGGTCCACCTCCAGGTTGGCGATGGTTTCGCTGATGGTGGACTGGCTTTTGCCCAGCTTGCGGGCGGCGGCGGAAAACGAGCCCTCGGAGGCGACTTGGGCAAAGGCGGCGAGCGATTCCAGGGAGTGGCGCATAGAGCGGGGCGATCTGATGAATTATCGGAATTTCCGATGGATAGTATCTTTATCGTAACGGAAATATCGTCGAAAATCGCTTCCATTCAGTAGCAACCGACCTCAGGTGGGTCATGACGCAAGCCAAGAAAACCCTTAAAGAACGATTCCTCCACGCCTTTCTGTTCGAAATCCTCGCCATCGGCCTGTGCGCGCCGGCGGCGGCCTGGGCCATGGGCAAGTCCCTGTTCGAAATGGGCGTGCTGACGGCGGTGATCGCCTGGATCGCCCTGGTCTGGAACATGATCTACAACGCCGGCTTCGACCGGATCGAAAACCGCCTGGGCTGGACCCGCACGTTCCGGATCCGCGTCGTGCACGCGTTCGGCTTCGAACTGGGCCTGATCCTGATCGTGATCCCGCTGGCGGCCTGGTGGCTTAGCATCAGCCTGTGGGAGGCCTTCCTGCTGGACATCGCCCTGGTGCTGTTCTACCTGCCCTATGCCTTCTTCTACAACCTGGCCTATGACCGCTCCCGTCCCCGGGTCATGAAGTGGCTGGCCCGCGGCCGCGTGGAAGCTGCGCCGGCGGCTACGAGTCAATCACCTTGCGCGTGAACATCTCCAGGTAGTCCATCAACGAATCCGCGCCCTTGATCGCCGCGGATTCGTTGCCGGTGGCGATGCCCTGGGCCATCAGCATGTGGCGGCGGGCGCCCTCGGCGATATCGCCCTCGTGCTGGTAGGCGTACCAGAAGCGCCGGCACTGGATGATCAGCGGTTCCACCGCGTTCACCGCCGACGCATTGCGGCAGGCCTGGTGGCAGACATGATCCAGCAGCTGGTCGGCATGCATGTAGTCGTCCAGGTTGCCGCCTTCCGAGGCCCGGATCATCTGCGCCGCGCAATCCACGATCTGCGCGCGCTGGGCGGGCGTGGCGCGCCGGGCGGCGCTGGCGGCGATCAGCTGCTCCAGCGCCCGGCGGGTCTGGATCAGGTCGATGTGGTCGGCAAGCTGGATCATCGACACGCGCAGGCCGCGGCGCGGTTCCTGGCGTATCAGGCCGGCCGCGACCATGCGCAGCAGCGCTTCGCGCAAGGGCGTGCGTCCCAGGCCGGTTTTCTCCACCAGATCCGCTTCGACGACCGCGCTTCCAGGCTGCAGCTGCAGCGTGGCGATCATGCTTTCGATCTGGTCGTAGGCGACATCCGCGGCGCGCCGTTTGGGTTCTGCTCCTGCCATCAATTATTGTTTTCCTTCGTTTTGCGCCACTGCGCGTAGGCCAGCCATTCGCCGACGAACCCGCGCCGGAAGAACGACACGCACAACACGAAAATCAGCCCGATGACGATGGTGACGACATCGCCCAGGGTGGCAAGATAGTTCTGCAGGCTGACGACCAGCGTGGCGCCCACCACGGGACCCCACACCGTGCCGATGCCGCCCAGCAGCGTCATCAGCAGCACTTCGGTGGACGTGGCCAGCGATACGTCGTTCAGGGCGACCAGCTGAAGCACCAGGGCCTTGAGCGAACCGGCCAGTCCGGCCACCGACGCGGACAGCACGAAGGCCAGCAGCTTGCACCGATCCGTATCGTACCCTAGCGAAATGGCGCGCGGCGCGTTGTCCCGGATGGTCTTGAGCACCTGGCCGAAGGGCGAATGGATCACCCGGTAGACGAACAGAAAGCCCAGCACGAAGACGCCCAGCGCGTAGTAGTACATATTGGTGTCCACGCTCAGGTCCACCAGGCCCAGGAACTTGCCTCGGGGAATGCCCTGCATGCCGTCCTCGCCGCGCGTCCAGCCCACCTGCACGGCCATGAAGTACGCCACCTGCGACAACGCCAGGGTGATCATCGCAAAGTAGATGCCCGTGCGCCGGATGGCGAGCCAGCCGATCGCATAGCCGACGGCGGCCGCCATCGCCACGCCGCAGGCCATGGCGATCTCGGGAGGCAGGCCCCGGGCGCCGAACAGGATCATCATCTGGCCGGCGGCGTAGCCAGCCCAGCCGAAGAAGGCGGCATGGCCGAACGACACCAGGCCGGTAAAGCCCGTCAGCAGGTTGAAGGCCAGCGCGAACAGCGCGAAGCACAGCACCTTCATGACGAACACGGGGTAGATGATCTGCGGGAAGAACGGCACCAGCAAGGCGGGCACCAGCAGCACCGCCAGGATGCGGATCGAAAAGGGAATGCGCGACACCTTATTTCTCCTTGCCGAACAGGCCCGCGGGGCGCATCAGCAGAACGACGGCCATCACGATGAAGACGACCACGGTCGATGCTTCGGGATAGAACACTTTGGTCAGGCCTTCCAGCAGGCCCAGCGCCAGGCCGGTGACGATGGCGCCCATGATGGACCCCAGGCCGCCGATCACCACCACGGCGAAAACGATGTTCAGCAGGTTCGACCCCATCAGCGGGTTGATCTGCATGACGGGCGCGGCCAGCACCCCGGCCACGCCGGCCAGCGCCACGCCGAAGCCGTAGGTCAGCGTGATCATCACCGGCACGTTCACGCCGAAGGCCTGCAGCAGCTTGGGATTCTCGGTGCCGGCGCGCAGCATGGCGCCCAGGCGGGTGCGCTCGAACAGATACCAGGTCAGCAGGCACAGCGTCAAAGACGCCACCACCACGAAGCCGCGGTAGGCCGGCAGGAACATGAAGCCCAGGTCGAAGCCGCCCTGCAGGATCTCGGGCGGTTCATAGCCCACGCCGGAGATGCCGTAGAAGTAGCGGAAGCCGCCTTCCATCATCAGCGCGATGCCGAAGGTCAGCAGCAGCCCATACAGGTGGTCCAGGTGATAGAGCCGCTTGAGCAGCGTCTTCTCGATCACGATGCCGACCGCGCCCACCAGCAGCGGGGCGATGATCAGCGCGGCCCAGAAGTTGATCTGCACGCCGGGCCCCAGCAGCTGCGGCAGCTGCGTGAAGCCGATCCACGCCAGGAACGCCGCCATCATGAACTGGGCGCCGTGCGTGAAGTTGACGATGTTGAGCAGGCCGAAAATGATGGCCAGCCCCATGCTCAGGATGGCGTAGAAGCAGCCGTTGATCAGCCCGACCAGCAGTTGGGCGAGCAGGGCGGAAAGCGAGATGTCGAACATAGTAGGCGGCAGGGGCGGACGTGGCGCGTCGGTTTGCGGGAGGCGTGCGGCGGCGATGCGCGCCGCGGACGGGGCAGCCGGCGCCGGGCACGCATGCCCGGCGCGTCATGGCCTTACGACTTGATCAGCGAGCACGCGGCCTGGGGCTTCGGGAAGACCTCCTCGCCCTTGAGCACCGACTTCACGTTGTAGTAGTCCCAGGGCGCCTTGGACTCCTTGGGCGATTTCACCTGCAGCAGCAGCATGTCATGCACCAGCGCGCCGTCCGCGCGCAGCTTGCCGTTGCGGATCACGGCATCGTTGATGGTCATCTCGCGCAGCTTGGCCATCACCGCGGGAGCCTCGTCCGTGCCGGCGGCTTCGATGGCCTTCAGGTAGGACAAGGTGGCCGAGTAGACGCCGGCCTGCGAAGCCGTGGGCATCTTCTTGGCTTTCTCGAAGAACTTCTGGGCCCAGGCGCGCGAGGCGTCGTCGTAGTCCCAGTAGAAGGCTTCGGTCAGGTACATGCCCTGCGCCTTGGCCAGGCCCATGCTGTGCACGTCCGAGATGTAGGTCAGGAGCGGCGCCACGATCTGCTTCTTGTTGATGCCGAATTCGTTGGCCTGCTTGACCGCGTTGACCGTGTCGTTGCCGGCGTTGGCCAGCGCGATCACGTCGGCCTTGGACGCCTGCGCCTTCAGCAGAAACGAGGAAAAGTCATTGCCGGGGAAGGGGTGGCGCGATACGCCCACCACGCTGCCGCCGTTTTCCTGGATGACTTCCGTCCCGTCCTTTTCCAGCGAATGGCCGAAGGTGTAGTCGGCGGTGATGAAGTACCAGGTCTTCTTGCCCTCCTTGACCAGCGCGCGGGCGGTGCCGGCCGCCAGCGCGTAGGTGTTGGTGGTCCATTGGGCGTTAAGCGGCGAGCATTTTTCGCCCAGGATCGCGGTGGACAGGCCGGCCGACGGCATCGTCACGCGGTTCTTCTGCTTGGCGATCTCCATGACGGCCAGCGCCGTGGATGCGGTGGGAAAGTCGGTGATCATGTCGACCTTGCCCTGGTCGAACCATTCACGGGCCAGGTTGGCGGCGACGTCGGGCTTGTTCTGGTGGTCGGCGGCAACCACTTCAACCGGCTTGCCCAGCACCTTGTTGCCCATCTCTTCGGCGGCCAGGCGGGCCGCGATCACGGAACCGTTGCCGGCCAGGTCGGAATACACGCCGGACAGGTCGGTCAGCACGCCGACCTTGACGACGTCGTCGCTGACCTTGGCCTGGGCATGCGCGGCGCCGGCCAGGCCCAGGGCGAACAGCGCTGCTGCGATTCGATTCAATTTCATCTGACTACGCTCCGAGTAGGAAGGGGGACTGCTGTCGGAAGGAATGCGAAGGGGGGGCGTCAAATGCCGAGTAGGGCGTTCAGCCGGTCTTGCGACTGCCGGACTTCCTCTCGGTCGACCACGGCGACAACCTGGCCGTGCTCGATGACGTAATGGCGGTCGGCCAGGTGCTGGGCAAAGCGGAAGTTCTGCTCGACCAGCACGGTGGTATAGCCGCGCTCTTTCAATTGCCGGATCACCCGGCCCAGCGACTGCACGATGACAGGAGCCAGGCCTTCCGTGATTTCGTCCAGCAACAGCAAGCGGGCGCCGGTGCGCAGGATGCGCGCCATCGCCAGCATCTGTTGTTCGCCACCCGACAGCCGCGTGCCCGGACTGTGGGCGCGCTCCTTCAGGTTGGGGAACATGGTGTAGATCTCTTCCACCGACATGCCGTCCGGCCCTACGGCGGGCAGCAGCATGAGGTTCTCCTCGGCGCTCAGGGAGGCATAGATGCCGCGCTCTTCGGGGCAGTAGCCGATGCCGCGGCGCGCGATCTTGTGAGGGGGCTGGCCGATGGTTTCCTGCCCCCGGACCTTGATGGAGCCGCTGCGCCGCCCCACCAGGCCCAATATGGACTTCAGGGTGGAGCTGCGGCCGGCGCCGTTGCGGCCCAGGAGCGTCACGCATTCGCCGGGCTTCACGTCCAGGTCGATGCCGTGCAGGATGTGCGATTCGCCATACCACGCGTGCAGGTTGCGGATCTCCAGCATGTTCGCGGATGCGTCCGCCATGGCTTCACTCATCTTCGGCTCCCATGTAGGCTTCGCGCACCGCGGGGTTTTCCGACACGGTCGCGTAGGGGCCTTCGGCCAGGATCTCGCCCCGCTGCAAGACGGTGATGGTGTCGGAGATGTCCGCCACCACCTTCATGTTGTGTTCGACCATCAGGATGCTGCGGCCCGCCGACACTTGCTTGATCAGGTGCTTGACGCGGTCCACGTCCTCGTGGCCCATGCCCTGCGTGGGTTCGTCCAGGAGCAGCAGCTCCGGTTCCAGCGCCAGCGTGGTCGCGATTTCCAGGGTGCGCTTGCGGCCATAGGGCAGGTCGCCCGCCGCCACGTCCAGATGCGTGCGCAGGCCCACCTGGTCCAGCAGTTCCTCGACGCGGTGGTGCAGGCTTTCCAGCGTGCGTTCCGACCGCCAGAAGCAATAGTCCACCCCCAGCTTGCGCTGCAGGGCCACGCGCACGTTCTCGCGCACCGACAGCTGCGGGAAGACGGCGGATATCTGGAACGAGCGCACGATACCGCGGCGCGCGGTCTGCGCCGGGCGCTCCTGCGTGATGTCCACGCCGTCGTACACGATCTCGCCGCGCGTCGGGATGTGGAACTTGGTCAGCAGGTTGAAGAAGGTGGTCTTGCCCGCGCCGTTGGGGCCGATCAGCGCATGGATGGCGCCGCGGCGCACGCTCAGGTTGACGTTGTTGACCGCCACGAAGCCGCGGAATTCCTTGGTGAGGCCCCGGGTCTGAAGGATGATGTCGCTTTGCATGGTGTCCGTTGGGCGTGCGGGAGGACAGGCCCCGGCGCGTCGCGGCTTCGCCACGCGCCTGAGGGTTCGTGCTGCTTGCGGGGCCTGTCCTTACTTCGACTGGTGCTGCGGGGGGCGCTTGGCCATCGCGGCCTGGATGATGGCGGCGCAACGTTCGCGCTCGGCGCCCGCCAGCGGCAGGCGGGGGCGGCGCACATGCTCGTTGCCCACGCCGGCTAGCGTTTCGGCCAGCTTGATGTTCTGCACCAGCTTGGTCGAGACGTCCAGGTGCAGCAGCGGCGTGAACCACTGATAGAGCGCCAGCGCGTCCTGCCATTTGCCGGCCTTCATCAGCTCGTACAAGGCCACGGTTTCACGCGGGAAGGCGGTCACCAGGCCGGCCAGAAGGCCGTCGGCGCCCAGCGCCAGCGCCTCGAAGGACAGGTCGTCCACGCCGATGAATAGCTGGTAGCGGGTGCCCAGCGCATTGCGCAGGTCGGTCAGGCGGCGGACGTCGTCGCTGCTTTCCTTGATGGCCACCAGCCACTCGCAGTCGGCCAGTTCGACCATGTGCTCGGTCTTCAGGTCTACGCGGTAGGCGACGGGGTTGTTGTAGATCATGCAGGGCTTCTGCGCGGCCTGCGCCATGGTGCGGATGCTCTGCATCGCTTCGCGCGCATCGGCCACGTAGATCAGCGAGGGCATGAGCATGAATCCGTCCACGCCCAGGTCCACGGCGGCCTTGATGAAGCGCAGCGCCTCGCGGGTGCTGGTTTCGGACACGTTGGCCAGGACGGGAATGCGGCCGGCGCTGACTTCCACCGCGCAGCGCGTCACCTCCAGCTTCTCCTCCAGGGTGAGGGTGCTGGCTTCGCCGAGCGAACCGCAGGTGACAAGACCGTGGACCCCGTTGTCGATCAGGAAGCCGAAATGCTTGCGCATCGCTTCGAAGTCGAGGGTCTCGTCGGCGTGGAACTTACTGGTTACGGCAGGAAATACGCCCTGCCAACGCACGTTACTCAACTCGGTTCTCCTCAAGATGCCGTCGCTTCAATGGCGGAGCGGCGAGCAGGACCAAAGTCTAATATCCGTTAAATATATTTAGAAGATATTTTGATATGGGAGTTTCCCGGGCTCGGGTTTTCCCGGCGGCCCAAGGCCGTCAGCCTTTCTTGCGTTGGTAGGCGCCGCTGGCGTCCTGCATGAAGGTCTTCACGGCGGTCTCGTACTGGGTTCCGCTGCGGAACGCGCCCGAATGCGAGGCGCCTTCGATCTTGACCAGCCGCTTCAGGTCCGGCGCCACGTTGCGCGCCGCGGCAAAGAGCTCGTCGCTCATGGTGTGCGGCACCACGCGGTCGGCGGTGCCGTGCAGGAACAGCATGGGGGTGTGCATCTGCGCCAGCTTGTCCACCGAGGCAAAGGGCTGCGTGACCAGCAGGCTGGCCCCCGGCACCTTGCCCCAGCGCAGCGTGGACAGCATCGCGCCGATGCTGGTGAAGCTGGATTCCACGATCAGCCCTGCAAAGTCAGGCTGTTCGGGGCGGGCGGCCAGATCGATGGCGATGGCGCCGCCCAGGCTGTGTCCGTAGACGAAGCGGCGCGCCGGGTCGGGCTGGCGCCGCGCCAGTTCCGCCAGCCCGGCCATGGCGTCTTCCAGCGCGCTTTCCTCGGACGGCAAGCGCGGCGAGGACGCGCCGAAGCCGCGGTAGTCGATCGCCAGCACGGAATAGCCCATGCGGGCCCAGCCGTCGATGCGGAACGCGCTGCCGTTCAGGTTCCAGCGCGCGCCATGCAGGTACAGCACGGTGGGCGCATTCGCCTGCGGGCTTTGCCAGTACCAGGCGCGCACCTTGTCGCCGTTGTCCAGCGTCAGATCGAACACTTCGGTGCCGGCGGCGGGCTCGCGCCACCAGGTCTGCGGTTCCGCCTGGGGGGAGAAGATGGTCTGGCGCTGCCAGGAATCCAGCTGCGTGCAGCCCACCACGCCGGTGGCGGCAAGCAGGACGGCGACGAACAGTCGGCGGGGAGAGAATCGGGGCAGGGCGGGCATGACTGGTGTGACCCTGTGGGTCCGGCGGGGTTCCGGCATCAGCATACCCCGCGGCGGGCCGATGAGCCCAGCGTCCCGCGTTCACGCCGTATCGGGATGGACCTCGCGGGTCAGCGCCAGCCAGGCTTGCGCGGCGTGCGACAGGTAGCCGCCGCGGCGCCACACCAGCACCATTTCCCAATCCGTCCCCGGATCGCGCAAAGGCACGCGGGCGACGCCCGCATGCAGCTCTTCATTGGCCTTGATGCGCGGCAGGAAGGCCACGCCCAGTCCCGCCGCCACCAGCGCCACGATGAAATCGATCTGGCCGCTGCGCGCGGCGATGGCCGGCGCGAAGCCGGCCCGCTGGCAGGCGTCGTGAATGATGCGGTTCAGGGCAAAGCCCGTCTCGAACAGAATGAAGGGCGAGTCGCGCAACTCGCGCAGCCCGACCGAATCCGCTCGCGCCTGCGGATGATCGGCGGGCATCAGCGCCACCAGGGGCTCGCGGGCCACGGGCTGCCATTCGAAGTTGTCGGGCACGGGCTGGAGCGACCCCGCCAGTTCGATTTCTCCGGCCATCACCATCTCTTCCAGGCGGCGGCTGCCGTGTTCGACCAGGCTGATCTCGATCTGCGGATAGCGGCTGCGAAAGCGCGCGAACATGGGCGCAAACAGCGAGCTGCTGCCCAGCGGCGGCAGGCCCAGCCGCAGCACGCCCCGCGTGAGGCCCTTCAGTTCGTCCAGCTCGGCGTGCAGATCCTCGCGTTCGGCCAACATGGCCAGGGCCCGGCGATACACGATTTCGCCCGCCGCGGTCAGGCGCAGGGGCTGCGCGTGGCGGTCCAGCAGCGGCATGCCGAGCTCGTCCTCCAGCTGGCGCACGGCCTTGCTCACCGTGGGCTGGGTGGCGTAGATGGCTTTGGCCGCTTGGGAGAAACCGCCCTGGCGAACGACTTCGACCAGGGCGCGCAGGGGACGCAGTTCCATGATTATGCCAATTTGGAATATGTTGGATTCATCGAATTCATTTTATCTATAGGCGTCGCGGGCGTAAAACATCAGCTTGCCGTTGGAATCTGCCTCATGCCTCGCCCTCGCCACACCATCCTCCTGCGCAGCACGCTGCGCCGCAGCCGTTTGCTGCAAATCGCGTTGATCGTCCTGTTTTCGCTGTTGGGGCAGGCGCTGGCGCAAGCCTTGGGGCTGCCCGTGCCCGGCGGGGTCATCGGCATGGCGCTGGTGCTGATATTGCTGGCGACGCGGCGGCTGCGGGTGCGCAATGTGCAGCGGGGCGCAAGCTGGCTGCTGGGCGAAATGCTGCTGTTCTTCGTGCCGGCCGTCATGTCGCTGCTGGACCACCGCGAATTCCTGGGATTGCTGGGCTTGAAGCTGCTGCTCGTCATCCTGCTGGGAACGGCCCTCGTCATGGCGGGCACGGCGCTGACCATCGATCTTTGCTATCGCTGGATGAACCGCCATGCCGTCTGAATTCAACCTGCTGTTCTGGCCCGCGGCCACGGTGCTGGCCTACGTCTGCGCGCGCCTGTTCTATCGCCGTTACGCCTATTGGTGGACCTCGACCCTGGTGGTCGCGCCGGCGCTGCTGCTGGCGTTGGCCATCGCGCTGCATACCGGCTATCGCGACTACATGTCCGGCTCGCACTGGCTGATGGCGATGCTGGGGCCGGTCATCGTGGCGTTCGCGCTGCCGCTGTACGAGCAGCGCGCGCTGATCCGCCGCTACTGGCCCGTGCTGGCGGCGGGCGTCGCCGTGGGCAGCGCCATCGCGGGGGCCAGCGCGTGGATGCTGGGCAGCCTGCTGGACCTGCCGCCGGATCTCCGGCTCAGCCTGCTGCCGCGTTCCGTGGCCACGCCGTTTGCCGTGGCGGTGTCGTCCCATGTGGGCGGGGCGCCCGACCTGACCGCCGTGTTCGTGATCGTCACCGGCGTGTTCGGCGCGGCCATCGGCCAGCTCATGCGCCGCTGGCTGCCCTTGCGGTCGGCCTTGGCGCGGGGCGCCCTGTTCGGGATGGGCGCGCACGGGGCCGGCACGGCCAAGGCCCGTGAACTGGCGGCCGAAGAGGGCGCCGTCGCGGGCCTGGTCATGGTGATGGCGGGGCTGTTCAATGTGCTGGTCACGCCGGCCGTGGTCGTCGGCCTCCTGGCCTGACGCCGGATCAGCGCAGCAGTTCCAGGGCGACCGGATACAGCGAGGCCACCAGCAGCAAGGCCATGCCGACGTTGAAGGCGCGGATCGCTGCGGGCTTGTGCAGCACGCGGCGCAGCGCCGTGCCGAAGGTCACCCAGATGCCGATGCTGGGCAGGTTGACCACGCCGCAGACGACCGTGGCGATCACCAGGTTGGCGAAGAAGCCGTTCTGCGGCGTATAGGTCGCCACCACGCCCACGGCCATCACCCAGGCCTTGGGATTGACCCACTGGAAGGCGGCCGCCTGCAGGAACGTGAAGGGCTTGCCGCGGACCTGGCCGTCATCCATGCCGCCCGAATTTGCGATCTTCCAGGCCAGGTAGAGCAGGTAGGCGGCGCCCGCGTACTTCAGCACGGTGTACAGCTCGGGCACCTGCTGGAAGACCGAGCCCAGTCCGATGCCCACCAGGAAGATCATCAGGGTGAAGCCCAGGTTCACGCCCAGCAGATGCGGCAGGCTGCGGCGAAAGCCGAAGTTCAGGCCGGACGACGCCAGCATCACGTTGTTCGGGCCGGGCGTGATGGAACTGACCAGCGCGAACAGCGCCAGCGGGCCCAGCAGCGACAGCGAAGCCAGGGGCACTTCGGCCCAGTTGGCGGGAAACATGCTCATTTTGCGGTCCTCACAATGGCGCGGCGTCCGCCGGCGATAACGGCGATCACGGCGACGGCGAACAGGAACGTCGCCGGCTCCACGGATTCGCCAAACAGCAATGCAGCCGCCACGACCGTGAGGAACGGCTGCAGCAACTGTACCTGCCCGACCCGGGCGATCCCGCCCGCGGCCAGGCCGCGATACCAGGCGAAGAATCCCAGGAACATCGAGCCGAACGCCAGGTAGGCGCAGGCGGAAACCACCGCCGCGCTGGGCCAGCCGGCCTGCGCGGCCATCCAGCCCACCGGCGCCGCCACCACGGGCGCGCTGATCGCCAGCGCCCAGCATATGGTGCGCCATCCGCCCAGCGTGCGCGAGGCCCTTGCGCCTTCGGCATAGCCCATTCCGCCCAGCACCACCGCCACCAGCAGCCAGAGGTCGCCGACCGCCAGCGTGCCGTGGCCCTGGCGCAGCGCATAGGTGGTGACCAGCGCGGCGCCCACGACAGCCCAGCCCCAGAACGCGGCCGAGGGGCGCTCGCCGCTGCGCAGGGCCGCGAAAGCCGCCGTCGACAGCGGCAGCAGCCCGTTGAATACCGCGCCGTGCGAAGACGAGACGGTCTGCATCGCAAGCGACGAGGCCAGCGGCCAGCCCACGACGATGCCCACGGCCGCCAGGATGACGCCGGGCCATTCCTGGCGGTTGGGACGGCGGCTGCGCGTCAGCCACAGCAGGGCAACGGCGGGCACGGCGGCGATCAGCGCGCGCCCCAGGCCGACCAGCAGGGGCGCCAACTCGGCGACCGCCACCCGAGTCATCGGCAGCGTCAGCGAAAAAACCAGGACGCCCAGGAAGCCGTAGCCGTAGCCTTCCAGCAGGGACGAGGATGCGGCGGGGGTCGCCGGGGACGGGGGGTAAAGCGCGGGACGGGTCATGACAGCCACCAGATTGGGCACGGAAGGGCCTTGCGGCCGCCCGCAGTTGCGGGCTTGCGGTATTGCTGTCACTCTACGCATAGTCATCGGTACAGTACCGGTACACATTAGCATGTCACCTTAACCACTGGCCTGGTAGAAACTCCATGACAGTTGCTTCCGCTCCCGCGTCCTCCATGCCCTGGCAACCCGTGCGCCAGGCCGATGCCACCCTGGTGGCGCAACTGGCCGACGGCCTGGCCCGCCGCATCGACGAGCAGGGCCTGCGCCCGGGCACCCGGCTGCCGTCCATCCGCAAGATGGCCGAACAGTCGGGCGTCAGCCGCTTCACCGTGGTCGAGGCCTACGACCGGCTGGTGGCGCGCGGGCTGGTGCAGTCGCGCCGGGGCGCGGGATTTTTCGTGCGGGCGCGCAGCGGCCCGCTGGCGGCGGCGGCCGCCGCCGCGCCCAGCTCCCTGGCGCCGCCCGCCCGCGTGGACATCGCCTGGCTGCTGCGCAGCATGTTCCGCGAATCCAACGCGCCCGGCATGCCGGGCGGGGCGGGCCTGCTGCCCGCGGACTGGCTGGATCCGGAAATGGTGGCGGGCGCCGTGCGCGCCGTGGGCCGCTCGGTGCGCGCCCAACTGGTCAGTTACGGCCATCCCCAGGGGTTCGCGCCGCTGCGCCAGCAGATCGCCGCATCCCTGCAGAACGACGGCGTGCCGGCGCATCCCGAACTCAATCTGCTGACGACCAACGGCGTGACCCACGGGCTCGACCTGATCGCTCGGCACCTGGTCAAGCCGGGCGACACCGTCCTGGTCGAGGACCCCGCCTGGTTCGTCATCTTCGGCCGCCTGGCCGCTTTCGGCGCGCGCCTCATCGGCGTGCCGCGCGGCCCGGACGGCCCCGACATCGCGCTGCTCGAACAACTGGCCGCGCAGCACAAGCCCAAGCTCTTCATCGTCAACAGCGCGGTCCACAATCCCACCGGCCACACGCTGTCGGCGGGGGCGGCCTACGACATCCTGCGCATCGCCGAACGCCACGATTTCATGGTGGTCGAGGACGACACCTATGGCGAGCTGCACCCGGGCGGCGCGATGAAGCTGGCCGTGCTGGACCGCCTGAACCGCGTGATCCTCGTGGGCGGCTATTCCAAGATGCTGGCCGCCAGCCTGCGCGTGGGCTATGTGGCCGCCAATCCCGAGATCCTGCAAAAACTCGCCGACCTGAAGATGCTGGCCGGCCTGACCTCGCCCGAGCTGGGCGAACGCGTGGTCCACCGGGTGCTCATGGAAGGGCAGTACCGGCGCCATATCGAACGCGTGCGCCTGCGGGTCGACGACGCGCGCCAGCGCTGCATGAAGGGGCTGCTGAAACTGGGGCTGAAGGTGCACCACGAGCCGAACGCGGGCATGTTCGTCTGGGCCGATTGCGGACGAGACACCGAGGCGGTGGCCCGCGAGGCCGCCGATCGCGGCATGCTGCTCGCCCCGGGCACGCTGTTCTCCCCGTCGCAGGCGCCGTCCACCATGCTGCGGTTCTCGGTGTCCATCGCGGACCACCGCGGCATCTGGACCGAATTGGAAAAACTCTTCGCGCAAAACGGGTCCTACAATCAATAATATGCAGCTATCTCTTTGAAGTCATTGAAGGAAACCGTCATGTCCGCACCCATCAAGCCCCTGACCCAGAACTTTGCCGTCGCCCCGCAGCTGGGTCCCGACGACATGGCCGATGTCGCCGCCGCCGGCTACAAGAGCGTCATCATCAACCGTCCTGATTTCGAAGGCGGCCCCGACCAGCCCACCGCCGCCGACGTGTCCAAGGCCGCGCAAGCCGCCGGCCTGAAGATCGAATACCAGCCCGTCGTGGGCAGCGCCATGACCGCCGCCGACGTCGCCCGCTTTGCGGAACTGCTGCGCACCCTGCCGGGCCCCGTGCTGGCATACTGCCGTACCGGCACCCGCTGCACCAATCTGTTCGCGGCCGCCCAGCAGCTGGGCTGAACCCGGCATTGACGCTCATCAAGCACGCCGGGCTCCGTTGATGTGAACCTGGCGGCTTTCCGGTAGCATGAAGATTCCTCTCAAACAGGAGCAGGCAAGATGTTCAAGAAGATCCTGATTCCCACCGACGGTTCCCCGCTCTCGGCCCAAGCAGCCAACGCGGGCATTTGCTTTGCGCGTTCCGTGGGCGCTGAAGTGGTTGCCCTCTACGTGACGCAGCCGTTTGCGGCCACCATCGGCTTTGACGGCATGGCCGCGGCCTACGCCATTACCGACGAAGACTACGAAAAAGCCTCCGCCGAGCAAGCCGACAAGTACCTCAAGCAGATCACCGACCGCGCCGACACCGCCGGGGTCAAATCCGAATCTCGCGCCGTGTCCAACTTCAATGTGGCCGACGGCATCGTGCAAGCCGCCTCCGACGCCGGTTGCGACCTGATCTTCATCGGCAGCCACGGCCGCAGCGGCTTGTCCCGCCTGCTGCTGGGCAGCGTCACCGCCAAGGTGTTGTCGCTGGCCAGCACCGCCGTGCTGGTGTATCGCGTCAAGGAAGACAAGAAGTAGTCGCCGCCGCATCCGGCGTGTAGATACGCCGATGCGCATGCCGCGCCAGGCCCCTCTTCGAGGGGCCTTTTTCATGGGCGTCCAGCTGATACGTCCCCTTTCCCGACGGCGCTTGTATCTTGCCGCGCGGCGCGTAATATTTAGCCATCAGCGCGGGCGCGGTTTCGCAATACCCAAGCACTGCATGCGGCATGGCGCCCGCCGCGGCAAGGCCCGGTCGGGCTTGCCGTTTTGGCAGGCAGTTCACTGCAAGGGAAGAGGCCATGACTCGCAAGACGCGCATCGATCTTTATCGCAATATCGGCATCAGCGCCCATATTGACGCAGGCAAAACGACGACTACCGAGCGCATCCTCTTCTATACCGGGATTACCCACAAGATCGGCGAGGTCCACGACGGTGCCGCGGTGATGGACTGGATGGAGCAAGAGCAGGAGCGCGGCATCACCATCACGTCGGCCGCCACCACCGCCTTCTGGAAGGGCATGGCGGGCAATTATCCCGAGCACCGCATCAACATCATCGACACACCTGGCCACGTGGACTTCACCATCGAAGTCGAGCGCTCCATGCGCGTGCTGGACGGGGCCGTCATGGTCTATGACGCGGTGGGCGGCGTGCAGCCGCAGTCCGAAACCGTCTGGCGCCAGGCCAACAAGTACAAGGTGCCGCGCCTGGCCTTCGTCAACAAGATGGACCGCGTGGGCGCGGACTTCCTGCGCGTGCAGCGCCAGATCGCCGAGCGCCTGAAGGGCGACGCCGTGCCCATCCAGCTGCCGGTGGGCGCCGAAGACCACTTCGAAGGCGTGATCGACCTGGTCAAGATGAAGGCGATCATCTGGGACGACGCCAGCCAGGGCGTGAAATTCCAATACGAGGACATCCCCGCCTCGATGCAGGCGCAAGCGCAGGAATGGCACGACAAGATGGTGGAGAAGGCCGCCGAGGCCAACGAGACCCTGCTTGAAAAATACCTGTCTGGCGAGCCCTTGACCGAAGCGGAGATCAAGCAGGGCCTGCGGATCCGCACGGTCGCCAACGAGATCGTGCCGATGCTGTGCGGCAGCGCCTTCAAGAACAAGGGCGTGCAAGCCATGCTGGACGCCGTCATCGACTACATGCCGTCGCCGCTGGACGTGCCCGCCATCAAGGGCCATGACGAGCGCGACCGCGAGATCGAGCGCCATCCGGCCGACAACGAGCCGTTCTCCGCGCTTGCCTTCAAGATCATGACGGATCCCTTCGTCGGCCAGCTGGTGTTCTTCCGCGTGTATTCGGGCGTGGTGAAGTCCGGCGATTCGGTCTTCAATCCGGTCAAGGAAAAGAAGGAGCGCCTGGGGCGCATCCTGCAGATGCACGCCAACGAGCGGCGCGAGATCACCGAAGTCTATGCGGGCGACATCGCCGCGGCGGTCGGCATCAAGGACGTCACCACCGGCGACACGCTGACGGATCCGGCCCACGTCATCATCCTTGAGCGCATGGTCTTCCCCGAACCCGTGATCTCGCAGGCGGTGGAGCCCAAGACCAAGGCCGACCAGGAAAAGATGGGCATCGCGCTGGGCCGGCTGGCCCAGGAGGACCCGTCCTTCCGCGTGCGCACCGACCAGGAATCCGGCCAGACCATCATCTCCGGCATGGGCGAGCTGCATCTGGAAATCCTGGTCGACCGCATGCGGCGCGAGTTCGGCGTCGAAGCCACGGTGGGCAAGCCGCAGGTGGCGTACCGAGAAACCATCCGCAAGGCCTGCAACGAGGTCGAAGGCAAGTTCGTCAAGCAATCGGGCGGCCGCGGCCAGTACGGCCATGTGGTGCTGAAGCTGGAGCCGCAGGAGCCGGGCAAGGGCTACGAGTTCGTCGACTCCATCAAGGGAGGCGTGGTGCCGCGCGAATTCATCCCGGCGGTCGACAAGGGCATCCGCGAATCGCTCAACGCCGGCGTGCTGGCGGGCTACCCCGTCGTGGACGTGAAGGCGACGCTGTTCTTCGGCTCCTACCACGATGTCGACTCCAACGAGAACGCCTTCAAGATGGCGGGGTCGATGGCTTTCAAGGAAGGCATGCGCCGCGCCGATCCGGTGCTGCTTGAACCGATGATGCAGGTCGAGGTGGAAACTCCCGAGGACTTCACGGGCAACGTCATGGGCGACCTGTCTTCCCGCCGCGGCATGGTGCAGGGCATGGAAGACATCGCGGGCGGCGGCGGCAAGGTGGTGCGCGCCGAAGTGCCGCTGGCCGAGATGTTCGGGTATTCGACGTCGCTACGCTCGCTGACCCAGGGCCGCGCGACATACACCATGGAGTTCAAGCACTACGCCGAGGCGCCGCGCCAGGTCGCGCAGGAAGTCATGGCGGCCCAGGGCGCGGGACGCTGATCCCGGGTGATGCGGACTCAGGCGGGGGCGGCGGTCGCGGCCGCCGCCGCGCGCAGCCGCGACGAGGCCAGCTTCACGCCCAGCAGGATCATCACGAAGCCATAGGCATGGAACAGCTGCGGGGCTTCGCCCAGCAGCGGCCAGGCCAGCAGCGCCGCGTAGACCGGCACCAGGAACATCGACAGGCCCGCGGTCGCGGGACCTGCCTGGCTGATCAGCCGGCCATACACGTAGTACGCGCCCAGGCTGGGCGCCACCGCCAGGAACAGCAGCACGGCCGCCAGGCGCGGGTCGGTCCACGGCGGGGGCGTGCCCGTCGCGGCTTCGATGCCGGCAAAAGGCGCCAGGGCCAGCACGCCGCCCAGCATCATCGTGGCCAGCCGGGCGCTGTCCGGCACGGCGGGCAAGGCCAGGCGCTTTTGCAGCACGGTATAGAGCGCCCAGCCGGTCGCCGCCAGCAGCACCCACAGGTCGCCCTGGCCAAACGCCAGCCGGGCCAGCGCCTGCGCGTCGCCGCGCGACAGCACCACCAGCACGCCGCCCAGCGCCAGCGCCAGGCCGGCCGCGCGCAGCGCCGACAGCGGCTTGCGCCAGACCAGCGCTTCCAGCAGCGCCACCAGGATGGGGCTGCATGAAAATATCAACGCGATATTCGTGGCGCTGGTGGTCTGCGCGCCGATGTATTGGGGCGCCACCGCCACGCCCATGCCCAGCACCGCCAGCGGCAAGAGCGCGGGCAGGCCGCGCCACAGCGCCTTGCGGTGCGCGCGCAATGCGGGGGCGGCCAGCGGCAGCAGGATGAGCAGGGCGATCAGCCAGCGGCCGAAAGCAAGGAAAACGGGAGGAAGGCTGGCGTCGTGGGCCCAGCGGGCGGCCACCATATTCGAGGCGAATAGCGCCGGGGCGGTCAGAAGCATGGCGGTGCCGGACAGGCCCAGACCGGTTCTTGCGGGTGCTGCTGCGTGGGACATGGTTTCCAGCCGCGCGGATCGTCGCGCGGGTTGCTGCGTTGGAACTGCCGGCGCGGGCGCCGGGTTGTGCCGCAGCGTGAGCGCCGGAAACAGACGGGCGGGATAGATGCCTGTCTTCTCTGGAAAGTCTACGGCGCTTACAGCAAAATAGGTTTCCTGATTCCCGCCGGTTTAGCTGGTTTCGAAAAATATCCTTCCTGTAGAATTATTTTTCATAGGGATATTCTCTTCATCGGCCGGCAATCATGTCCACACTCCCCAAAATCGACGAAACCGACCGCAAGATCCTGCGCGCCCTGCGCGCGGACGGGCGGCTCACCAACCTGAAGCTGGCCGAGCAGGTGGGCCTGTCGCCCACGCCCTGCTGGAACCGCGTCAAGGCGCTGGAAGAGGCGGGGGTGATCGAGGGCTATGCGGCCCTGCTGAACCAGAAGGCGCTGGGGCTGCCGGACACGGTCATGATCGAAGTGACGCTGGAGCATCACGACGACGAGACGCTGGCGCGATTCGGCGAAGAGATCACCCGCCTGCCGGAGGTGGTCGAGGCATTTCTCGTGACGGGCGAATACGACTACCTCATCAAGGTGGCCGTGGCCGGCACCGAGGGCTACGAGGAATTTCTGCGCAAACGCCTGTACAAGCTGCGCGGCGTGCGGCACAGCCGCTCCACTTTCGTGCTGCGGCGCCTGAAGCACACGCCTTCGGTCGAGCCCTGAGGGGCGGGGCTCAGCCCCCGATGAATTCCTCGATGGCGCCGTTGAAGGCGCGCGGATTGCCCAGGTTCATGCCGTGCGAGGAGCCCGTGATGGTCACGCGATGCGCATGCGGCAGCCATTGCGACAAGGCATCCAGCACGGCCGGGTAGGGCGCGGGGCTCAGCGCGCCGCCGATCAGCAGGGTCGGCAGCGTCAGGCTGTCGATCTGCCGCGGCGTGAGCGTTTCGGCTTTTTCGTCCACCTGGGCAAAGAGCGTGCCGACGTTGTCGCGCACCATGTCCTTGAACCACGGCACCATGCGCTGCCAGGTGTCCGGCCCGGTCACGGTGTCCACGAAAAGCGCCAGGCCCTCTTCGATTTCTCCCTGGCGGATCAGCGCCAGCGCGCGCTGGCGAAAGCCGCCGCGCTCGTCGCCGCCGCCCGGCAAGGGCAGGCCGGGATCGGCCAGCGTCAGGCTGCGCAGCGCGTCCGGCTGGCGCAGCGCCGCCTCCAGCACCACGCGTCCGCCGCGGGAATGGCCCACCAGATGGGCGGGGCCGCCAGCCACCGTATCGATGAACTCCAGCACGTCGCTGGCATGCTGCCCGATCGAAAAGCCCTCGCCTTCGCCGTCCCAGGCTTCGGGCCAGTACCGGCGCAGGCATACGGCAAGCACGCGGAACGACCGGCCCAGCGGCGCCATTTGCGACTTCCAGTAGCGGCTGTCGGACAAGGAGCCGTGCACCAGCACCAGGGGGGCGCCGCTGCCGTACTCGGTGTAGGACATGGCATAGCCGCCGATCAGCGCGGTTTGCAGGGGCAGGACGGGTTCGGAACGCATGGAGGGCGGGAAGGAAAAGCCAGGTCCGCATTCTAGCCCGGCGCGGCCGCCCGCCGGGGCTGCCGGACGCTGATAAACTCGACTCCGACTTGCCGGCGCGTGGTCCGCGCACGGCCGATCCCCAGAACGGAGCCCGCCCAGATGTCCCCAGAGTCTCTCGCCGCCTTGCCCGAATCCGCCCAGCGCGTCGCCCGCCTGCTGCTGGAGCTGGGCCACGACAAGCCCGTGGTGGTCCTGCCGCAAACGGGCAAGACCTCGGCGGAAGCGGCGGCGGGGCTGGGCTGCGAGGTGGCCCAGATCGCCAAATCCATCATTTTCCGGCGCGCCTCCGACGACGCGCCGGTGCTGGTCATCGCCAGCGGCGCCAATCGCGTGGACGAGGCCAAGGTGGCGTCGCAGGTGGGCGCGCTGGCCAAGGCCGACGCCCGGTTCGTGCGCGACATGACCGGCTACGCGATTGGCGGCGTCTGCCCCATCGGGCACGCCGTCAAGCCGGTGATGCTGCTGGACGCGGATCTGTTCAACTACGACAGCTTGTGGGCCGCGGCCGGCCATCCGCACGCGGTGTTCAACCTGACGCCCACGCAGTTGGCGGACATGACCGGCGCACCGGTGGTGGATGTGGCGCAGCGCGCCTGACCGCGGACGTCCGCTTATCCGGGGTGTTCGTCCAGCCCGTCGATCAGCACCTGCCGCCTCCCGCGCGAGCAGGCCTCCACCCGTCCTTGCACGCCATAGACCGCCGCCAGCGAAGCCGGCGTGATCACGTCGGCGGGCACGCCCGCGGCGTGCAGGCGGCCCTCGTGAATCATCACGGCCTGGTCCGCGTGCTGCAGCGCCACGTTCAGGTCATGCAGCACGATGAGGCTGATGAGGCCGTGGTCGCGGGTTTCCTGCTTCAGGAGCCGCATCACATGGAACTGGTAATTCAGGTCCAGCGCCGATAGCGGTTCGTCCAGCAGCAGGACGCGCGGATGGCGGATCAGCGCCTGCGCCAGGCCCACCAGCTGCTTTTGTCCGCCGGACAGCGCGTCCAGGTAGTGCAGCGCCAGATGCGCAATGCCCAGCCGTTCCAGCAGCCGGTCGACGGCCTGCAGATCCACGGACGCCGCCATGCCGCCGCTGGCCTTGGCCGCCACCAGCACCGATTCGAACACCCGAAGGTGCACCGCCGCGGGCAGGCTCTGGGGCAGATAGACCACATGGCGGGCCCGTTCGGCGTGATTCAGGCGGGTCAGGTCCTGGCCGTCCAGCGACGCCCGGCCGGCGCGCGCGCGGACCAAGCCCGCCAGCGCCTTGAGCAAGGTCGATTTGCCGCTGCCGTTGGGCCCGAGCAGCGCGGTGACTTCGCCCGCGGCCAGCGCCGGCATCGACAGCGTATGCAGCACGTCCTCGCGGCCATAGCCGGCCGTAAGCCCTTGCACGGTCAACTCGGGGCGGCGCGTCATGGCAATTGCCGGCGCAGCACGACCGACACGAAAAAGGGAATGCCGACCAGCGCGGTCACGATGCCCACGGGCACCACGACGCCGGGCATGAGGTTCTTGGAGGCGATGGACGCCAGCGACATGATCACGGCGCCCACCAGGGCGCTGCCCGGCAGATAGAAGCGGTGGTCCTCGCCAAACAGGCGGCGCGCGATGTGCGGCGCCACCAGGCCGATGAAGCCGATGGTGCCGACAAAGGCGACGGCCAGCGCCGACAGCAGGCTCACGCGCGCCAGCGCCGCGACGCGCACGCGGCGCACGTCCACGCCGAAGCTCGCGGCGCGGTCCTCGCCCAGCCGCAGGGCCGTCAGCTTCCAGGATTGCCGCATGGCCAGCGGCAGCGCCAGCGCAAACGCCAGCGCCAGCACGCCGACCGTCGTCCAGCTGGACCGGGCGAGGCTGCCCATGGTCCAGAACACCAGGTTCTGCAAGGCCTCGGCGCTGGCCGTGAACTGCACCAGCGACACCAGCGCGTTGAAGGTGAACACCATGGCGATGCCGAACAGCACGACACCCGAGGTGTTCATGCCGCTCCAGCGGGCCACGGCGTCCAGCAGCAGCGCCGCCAGCAAAGCGAACAGGAAGGCGTTGCCCGCGATCAGCCATCCGTCGGGTACGCCCGGCAGGCCCAACTGCAGCACGATCGCCAGCGATGCGCCGAACGCGGCGGCCGAGGACACGCCCAGCGTGAACGGGCTGGCCAGCGGATTGTTCAGGATGGTCTGCATCTCGGCGCCCGCCAGCCCGAGGGCCATGCCCACCAGCGCGGCCATCAGGGCCGAAGGCAGGCGGATGTCCCACACGATCACGCGGTAGGTCGGGTCGGCGGCGGCCGGGGAGGTCAGGGTCTGCCAGAGGTCGCGCCACGGCAGGCCCGACGGGCCCGCGGTGAAGTCGATCAGCAGCGCAATGAAAATCGCCGCCAGCAGCAGGACGATGAGCCCTGCCCGGCGGCGAAGAATGTGCCGGTAGGCGGCAACCGCGCTTGCGGCGTGCCGCATTACTGCAGCAGTTGCAGCCGGCTCTTGGCCGTGCTGGCGGCCGGCGTCGTCGGGTAGTCGCGAACGATGCGCTGCAGCGTCGCCTTCGCGCCGGCGCGGTTGTTCAGCTCGATCTGGCTGCCGGCGATGATCAGCAGGGCGTCCGGGGCGCGGGCGTTGTCGGGGGACTTCTGGACCATGCCGTTCAGCTGCTCGATGGTGCCCTTGAAGTCCTTCAGCGCATAGCGGCTGCTGCCCTGGTAGAACTGGGCGCTGGGCGCAAGCTGGCTGTTGGGGTAGAGCGCGGTGAAGGCGGCCAGCGATTCGGCCGCGTCCTTGTACTGGCCCTTGCGGAACAGGTCCATCGCGCCGTCATAGGCGGCCTGTTCCTGCGGGTCGCCTGCGGAGGCGCCCGGCGGGTTCGAGCCGCCCGCGGCGGCGCCCGGCTTGGCGCTGGGCTGCTGGCGCGACACCAGCTCGAGCTGGTCGCGCAACTGGGCGACTTCCTGTTGCAAAGCTTGAATCTGGTCAGCCAATTGAAGCTTGGCGCGTTGGCTTTGCTCGTTCTGCTGCTGCACCTGCTGGCGCAAATCCAGGATGGCCTTGCGGGCCTCATCGTCGGAAAAAGCGTGAGCGGGCGCCGTCAGGGCGGCAAGCACCAGACCAGTGGCCACAATCAGAGGACGCAGGGACAGAACGTTATCGCGCATGAATATTCCCGGGTATAAAAACAAACGTCGGGACGGCCGGCTGACCGTCCCGACGCGTGGTAGGGCTCTTGACTATATGAAAAGCTTAACGCAGATAGTTGATATCGGCGCGGCGGTTTTCAGCAAAGTCGGCTTCAGTCGTACCCGTCGACCGCGGCTTTTCCTTGCCGAAGCTGATGGTTTCGATCTGGTTGTCGCTGACGCCCAGCAGGGTCATCATGCGACGCACGGCGTCTGCACGACGCTGGCCCAGGGCCAGGTTGTACTCAGCACCGCCGCGTTCGTCGGTGTTGCCTTCGATCTTGATCTTCTGCTGTTGGTGCGAGGCCAGGTACTTGGCATGGGTTTCGACCAGGCCACGGTATTGGTCCGACACGGTGTAGCTGTCGAAATCAAAGTACACCGAGCGCTGTTGCGCCAGGATGCTTTGGGGGTTGAAGGGATCAAGGATCTGGCCAGAGGCCGAGGATCCTTGGCCAGCGCCTCCGCCCTGACCCGCTTTATCGTCGAGAGGGACGGAGCTGCAGGCTGCCAGGGTGGCGGCCAGAGCGGCGATGGTTAGGCTTTTGGCAATGCGCGACTTCATGATAGTTCCTTTGCAAAGAGAGTCACACGTGTTATCGGGTAAATGGGCCCCAAGTCGGTTCACGTATTTCCCCGTTCAGTACCGAAAGCGTCTGTCGTACGCGGCCATCGCTCGAGACACCTGCAAGGACGCTACGGCCATTTTGGATGGCGGCGTAGAGCACTTGCATGCCGTTCGGCGCGAAGCTGGGGGACTGATCGTCACGACCATCAGTCAGCAAGGCTTCGGAGCCTGAGGACAGGTTCAAGGATGCGATTCGAAACGCGCCGTCTCGTCTTGCAACGTACAGCAGCGTCGATCCGTCGGGGGAAATTCGGGGTGATATGTTGTAACCACCATTAAACGTGAGGCGGCGAGCTTCGCCACCTGTCGAGCCGGTCTGATAGATTTGCGGCCCGCCGCTGCGGTCACTCGTAAAGATAATGGAAGCACCGTCTGGCGTAAAGCTCGGTTCGGTGTCAATCCCGGGAGAACGCGTAACTCGGCTCGGATTCGAGCCGTCAGACGCATTAACGACGTAAATTTGCGACAAACCATCACGGGTCAGGGCGACCGCCAGCTTGCTGCCGTCGGGCGACCAGCCGGGTGCGCTGTTGTTGCCCTTGAAGTTGGCGACAGGGGCGCGGGCGCTGGTGGCCAATGTGTGCACGTAGACGACAGGTTTGCCGGACTCGAAGCTCACATAGGCCAATTTGGCGCCGTCGGGCGACCAGGACGGCGAGATGATGGGCTCGCGCGAACGCAGGGCCACCTGGGGATTCTGTCCGTCGGCGTCGGCCACCTGCAGCTCGTACGTGGCGCCCTTCTTCAGCACATACGCGATCCGGGTGGAGAACACGCCGCGAACGCCCGTGATCTTCTCGTAGATGCGGTCGGCGATCTGGTGGGCGACGCGGCGCAGTTCCTGCTCCGTGCCCGAAAACGCCACGCCGTCCAGCTGGCTCTTCTTGACCGTGTCGGCCAGCCGGTAGCGCACGTCGTAGCGGCCATCGGCGCCACGGGTGATGCTGCCGTAGGCGATGAAGTCGGCGCCCTTGCCGCGCCAGTCGTCGTGGGCGATGGGGGAGTCGACGTTCAGGCCGGAGCCGGCGGCGTTGATCAGGCGGAACTGGCCGGTGCGGGTCAGGTCGGCGCGGATCACTTCGGCCAGGGCGCGGCCGTGGGTGTCGTCAACGGCGAAGTCGGCGATGGCGACGGGGTACTGGGTTGCCCCGGTGCCGGAAATATCGACACGGAGCTGCGCATGGGCGGGGTTCATGGTCATCAGGCAGGCCAATGCCAGCATCAGCATCCCGAGCCCATACGATCGCCAGAGAGCGAGGGGGGGTACTCGTCGGCTATAAGCGGGAGTCATATTCATCAATCTCCTGTCAATCATACATTCTGTACACAACGTCGATAATGGGTTCATAGCGGCCCGTCGAGGGCTTGGGGAAGGGGTTGCAGCGGCGGATGCCGGTCTCGACCGCGCGGTCAAAGCCGACGTTGCCCGAAGAACTGGTCAACGTAACGCCGTTAACCTTCCCGTCAGAACCTAACTGTACCCGGTATTGCGCCGTCGGATTCTCCGAGCCGCTGCGAGCCTGGGGCGGATAAGCCACCCCGGGCTGCACGCAGGCGCGGACCTTGGCGCCGTAGCCGCTGTCGCGTCCACCGCCCGCCTGGTTGCGGTCGGCGGTTCCGCCGGGGATGCCCGCCGCACCCAGGGCGTCGTTGCGGAACGCATCCTTGAGCGCCTTGTCGGCGGCGGCCTTCTTGGCGGCAGCGGCCTTCTCGGCGGCAGCCTTTTCAGCAGCGGCCTTCTCGGCAGCAGCTTTCTCGGCGGCAGCCTTCTCGGCCTTCTCGGCTTTCTCCGCAGCCGCTTTTTCAGCGGCGGCCTTTTCGGCAGCTGCCTTCTTGGCCGCGTCGTCCTTGGCTTTCTTCTCGGCGACAGCCTTCTCGGCAGCGACCTTTTCGGCTGCGGCCTTCTCGGCGGCGGCTTTGTCGGCGGCCGCCTTCTCAGCGGCCTGGCGCTCTTGCTCCAGACGCTTCTTTTCCTTCAGCTCGGCCTGCTTGCGCTCTTCCTCGAGACGCGCCTTTTCCTTGGCGGCCTCGGCGGCCTGCCGCGCCTTTTCTTCCTGCTCGCGCTTTTTCTTGGCTTCCTGGATGGCGATCTCGGGATCGACTTCCTCGGTCTTGGGCTGAACCTGCGGTTCGGGCTCGGGCGGAGGGGGAGGCGGCGGCGGAGGCGGCTCGGGCGCCTTTTCAGGCTCGGGCTGGGGTTCCGGCTTGGGCTGCGGCTTCGGGGGTTCGGGTTGGGGCGTGGGCGGCGGGGAGACGGGCGAATTGCCGTCCGCCCAGAGTTCCACCTGGACTGGGCCGGGGTTCTCGGTGCGCCAGTTCACGCCAAAGATCAAGGCAACCAGCAGCAGCAAATGCACCGCCACGGCCAGAATCAGCGAATTCCGGTTGTCGTTGTTGGGCGGGGTGGCCGGTGGGCCGCTGCGGTGTCGAATAATGGGTGGCGTCATGTGCGGTGCATGCCGGCCAGGCCGGCGGAAGGCGGCGCGTTAGCGTTTTTTCGCGGGGGCGGGCTGGGAGGCGCCGGCGGACTGGTCCACCAGCAGGCCCAGGCGGGTGATGCCGTTGGTGCGCAGTTCGTCCATGACCTTCACGACCGTTTCGTAGGGCACCTTGCCGTCGGCGGCGATGACCACCGGGGTTTCCGCGGTAATGCGCGAACGCACTTGCGCCACCAGCTCGGTGCGCGCGATGTCCTGCATGGTTGCGCCGGGCTCGCGCATGCGCAGAGCGATCTTGCCGTCTTCCGAAATCTGGACTTCAAGCGGCTTGACGGGCACGTCGGAGGCGGCGCCCACCGACGGCAGCTGGATCAGGCCCGGCGTGATGAGGGGCGCCGTCACCATGAAGATGACCAGCAGCACCAGCATCACGTCGATGTACGGCACCACGTTGATGTCGGCCTTCATGCGGCGGCCGGACCTGCCGCGTGAGCTTACCGAGGGCATTAGCGCACCTGCCGTTGCAGAATGTTCAGGAATTCATCGACGAAACTGTCGAAACGGATCGAGATTCGATCGATGTCATTCGTGAAGCGGTTGTAGGCAACCACGGCCGGGATGGCGGCGAACAGGCCGATGGCGGTTGCGATCAGGGCTTCCGCGATGCCGGGGGCCACCGAGGCCAGCGTGGCCTGCTGCATGTTCGACAGGCCGATGAAGGCGTGCATGATCCCCCAGACCGTGCCCAGCAGGCCGATATAGGGCGACACCGAGCCGGCGGAAGCCAGGAAGTTCAGGTGCGACTCCAGTGAATCCATTTCGCGCTGGTAGGCGGCGCGCATGGCGCGGCGCGGGCCGTCCAGCATGGCGTCGCCGCCGGCGTTGCCGCGGCGGGCCTTCAGGAATTCGGTCATGCCGGCATCGAAAATGCGGGCCAGCGCGCCTTGTTCGTCGCGGCGCGAGGCCACGGCCTGCTGCAGCATGGACAGGTCGCCGCCCGACCAGAAGTCGTCTTCAAAGCGCCGGGTCTGGGTATGGGCGCGCTTGATCGCCATTCGCTTGGCGAAGATGTAGGTCCAGGACATGATCGAGATGCCCAACAGCATCAGCATGATCAGCTGGACCGGCACGCTGGCGTGCGAAATCAGCGAAAGCAACGACATGTCGTTGGTGGCTTGCATGGTTATTCCTGAATGAATTCCAGTTTTGCGCGAACGTCGGCCGGCAACTCTGCCGGCCGCATGCGAATGGCATCGACGCAACAGACTTGGATGTTGCCTTCGGCAAGCAGTTCCCCGTCGCGTTCCGCGCGCTGCGCGAAGTGTATCGAAGCGCGGCCCAGTTTGGTGATTCGGCTGCGTATGGTAAGCAAATCGTCCAGTCTTGCCGGCTTCCGGTAGGACATGTCCAAGGAGCGGACAACGAACAAGCGTTGCTCGCTGGCGGCCAGGCCGGACTGGTTGACTCCCAGGTCGCGCAGCCATTCGGTGCGTGCGCGCTCCAGGAATTTCAAGTAGTTGGCGTAGAAAACGACCCCGCCCGCGTCCGTGTCTTCGTAGTAGACACGGACTTGCAGGAGGGATTCGGGGGACTTCGGGTCGGTCACGATACAGATAGGGATGGTGCGGGTCGGGACGCGGGAAGTCCGTAGTTGCTATAGGGTTTAAAGGGTGTCGAGTTTCGTCAGCACGGCTTCAAGCGCGGACTCTACCGGAATCTTGGCCGCTTCGGTTTCCCGACGGGCCTGCAATTCCACCACACCATCGTTCAGGCCGCGTTCTCCAACTGTTACACGCAGCGGCGCGCCGATCAATTCCCACTCGGCGAACATGACGCCGGGGCGCGCATCGCGGTCGTCCAGGATGACGTCCACGCCGCGCGACAGCAGCGATTCATAGAGCTTTTGGGCGGTGTCACGCACGGTTTCACTTTTGCCCCAGCCAACCGGGCAGATCACGACCTCGAACGGCGCGATCGCGCGCGGCCAGATGATGCCGCGCGCATCGTTGTTCTGTTCGATGGCGGCGCCCACGATGCGGGTCACGCCGATGCCGTAGCAGCCCATCTCCAGCATGGCCGGCTTGCCGGTTTCGTCCAGGAACGTGGCCTTGAGGGCTTCGGAGTACTTCTTGCCGAGGTAGAAGACGTGGCCCACCTCGATGCCGCGCTGGATGGACAGCGTGCCCTTGCCGTCCGGCGAGGGGTCGCCCGCGACCACATTGCGCAGATCGGCCACGAGTTCCGGCTCGGGCAGGTCGCGGCCCCAGTTCACGCCCTGGATGTGGAAGTCTTCGCGATTGGCGCCGCAGACGAAGTCGGCCATGTTGGCAACGGTCCGGTCGGCCACCACATGGACGGGCTTGGCGGTCTTGACCGGGCCCAGGTAGCCGGGCTTGCAGCCGAAGTGCTCGACGATCTCGGTTTCCGTGGCGAAACGGAAGCCCGCCAGGCCCGGCAGCTTGCCGGCCTTGATTTCGTTCAGTTCGTGGTCGCCGCGCAAGAGCAGCAGCCAGATGTCGACCTTGCCCTTTTCGCCGTCGGTGGCCAGGACGATCGACTTGATCGTGCGCGCCAGCGGCAGGTCCAGCAGCTTGGCGACATCCTCGCACTTGGCGGCGCCCGGCGTGGCCACGTCGGCCATGGGTTCGGCGGCTTCGGCGCGGGTCGGGTACAGGGCGACGGCTTCGGCCAGTTCGATGTTGGCCGCGTAGTCCGATTCCGCGTTGTAGACCAGCAGGTCTTCGCCGGTGTCGGCAATGACCTGGAACTCATGGCTGCGGGTGCCGCCGATCGATCCCGTGTCGGCCGCCACTGCGCGGAATTCCAGCCCGAGGCGGCCGAAAATGCCCATGTAGGCGTTGAACATGATGTCGTAGCTGCGCTGGGCGCCGGCTTCGTCGCGGTCGAAGGAGTAGGCGTCCTTCATGGTGAACTCGCGGCCGCGCATCAGGCCGAAGCGGGGGCGGCGCTCGTCCCGGAACTTGGTCTGGATGTGATAGAAATTCAGCGGCAGCTGGCGGTAGCTGTGGATTTCATTGCGGGCGATGTCCGTAATGACTTCCTCGGACGTCGGCTGCAGCACGAAATCGCGCTGGTGCCGGTCCTTGATGCGCAGCAGTTCGGCGCCGTATTGCTCCCAGCGGCCCGATTCCTGCCAGAGCTCGGCCGGCTGGACTACCGGCATCAGCAGTTCAATGGCGCCCGCGGCGTTCATTTCCTCCCGGACGATCGCCTCGACCTTGCGGATGATCTTCAGGCCCAGGGGCATGTAGGTGTAGATGCCGCCCGCGAGCTTGCGGATCATCCCGGCGCGGGTCATCAGCTGATGGCTGGCGACTTCGGCTTCGGAAGGGGCTTCTTTGAGGGTGTTGATGTGGTAGTTGGATGCGCGCATGTTTAAAGGTGGCAGCAGATACGTATAATCGACTGTAATTGTATTGAATTCGGTGGGGGTGGCCCATGCTTGACCGCGAAGGCTACCGCCCCAATGTCGGCATCATTCTCGTCAACACTAGAAACGAGGTCTTTTGGGGCAAGCGTATCAGGGAACATGCATGGCAGTTCCCCCAGGGCGGCATCAAGTATGGCGAAAGCCCGGTGCAGGCCATGTATCGCGAACTCCATGAAGAGGTGGGCTTGAAGCCCGAGCATGTCCGTATTTTGGGGCGTACACGCGATTGGTTACGTTATAACGTGCCCGATCACTTTGTCCGGCGTGAGTGGCGTGGCCACTATAAAGGACAAAAACAGATTTGGTTCTTGTTGCGCCTGGTGGGACGTGACAGTGACGTTTGCTTGCGCGCGACGCAGCATCCGGAATTCGATGCCTGGCGCTGGAGCCAGTATTGGGTGCCCCTGGACGCTGTCATCGAGTTCAAGCGCGACGTCTATACCCAGGCGTTGAACGAGTTGTCGGCTATCCTCTTTCGGCGTCATCACGAAACCCGCTACCTGCGCCAGCGCGTGCATGGGCAGCGGGCGGCAGAGAATTTGCCCGAAGGAACGGACGGTCATGCGCATATTGTTGGTTGAAGACGAACGGGACATGGCGTCCTGGTTGATGCGCGCGCTTGCCCAGAGCGGATTCGTGCCGGATCACGCGGCGGACGCCCGCACGGCCGAAGCCTTCATGGCGGGCACGGAGTATGACGCCATCGTCATGGACCTGCGCCTGCCCGACAAGCACGGGCTGGTGGTGCTGCGCGAAATGCGCAACCGCGACGACCGCACGCCCGTCCTGCTGCTCACGGCTCAGGGTGCGCTGCAGGACCGGGTGCGCGGGCTGAACCTGGGCGCGGACGATTTCCTGACCAAGCCCTTCGCGCTGGAAGAACTGGAAGCGCGGTTGACCGCGCTGGTGCGCCGCAGCCGCGGCCGCCAGCATCCGCGCCTGCAATGTGGTTCGCTGTCCTACGACAGCGAAAGCCGCGCGTTCACGCTGGACGGCTCGCTGCTGTTCCTGACCCCGCGCGAGCACGCCGCCCTGGCGGCGCTGCTGACCCGCAGCGGCTATCCGGTGGACAAGTCGCAGTTGTTCGGCAAGGTCTTCACGCACGACAGCGAAGCCAACCCCGACGCCATCGAAGTCGTGCTGCACCGCCTGCGCAAGAAGCTGGCCGGCAGCGACGTGCGCATCGTTACCGTGCGCGGACTGGGCTACATGCTGGAAAGCATCGCCAGCGAGTCCGCGGAATCCACGGGCTCCTAGGTGAGCCTGCGGATTCCGGGGTTGCCGCGCGTCGGCATCCGCGCGCTCTTGATCATCCTGCTGCTGCCCGGCGTGGTGGTGCTGCTCGTCATCGACAGCCTGAACGACTACCGCACCCTGGCCGAGATCACCAACGAAGCCTACGACAGCGCGCTGGTCGAACCCGCCCGGGTGCTGGAAAGCAGCCTGGAATTCACCCCTGACGGCAATCTTCAGGTGGCCACGCCGCTGTATGCGCAGGTCATGCTCGAATCCCGCGCGGGCCTGCGCAAGTACTTCCGCATCGAAGAAATCGATCCGCCCCTGCCGGACGGGTCCGCCGTGCCCATGGTCCAGGGCAAGACCCTGCTCGGCATGCCCGAAATGCCGCGCCCTCCCAAATGGCCGCGTTCCAACGGCCAGCCCATCTTCTACGACGGCGTGTACCGCAACGATCCGGTGCGGGTCGTCTCGGTGGTGCGCGACCTGTACTACCAGGGCCGGCATCGCCAGGTGCTGGTCGTGGTGGCGGAAAGCACCGGCAAGCGCATCGAGGCCGAGAACAACGCGCGGCGCCAGGAGATCCTGCGCGATGCGCGGATGCTGGCGCTGGTCATGGTGCTGGTCTGGTGGGGCGTGTCATGGGCGCTGAAGCCGCTGCGCCGCCTGCGCGCGGATATCCGGGGGCGCCGCCCGGACGACCTGACGCCGCTGGACGCATCGCGCGTGCCCAGCGAAGTTGCGCCGCTGGTCGAAGCCGTCAATCACCATATCGCCCGCTACCGGCGCGTGTTGGACGAACAGTCGAACTTCCTGGCCGACGCTTCCCATCAGTTGCGCACGCCGCTGGCCATCATGCTGACGCAGGCGCAGTACGCGCTGCGCGAACGCGATCCCGCGCGCGCCCAGGAGGGCTTGCGCGCCATCGTCGACCAGTTGGGCCGCACCCGGCGCCTGACCGAGCAGCTGCTGTCGCTGGCGCATGCCAACCAGGCGGATCAACTCCCGCGCCAGTTGCTGGACATGAACGCCGTGTCGCGCGAAGTCGTGCTGCAGTACCTTCCGCTCGCGCACGAGAAGCAGCAAGACCTGGGGTGGGTGCAGGCGGGCTCCGAAGAGGGCCAGGAAACGCCCGTGCCGGTCTCCGGCACCGAGGCCGAGCTGCACGAGGCGTTGTCGAACCTCGTGCACAACGCGATTCACTATGCGCCCGCGGGCGCGCGGATCACCGTGTCCGTCTGCCGGCTGGAAAACCGCGCCGAGGTCGCCGTGTCCGACAACGGGCCGGGCCTGCCGCCGATTCTGCGCGCGC
This sequence comes from Achromobacter sp. NPDC058515, assembly GCF_042721735.1. Taxonomy (NCBI): domain Bacteria; kingdom Pseudomonadati; phylum Pseudomonadota; class Betaproteobacteria; order Burkholderiales; family Alcaligenaceae; genus Achromobacter; species Achromobacter sp. NPDC058515. The sequence continues at coordinate 181,560 of NZ_JBHXNI010000014.1, forward strand.
GCGCCTTCGCGCGTTTTGAGCGCGTGGGCACGGACAAGCCGGTTGCGTCCTCGGGCTCCGGCCTGGGGCTGGCCATCGCGCGCGCCTACGCCCGCCGCAACGATGGCGACATCGAGCTGCGCGACGGCGAGCCCAACGACCAGGGCGGCGTCGGCCTGGCGTCCGTGCTGTGGCTGCCGCTGGCGCTCACCGTGTCGCAGTACCCGCGGCCGATCGACGTCGAGTTGAAGGGCGAGCAGTAGCCGCCCAGCTTTCCATCTTCTCTGCTTGTTTTGTGCCGATCGCGGCTTCCGATCAGGGATAACCCCCGGATTCAGGAACGCGACAGCGCACAGAAAGCGGATTAGCAGCTTCCTTCCGTAATCTGCGCTCCGGCCTGTCGTCAGGGGCCGGGTGGCGCTCGTTCCGAGCGGCACATCAAGGGCCGGCACGGTCCTGCACCAGGAAGGAGGATGGAAATGCAAAAAACAATCAACAGAAAGGACTACTACGGCGGAGCGCTGATGGTCCTGATCGGGCTGGGGGCGATCTACGGCGGAACCGACTATCACATCGGCACGCTCAGCCACATGGGCCCCGGCTTCTTTCCCGCGGCGCTCGGGGGCCTGCTCGCGCTGACGGGCGTGCTGATCGCGGTATCGGCCCGTTCGGGCGAATCCAGCGCGCCGGCGCCGGGCGACGGCCACGCGCACGGCCTGCCCGATTTGCGCGGCGGCGCCTGCATCGTGCTGGGCATCCTCGCGTTTCTGCTGCTGGGCCACTACGGCGGCCTGCTGCCCGCCACGTTCGCCATTGTCTTCATCTCGGCGCTGGGCGACCGCAAGAACACGATCAGGCAGGCGGTCATGCTGTCGGTCGCCATGTCCGCGATCGCGGTCGTCGTTTTCTGGTGGGCGCTGCAACTGCAGCTGCCGCTGTTTCGTTGGGGTTGACGCGCCATGATCTCTCAATCTTTGATGGACCTTTGGTACGGCTTCGGCGTTGCGTTCCAGTGGCACAACCTGATGTGGTCGTTCTTCGGCGTGCTGGTGGGCAACCTCATCGGCGTGCTGCCGGGCATGGGCGCCTTGTCGGCCATCTCCATCCTGCTGCCGCTGACCTACGTGATGCAGCCGGTGCCTGCCATCCTGATGCTGGCCGGCATTTTCTACGGCTCGCAGTACGGCGGCGCCATCGGCGCGATCCTGCTCAACCTGCCTTCGCATCCGCCGCACGCGGTCACCTGCCTTGACGGCTACCCGCTGACCAAACAGGGCAAGGGGGGAACCGCGCTGGGCATCACGATGATCTGCTCGTTCTTCGCGGCGTCGGTGGGCATCATCGTCATGATCTTCGCTTCGCCGCTGCTGGTCGAAGTGGCTTTCAAGTTCGGCCCGACCGAGATCTTCTCGATCATGCTGCTGGGCCTGCTGGCGGGCGCAACAATGTCGCGCGGCTCGCCGCTCAAGGGCGTGGCGATGACCCTGTTCGGCCTGATGTGCGGCGTGGTGGGCACCGACGTGAACACCGGCACCATCCGCTTTTCGTTCGGCGTGCTGGACCTGTCGGACGGCCTGGAGCTGGTGGCGATCTCGATGGGCCTGTTCGGCGTCGCCGACTTCCTGATGAGCGTGAACCGCATGACCATCATCGGCAGCGGCGCCAAGCTGCGCCTGCGTGACATGCGGCCCAGCAAGCAGGAACTCAAGACCGCCTTCTGGCCCATGGTGCGAGGCACGGCGGTCGGCACCTTGTTCGGCGCGATGCCCGGCACCGGGCCCACCATCACCACGTTCGTGGCCTATGCGCTGGAGCGCAAGATCTCCAAGACGCCCGAGAAGTTCGGCACCGGCATGATCGCCGGCGTGGCCTCGCCCGAGGCCTCGTCGCACTCCAAGACGCAGGTCGACTTCATCCCGACGATGAGCCTGGGCATCCCGGGCGACGCCGTGATGGCGCTGATCCTGGGCGCGCTGCTGATCCAGGGCATCCAGCCCGGCCCGCAGCTCATCACCGAGCATCCGGACATCTTCTGGGGCCTGATCGCCAGCTTCTGGGTGGGCAACGTGCTGCTGATGGTGCTGAACGTGCCGCTGATCGGCGTCTGGGTAAAGCTGCTGCAGGTGCCGTACCGGTATCTGTTCCCGTCCGCGCTGTTCTTTATCGCGGTGGGCGTGTTCAGTACGCAGAACAGCCTCTTCCAGATCTGGGAAGTGCTGGCCTTCGGCTTGATCGGCGCTGTCCTCATGACGCTTGAGTTCTCGGTGGCTCCCATCCTGCTCGGCTTCGTGCTCGGGCCCATGGTCGAAGAGAACTTCCGCCGGGCGCTGCTGTTGTCGCGCGGCGACCTGGCGGTGTTCGTGCAGCGCCCGATCAGCGCCTGGTTCATTGCCGCCAGCGCCTTGCTGATCGTGCTGCAGGTCTGGGCCTTCCTGCGGCGCAACAAGGGCAAGAACAAGCCTCAGGTGCCGCAAGCGGCGTAAGCGGGTTCCCGCTATGCGCGGAATCGTCGGCCCGGCTTCATGCCGGGCCGTTTGATTTGTGCCGCGCCATCCCTCATGCTTGTGCTTTTCATAGCCCGCGCGTATCGCCCACCATGCATATCCTCTTTGCCTGCCCCCACCACGATCCCGACGTCTGGGTGCCTCGCCTCGAAGCCGCCATGCCCGGTTGCCGCATCTCGGTGTGGAATCCGGACGGTCCGCCGTCGGGCGCGGAAGTCGCCCTCGTGTGGCGTCCGCCCGTTGAACTCTTCACGCACGAGACCAGCCTGCAGACCTTGTTCAACCTGGGCGCCGGCGTCGATGCGTTGCTGAAGATGCCCGAGATCCCCGCGCACGTGCGCATCGTCCGCCTGGAGGACGCGGGCATGTCGGTGCAGATGGCCGAGTACGCGCTGTACGCGCTGCTGCGCGTCTCGCGCGATTTCGAAGCCTTTGACCACGCCCAGGCGCGCCAGCATTGGGACACCCGCGAAGGTACGCGCCAGGCCGATTGGCCGGTCGGCGTACTGGGGCTGGGACAGGTGGGCGCGCGCGTCGCGCAGACGCTGGCCGACTTCGGCTATCCCGTGGCGGGATGGTCGCGCTCGCCCCGCGAGATCCCCGGCGTGGAATCGTTTGCCGGCGAGGCCGCCTTGCCGGCCTTCCTGGCGCGCACGCGCTTCCTCGTGAACGTGCTGCCCCTTACGCCGGATACGCACGGCATCCTCAACCGCGAGACCTTGTCGCAGCTCCTGCCCGAGGCGCATCTGGTCAACGTGGGCCGCGGCGAGCACCTGGTCGAAGACGATCTGGTGCAGATGCTCGAAGAGGGCGAGATCGCCGGCGCCACGCTGGATGTCTTCCACACCGAGCCGCTGCCCAAGGACCATCCCTTCTGGCGCGACCCGCGTGTGCATGTCACGCCGCACATCGCGGCGCGCACGCTGCGCGACGAGAGCATCGAGCAGATCGCGGGCAAGGTGGCCCGGCTGCTGCGCGGCGAACCCATCACCGGCGTGGTGGAGCGCTCGCGCGGCTATTGAGCCGCGGGCGCCGTGGCCTTCTCCAGCCGCTGGTACATGGCGGGCAGGCGCTGGGACAGGAAGTCGAGCAGGGTGCGCACGGCGGGCATCATGCCCCGCCGCGACGGATAGATGCAATGCACGATGCCCTCCGGCGACTGCCATTGCGGCAGCACCGGCACGAGCTGGCCGCGGCGCAGTTCCTCTTCTGTCGCTATCGACGGCAGCAAGGCGATCCCGCGGCCGCGCACGGCCGCTTCGGTGAGCACGATGAAGTCGTTGCACGACAGCTGCGGCTTGAGTTCGATATGCACCTCTTCGCCCTTGTCGTTGCGCAGTGGCCATCGCACTTCGTTTTGCGGATCGCTGAAGCTCAGCGTGGTGTGGGAGGCCAGGTCCTGGGGCGTATCCGGCGTGCCGCGGCGTTGCAGGTAGCCCGGGCTGGCCACCAGTGTGCCGCGCGCCGTGCCGAGGTGGCGCACGACCAGTTCCGCATCCGTATCCAGCTTGGTCCGCACCCGCAGCGCCAGGTCCACGCCTTCGCGGATCAGGTCCACGCGCCGGTTGGTGACCAGCAGCTGCACCGACACGGCCGGCCAGGCATCCAGGAATTCGGGCAGCAGCGGCGCCAGCACGTCCTGCGCAATGGACACCGGGCAGCTCACGATCACCGGGCCCGTCGGCTCGGACTGCAGCTGACGCATGGCGTCGTCCGCCGCGCGGGCTGAGGCGGCCATTTCCCGGCAGTAGTGCAGATAGCGTTCGCCGGCAGAGGTCAGGCGCAGCCGGCGCGTCGTACGCTGCAGGAGCCGCACGCCCAGGCTTTCCTCCAGATGCGAGATCCGGCGGGACAGGCGGGATTTGGGGATGTCCAGCGCCCTTGCCGCGGCGCTGAAGCCGCCTTGCTCGACGACTTGGGAAAAATAGTAGAGGTCATTGAGATCTTGCATGATTGTTCTGTATTTGGAACGTACAGTTCATCTTACCTGTATTTATGTGTGCAATGAACCCGTCTACAGTGACGCCATGCATTCGGGACCTGCCAACGCCACCCGGCGGCAAGCCAAGCCTGTAGACCCAGCCGGGTCCGGGCGTGGCGCTGACAGATCCTGACCGCCCGCGCCATGCGGGCAATCACTGGAGATATTTGCAATGAAGACCCTGGTTATTCTTTCCTCGATTCTCGGCGAGCGTTCCAACAGCAAGCAGTTGGCCGACCACCTGATTGCGCGCATCAAGGCGTCCAACCCCGCGGCGATCGTGAAGGTCCGCGACATCGGCGCCCAGCCCGTTCCGTATTTCGACGGCAACACGGCGGGCGCCTTGTTCACCCCCGCCGAAGCCCGCAGCGTCGATCAGCAGCGCATTGTCGAACTGAGCGATTCCCTGGTGGCAGAACTGATGGAAGCGGACCGCATCGTCTTCGCCGTGCCCGTCTACAACTTCAATCTGCCGGCGCAGTTCAAGAGCTATCTGGACCATCTGGCCCGTGCCGGCGTCACGTTCCGTTATACGCCTGAAGGCGTGCCGGAGGGCCTCGTCAAGGGTAAGCAGGTGTTTGTCCTGACGGCGCGCGGCGGCAAAGCCGAGGGCACGCCGTCCGACACCCTGACGCCTTATCTGCGCCAGATGCTGGGCTTCATGGGCATGACCGACGTAACCTTCATCGCCGCCGAAGGCATGGCCATGGGTGAAGTGGCCGCGCTGGAAGGCATGGCGCTGGCCAAGCAGCGCATCGATGCGCTGGTGCCGGGCGCGGTCGAAGCCGGCCTGGCGGCGTAAGCGCGCAAGCCGCGCGCCAACGAAAAAAGGCGAGCCTGGGGGCTCGCCTTTTTTGCCTTCGATTGGCCGGGCTCAGTCGCGCAGGCGCTTGATGAGGCTGGACGTATCCCAACGGCCGCCGCCCATTTTCTGGACGTCGCCATAGAACTGGTCCACCAGCGCGGTCAGGGGCAGCCGCGCGCCGTTGTGGCGCGCCTCGGCCAGCACCAGGCCCAGGTCCTTGCGCATCCAGTCCACAGCAAAGCCGAACTCGAACTTGTCGTCGACCATCGTGCCGCCGCGGTTCTCCATCTGCCAGCTTTGCGCCGCGCCCTTGCTGATCACATCCAGCACGAGCTTCATGTCCAGGTCGGATGCCTGGCCGAACGCCACGGCTTCGGACAGGCCCTGGACGATCCCCGCGATGCAGATCTGGTTGACCATCTTGGCCAGCTGGCCGGCGCCCGGGGGGCCCACGAGCGTGACCGCGCGGCCGAAGCTCTGCGCGACGGGCTTGATGGCGTCGAACACGGCATGTTCTCCGCCGCACATGATGGTCAGCACGCCATTGACCGCGCCGGCCTGGCCGCCGGACACAGGCGCATCCACGAAATTCAGCCCGAGATCCTTGGCCTGCGAATAGAGCTCGCGCGCCACATCCGCCGAGGCGGTGGTGTGGTCGACGAAAACCGCGCCGGGCTCCATGCCCGAGAATGCGCCGTCCGGTCCCAGCACGACGCTGCGCAGGTCGTCGTCATTGCCCACGCAGGCGAACACGATTTGCGCGCCGGCAACGGCTTCGCGCGGCGTGGCGGCGCCATGGCCGCCAAATTCGGCGACCCAGGCCTGTGCCTTGGCCGGCGTGCGGTTGTAGACGGTGACGTCGTGCCCGGCGCGGGCCAGATGGCCGGCCATGGGCAGGCCCATCACGCCCAACCCGAGGAAAGCGACTTTCTGGGCTGCGACTGCGTCGTAGCTCTTGGTGCCGATCGTTGCCATGCAGGGACTCCGCTCTAGAAAGGTAAGGTCTGTCTCAGGACACTAACCTTAACGCAATCAAAAGCCGGCGGCGAGCCCATCTCGACGGCTGTCGCTGGCGCTGACATAGCCGTCCACCGCCGGATCTCCCAGGCGCCAGATGAACTGGCCCGATCCGAAGTCCATGTAGGGGTCGTCGATGCCTTCCAGCACGTGGCCGCGCGCGCGCAGCCCTTGCGCGACCGCCGGGGCGATGGCGGGCTCTACGTCCACCGCCAGGCCCTGGTTCCATTTCCAGCGGGGCGCGTCGCAGGCGGCCTGGGGCTGCTGGCCGTAGTCCAGCATGCGCACCAGCGTCTGCACCTGTCCCTGGGGCTGCATATTGCCGCCCATGACGCCAAAACTCATCACAGGCGCGCCGTCGCGCATCAGGAAGCCGGGGATGATGGTGTGAAACGGCCGTTTGCCGCCGGCCACCACGTTGGGGTGATCCGGGGCGGTGCTGAAGCAGTGCCCGCGGTTCTGCAGGCTGACGCCGGTGCCCGGCACCACGACGCCGGAACCGAAGCCCATGTAGTTCGACTGGATGAAGCTCACCATCATGCCGTTCCTGTCCGCGGCGGTCAGGTAGACGGTGCCGCCTTGCGGCGCATGGCCGGAGGCGAAGGCCTGGGCGACGTGGGGATCGATCAGGCGGGCGCGTTCGGCCAGATAGTCGGCGCGCAGCATCTGCTCGGGCGTCAACCGCATGTGGCGCGCGTCGGCCACGTGCGCGTAGACATCGGCGAAAGCCAGCTTCATGGCCTCGATCAGCAGGTGCTGGGTATCGGGATGGTCGACCGGGCGGGCCGCCAGATCGAAGTTCTGCAAGATGCCCAAGGCGATCAGGGCGGCGATGCCCTGGCCGTTGGGGGGAATCTGGTGCAGCGTGTGGCCGCGGTAGGACTGGCTGATCGGCGCGACCCACTCGGGCGTGTAGTCGCGCAGGTCCGCAAGCGTCAGGGCGGCGTCGTGCGCCTGCGCGTGCGCCACCAGCTTGTGGGCCGTCTCGCCTTCGTAGAAGTCCCGCCCGCCGCTGGCCGCGATGCGCTTGAGCGTGGCCGCCGCGCCCGCCAGGACGAAGTGCTCGCCGATATGCGGCGCGCGGCCGCGCGGCAGGAAGTGCTGGGCAAAGCCGGGCTGCGGCTGCAGGATGTCGGCTTGCGCCGCCCATTTTTCGTGGACGATGGGGGATACCGCGTAGCCGCGTTCCGCGTACTCGATGGCCGGCGCCAGGACATCGGCGAAGGCCAGACTGCCCAGTTTTTCATGCAGCGCGGCCCAGCCGGCCACGCAGCCCGGCACGGTCACGCTGTCCCAGCCCCGGGCGGGAATCGCGCCCTGGTGCTTGCGCCGGAAGTAATCCACGTTCCATGCCGCGGGCGCGGTGCCCGAGGCGTTCAGGCCATGCAGCCTCGCGCCGTCCCAGATGATGGCGAAGCAGTCCGAGCCCAGGCCGTTGCTGACCGGCTCGGTCAAGGCCAGCGTGGCAGCCGCGGCGATGGCCGCATCGACGGCATTGCCGCCGAGAGCAAGGACCCGCAATCCCGCCTGCGCGGCCAGCGGTTGCGACGTGGCGACGACATTGCGGGCGAACACCGGGGCGCGGGTGCTCGGATAGGGATTCTTCCAGTCGAAATTCATCTCGAATAATCGCGTGGGGTAAACCCGTAGCTTAACGTAGATGAATCGCCGTGGCGCACAGTTGGTAGCGTGTTGTAGTTATTGGTAGCTTACGGCGGCGCGGCGTTCGGCCACCCAAAGAAAAACCCCCGGACAAGGCCGGGGGTTTTGGAAGCTGGACCGCCGCGGCAAGGCGGCGGACCGGGCTTTTAGTCTTCTTCGACGAAGGTCTCTTCGCGCTTCTTGCGAATGGCGGGCAGGGCCACCAGAATCACCAGGAAGGCAGCGACAGCCAGCAGCGAGGCCGACAGCGGACGCGTCACGAAGGTGGTGAAGTCGCCGCGCGACAGCAGCAGGGCGCGACGGAAGTTCTCTTCCATCATGGGACCCAGCACCAGGCCCAGCAGCAGCGGGGCGCCTTCGCACTTCAGCTTCGACCACACGTAGCCGATGATGCCGAACATGGCGGTGGTGAAGATGTCGAACGGGTTGTAGTTCAGCGAATACACACCGATCGTGCAGAACACCAGAATCGCCGGGAACAGGATGCGGTAGGGCACCTTCAGCAGCTTGACCCAGAGGCCGATCAGCGGCAGGTTCAGCACCACCAGCATCAGGTTGCCGATCCACATCGAGGCGATCAGGCCCCAGAACAGCTCCGGGTGGCTCGTCATGACTTGCGGGCCGGGCTGGATGTTGTGGATCGTCATCGCGCCGACCATCAGCGCCATCACGGCGTTGCCCGGAATACCGAGCGTCAGCAGCGGGATGAACGAGGTCTGGGCAGCAGCGTTGTTCGCCGATTCCGGGCCCGCCAGGCCGGCCGGATGGCCCTTGCCGAAGCGTTCCGGATTCTTCGAGATCTTCTTTTCCAGCGTGTAGGAAGCGAACGACGACAGCACGGCGCCGCCGCCCGGCAAGATACCCAGGGCCGAACCCAGGGCCGTGCCGCGCAGCACGGCGGGAGCGGCTTCCTTGAATTCCTGCTTGTTCGGGTACAGCGTGCCGATCTTGTCGGTGATGTCGACGCGGTTTTCCTTCTGCTCCAGGTTGGTCATGATTTCGGCAAAGCCGAACACGCCCATGGCCACGATGGCGAAGTCGATGCCGTCTTGCAGTTCGGGGATGCCGAAGTCGTAGCGGGCAACGCCCGAGTTGACGTCGGTGCCGACCATGCCCAGCAGCAGGCCCAGGATGATCATCGCGATCGCCTTGGGCAGCGAGCCCGAGGCCAGCACCACGGCGCCGACCAGGCCCAGGCACATCAGCGAGAAGTATTCGGCGGGGCCGAACTTGAACGCGACTTCCGCCAGCGGAGGCGCGAAGGCGGCCAGCAGCAGCGTGGCCACGCAACCGGCGAAGAACGAACCCAGGGCGGCGATGGACAGCGCAGCGCCGGCGCGGCCGTTGCGGGCCATCTGGTGGCCGTCCAGCACGGTCACCACCGCGGATGTTTCTCCTGGGAGCGCCACGAGAATGGCCGTGGTGGACCCGCCGTATTGGGCGCCGTAATAGATGCCCGCCAGCATGATCAGGCCGGCGATCGGGGGCAGCACGTACGTGATCGGCAACAGCATTGCGATCGTCGGGACCGGACCGATGCCCGGCAGCACGCCAATCAGCGTACCCAGGATGCAGCCCAGCAGTGCGTAGAACAGGTTCTCGGGCGTGAACGCCACCGAGAAGCCCATCATCAGGTTGTCAAACAATTCCATGACCGGTTGCTCCTTAGTTCATGCCTAGAAACGACGGCCACAGCGGGAAAATCAGCCCCAGCCCCTTGACGAATGCCAGATACGAGAAGAGCACCAGGAAGATCGCATTGGCGACGGCGACCTTCAGGCTGAACTCGTGGCTGGCCAGGCTGCTGACAACAACCAGGATGAATACCGAGAGGTAGATGCCCAGCGGCTTCAGGATGAAGCCGTAGAGGACCACGGAGCCCACGACGAGGAAGAGGATGCGCCAGTCGAACTTGTCGACGTGCGTTTCGTGGGCTTTCTTGGACAACGAGCCAAGCAGCACGACGGCGCCCAGCAATGAGAGAACGATGCCTAGCCAGAAAGGAAAGTACCCTGGGCCCATTCGGGCAGCAGTACCCATCTGGTAGCTGCTGGCCTGCCAGGCGAATCCCAGTCCAAGGGCGATGAACATCACCCCCGACCAGAAGTCCTGTCGATTGCGTAGCTGCATGATTGGTTGGCTCCTGTTTACAGCATGTAGATAAAAAAGGTTTGTAGCCGGATGTCAGGCCCGCCGAAAGGCGAGTGACAGGCACAAAAAAGGCACTTCCGTGTGCCATTAGTTCTTCTGAAAGCGACGACGTGGATTCTTGAAAGGGCGAATGGTAATGGACGCCCGCCACGCTGCAAACCCTGTAAGCTCTGTGAAAGCCTGGGGTTTTCCCTAGAATTGGGGAACTCCCGACCCCAGTTTGTAACCGGGCGGAAGGAATGAGGGCTTTTTGAAAGCTAAGTGAAAGTTTATAGAAAGAAATGCGAAAGCCGGATCGGCCGGACGCGGCAATTTTGGCTGATGGGCTTTTTTCCCGTGGCCAGAATCGGCAACCTTCGCGCCGCCGGAATCCTAACCGTATTTCCTACTGAATATTGCCGGGTTTCTCACCTTGCGTGAAGAGGCCCGGTTCAACCCAGGATGGTTTACGATAGCGCCCATGCTGCAAGATCTAGACCAACTCGCCGCCCGAATCGGGCAACTGGTGCAACGCACCCGCCAACTCCACGCCGAGCGTGACGCGTTGCGCCTCCGCCTGAACGAATTCGAAGCTGAGCAGCGCGTGCTCAAGCAGCGCGCCGCCGAGCGCGAGGCTGAGATCGTCACGCTGCAAAGCAAGCTTCAGGATCACGACGGCGCGGCCGCCGCCATGCTCGAGCAGGCCCAGCAAGCCGAGGTCGCCTTGCGCGAACAGCTCGCGCGCGAGACCTCCGAGCGCCAGTCGCTTGAGTCGCGGTTTACCGCCAGGGAAGCCGAATTGCAGGGCAACGTGCAAACCCGCGACACTGAATTACAGCGCCTGCGCGTTGCCGCCGCCGCGGCTCGCGAGCGCATCGACGCCGTCCTGGCCCGCTTGCCGGGTGCGCCGTCCGGAGAGCAACACTGATGGAACGTGTAGACGTAACGATACTGGGGCGCGACTATTCGCTGGCGTGCTCCGCTGAAGAGAAGCCCACGCTGATGGCCGCCGTGCGCCATGTGGACCAGCTCATGCTGCGCATCCAGGGCACGGGCAAGATCTCCAGCAACGAGCGCATCGCCGTGATGGCCGCTTTGCAGGTCGCCGGCGAGCTGCTTGCCATGAAAGCGCCCGATGGTCCGCTGGGCGGTTTGGCGGTCGGCGACTTCAAGCGTAGAATTGAGGACATGAACGCAGTACTCGATGACGCCTTGTCGGGTCAGGAAAAACTGCTCTAACGTTCATAAGCAGTATTCAAGAATTTTCAGTTTGTCCCTGCCGTGTCCGTGACTAGGCCATACATTCTCTGAACCTATGTCTTTTTGGCATATTGGTTGCGGGAGTGCAGAGCTGGAGTGATTGTCTCTCGTAGACGAACCCGATGCTCTACGGAACGCGACCACCTTGAACCTCAGGGTTCGAGATGCCGGCCTTGACGGCACAGGCGGGGCATCTACCCAGCGGGCCTGCCATAAGCGCAGGTCCGCGTCGGGCGCCTCGGCACTCCCCCTCCGTCCTCCCTCCTAGGACCAGTCCATGTTCAAACACCCTGTTTTCTCGCTGACCAAACTTGGCGCAGCGTGCGCAGCCGTGGCCGCCATCGCCGCTGTCCAGCCCGTTTATGCGCAGGCCCAGGCGCCGGCCGCCACGTCTGCCGCCAGCGAACCGGCCGCGAACCGCTCGCCGGAGATGACGTTGCAAGCCATGGCGTCTTCCGAGGTCAAGCAGGACACTGTTCGCATTTCGCTGTCCGCTGAAGTTGAAGCGCCGGACCAGCCGTCCGCGGGCAAGAAGCTGACCGCCGCGCTGGACGATGTCGTCGCCCGCGCGCGGGGCACCAAGGGCGTGGATGTCCGCACCAGCGGCTTCAACGTCTGGCCCAACATGAGCAGCAAGGGAAAGATCAGCTCCTGGCGCGGCCAGGGCGAGATCGTGCTTGAGTCCAAGGATTTCGAAGCCGCCGCCGCGCTGGCCGCCAAGCTGTCGGACAAGACCGCGATTTCCAGCATCAGCTTCTCGCTGTCGCGCGAGGCGCGCGACGCCGAAGAGCGCAAGCTGCTGAAAGATGCCGCGCAAGCCTTCAAGGATCGCGCGCTGGCCGCGGCCAATGCCTTCGGCTTCTCGGGCTACCGCTTGTCCAAGCTGGAACTGGGCGGCTCGGGCGGCCCTGTGCCGATGCCGCGCATGATGGGCGCCTCGGCCATGGCCAAGGACGCCTCCGGCGGCTTCAATCCGAGCGTCCCGCTGGAAGCGGGAGACGTCACGGTCAGCATCGCGGTCAACGGGACGATCGTTTTGCAGTAAGGCTGAACATGATGGCGCCCAGGGCGACCATCGGCAGGGACAGCCACTGTCCCATGCTCAGTCCGCCCGCGAGCAGGCCCAGGAAGTTGTCCGGCTCGCGGGTGAATTCCACCAGGAAGCGGAACGTTCCGTAGCCCATCAGGAAAAGCCCGCTTACCTGGCCCAGCGGACGCGGCTTGCTCGAAAACCACCACAGCAGCACAAACAGCACGATGCCTTCCAGGCCCAGCTCATAGAGCTGCGACGGATGGCGCGGCAGCCCGTCGCCGCTGTCCGGGAACACCATCGCCCACGGCACGTCCGTCGGCCGGCCCCACAGTTCGCCATTGATGAAGTTGCCCAGACGGCCAAACCCCAGGCCCAGGGGAATCAGCGGCGCGATGAAGTCGCTGACCGCGAAGAAAGGCAGGCGCTTCTTGCGCGCGAACAGCAGCATCACGAGAATCACGCCGATCAGGCCGCCGTGGAACGACATGCCGCCCTGCCACAGGTACAGCACTTCCAGCGGATTCGCCAGGTAGTACGCCGGCTTGTAGAACAGCACATAGCCCAGCCGGCCCCCAAGCACCACGCCCAGCACGCTATAGAAGATCAGGTCTTCCAGATCCTTCACGTTCAGCGACGTGGTGTGGCCGCTGGTGATGCGGCGGCGGCCCAGCAGGTACACCAGGGCGAAGCCCGCCAGATACATCAGTCCGTACCAATGGATGGCAAGCGGCCCGATCTGCAGGGCGATGGGGTCGAATTTTGGATATTCCAGCATGTTCTGCCCGACACAATAAAGTTGAATGATAATAACCGGCGAGCACTGAAGATTCGCATGCAAGCGAGCCAGCTTCCCGGGTGCGATCGCCATGTCCGCGCCCCGATGGCCGACAGGAGAGACAGACCATGCCGTACAACGAACGTTCCCGCCACATTACCGAAGGCGTCGCGCGCGCGCCCAATCGCGCCATGTACTACGCGCTGGGCTACAAGGAAGCCGACTTCGAAAACCCCATGATCGGCGTGGCCAACGGCCATTCGACGATCACGCCGTGCAACAGCGGGCTGCAGCGCCTGGCCGATGCGGCTATCGACGCGATCCGCGCTTCCGGGGCCAATCCCCAGGTGTTCGGCACGCCCACCATTTCCGACGGCATGTCGATGGGCACCGAAGGCATGAAGTATTCGCTGGTGTCGCGCGAAGTCATCGCCGACTGCATCGAGACCGCCGCGCAGGGCCAGTGGATGGACGGCGTCGTCGTGATCGGCGGGTGCGACAAGAACATGCCTGGCGGCATGATCGCCCTGGCGCGCACGAACGTGCCCGGCATCTATGTCTATGGCGGCACGATCAAGCCGGGCCACTACAAAGGCAACGACCTCACCATCGTGTCGGTCTTCGAAGCCGTCGGCGAATACACCATGGGCCGCATGCCCGAGGCCGACTTCAAGCAGATCGAGAAGTGCGCGATTCCCGGCTCGGGTTCCTGTGGCGGCATGTACACCGCCAACACCATGAGCTCTTCCTTCGAGGCCATGGGGATGAGCCTGCCGTACTCCAGCACGATGGCCAACGAAGACGAGGAGAAGGTCGTCTCCGCCGCGGAGTCGGCGCGTGTGCTGGTGGAGGCGGTCAAGCGCAACCTGCGCCCGCGCGACATCATCACGCGCGAGTCCATCGAGAACGCCGTGTCCGTCATCATGGCCACCGGCGGATCGACCAACGCCGTGCTGCACTTCCTGGCCATCGCGCACGCCGCCGAAGTGCCGTGGACCATCGACGATTTCGAACGCATCCGCAAGCGCGTGCCGGTGCTGTGCGACCTGAAGCCCTCGGGCAAGTATGTCGCCACCGACCTGCACCGGGCTGGCGGCATTCCGCAAGTCATGAAGCTGCTGCTCAATGCCGGCCTGCTGCACGGCGACTGCATCACCATCACGGGCAAGACTATCGCCGAAACCCTGGCCGACGTGCCCGACGCGCCTCGCGCGGACCAGGACGTCATCATGCCGATGGATCGCGCGTTGTACCCGCAAGGGCACCTGGCCATCCTGAAGGGCAACCTGTCGCCCGAAGGCTGCGTCGCCAAGATCACGGGCCTGAAGAATCCCGTCATTACCGGCCCCGCGCGCGTTTTCGATTCCGAAGACGACGCCATGACCGCCATCATGGCGCAACAGATCCGCGACGGCGATGTCGTGGTCATCCGCTACGAAGGCCCCAAGGGCGGGCCCGGCATGCGCGAAATGCTGGCGCCCACCTCCGCCCTGGTCGGCCAGGGGCTTGGCGAGACGGTGGGCCTGATCACCGACGGCCGGTTCTCGGGCGGCACCTGGGGCATGGTGGTCGGCCATGTCGCGCCCGAGGCCTTTGTCGGCGGTCCGATTGCGCTGATCCAGGAAGGCGATTCGGTTACCATCGATGCCCACAAGCTGCTGCTGCAGCTCAACATCAGCGACGAAGACATGGCGGCTCGTCGCCAGGCCTGGGTTCCGCCCAAGCCGCGTTATACACGCGGTGTGCTTGCCAAGTTCGGCAAGCTCGCCAGCACCGCGAGCCGTGGGGCAGTAACCGATGCATTTGAAGATTAGTCTGTTGGCGGCCGTTGCCTGCGCCCTGAGCGCCGGCGCGGCCCATGCGCAAACCACCGGCCTGGACCTGGCCAAGAGCAAGGCCTGCATGGCCTGTCACCAGGTGGAGGCCAAGCGGGTCGGGCCTCCATTGAAGAGCGTGGCGGAGCGTTATGCGGGGCAGGGCGACGCCATGGTGGATTTCCTGGCCGGCAAGATCCGCGGCGGCGGCCGCGGCGCCTGGGGCGCCGTGCCCATGCCGGCCCAGACTCACGTCACGCCCGAAGATGCGCGCCTGCTGTCCGAATGGATCTTGTCGCTGGCGCCGCCCAAGCAGTAGCCTTATTCTCTATGCCCCGCGCATAAGGCCGGGGGCGCTGGCCGCGGGCAGCGGCCGCCTATCAGGAAGGAATCGTCATGGCAGAACTACCATCCCCGGGCAACGAGGTCGCCGTTCTAGGCGGCGGTTGCTTCTGGTGCGTCGAAGCGGTATTTGCCGAGCTGCGAGGGGTCAAGAGCGTGTTGCCCGGCTACAGCGGCGGCCATGTGGACAATCCCAGCTATGAGCAGGTCTGCGGCAAGGACACCGGCCACATCGAAGTCGCCCGGATTGAATTCGATCCGGCCGAACTGTCCTACAGCGATTTGCTGCGCGTGTTCTTCGCTACCCACGATCCCACCACGCCAGGCCGTCAGGGCAACGACGTCGGTCCGCAGTATGAATCGGCGATCTTCTGGCAGAACGAGTCCCAGCGCGAACAGGCGGAGGCGGTCATTGCCGAGGTCGAGTCGCAACAGGTCTACGATGCACCCATCGTCACGAAGCTGCTTGCGCCCGCCAGGTTCTGGCAGGCCGAGGACTACCACAGCAATTACTTCGCCCTGCATCCCGAACAAGGCTATTGCCAATTCGTGATTGCGCCCAAGGTCGCCAAGTTCCGCAAGCAGTTCCAGGACCGCCTGCAGCGCTAAGCCTTGCCCGCTTGCTGCCTCATCCCGGTGGGGCGCCTCGTCTTGCCGGCGGCCCGGCGAAAAAAAAACCTCACCACGCGGTGAGGCTTCAAGGCCGGCGCGGGCGCCTGAGCACCGCGCGCCGGCGGGGGAAGTATTTATTCCACCGTCTTCAGGACGCCGCGGCGCATCTGGTCCAGCTCGATCGATTCGAACAGGGCCTTGAAGTTGCCCTCGCCGAAACCATCGTTGCCCTTGCGCTGGATGATTTCAAAGAAGATGGGGCCGATCTGGTTCTCGGTGAAGATCTGCAGCAGCAGGCCGCCGCCGGGGGCGCCGTCCAGCAGGATGCGGTTTTTTTGCAGCCGCGCCACGTCCTCGCCGTGATTTGGCAGGCGGCGGTCCAAGAGTTCGTAGTACGTTTCCGGCGTATCCAGGAACACCACACCCGTTTTCCGCAACGCTTCGATGGTGGCGTAGATATCTTCGGTCGCCATGGCGATGTGCTGGATGCCTTCGCCGCGATAGAGGTCCAGGTATTCCTGGATCTGGCCTTTCTCTTCCGTGCCTTCCTCGTTGATCGGAATACGGATGTTGCCGCACGGCGATGTCATCGCCTTGGACTTCACGCCGGTGACTTTGCCTTCGATGTCGAAATAGCGCACTTCGCGGAAGTTGAAGAGACGCTCGTAGAACTCCGACCACTCGGCCATGCGGCCCTTGTGCACGTTGTGCGTCAGGTGGTCCACCAGCGTCAGGCCGGCGCCGCGCCAGGCCACGTCGGTCTGCGCGTTGGCCGGATCCAGCGGCATGAAGTCCACGTCGTAGATGCTGATGTCGCCGATGCCGCCATGGCCTTCCTTGCCCGCCCAGCGGTCAACCAGGTAGATCAGCGAATCGCCGATGCCCTTGATTGCCGGGATGTTCAGTTCCATCGGTCCGCTATGCGAGTCGAAGCCCCATGCGCCCAGTTCGAGCGCGCGCTTGTAGGCGGCATTGGCGTCCTGCACGCGAAAGCCGATCGCACAGATCGAGGGGCCGTGAAGGCGGGCGAAGCGCTGGGCGAAGGAGTCCGGCTCGGCGTTGATCAGGAAATTCACGCCGCCTTGGCGGTACAGCGTAACGTCCTTGTGGCGGTGCTTGGCAATGGCCTTGAAGCCCAACAGCTCAAACACCTTGCGCAGCGCGGCGGGGTCCGGCGCGGCGTATTCAATGAACTCGAACCCGGCGGTGCCCATCGGGTTGTCCCAGGGTTGGAAAGCGCTGCTCATAAGTCTGCTCCCTTGCATCTTTTGTGAGGACGACTTGTTCTTCAAGTCTAGACGGAGATTGTAGGTAGGAAGGGTGGGCAGACAATTGCAAACATGTCGCGAAACCGGGTATGTTGGGCAATAATATTGCCGTATATGAAGAGTATGGGGCTAAAAATGTCTGACATTGAGCTTGATAGGACAGATCTAAGGATTCTGGCTGAGTTGCAGCGGGATGGCCGCCTCAGCAACCAGGAATTGGCGGACCGTGTTTCCCTGTCGCCCAGCCCCTGCCTGAGGCGGGTCCGCCGTCTGGAGGAGAAGGGCTTCATCAAGAAGTACGTCGCCCTCATCGACGCCGGCAAGGTGGGCCTGGGCTTGTTGGCCTATGTAAACATCCGCCTGAACAAGCACAGCGGCTCCAGCCACGCGCCCATGAGCGACTTCGCCCGCGACGTGCAGCTTTGGCCGGAAGTGATCGAGTGCTATGCCATGTCCGGCGATATGGACTATCTGCTTCGCATCCAGGTGGCGGACCTGGCGCATTTCTCCCGTTTCGCCATGGATACGCTGATGCGCCACCCGGCGGTGGTGGATATGCGGTCCTTCTTCGCGCTCCAGCAAATCAAGGAAACGACCGAACTCCGGCTCTAGGGCGATAAGCTGCCCTTTTCGGATGCGCCTATATATAGAGGGGCATCACTGCTTCCCCGTCCTGCCGGTAGGCCGGGATGCTCCTCTTTATATAGAGGCGATGCATGGCGGGGTCGAGAAAAGCGGGGTGCGTCCCCTCAATATTTCATCTTTCTGCAAAAAGGGTGTCATGCTTGCGACGCACGTTTTAATTCTGTGCTATAGTCTCGCTCCTTCGCAGTTCAAGAAGTTCTGAGCCGCGAAACCAAGCAAGTGCAACAGGTCTGGCGGGGTCACCCACAAGGTCTGCCGCGGAAAGCGATCAGAAATGAAAGCCCGGCGGTTATTGCAAAGGTTGGTGCAAATCAGGCAGAAGCCAGTTGCACAATCTGCAAAAATTGTGCTATAGTTTTGGGCTTGGCTGGTGATGACGAGTCAGGGTTTACCCGAAGCGGACATCAGCCACCTGTGCAATAGCCAACCCCTGAAATTCAGGGCTGCTTATGAAAATAAGCGGGGTTGCAAGATAGGGTGCAAATCAGGCAGAAGCCGGTTGCATAATCTGCAAAAGTTGTGTTATAGTAGAGGGCTTGGCGGTTGCCGAAAAGTTAGGGTTAACCCTGACGTTTCGATAGCTGCTAAGGCTGAGAAATCAGCAAGGCAGTAAGAAGTAAAGCAGTGCGCAGTACCGCTCTTTAACAATTAAACAACCGATAAGTGTGGGCGCTTGATGCGAGTGCAGTGTGATTGGGTTTTAAACCCTGGTCACAAGCACAATGAAATCAAGTGCTCACTAGAAGTGAAGTACCTTAGACGTCAAGTTTAAGAACATACCTCACTTCCTTTGAGTAGCGACGT
>NZ_JBHXNI010000015.1:0-71687 GCF_042721735.1 Achromobacter sp. NPDC058515
AAGGTGGTACCACTCCTTCCCATCCCGAACAGGACAGTGAAACGCCTTCGCGCCGATGATAGTGGACGGACGTCTGTGAAAGTAGGTCATCGTCAAGCTCTTATCCTCAAAGCCCCACCGGTATCCGGTGGGGCTTTGTCCATGGCGCTCCCGATGCTTGGCCAGATCGGCCCGACCGCCCGCTTGAATCTTTCGTTCGTCGGCCTGCAAGCCGCGCCAATGTTGAATGTGCCCAAATAACAACGCGCGTGGGCGGGGTGCCTTTGTGCGGTAAGATTGACCGAGTCAATTCGTTGGAGCGTTATCGTGAGTGATACCCAGACCCCCGTGCCCGGTACGACATTAGACCTGCGCACGCTGACCCACGTGGCTTATGGCCTGTACGCCCTGGGCTTTCTGACGAGTGGATTTCTGGGCATTGCCACGCTGGCTGCCGTTGTGCTCATGTATTTGAAGCGCTCGGATGCCGCCGGCACGGTGTACGCCGCCCATTTCGACTGGCTGCTGCGCACGTTCTGGTGGGCGCTGCTGTGGCTGGCCATCAGCGGCATCGCAACGCTCATCTTCATCGGATGGATAGGCGTGGTCGCCGTGATCCTTTGGGTGCTGTACCGCCTGATCAAGGGCTGGCTGTCCCTGTTGGAAGGCAGCGCGCCCACCACATACGCCTGACCTGACGGTCATTCAGGCAAGAAAGGCCGGCAGAGATGCCGGCCTTTTGCATGGGAGTCAGGACAGGGCGACGTAGGCCGCCACCGCGAGCATGGATGCGCCGAACACCACGGATTGGATCCGCCTGGCCCGGGGAGAGTTGAAGCGTCCCAGGATGACCTGGCCGCCGTAGATCCACGGAAAGTGGCAGAACACGCCCAGCACGACGAATGCAGCGCTGAGCTGGCTCGCTTGGGAGGCCAGGCTGGCGCCAGGCGTCAGGAACAGGGCGAACATCAGGATGATCATCGAATGGATCTTCGGGTTCAGGGCGACGCACATGAACCCATCCTGAAAGCCGAGCGGCTCGCCTGCTTGCGGCTGTCCCGCGGGCGCCGAGGATGCGCGGAAGAAGCGCCACGCCAGATAGAGCAGGTAGCACGCGCCCGCCCATTTCAGGACTGCGTGGATCTGAGGATATTCATGCAGCGTGCCCCCGAGGCCCAGGCCGTAGAGGGCGCAGAGCGCCAGGTTGCCGGTTTCGAAACCTGCCCAGAACGGTAGGGAGCCGCGCACGCCATACCGGCCGCCCGCGGCAGCCAGCAAGGTATTGCCCGGGCCGGGGCTGATGATCATGGGTACCGCGTACCCGAGGAATACCGCCCAGATTTCCCAACTTATCATTGCCGCTATCCTTGTGCGCCGGGTGATCGGATGCGCCGGCTTGCGCGTGTCGCGCATGCCGGCGAGGCATCAGTAGATAGCGCTACCGGGCGCATGCAAAACGATCTATTCTCATACGCTTCATAAGCACAGCTAATCGAGCAGATGCGAAGCCTGCCTCCCCTTGGCGCGCTGCGAGCCTTCGAGGCCGCGGCGCGGCATTTGAGCTTTACCCGCGCGGCGGCCGAGCTGTGCGTGACGCAGGCCGCAATCAGCCATCAGGTGCGCCAGCTCGAGCAATGGCTGGGCCAGCCCTTGTTCACGCGCAAGGGGCACACATTGAGCCTTACGCACAAGGGCGCTGCGTACCTGACCGACCTATCCCTGGCGTTCGACAATCTGGCCGCGGCCACTGAACGCGTGCGCGAAGCGCGCGTCGAGCCGTTGCGTATCACGGTATTGCCTTCGTTCGCCACTCGCTGGCTGTTGCCGCGCCTGCCGGCGTTTCGCGCGCGCCATCCCGATGTCGATCTGCGTGTGACGAGCGCTGTTGAGCTTTGGAGCGGCGACGGCGAATTCGACATAGGCATACGTTCGGGCCTGGGCCGATGGCCGGGGGTGAAGGCGGATCTGATTGCGCGCGAATTCCTCAGCCCCGTGTGCAGTCCCGAGGTGGCGAAAGGCCCGCCGATGCTGGCTCAACCGGCAGACCTGGCCGGCGTGCCATTGCTGCACGACCAGCCGCGCGCGGCGTGGCGGCAGTGGTGCGAGCATGCCAATGTGGCGTTGGATCTGTCGCAGGGCGTGGCATTCAACGACGCTGCATTGGTGCTGCAAGCCGCGGCCGAGGGGCAGGGCGTGGTGCTGGGACGCTTGATGCTGGCGGGCGACGCGCTGCGCGCAGGCAGGCTGGTGCGTCTGTTTGACCATGCCTTGCCGAACGATTACAGCTATTGGATCGTCTATTCGCGCGCGGCGGCGCAGCGTTCGGACGTGTCGGCATTTCGCGGGTGGCTGCTTGAAGAAGCGCGCCAGGCCTAGCGATCAGGCAATGCAGTGAGGAGTGAGCCGTATCCACGGACGTGGAGGTGGCGGATGCGCAGGGATGGAGCTTGCGCGGGACGGGGGCCGAGCTCGCCCGGCGGAAAGCCAGGGCGTCGCGACAATCCAAAGGCAGGGACGTACGCCGTACGCCCTTTGCCTGCTTACTTCAGATGTGCGTTGACCAGTTTGGTCAGTTCGAACATCGTGACCTGATCCTTGCCAAAGATCGGGAGCAGCTTGGCATCGGCGTTGATGTTGCGCTTGTTGCTGGCATCTTGCAGGTTGTGCTTCTTGATGTATTCCCAGATCTTCTTGGTGACCTCGGTACGCGGCACGGCTTCCGAGCCGATGACAGCGGCCAATTCGGCGCTGGGGGTCAGGGGCTTCATGAATGCAGCGTTCGGCTTGCGCGCGGTCGCGGGTTTGGAGGTTGTGGCCATAATGCGGCGCTCCTTCTCTGGCTGTTGGAAAAATTGTCCTGCGGCCGGAGCATAACGTGTCTCTCCCGTAAAGACAAAGGCATTTATCCTCTGTAGCAACTAAAATGCGCAGACTGTCCCCTCTATCACGTCAATCTGTAACCTCCTATGTACGCACGATCTCCTCTGGAATCAATTCGACTGTTTCATGACGAATTGACGGCGCTGCGGCGCGATTTGCATGCACACCCCGAGCTGGGCTTCGAGGAAGTCCGCACCTCGGGAATCGTCGCGGGCGCCATGGAGGCGCTGGGCATCGAGGTGCATCGCGGCATCGGCAAGACCGGTGTGGTGGGCGTGATCCGCGGCAAGCGCTGCGACAGCGGCCGCATGATCGGCCTGCGCGCCGACATGGATGCGCTGCCCATGACCGAGGACAATGACTTCGGCCACAAGTCGACCAAGGCCGGCCTGATGCACGGTTGCGGCCATGACGGCCACACGGCGGTGCTGGTCGGCGCCGCGAAGTACCTGGCGCAAACGCGCAATTTCGACGGCACGGCGGTGCTGATCTTCCAGCCCGCCGAAGAAGGGCGCGGCGGCGCTCGCGCCATGCTTGAGGACGGGCTGTTCGATACCTTCCCCTGCGATGCGATCTACGCCTTGCACAATTGGCCGGGCTTGAAGCCGGGCACGATCGGCATCAACCCGGGGCCGATGATGGCCGCCGCCGACCGCTTCGAGATCCAGATCACGGGCCGTGGCGGCCATGGCGCGCATCCGTATCAGACGATTGATCCGGTGACCATCGCCGGGCAGATCATCACGGCGCTGCAGACGATCGTGTCGCGCAATGTGAATCCGCTCGATTCCGCCGTGGTGTCCATCGGATCGCTGCAAGCCGGCCATCCCGGCGCGATGAGCGTGATCCCGCGCGAAGCCAAGATGGTGGGCACGGTGCGCACGTTCCGCAAGTCGGTCCAGGAGATGGTCGAGGCGCGCATGCGCGAGCTGGTCACCGCCATCGCCGGCGCTTTCGGCGGCACGGCGGAGCTGGTGTATGAACGCATTTACCCCGCGACCCTGAACACGCCGCAGCACGCCAACCTGGTGGCCGATATCGCGACCGAGATGATCGGCAAGGAGAACGTGGTGCGCGACCTGGTGCCGTCGATGGGCTCCGAGGATTTTTCCTTCATGTTGCAGAGCAAGCCAGGCGCATACTTCCGCCTGGGCCAGGGCGGAGCCGATTCCGGCTGCGTGCTGCACAACTCGCATTTCGATTTCAACGATGCGGTCATTCCCCTGGGCAGCGCGATGTTCTGCGCGCTGGCTGAACGGGGCATGCCGCTGGCAGATTAAGAAGCCTCCCATGTCTACTCAAAGCACGACTCAACTCACCATCACCCGGCCCGACGACTGGCACTTGCACTTGCGCGACGGCGCGGCGCTGGAAGCCGTGGTGGCGGATACCGCGCGCCAGTTCGCGCGCGCCATCATCATGCCCAACCTGAAGCCCCCGGTGACGACCACCGAGCAGGCGCTGGCTTATCGCGGCCGCATTCTTGCGGCGCTGGCCAAGGCGGGCGGCAACCCGGCCGCCTTCACGCCGCTGATGACGCTCTACCTGACCGACAACACGTCCGCCGAGGAAATATTCCGTGCGCGCGAGTCCGGACAGGTCTACGCGGTGAAGCTGTACCCGGCCGGCGCCACGACCAATTCGGATGCCGGCGTGACCGACTTGCTGGGCAAATGCGCGAAGGCGCTGGAAGCGCTGGAGAATTGCGGCATGCCCCTGCTGGTGCATGGCGAAGTGACGGACCCGTCGATCGACGTGTTCGACCGCGAAGCCGTTTTCGTCGAGCGCGTGATGAAGCCCTTGCGGCGCGCCTTCCCGGCACTGAAGGTCGTGTTCGAGCACATCACGACGAAAGAGGGCGCGGAGTATGTGCGCGATGCCGAAGGGCCGATCGCCGCGACGATCACGCCGCAGCACCTGCTGTACAACCGCAATGCGATTTTCCAGGGCGGCGTGCGTCCGCATTGGTATTGCCTGCCTATCCTGAAGCGCGAGACGCACCGCCTGGCGCTGGTCGAGGCGGCTACCAGCGGCAGCCCTCGCTTCTTCCTGGGCACCGACAGCGCGCCGCACGCGCGCGGCTTGAAGGAGCATGCCTGCGGCTGCGCCGGTTGCTATACCGCCCTGCATGCCATGGAGCTGTACGCCACGGCCTTCGAAGCGGTGGGCAAGCTCGACAAGCTGGAGGGGTTTGCCAGCTTCCACGGTCCGGACTTCTATGGCCTGCCGCGCAACACCGGCACGCTGACGCTGGCGCGCGAGACCTACCAGGTTCCCGATGAACTGGCGTTCGGCAACACGACGCTGGTGCCGCTGGCTGCCGGGGAAGTGCTGGCCTGGCGCGCCCACGTGTAGGTGGAAGGCGGGCATTCGCGCCCGTCGGCAAAAAGGGGTGAGCGGCTGCGTGCCGTTCACCCCTTTTTGTTTGATTCGCCTCTTCCTATATATATAGAAAGAGGCGCTTTTCAGAGCGTGCCGTCGCGGCGGGCTTCCAGCAGTTCCCAGCGGGCGAATTTCTCTTCCAGTTCGCTTTCCAGCTTGGCCAGTTCGCCGTTGATGCGTTCGACCTCCGCCGGCGCATCGCGGTACAGGCCGCCGTCCGCAAGCTTGCCGGCCAGTTCGGCCTGCTGCGCCTCAAGGGCGGCGATGGCGTCAGGCAAGCCTTCGAGTTCGCGCAGGTCCCAGGCGTTCATCTTGCTGGACTTGGCGGGCTTGGGGCGCGCGGCCTTGGCGCGCGCGGCGCTTTCGTCGACCGGCTTGGCGGCGTCGTTTGAAGGAGCGGCGGACGCCGGACGCTGGGCGACCCATTCGTCGTAGCCGCCGACGTAGTCGCGCCAATGGCCGTTGCCTTCATAGGCGATGGTCTGCGTGACGACGTTGTTCAGGAAGGCGCGGTCGTGGCTGACGAGCAGCACGGTTCCGGCGTACTCCTGCAGCAGCTCTTCCAGCAGTTCCAGCGTCTCGATGTCCAGGTCGTTGGTGGGTTCGTCCAGCACCAGCACGTTGGCGGGGCGGGCGAAGAGCCGCGCGAGCAGCAGGCGCGCGCGCTCGCCGCCGGACAGGCTGCGCACCGGCGAACCGGCGCGCGCGGGCGAAAACAGGAAGTCGCCCAGATAGGTCATCACGTGCTTGCGGGTGCCGCCGATCTCGACCCATTCGCTGCCCGGGCTGATGATGTCGACGAGCGTGGCGTTCTCATCAAGCTGCGCGCGCATTTGGTCAAAGTACGCGACCGCGACGTTGGTGCCCAGGCGCGTGGCGCCGGTGTCGGGCTGCATCTCGCCCAGGATCAGCTTGAGCAGCGTGGTCTTGCCGGCGCCGTTGGGGCCGATGATGCCGATGCGGTCCCCGCGCAGGATGGTCGTGGAGTAGTCGTCCACGACGATCTTGTCGCCGAAGGTCTTGCCCACGTGCTCGAGTTCGGCCACGAGTTTGCCGGAACGTTGGCCTTCGGCCAGCGCCAGCGAGACGTCGCCGACGCGTTCGCGGCGTTCGGCGCGCTGGACGCGCAGGCTTTCCAGGCGGCGCACGCGGCCTTCGTTGCGGGTGCGGCGCGCTTCGACGCCCTTGCGGATCCAGACTTCTTCCTGCGCCAGCAGCTTGTCGAAACGCGCCTGTTCCAGGCGTTCGGATTCCAGCCACTGGGCCTTGCGTTCCTGCCATTGCGAGAAGTTGCCGGGGAAACTCAGCAGCCGTCCGCGGTCGAGCTCGACGATGCGGGTGGTCACGGCGTCCAGGAAGCGGCGGTCATGGGTGATGACGACCGCGGCGCCCTTCCAGGTGCGCAGCATCTCTTCCAGCCAGGCGATGCCTTCGAAGTCGAGATGGTTGGTGGGTTCGTCCAGCAGCAGCAGATCGGGTTCGTCGACCAGCGCGCGGGCCAGCGCCACGCGCTTGCGGGTCCCGCCGGACAGGCCGGCGATCTGCGCGTCGGCGGGCAGGCCGAGCTTTTCCAGCACGGCGCGCGCGCGGGAGGGGCGTTGCCAGTCTTCGTGGTCGCCTTCCACATTGCAGACCACGTCGAAGACGGTGGCGTTGTCGTCCAGCTCGGGTTCCTGTTCGACTGTGGCGACGCGCAGCCCCGAACTGCGGGCGATGGAGCCGTCGTCGGGTTGTGTTCTGCCGTCGAGCAGCCTCAGCAGCGAGGACTTGCCCGCGCCGTTGCGGCCGATGAGGCCGATGCGCTCGCCGGCCTGGATGGCGAAGTCGGCGTGATCCAGCAGCGGATGGTGGCCATAGGCCAGCTGGATGTCGGTCAGGGTGATGAGAGTGTCGAGGGCCATGTATTGGGTAGTGTCTGCGGCGTCTAAGCGGATCAAGGCGTATTGTCGCAGGAACCCCGGGACGCCGTTGAACGGCCCGGCCGGGCGGCGTCTGGGGGACGGAGCCGCCGGCTGTAATAGAATACGTACCGCAGGGCGGGTCGGGCGATCGCGGTGGATGCGAATCCATCGAGGAAGGTCCGGACTCCATAGGGCAGGGTAACGGCTAACGGCCGTCCGGTTGCGTCTTCGGGCGCGGCTGAGGAATAGGGCCACAGAGACGAGACTGCGGCGCGGGCGCGCATTGCGCGCACCGATACGGCCATCTCCGTATCGCGTCGTCCGGCAACGGGCGGCGGCATCGCAGGGTGAAACGCGGCAACCTCTATCCGGAGCAACATCAAATAGGCATGCGTGCGGCTCTCGGGTCGCGAAGGGCGGCTCCGTCCAAGCATGCGGGTAGGTGGCTAGAGCGGCTCAGCAATGATCCGCGCAGAGGAATGATCGTCCGCCAGGGAAACCTGGTGTACAGAATCCGGCCTATAGACCCGTCCTGCATCGAATTCCGAAGGCGCGCGCCCGGCTGGCCAAAGGCCGGGCGGACGGCCGATGCTGGCCGCGCCATTTTTTCCAGGGCCCCGCAGCGGCCGTCCGACGGGAAGCCTTGCCAGCCGGGAGTAAACGACCGGCCGTAAAACAATGCAAAGCCATTGTTAGCCGCTACTTCTGAAGAAGGACTTTTAGAGTGTGCCGCAACCTCCTGATTTATTAGGAGGTTTTTCTTTTTGCGGTTTTACAAATTGATCTAAGTCCTTGTTGTGATTGAAAAAATTGCAACCACGCGCTTGACCGCCCCTTAGCCATACCGTAGAGTGGGAAATAGTAGGAAATTGTGCAATTAAGTGGGGTAAAAGTGGTGTTTCAGGGAAGCAGCGCGCTCACGCTGGATGCCAAGGGACGGATCTCGATTCCGACCCGGCATCGTGACGCGCTCATGTCGCAGGCCGATGGCCGGTTGACCCTGACCCGCCACCCCGACGGCTGCTTGCTGGTGTACCCGCGGCCTGAGTGGGAAAAGAAGCGCGAGCAGATCGCCGCTTTTCCCATGACGGCTCGTGCGCTGCAGCGGCTGTTGCTGGGCAACGCTCAGGACGTGGAACTGGACGGCTCCGGCCGGGTTCTGATCGCTCCTGAACTGCGCAACGCTTCCGGTATGACGCGCGATGTGATGCTGCTCGGTCTGGGCGCGCACTTCGAGCTGTGGGACGCCGCTACCCTGGCCAGCCGCGAGGCTGAGGACCTGGCCAAGGGTATGCCGGATGTGTTGAACCAGTTTTCGTTCTGAAAAAGTTATGGAATTCGAACATCGGCCCGTCCTGCTGGAGCCGACGGTGGACGCACTATTGCTGCCCGACTTCGGCGGCAAGGGCGCGACACGGTCGCATGCGCAGGTCGAGCCGGATACGGCTACGCGTGCGGAGAGCGGCGTCTTCGTCGACGGCACCTTCGGGCGTGGCGGGCACAGTCGCGAACTGCTTGGCCGTTTGGGCAAGCAGGCCCGGCTGGTGGTCTTTGACAAGGACCCCGAGGCGATCGCCGTGGCCAATGCGTTGGCGGCGACGGACCCTCGGGTCACGGTTGTGCATGGCGGCTTTGCCACCATGGCGGAAGAATTGGAGCAGCTCGGCATCGGCAAGGTCGATGGCGTGATGCTGGATCTGGGCGTTTCGTCGCCTCAGATCGACGATGCTGAGCGCGGTTTCTCGTTTATGCGAGACGGACCGCTCGATATGCGGATGGACACCACTCGTGGACCCACGGTGGCGGATTGGCTGGCGCAAGCCAGTGTGGATGAGATGCGGGAGGTCATAGCGGATTATGGCGAAGAACGGTTTGCTTTTCAGGTTGCAAAGGCGATTGCTGCTCGCCGCGCAACAAGGCCGCTGCGCACCACGCTCGAGCTTGCCGAGTGCGTCGCCAGCGCCGTCCGCACGCGCGAAAAGGGGCAACATCCGGCCACACGCACCTTTCAAGCTTTACGGATTTACATCAATCGGGAACTCGAAGAGCTCGCGCGCACCCTCGCGGCAGCTCTAGACCTGCTTGCCCCAGGAGGAAGGTTGGCGGTGATCAGCTTTCATTCGCTTGAAGACCGCATGGTCAAGCAATGCATCGCGGCGGCGGCTCGTCCGGCTGCCGCGCATGCACGCCTGCCGCTGCGCGAAAGCGAAATGCCCCAACCCGTCCTGCGTTCCCTGGGCCGGATCCTGGCTGAAGACGACGAAGTCTCGGTCAATGCCCGCGCCCGCTCCGCCGTCCTGCGCGTTGCGGAACGCACCGAAACGCCCTTGTCCGCCGAAGGCGGCTTCGCG
The DNA here is from genome assembly GCF_042721735.1 of Achromobacter sp. NPDC058515. Lineage (NCBI taxonomy): Bacteria > Pseudomonadati > Pseudomonadota > Betaproteobacteria > Burkholderiales > Alcaligenaceae > Achromobacter > Achromobacter sp. NPDC058515. Next base: position 9,494 of record NZ_JBHXNI010000015.1, read on the forward strand.
TTCGTGAAGATCGGCTCGCTGCCCGGCAGCGACCTGGCCCCGCCGCCTCGGCGCGGCGGCAAAGGAGGGCGCCGCTAATGGGTCGCGTCAACCTGATCGTTGCGGCTTTACTGATGCTGTCGGCCATTTCCCTGGTCACCAGCCGGTATCAGTCGCGCCAGCTCTTCGTGGAGCTGGGCCGCGATCAGGCGCAGGCGCGCGACCTGGAAACCAACTGGCGGCGCCTGCAGCTCAATCGCGCCGAACTTGCTCGCAATGCGCGGGTTGACGCCATTGCGCGCGACGGCCTGAAGATGATTTCCATCGTCCCCGACCGCACGCTGTATATGAATCAGGCGCCCGTCCCGGCTGCCGGGGGCGCTCAATGAAGCGCGTTCCCTTCTTCGACAACCCCGTGCTCCGCGGGCAACTGCCCACGTGGCGCGCACGCCTGGTGCTGATCCTGCTGTTCGGCGGGTTTACCGTGCTGGCCGGCCGCGCGCTGTTCCTGCAAGGATTGTCGACGGAGTTCCTGCAGCAGCAGGGCGAACGGCGCTATGAACGCACCCTGACCCTGGCCGCCACGCGCGGCAAGATCATGGACCGCAACGGCGCGGTGCTGGCTTCCAGCGTGCCCGCGCGCGCCATCTGGGCGATTCCCGAAGACGTCAAGCAAGCCACGTCCGCGCAGATCGACGCTTTGGCCAAGCTGCTGGAAACGCCGGTGGCCGACTTGCGCCATCGTCTGGTCGACGAAGACAAGAACTTCGTCTACCTGAAGCGCCAGGTCTCGATGGACGTGGCCGACAAGATCAAGCAACTGGGCCTGCCGGGCGTGCACCAGCAGCCCGAAACCCGCCGCTACTACCCGGACGGCGACGTGATGGCCCACGTGGTGGGCTTCAACAGCGTCGAGGACCAGGGCCAGGAAGGCGTCGAACTGACCTTCAATCAGCAGCTGTCGGGCCGGCCGGGGAGCCGGCGCGTCATCAAGGACCGACTGGGCCGCGTGATCGAAGACGTGCAGGCCGCCACCCTGCCGGTGGATGGCCGCGACCTGCGCCTGTCCATCGATACCCGCCTGCAGTACCTGGTGTTCAAGGAATTGAAGGACGCCATGGACAAGCACCAGGCCAAGGGCGCAACCGCCGTGGTCGTGGACGTGCATACGGGCGAGATCCTGGCGCTGGCCAACGTGCCGACCTTCGACCCGAACAAGCGCGAGACCTTCCACGGCTCCAAGCTGCGCAACCAGGCCATTACCGATACGTTCGAGCCCGGCTCCATCATGAAGCCGTTCACCGCCGCGCTGGCGCTGGACCTGGGTCGCATCACCACGTCGACGCTGTTCGAAACCGGCAACGGCCGCTTCACCTATCAGGGCAGCACGATCAGCGACGTGAGCCGCAACGGCACGCTGGACGTGGCGGGCGTGCTGCGCAAGTCCAGCAATATCGGCATGACCATGATCTCCGAGAAGCTGGAATCCCGTGAAATGTGGGATCGCTTCACCGAATTGGGGTTGGGCCAGGCGCCCCAGGTGGGATTCCCCGGCGCGGCGCCCGGACGCCTGCGTCCCTGGGACCGCTGGCGCCTGATCGAAAAGGCCACCATGGCCTATGGGTACGGCCTGTCGGTCTCGCTGCTGCAGGTGGCGCGCGCCTACACCGTCTTCGCCCGCAACGGCGACATGGTGTCGCTGACCCTGGTCAAGCGCGACAGCGATCCCACCAGCGTCAAGATCTACACGCCCAAGACCACCGCGATGGTGCGCGCCATGCTCGAAGCCGCCGCCGGCCCCGAGGGCACGAAGGCCGCCCAGGTGCAAGGCTACCGCGTCGCCGGCAAGAGCGGCACCGCGCGCAAGATCGTGGATGGCAAGTACAGCATGCAGCGCTACCGCAGCTCCTATGTAGGCTTTGCCCCGGTGTCGGATCCCAAGATCGTGGTGGCCGTGTCCATCGACGAACCGACGATCGGCGGCTATTACGGCGGCGCCATCGCCGCGCCCGTGTTCTCTCATATCGTGGGAGGGAGCCTGAGGCTGATGGGGGTGCGGCCCGACGCGCCTTTTGAATCCACGATTGTTGCTGGTCTCAAGGAGCCAGGCAGATGAGCGCCAAAGGCTTCCTCTCTTCCCCTGTCGCCACGGTTGCCGAAACCGTGGCGTGGTTGCATGCGCGCGTCTCGCTGACCGCGCACCTCAAGCTGGACTCCCGCGATATCGAGCCGGGCGACGTGTTCGTTGCCTGCCCGGGCCTGTCCAGCGATGGACGTCTCTATATAGATAAGGCGTTGGCGCTGGGCGCCAGCGCCGTGCTGTTCGAAGCCCCCGCCAGCGACGCCATCCAGGCGGCCGCGGCCGGCACGCCGATGCTGCCGGTGGCCGGATTGCGCGCGCTGCTGGGCGAGCTGGGCGACACCTGGTACGGTCGCCCGTCAGCCGCCCTGGCGGTCGTGGCGGTGACCGGCACCAATGGCAAGACCTCCTCGGTGCAATGGATCGCCCACGCGCTGAGCCGCAACGACAAGGCCTGCGGCACCATCGGCACGCTGGGCGCGGTGCTGCCCGACGGCCGCACCCTGGGCGGCGACCTGACGACGCCCGACGTCCTGACCGTCCACCGCACGCTTGCCGCGATGCGCGACGCCGGCGCCAAGGCCGTCGCCATGGAGGCTTCGTCGATCGGCATCGAACAGGGCCGGATGGACGGCGTGCGCGTCGCCCTGGCCGCATTCACGAATCTGACGCGCGACCACCTTGACTACCACGTCACGATGGAACGCTATGAAGAGGCCAAGGCGCGCCTGTTCCGCTGGCCCGGCCTGACCGCCGCAGTGATCAATGCGGACGACGAGGCGGGGCGCCGGCTGCTCGCCAGCCTGCCCGCCGGCGTGTCCCCGATGGGCTACAGCCTGAGCGAAGACCCGGAGATTCCCGCCGCGATGCGCGCGCGCGACCTGCAGGCCACGTCGCAGGGCCAGATTTTTACGCTGGTCTCGCCGCACGGCGAAGCCCAGATCGTGACGCGCCTGCTGGGCGCGCACAATGTGTCGAACCTGCTGCTGGTGGCGGGCGTGCTGTACAAGCTGGGCCTGCCGTTTGCGCAGATCGCCCGCGAGTTGGCCGCGACCGATCCCGTGGACGGCCGTCTGCAAACCGTGGAAACGGTGGCGGTCAGCACGCAGGCCCACGCAGGCCGAGGCCCGCTCGTGGTGGTGGACTATGCACACACCCCCGATGCGCTGTCGCGGGCGCTGCTGGCGTTGCGCGCAGTGGCCGGGGCCCGCTCCGGCCGCCTGATCTGCGTGTTTGGCTGCGGCGGCGAGCGCGATCCGGGCAAGCGTCCGGTGATGGGCGGCATCGCCGCCGAACTGGCCGACCATGTGGTGGTGTCCAGCGACAACCCGCGCACCGAATCTCCCGAAGCCATCGTCGAACAGATTCTTGCAGGCGTTCCCGAAGCGGCGCATGCCGACGTCCAGGTCGACCGCGCGCGCGCCATCATGCAGACCATCTGGGCCGCGTCGCCCGAAGACGTGGTGTTGCTGGCGGGCAAGGGACACGAGACCTATCAGGATATCGGGGGCGAGAAGCTGCCCTTCGACGACCGCGAATGGGCGCGGCTGGCGCTGCTGCTGCCGCAAGTGAAGGGCGTGTCCACGGACACGCGCCGCATAGGCGAGGGCGAATTGTTCGTCGCGCTGGCGGGCGAGCATTTCGATGCGCACAACTATCTGGACCAGGCCGAGGCCCGCGGCGCATGCGCGGCCGTCGTGGCGCACCCCGTGGCCGACGCCAGGCTGGCGCAGTTGGTGCTGGGCGACACCCGTGTTGCGCTGATGCGCATTGGCGCGGCGTGGCGCGCGCAATTCTCGCTGCCCGTGGTGGCGGTGACGGGCAGCAACGGCAAGACGACGACCAAGGAAATGATCTCGGCCATGCTGGCCGAGTGGCAGGGCGAAGCGGGCCGCCTGGCTACCGCCGGCAATCTGAACAACGACATCGGCGTGCCGCTGACCTTGCTGCGCTTGCGCGCCGAGCATCGCGCCGCCGTGTTCGAGCTGGGGATGAACCATCCCGGCGAGATCGCGCAGCTGGCCGCCATGGCGGCGCCGACGGTGGCGCTGGTGACCAACGCCCAGCGCGAGCACCAGGAATTCATGCACACCGTGGAAGCGGTTGCGCGTGAGAACGGCGCGGCGATTTTGGCGTTGCCGGAAGATGGCGTCGCCGTCTATCCGGGCGACGAGCCCTATTCGGGGATCTGGGACGCGCTGGCCGGAGCGCGCCGCGTGTTGCGCTTTGGCTTGCAGCCCGGCCTGGACGTCTACGCGGAAAAGATCATTGCGGAAGTGAATGCGACCCGCTGCCGCGTGGTGACGCCGGTCGGCACCGCCGACCTGGCGCTGCCGGTGCCCGGCCTGCACAACCTGCGCAACGCATTGGCGGCCATCGCCAGCGCGATCGCCGCGGGGGCGCCGCTGGAGTGCGCGGTGCGCGCGCTGGCGGGCTTTGTCCCCGTCGCGGGTCGCATGCAGCACAAGCAAATGAGTGACGGAACCTTGCTCATTGATGACACCTACAATGCCAACCCCGATTCGGTTCGCGTGGCCATCGACGTGCTGGCCCGCATCGCCGGCACGCGTGTCCTGGTGTTGGGCGACATGGGTGAAATCGGGGACAACGGCCCCGCCATGCATGCCGAGGTGGGCAATTACGCGCGTGAGCATGGGCTCGACGCGCTCATCACGCTAGGCGAAGCCAGCCGGGCGGCAGCCGCCGCATTCGGGCAAGGCGCGCACGCCTGCGCATCGGTAGACGAAGTCGTTGCCGCCTTGCGCGGCCTGCGCCCGTCCTGCGTATTGGTAAAGGGATCGCGCTTTATGCGCATGGAGCGGGTAGTGACGGCTTTTTCTTCGAATGACGGTATGGCGGCCAAGGGGCAGGGAGAGCAGCATGCTGCTTGAAATCGCCCGTCTGCTTTCCGATGATGTGCGCGCCCTGGGCGTGTTCGAATACATCACTTTGCGCGCCGTCCTGGCGTGCGCGACGGCGCTGCTGATCGGCCTGGTGGCGGGTCCGCGCGTGATCCGCAAACTGACCGAGATGAAGATCGGCCAGGCCGTGCGCACCTACGGCCCGGAAACGCATCTGGTCAAGACCGGCACCCCCACGATGGGCGGCGTACTGATCCTGATCTCCATCGCCATCAGCACGCTGCTGTGGGCCGACTGGACCAACCGCTTCGTGTGGGTGGTGCTGCTGGTGACTTTCGGGTTCGGCTGGATCGGCTGGCGGGACGACTATCGCAAGGTGGTCTATCGCGATCCCGAAGGCATGCCCGCGCGGCAGAAGTTCTTCTGGCAAGCCACCATCGGCATGGTGGCCGCGGTGTATCTGGCGTTCGCGGTTTCCGCGCCCGCCAACACTGAACTCTGGCCCTTGTTCAAGGCGTGGGTGGGCAGCGGCTTCACGATGGCCTTGCCCACGCGCGCCGACCTGATCGTGCCGTTCTTCAAGACGGTGAGCTATCCGCTGGGCGTGCTGGGATTCGTGGCGCTGACCTGGGCGGTCATCGTCGGCACCAGCAACGCGGTGAACCTCACCGACGGCCTGGACGGCCTGGCCATCATGCCCACCGTGATGGTGGGCAGCGCGCTGGGCATCTTCGCCTACGTTGTCGGCCGCGTGGACTATTCGAAGTACCTGCTTTTCCCGTATATCCCCGGCGCATCCGAATTGATGGTGCTGTGCGCGGCAATCGGCGGGGCCGGCCTGGCATTTTTATGGTTCAACGCGTATCCGGCGCAGGTCTTCATGGGCGACGTCGGCGCGCTCGCGCTGGGCGGCGCATTGGGCACGATCGCGGTCATCGTGCGCCAGGAGATCGTGCTGTTCATCATGGGCGGCGTGTTCGTGGTTGAAACCCTGTCCGTGATGATCCAGGTGACCTGGTTCAAGTACACGAAGCGACGTTATGGAACAGGTAGACGCATTTTCCGCATGGCGCCGTTGCATCATCACTTTGAAGTGGGCGGCTGGAAAGAAACCCAGGTGGTCGTGCGTTTCTGGATCATCAGCATGATGCTGGTGCTGATTGGCCTCTCTACCCTGAAGTTGCGATGAATATGATGGAAACCTCCCGCGTTGACGCGCCGCTCGTCCTGATCCTCGGATTGGGCGAGACGGGTGTCGCCGCCGCACGCTGGTGCGCCCGTCAGGGCGCCCGCTTGCGCGTGGCCGACACGCGCGCGGAACCGGGCGGGCTGGCCGCGCTGCGCGAGGCGCTGGCGCAAAGCGAAGTGGAATACCGCCTGGGTTGCGACGAGTCCTTCGATGCGGCGCTCCTCGACGGCGTGAGCCAGGTGGTGCTCAGCCCCGGACTGGCGCCCACGCAGGCGCCCGCCGCGAACGTGCTGCGCGAGGCCGAGGCCCGCGGCATCGAAGTCGTCGGCGAAATCGAATTGTTTGCGCGCGCCCTGGCCGGCCTGGCCGAGACGCGCGAGTACCGTCCGCGCCTGCTGGCCGTGACGGGCACCAACGGCAAGACCACCGTCACCGCGCTGACGCGCCAGCTCGTCGAAGCCAGCGGCCTGTCCGTATTGGCGGCGGGTAACATCAGTCCCGCGGCGCTTGCCGCGCTGATGGATGCGCTGGACGCGGACGCGCTGCCGCAGGTGTGGGTGCTGGAGCTGTCCAGCTTCCAGCTTGAAACCACGCGCACGCTGATGGCCGACGCGGCCGTCGTGCTGAATGTCACGCAGGATCACCTGGACTGGCACGGCGGCATGGAGGCCTACGCGCAAGCCAAGGCGCGCCTCTTGAAGATGTCGCGCGTGGCCATCGTCAACCGCGACGATGCGTACACGGTGGAGATGGTGCCGGCCCTGAACGCCCTGAACGTGCGCAGCTTCGGCCGCGACGTGCCGGAGCTGGTCGGCGACATGGGCCTGGAACTGGGGCAGGGCGTGGCCTGGCTGGTGGCATGCGAGCCCAGCGATTTCGACGAGCCCGCGCCGCCCGTGCGCCGCAAGAAGGACGCGCCCGTGCCGGTGCGCGCCAAGGGCCGCATGAGCCGCCTGATGCCGGTGGACGCCTTGCGCATCCGCGGCATCCACAATGCCTTGAACGCGCTGGCCGCCCTGCAGCTGGCGCGATGCCTGGACCTGGGGTGGGGCGCCATGCTGCGCACGCTGCGCGAGTACGCGGGCGAACCGCATCGCGCGGCCTTCGTGCGGACGATCGGCGGCGTCGACTATATCAATGACAGCAAGGGCACCAACGTGGGCGCCACGGTGGCCGCGCTGGAAGGCCTGGGCCAGCCGGTGGTGCTGATCGCAGGCGGCCAGGGCAAGGGCCAGGATTTTTCTCTGCTGATTCCCGTGGTGTCGCGCCATGCGCGCGCCGTGGTCCTGATCGGCGCCGACGGCCCCGAGATCGGCCGTGTGCTGGCGCCCACCGGCGTCAACTGCGTGACGGTCGACTCGCTGCGTGCGGCGGTGCGCGGCGCAGCCGACCTGGCGCAACCGGGCGATGCCGTGCTGCTGTCGCCCGCCTGCGCCAGCCTGGACATGTTCCGCAACTACCCGCATCGCGGGCAGGTGTTCGTGGAAGAGGTCGAAGACCTGGCCCGCGACCGTGGAGAGGTGGCATGAGCCTGATCGCCGACCTCACCGCCAGCGTCAATGCCGTACGGCCCGGCCGTACCCGCATGCGCAACTTCGATCTGCCGCTGGTCCTCGCGGCGTCGACGTTGCTGCTGCTCGGCTTGCTGATGGTGTATTCGGCGTCGATCGCGCTGGCCGACGGCCCGCGCTATGCCTCCTACGGCCGCTATTACTTCGTGATCCGCCACGGCCTGTTCGTGAGCGTCGGCCTGCTCGGCGCCGCCGTGGTCCTGGCGATTCCGATCCGCGTCTGGCAGCGCCTGGCCGTGCCCTTGTTCGTGGTGTCGATGACCTTGCTGGTGGCGGTGCTGATTCCCGGCATCGGCCGCGAGGTCAACGGCGCGCACCGCTGGATTCCGCTGGGTCCGCTGAATTTCCAGCCTTCCGAATTGATGAAGCTGGCCGCCTTGCTCTACGCCGCCGACTACACGGTGCGTAAGCAGGAACATATGCAGGCGTTTGCCCGCGGCTTCCTGCCGATGGCATTCGCCCTGGCCGGCGTGGGCATGCTGCTGCTGCTGGAGCCCGACCTGGGCGCCTTCATGGTGATCGTGGCCATCGCCATCGGCATCCTGTTCCTGGGCGGCATCAACGGCAAGTACTTCAGCAGCCTGCTGGCCGTGCTGGTGGGCACGTTCCTGACGCTGATCTGGCTGTCGCCCTGGCGCCGCGCGCGCCTGTTCGCCTACCTGGATCCCTGGAACGAAGACAACGCCTACGGCAGCGCCTACCAGTTGTCGCATTCGCTGATCGCGCTGGGCCGCGGAGAGTGGCTGGGCGTGGGCCTGGGCGCCAGCGTCGAGAAATTGCACTACCTGCCCGAAGCGCATACCGACTTCCTGATGGCCGTGGTGGGCGAAGAGCTGGGCTTTGCCGGCGTCATGCTGGTGATCTCCCTGTTCGCCATCATTGTCTACCGCGGTTTCGACATCGGCCGCCAGGCCATCGCCATGGAACGCACGTTCGCGGGCCTGGTCGCGCATGGCGTGGCGATGTGGTTTGGCGTGCAGTCGTTCATCAACATGGGCGTCTGCCTGGGGCTGCTGCCCACCAAGGGCCTGACCCTGCCGCTGATGAGCTACGGCGGTTCCGGCGTGGTGATGAACCTGTGCGCGCTGGCGATGCTGATCCGGGTCGATGTGGAAAACCGCATCATGATGCGCGGGGGGCGGGTATGAATACCGCTGCAATGACCTCGCGCACCATCCTGATAATGGCCGGCGGCACGGGCGGGCATATCATGCCGGGCCTGGCCGTGGCCGAGGTGCTGCGCGAGCGCGGCTGGCGCGTGCTGTGGCTGGGCAATCCTGAAAAGATGGAAGGCAGGCTGGTGCCGCCGCGCGGTATCGAACTCGTGCCGCTGCGCTTTCAGGGCGTGCGCGGCAAGGGTGCGTCCGCGCTGTTGAAGCTGCCTTTCCTGCTGCTGCGCGCGTTTGCGCAAGCCTGGTCGCGCCTGTCCGACGTGCGCCCGGACGTGGTGCTGGGCATGGGCGGCTACGTGGCGTTCCCCGGCGGCGTGATGGCGGCGCTGCGCGGCACGCCGCTGGTCGTGCATGAACAGAACGCCGTGGCCGGCACCGCGAACAAATGGCTGGCCAGGATGTCGCGCCGCGTGCTCAGCGGCTTCCCCGGGGTGCTGCCCAAGGGTGAAGCCATGGGCAATCCGGTGCGCGCCGACCTGTGCGCCCTGCCGGACCCGGCCGAGCGCTATGCCGGTCGCGGCGGCCCGCTGCGCGTGCTGGTCGTGGGCGGAAGCCTCGGCGCGCAGGCGCTCAATAACACCGTGCCGCAGGCGCTTGCCCGCCTGCCGCAAGAGGCCCGGCCGATGGTCGTCCATCAGGCTGGCGAGCAACACTTGCCCGCGTTGCAGCAGGCCTACGCCCAGGCGGGCGTGGCGGCCGACTGCCGCGCATTCATCGACGACATGGCGGGCGCCATGGCCGACGCCGACCTGCTGATCTGCCGCGCGGGCGCCATGACGGTGTCCGAAGTGGCCGCGGCCGGCGTGGCGGCGCTGTTCGTGCCGTTCCCCCACGCCATCGATGACCATCAAACCGCCAACGCGCGCTTTCTGAGCGACGCGCAGGCCGCTTGGCTGCAGCCGCAGACCGCCCTGACGCCCGAGTGGCTGGCGGACTGGCTCGCCCAGCGTTCCCGACAAGAACTGCAGGCCGTCGCCGTTCGGGCCCGCGCTCATGCGCGCCCCGACGCGGCGGTCCATATCGCCGACGTCTGTGAACAAGCAGCGGGGCGTTCATCATGAAACACAGAATTCAACATATCCATTTCGTAGGCATCGGCGGCTCGGGCATGAGCGGCATTGCCGAAGTGCTGCTCAACCTGGGCTACACGATCAGCGGTTCCGACCTGCACGAGTCGGCCGTGACGCGCCGCCTGGCCGAGCTGGGCGTGAAGATCGCGATCGGCCACGCGGCCAGCAACGTCACCGGCGCCGGCGCCATCGTGACGTCCACGGCGGTGGCGGGCGACAACCCCGAAGTGATCGCCGCCCGTTCGGCGCGCATCCCCGTGGTGCCGCGCGCCATCATGCTGGCCGAGCTGATGCGCTTGAAGCGCGGCATCGCCGTTGCCGGCACGCACGGCAAGACCACCACCACCAGCCTGGTCGCCAGCGTGCTTGCCGCCGGCGACCTGGATCCCACGTTCGTGATCGGCGGCCGCCTGAATTCCGCCGGCGTCAACGCGCGCCTGGGGCAAGGCGACTACATCGTTGTCGAGGCCGACGAGTCCGACGCGTCGTTCCTGAACCTGCTGCCGGTGATGGCTATCGTGACCAACATCGACGCGGATCACATGGACACCTATGGGCACGATGTGGCGCGCCTGAAGAGCGCCTTCATCGAGTTCACGCAGCGCCTGCCGTTCTACGGCAGCGCGGTGCTTTGCTCGGACGACGCCAATGTGCGCGAGATCATGCCGTTCGTGTCGCGTCCGATCACGACCTACGGCCTGAACGAGGAAGCGCAGGTGCGCGCCTATGAGGTGCAGCCGGAAGGCACGCGCATGCGCTTTAACGTGCAGCGCATGCACAGCGACACGCTGCTGCCGCCCCTGCAGGTGGAACTGAATCTTCCCGGCTTGCACAACGTGCGCAACGCGCTGGCCGCGATTGCCGTGGCGACGGAGCTGGGCGTGGCCGACGACGCCATCTGCGAGGCGCTGGCCGCCTTCAAGGGCGTGGGCCGCCGCTTCACGCAGACCGGCGAATTCTCGGTGCCCGCCAGTCATGGCGGCGGGACCTTCACGGTCATCGACGACTACGGCCATCACCCAGTGGAAATGTCCGCCACGCTGGCCGCCGCGCGCGGCGCCTGGCCCGACCGCCGCATCGTGCTGGCCTTCCAGCCGCACCGCTACACGCGGACGCGCGATTGCTTTGAAGACTTCGTGCGCGTGCTGGGCTCCGCCGACGCGGTGCTGCTGACCGAGGTCTATGCCGCCGGCGAGCCGCCGCTGGTCGCGGCCGACGGGCGCGCCCTGTCGCGCGCGCTGCGCGTGGCCGGCAAGGTCGAGCCGGTGTTCGTGGAAGACGTGGCTGAGCTGCCGCAGGCGGTCGTGGATTTCGTGCGCGACGGCGACGTCGTCATTGTTATGGGAGCGGGTTCGATCAGCAAGGTCCCCGCCCAGGTAGGAGAGCTGGCATGAGCAATCAATTCGGCAAAGTGGGTGTGTTGTACGGCGGCCGGTCCGCCGAGCGCGAAGTGTCCCTGATGTCGGGCAAGGGCGTGCAGCAGGCGCTGATCAGCGCCGGCGTGGACGCGCACCTGTTCGACACGGGCGAGGGCAGCCTTGCCGAGCTGGCCGCCGAGGGCTTTGACCGCGTGTTCATCGCGCTGCATGGCCGCTATGGCGAGGACGGCACGATCCAGGGCGCGCTGGAGCTGCTGGGCATTCCCTATACCGGCAGCGGCCCGATGGCCTCGGCGCTGGCCATGGACAAGACCATGACCAAGCGCATCTGGCTGCAGCATGGCCTGCCCACGCCCGACTTCGAGGTGCTGGACGCCGACACGGAACTGCGCCTGGTGCCTGACCGCCTGAGCCTGCCGCTGATCATCAAGCCGCCGCACGAGGGCTCCACCGTCGGCATCACCAAGGTGGTGGGCTATTCCGACATGAAGGAAGCCTATGCCGCGGCGGCGCGCTTTGACAGCGAAGTGCTGGCCGAGCAGTTCATTACCGGCCGCGAGCTGACCGTGGCGCTGCTGGGTTCGGGCAAGGCCGCGCGCGCGCTGCCGGTGATCGAGATCGCGGCGCCCGGCGGCAACTACGACTACGAGCACAAATATTTCTCGGACGACACGCAGTACTTCTGCCCGGCCACCCTGCCGCCCGAAGTGGCTGAAGAAGTCGCGCGAATTGCCGTAAAGGCCTATCAGACGCTGGGCTGCGAAGGCTGGGGGCGCGCCGACTTCATCCTCGACCGCGACAACCGGCCCTGGCTGCTTGAAATGAACACCTCCCCCGGCATGACCGGCCATTCGCTGGTGCCCATGGCCGCCAAGGCCGTGGGGATCAGCTATGCCGACCTGTGCGTGGCAATCCTGTCCGAGGCTTCGTGCAAAGTGCACAGCCCCGCCCGCAACGCTTGACCTGGATATTCCGTGTGGAACGACGCTCGCACTACCAACCTGATCGCCAACACGCTAGCCGTGCTGGCGGTTTGCGCCATGCTCCTTGCGGGCGTGGTGTGGGTAGCGCAACGCCCGTTCTTCACGCTGTCGGCCATCGAGCTGGAATCGATGCCGGACACCGAGCTGCACTATGTGTCGACGGGGGCGGTGCGGTCGGCGATCGCGGGCCGCTTCAAGGGCAACTTCTTTACGGTGGACCTGGACGACGCGCGGGAGATCTTCGAGTCGGTGCCGTGGGTCCGGCATGCCACCGTGCGGCGGATCTGGCCCAATGTCCTGCGCGTGCGGATCGAGGAACAGCAGCCCCTGGCGCTGTGGAACGAGAACCAGATGATCAACACCTGGGGCGAGGCGTTCACGGCCAACACGGGCGAGGTGGACGACGAGACGGTGCTGCCGCAGTTCTCCGGGCCCGAGGGCACCGAATCGCTCGTCGTCCAGCGCTACGCCGAGCTGGCGCGCTGGTTCGCGCCGCTGGACATGCATGTCAAGCAGTTGGAACTGAGTCCGCGCTACGCCTGGCGCGTGGTGCTTTCCAATGGCATGTTGCTGGACCTGGGCCGCGATCCGGGCGCCGATGCGCCAGACCCGCATGGCTTGCCCGGCGCATTGCCGTTCGCGGCTCGCATTCAACGCTTTGTGCAGGCGTGGCCCGCCGTGTCGGGGCGCCTGGAAGGGCGCACCATCACGCAGGCCGACTTGCGCTATCCGAATGGTTTCGCCCTGGCGCTGGCCCCGTTGCCCGCGTCGGAAACCAAATCCAAATCCACACCGAAACCTCCCAAGAAACGCTAACGCCATGACCCGTGACATCAAGGACCTTATCGTCGCCCTCGATATCGGCACCAGCAAGGTGGTGGCTGTGGTGGCTGAAATCCTGCCTGAAGGCCGCTTCGAAGTGCTTGGCCTCGGCCAGCATGAATCGCGCGGCATGCGCAAGGGCGTGGTCGTCAATATCGAGACCACTGTGAATTCCATTCAGCGCGCGCTTGAAGAAGCCGAGCTGATGGCAGATTGCAAGATTCGCGACGTCTACACCGGCATCGCCGGCAGCCATATCCGCAGCTTCAATTCCAGCGGCATGGTTGCCGTGAAGGACAAGGAAGTCACCGCCACCGACGTTGCCCGCGTCATCGAGACCGCCAAGGCGGTGAACATCCCGACCGACCAGCAGGTGCTGCACGTGCTGACGCAGGAGTTCATCGTCGACGGCCAGGAAGACATCCGCGAGCCGATCGGCATGAGCGGCCTGCGCCTGGAAGTGCGCGTGCACATCGTGACGGGGGCGGTCAGCGCCGCTCAGAACATCGTCAAGTGCGTGCGCCGCTGCGGCCTGGAAGTGCAGGACCTGATCCTGCAGCCGCTGGCCTCCAGCCTGGCCGTGCTGACGGCCGACGAGAAGGAGCTGGGCGTCGTGCTGGTCGACATCGGCGGAGGCACCACCGACGTGGCGATCTTCACCGGCGGCGCGATTCGCCACACCGCCGTGCTGCCCATCGCCGGCGACCAGATCACCAACGACATCGCGGCCATGCTGCGCACGCCGACGCCGGACGCCGAAGAAATCAAGCTGCGCTACGGCGTGGCCAAGCAGGTGCTGGCCAGCCCGGACGAGTCCGTGGAAGTGCCTGGCCTGGGCGACCGCGGCCCCCGCCAGGTCAAGCGCCAGGCGCTGGGCGCCGTGATCGAGCCGCGCGTGGAAGAGCTGTTCACGCTGGTGCAGCAAGTGGTGCGCGACTCCGGCTACGAGGACCTGCTGGCTTCCGGCGTGGTCCTGACGGGCGGGTCGGCGCAGCTGCCCGGCATGATTGAACTGGCCGAGGACGTGTTCCTCAAGCCGGTGCGCGTGGCGGTGCCCGAATACGAAGGCAGCCTGGCCGACGTGATGCGCAATCCGCGCTTCTCGACGGTGATGGGCTTGCTGCAGGAAGCACGGATGCAGCGCGTGCGCGGCCGCAAGGTCGCCGCCCAGACAGGCAATTTCAAGAGCCTGCTGGCGCGCATGAAGGAATGGTTTATGAATTAAAGGGTGCAGGTTGGGGCCTGCTCCTTGGCGTGACCCGCGGCAGTTTTGCGGGGCTCGCCAGAAAGAGGAGGCGTCTCAAACCCGTGGCGGACCTATGTAGTCGGCATCGGCTTTGAGGCGATTCACAAAATATAGGTTGTTGGGGAATTTTTGTGATTTGCAAAATCGGACTTGTGAGGGAGTCATCATGATGAACTTTGAGATGCTAGAGAACAACACCAAAGGGACCGTAATCAAGGTCGTTGGTGTGGGCGGTGCGGGCGGCAATGCCGTGGCGCACATGATTCGCAACGGCGTGCACGGCGTGGATTTCATCTGCGCCAACACCGATGCGCAAGCGCTGGCGGCAACCAATGCCCCGGTGCAGATTCGCCTGGGCCGCACCGGCCTGGGCGCGGGCGCCAAGCCCGAGCAGGGACGCGCGTCGGCTGAAACCGCGCGCGAGGAGATCCGTGCCGCGCTGAATGGCGCGCACATGGTCTTCATCACCGCCGGCATGGGCGGTGGCACCGGCACCGGCGCAGGTCCGGTCGTGGCCGAAGTGGCGAAGGAACTGGGCATCCTGACCGTGGGCGTGGTCACCAAGCCTTTTACTTTCGAAGGCAACAAGCGCCTGAAGATGGCCGAGGACGGTATCTCGGAATTGGCCAAGCACGTGCATTCGCTCATCGTGGTGCTCAACGAGAACCTCTATGAACTGATGGACGAAGACGCGACGCAGGAAGACTGCTTCCGTTCCGCCGACGACATCCTGCACAACGCCTGCGCGGGTATCGCCGAAATCATCAACGTCGAAGGCAACGTCAACGTCGACTTCGAAGACGTGAAGACGATCATGGGCGAACAAGGCCAGGCCATGATGGGCACGGCATCGGCTTCGGGCGCTGACCGCGCGCGTGTCGCCGCCGAGCACGCCATCGCCTGCCCGCTGCTGGAAGGCGTGGACCTGAACGGCGCTCGCGGCGTGCTGGTCAACATCACTGCCAGCCGCTCGCTGAAGATGCGCGAAACGCGCGAAATCATGGAAACGATCCGCAGCTACGCTTCGGACGACGCGACCGTGATCTTCGGCACCGCCTACGACGAGTCCATGGGTGAAAACCTGCGCGTGACCGTGGTCGCGACCGGCCTTGGCCGTGCGCAAGCACGTCCGCAACTGGTGCAGACCACCGCTGAAGTGCTGCGTACCGGCACCGACAACATGCCCATGGGCACGATGGCGGCCGGTCAAAACGGCGATTACCGCAACCTTGACATGCCGTCTGTCATGCGCAATCCGCGCAGCCAGGCGTCGGCCCAGGTGCGTGCTCTGGAAAGCTCGGGCATGGATCATTTCGACATCCCGGCATTCCTGCGCAAGCAAGCGGATTGAACCTAAGAGCCGGCCAAAGGCTCTAAGCGCACTCCCTCATCTCCGGCTTGCCTGTCCCCACGGGCGAGCCGGAGGCCGAGCGGTCCGTGTTTCCCTTGCACGGCGCAAAAAAAGGGACGGAGGTACGGGTCGGTCCCGCCGCCAAGTGGCGACAAGGATCGGACAGAGTTACAATACGTCAGTTACGCCGGCAATCTATTAGCTATCTTGCCGGCTTCCTGGCTCAAATCATCCAAGTCTCATGTTCCGACAGCGCAGCATTCAGAATCTCGTCCGCACGACAGGCGTCGGCGTCCACTCCGGACGGCGGGTAGAGCTCACCCTGCGCCCGGCACAGCCCAACACCGGTATCGTTTTCCACCGCGTCGACCTGCCGCAGGTCGTGGACCTGCCTGCCCAAGCGACTGGCGTGGGCGACACGCGCATGGCGTCCGTGCTGCAGCAGGGAAATGTCCGCGTGTCCACGGTGGAGCATCTCATGTCGGCGTTGGCCGGCCTGGGCATCGACAACCTGCATATCGACCTCACCGCCGAAGAAGTCCCCATCATGGACGGCAGTGCGGCTACGTTTGTTTATCTGCTGCGCTCGGCGGGCATCGTCGAGCAGAACGCGCCCAAGCAATTCATCCGCGTCTTGAAGCCGGTGGAAGTGCGCGAAGGCGAAGGCCGCAACGAGAAATGGGCCCGCCTGGAACCCCACGAGGGTTACGCGCTGGCGTTCTCGATCGACTTCCGCCATCCCGCCATCGACTCGACGGCCAATTTTGCTGAAATCGATTTCGCGACGCATTCCTATGTCCGCGAGATCGCGCGGGCGCGCACCTTCGGCTTCGTGAATGAAGTCGAAGCCCTGCGGTCGATGGGCCTGGCCCGCGGCGGCAGCCTGGACAACGCCATCGTCATGGACGAGTACCGCGTGCTCAACAGCGACGGGCTGCGCTATGACGACGAATTCGTGAAGCACAAGATCCTGGACGCCATCGGCGACCTGTATCTGTTGGGCAAACCCCTGGTGGCGCGCTATGTGGCGTGCAAGTCGGGCCACGGCCTGAATAACCAGCTCGCGCGCGCGCTGCTTGAGCAACGCGACGCCTGGGAATTGATCACCTATGAATCGCAGGCTGAAGCGCCCCAGGCGTTTCGCCACGAATGGAAGCTGGCCTGACGCCGGGCTTTCATGTGGAACCTGACCGCCGCGGGGGGCCGTCCCCGATTGAAGCGCGGGTTCCGGCTTAAGGATGGCGCTGGCCGCCATCCGATAGCGCAATAGTCGCAAACCGGTAGCAGACCATCCGGCCATCGGCCCGAAAACTTGGTTTCGCGACGTTTCCGGACGATGGATACGCCGGACAAAGCCGGTTGGCTCAGCTACTCTTGTGGTGCCTCAAGAGCTTGGCGACCGCATCGGCCAACGGGCCGGGGCGCAGACTGTCGTGCAGCGTTTCGAACGCGCCCAGGGCCTTGTCGCCCAGGGGTTGCGCCTCTTTGGGAGGGCGCGGCTGACGGGAGCCGGGCTTCGGCAAACCCGCTTGTACCTTGATGGCAATTTCGTTAAGGTTCCAGCCTTGGTCTGCCAGCGACCGCGCAATGCGCGGGGCCAATTGACGCATCTTGGCCGCATGAGCGGCACTGGGCACCACCAGGTGCAGGCACTGGTTTTCCAGTTTGCCAACCTGGCACACGGCGCCTAGCGGGGCGGGTAGTACTGCCGCCACCGCGTACTGGATTTGCAAGTGCTTGCGGGCGGTCGCCAATACGCCGGCGCCCCGCATGTCATGACCCAGCCATCCCAGGGCGGTATTTTCTACCCGCCGGCTGGAACTGGAACGTTGACGGTATGAAGTGGGTCTATTCATCCCGGCTCTAAGAATTAGGAAGCAAACCTTGAAAATAGTGATTATGCACGCCCGAGAGGGGCAGGACGGGCATTTCACCCTGGGAGGCGCGCATCTGGCGTTGTTTCTGGGGGCCGCCCTGATGACGGCGGCGATCTTTGGCGCCGCGCTACAACGATACATCACTCCCATCCTGCCGGCTGTACATACGGTGGGCTGGCCGTTGTCGGACCAGCCGGGCCGCGACGCCGATTTCCTGCGCGGAAACATGAACTTGCTCGCCGCGAAAGTCGGCGCGCTGCAAGCCAAGCTGGTCAGCATCGACGGACTGGGCCAGCGCGTGGCCAAGGTGGCCGGCGTGGCCTACACCGATCCCGAACTGGCCAAGCAATTGGCCGTGGCGCAGCCTGAAGCGCTGACGCAGCCGGAAGCCACCCAGGTCATGGACGATCTTTTCACCGATCATCCACCGCCCAGCGCGGCCTCGGCCGAGGCGCTTGGCCGCCAGCTGGACGAAATCCAGGCGCGACTGTCGCAGCAGACGGACAACCTGCGGCTGCTGGACGCCGCGCTGACCAAGCGTTCGGCGGACCAGGCGCGCATGCCGACCGCCATGCCGATCACCGACTACCCGTATCTGTCGTCCTCGTACGGCTGGCGCCGCAACCCGGTGACGGGGCGCACCGCCATGCACGAGGGGCTGGACTTCGCCGCGCCTCCCGGCACGCCCATCCTGGCCGCTTCCGGCGGGGTGGTGCTGGAATCCAAGTTCCAGCCGGGCTACGGCAACATGGTCGAGATCGACCACGGCGACGGACTGATCACCCGCTACGCCCATGCCTCCTCCCTGATGGTCAAGCAGGGGCAGCTTGTCGAACGCGGCCAGCAGGTGGGCCGCGTGGGAAGCTCGGGCCGCTCCACCGGCCCGCATTTGCACTTTGAAGTCCGCCTTGCCGGACAGCCGCTGGATCCCCGCCTGTTCCTGGGGCCGCAACAGCACGCGCCGCCCACCGTCGCCCAGGCCGCCGCGCCTTGAACCCCTGGCGCGCAGGCTGGTCAAACCGGCCGACAGTGATACCCTGGCCATAGGTCCAGGCTATTACGCTCCAGGTGCGTTAAACTGGTTCGTTTCCCAGCGGACCCCCGCTCAACCAATAACATCAAGTCACGGGTGACGCTGCCCAAGCATTTCCGAGTGTGGCGTGGCTCGTGCGGCCGACATACGCATGGTTTCTCTGCTCAAAAAACTCATAGGTAGCCGCAACGACCGGCTGCTTAAGCAGTATCGCAAGCTGGTAACCCAGATCAATGGGCTCGAACCCAAGATCTCCGCGCTCTCCGATTCGGAGCTGGCGGCCAAAACCGAGGAATTCCGTTCCCGTCACGCCCAGGGCACAACCCTGGACGACTTGCTGCCCGAAGCCTTCGCCGTCGTGCGCGAAGCCGGCAAGCGGGTATTCGGCATGCGCCACTTCGATGCGCAATTGCTGGGCGGCATCGCCCTGCACAGCGGCAAGATCGCTGAAATGCGCACGGGCGAGGGCAAGACCCTCATGGCCACGCTGCCGGTCTACCTGAACGCCATCGCCGGACAGGGCGTGCATGTGGTCACGGTGAACGACTACCTGGCCCGCCGCGACGCCGAATGGATGGGGCGCCTGTACCACTTCCTGGGCATGAGCACCGGCGTGGTCGTGCCGCAGCAGCCCAACGAAGAGAAGAAGGCCGCCTACGCCGCCGACATCACTTACGGCACCAATAACGAATTCGGCTTCGACTACCTGCGCGACAACATGGAATACCGTGTTGAGGACCGCCGCCAGCGCGTGCTGTTCTACGCCATCGTCGACGAAGTGGACTCGATCCTGATCGACGAGGCCCGCACGCCGCTGATCATTTCCGGCCAGGCTGAAGACCACACCGAGCTCTACATCCGCATGAACGCGGTGCCGCCGCTGCTCAAGCGCATGGCCAGCGAGCCCAAGCCGCAGGAGCCGGAACCCGAAGGCGACTACTGGGTCGACGAAAAGAGCCAGCAGGTCTACCTGTCCGAAGCCGGGCACGAGAACGCCGAAGCCATCCTGGGCCGCCTGGGCATCCTGCCCGAAGGCGAATCGCTGTACGACCCCCGCCATATCGCGCTGATGCACCACCTGATGGTGGCTCTGCGCGCCAACAACCTGTTCTTCCGCGACCAGCAGTACGTGGTGCAGGACGGCGAAGTGGTGATCGTCGACGAATTCACGGGTCGCCTGATGGTGGGCCGCCGCTGGTCCGACGGCCTGCACCAGGCCGTCGAGGCCAAGGAAGGCGTGAAGATCCAGCACGAGAACCAGACGCTGGCGTCGATCACGTTCCAGAACTACTTCCGCATGTACGAAAAGCTGTCCGGCATGACCGGCACGGCCGACACGGAAGCGTACGAGTTCCAGGAAATCTACGGGCTTGAAACGGTCATCATCCCGACCAACAAGCCCATGATCCGCAAGGATCAGAACGACCAGGTCTTCAAGACCGATGGCGAGAAGTACAACGCCATCCTGGAAGACATCCGCGACTGCCACGAGCGCGGCCAGCCGGTGCTGGTGGGCACCACCAGCATCGAGAACTCCGAGCTGCTGTCGGGCCTGCTGAAGAAGGCCAAGCTGCCGCACGAAGTGCTGAACGCCAAGCAGCACGCCCGCGAAGCCGAGATCGTTGCCGAGGCCGGCAAGCCGGGCCACATCACCATCGCCACCAACATGGCCGGCCGCGGCACCGACATCGTGCTGGGCGGCAGCGTCGACAAGCAGGTCGACCTGATCCGCGCCGACGAATCGCTGTCCGATGCCGAAAAGGCCGTTCGCATCGAGAAGGTGCGCGCCGAATGGAAGCCGCAGAACGAGCAGGTCAAGGCCGCGGGCGGCCTGCGCATCATCGGCACCGAGCGCCACGAATCGCGCCGCATCGATAACCAGCTGCGTGGCCGCGCCGGCCGCCAGGGCGACCCGGGCTCGTCCCGCTTCTACCTGTCGCTGGAAGATTCGCTGATGCGCATTTTCGCGGGCGACCGCGTGCGCGCCATCATGGAACGCCTGAAGCTGCCCGAGGGCGAGCCCATCGAGGCCGGCATGGTGACGCGTTCGATCGAAACCGCGCAGCGCAAGGTGGAAGGCCGCAACTTCGACATCCGCAAGCAATTGCTGGAATACGACGACGTGGCCAACGACCAGCGCAAGGTGCTGTATTCGCAGCGCAACGACGTGCTGGAAGCCGCCAGCGTCGGCGCCACCGTGCAGAACCTGCGCGACGCCGCCGTGACCGATCTGTTCAATACCTACGTGCCGCCGGAATCGGTGGAGGAGCAGTGGGACATTCCCGCGCTGCAAAAGGCGCTGGAAGCCGACTGGCACCTGCATCTGCCCCTGACCGAGATGCTGGAAAAAGAAGCCAGCCTGACCGACGAAGACCTGCGCGAACGCGTGGTGGCGGCGGCTCGCGATGCCTACCAGGCCAAGGTCGACCAGGTCGGCGCGGAATCGTGGTCGCAGTTCGAACGCTCGATCATGCTGCAGGCGATCGATACGCACTGGCGTGAACACCTGTCGGCGCTGGACTACCTGCGCCAGGGCATTCATCTGCGCGGCTATGCGCAGAAGAACCCCAAGCAGGAATACAAGCGCGAAGCCTTCGAGCTGTTCTCGGGCATGCTGGACCGCATCCGCGACGACGTGGTGCGTGTGCTGATGACGGTGCGCGTGCAGTCCTCGGAACAGGTCGAGCAGGCCGAAGCCGAAGCGGCGCAGCCGCATGTGCAGAACGTGCAGTACCACCATTCCGACTACGACGAAGCCCTGGCCTCGACGGCGTCGGACGAGGGCGCCCAGCCCGTGCGCAACGCAATGCCCAAGGTCGGCCGCAACGACCCGTGCCCCTGCGGCAGCGGCAAGAAGTACAAGCAGTGCCACGGCAAGCTGGTCTGATAAAGGATAGCCACCATGCTGCATTCCGTCGGCCGCACTGAATTCGACCACGCTGTCGTCATGGTGCGCGACCGGCTGGATGCGCTGGCGCCGCATTTCGAGCGCCAGGGTTTCCACCTGAGCGACAAGGCGGTGCACAACCTGGGGTCGTGCAACCGCCTGATCGTGCTGGAAAGCACGTATGTCGAGCTGCTGGGCTGGCCGCCGGGCGCGCCGCCCGCGCGCAAGGAAATCGCCGATTCGCCGTTCGGGCTGGAAGCGCTGGTGTTTCGCACCCACGACGCCGAAGCCACCTACCAGCGTCTGCGCGACGCGGGCTTCGCCGTGAATCCCGTGCAGGAGCTGACCCGTCCCGCCATGCTGGACGGAGAGGAAGTAGAGGCGCGGTTCCATACCGTGCGTTTTGCCGAGCAGCCGCTGCCCGGCATCCGCATGTATTTCTGCCGCCATCTGACGCCCGAGTGCGTCTGGTCGCCGGAACTCATGGCCCATCCGAATGGCGCGCGCAGCCTGCAGCGCATCGACGCGCGCGCGGCCGATGCCCGCGGCGTGGCTGAACGCCTGGCGCTGGTGGCCGACGTCAAGGCCGAGCCCGCGAGCGGCGGCTGGGACGTGCCCTTGGCCAACCTGCGCATCCATGTGCGGCAGGACGCCGCCGCGCAGACCCCCGCGCTTTCCACGCTGACCCTGGAAAACCGGGACGGCGCGCACTACACGCTGGATACCGGCCTGTAGCCTGCGTCCCTGCGGGGGCGCCTTTCGGCGGGCCGTTGCCGGCCTGACGCTTTTCCCTTCTTTTTGCACGCGACCGCGCCTGGCGCCGTGGCGCGATTGCGCGCGCGTCCGGGCAAACCCGGGTTGCCGCACAAAGTGTATGCACTTTAGTATGCACTTCATCTCCACTGGAAACTGGCCTCAGGCGATCCGGTATGACGCAACCCCGACCCGCAATCCGACCCGTTGCCCGCACCTCGGCCGGCCAGGCCGAGCTGTACGGCGCGGTCAAGGCCATGGCCGTGCGCTTCGAGTTCAAGCCGGGCGAACGCATCAACGAGGTCGAACTGGCCCGCCGGCTGAACGTCAGCCGCACGCCCCTGCGGGAAGTGCTCAACCAGCTCATGGTCGAGGGCTTTTTGACCCGGTCCGTGAACCGGGGCTTCATCGCCCGCTTGCTCGACGCCAAGCAGATCCACAGCCTGTATGAGTACCGCGCGGTGCTGGAGGCGGGCATCGTGCGCGCGGCGTGCGAGCGCGCCACCGACGAAGAGCTGGCCAGCCTGCGGGCGTTCGTGGAACGCTCCCGCGACGAGCCGGAAGACAGCGACGCCGCGCGCCTCTTGGAACTGGACGAGGCTTTTCACGTGGCCCTTGCCCGCTATTCGCGCAACGACGAATTCGTGCGCGCGCTGGAAAGCGTTAATGCGCGCATCCACTTCGTGCGCTGGATCGACATGCAGCAGGGCCGCCGCAGCCATACGCAGGGCGAGCACCTGCGCATCGTGCAGGCGCTGGAGCGGCGCGACATCGAGGCCTTGCCTGGCCTGATGAGCGCGCATATCGGCCGGCGGCTGGACCAGATCACCGACGTCATACGCACCGGTTTTTCAACGATTTACATGCGGGACCAGGCCGAACCCGCCACGGCAGCGCCGGCCAACACCACAACAGCAGGGGAAAAGAAATGAACCACACGATGAAGCGGGTACTGGCGGCGGTATGCACGCTGGCCGCTGCAGGGGGCGCCGTTATCGCCACGCCCGCCGTAGCCGAGGAACGGCCATTGATCCTTGTCGTGCCGTACCCGCCGGGCGGCAGCACCGACATCCTGGCTCGCATTTTGCAGCCGCGCCTGTCGCAGCAGCTGGGCGGGCGCGCGGTGGTGGTCGAAAACCGCCCGGGCGCCGCCAGCCAGATCGCCACGGCCTTCGTGGCGCGCGCGGAACCGGACGGCAATACGCTCCTGGTCAGCTTCGACAACCACGGCATCAACCCCGCCGTGAAGCCCAAGCTGCCCTACGACACGTTCAAGGACTTTGTCGCGATCGGGCAAACCGTGCGCTTTCCGCTGGTGATCGGCGCGAATCCGAGCGTGCCCGGGGACAACCTGAAGGAGTTCCTCGCGGCAGCCGCCAAGCAGCCGCCGAACAAGTTCAACTACGCCTCGACCGGCGTCGGTTCGCTGAACCACCTGGCGCCCGAAGAGCTCAAGCGCCTCTCGAAGGTCGAACTGCTGCACGTGCCGTATGGCGGCGGCGGGCCGGCCATTCAGGCGGTGGTGGGCGGACAGGCCAACATGACCTGGCTGAGCTTCGCGGCGCTGCGCGGGCAGATCCAGGCGGGCAAGATCAAGCCGCTGGCCGTGGCCGGCGAGAAGCGCCTGCCCGAATTGCCCAATGTGCCGACGGTGGCCGAGTCCGGCTTCCCCGGCTTCGTCGCCTATTCGTGGAGCGGCATGTTCGCCCCGAAGGGCACGCCCGAGGCCACGGTGAAGAAGCTGACGGCGGACTTCAAGGCCGTGCTGGCCGACCCGGAAATCAGGAAGAAGGTGACGGAGGCAGGCTTCGAGATCGTGGCGTCCGACGGCCCGGCGCTGGATGCGTACGTGAAGTCGGAGTACGACCGCTGGAGCGCCTTCATCAAGAGCAGCAACATCAATCTGGACAACTGAGCGGTGGCGGCCGGACGGCGCGCCGTCCGGCCCTGCCTATGAAACACGTGGAGATGACATGGAAAACCTGACCGGCGCCGAAGCCATGGTGCGGATGCTGCAACACAACGGCGTCAAACATATTTTCGGCTTGTGCGGCGACACCAGCCTGCCGTTCTACGACGCGCTGTACCGTCTGGATCACGGCATGCAGCATATCCTGACGCGCGACGAGCGCAGCGCCGGATACATGGCGGACGCCTATGCCCGCGTGACCGGCAAGGTCGGCGTGTGCGAAGGCCCCAGCGGCGGCGGCGCGACCTATCTGCTGCCCGGGCTGGTGGAAGCCAACGAATCGTCGATCCCCGTGCTGGGCATCACCTCGGACGTGGCGGTCGGCTCGCGCGGCAAGTACCCCCTGACCGAACTGGACCAGGAAGCGCTGTACCGTCCGCTGACGAAATGGAACCGCACCATCGACCGCGCGGACCAGATTCCGGGCATGGTGCGCGCGGCGTTCCGCGCCATGACGACCGGCAAGCCCGGTTCGGCACACCTGTGCTTTCCCTATGATGTGATGAAGCAGCAGGTGGATGCATCCGATGTCTGGGCGCAGCCCGAGCATGCGCGCTTTCCGTCGATGCGCTTCGCGCCGGATCCGGCCGACGTGGCGCGCGCCGCGCAGCGCCTGGTGGGCGCCCGCGCGCCGGTGATCATTTGCGGCGGCGGCGTGGTCATTGCCGGCGCCAGCGGCGCATTGCAGGAACTGGCCGAGGCGCTCAAGGCCGCGGTGTGCCTGACTGTCAGCGGGCAGGGCAGCCTTGCCGACACCCATCCGCTGAATGCGGGCGTGGTGGGCTCCAACGGCGGCGTGATGGCCACGCGCGACGTGGTGGCCGCCGCCGACGTGGTGCTGTTCGTGGGATGCCGGGCGGGTTCGACTTCGACCGAGCACTGGCGCTTCCCCAACCGCGATGTGCCCATCCTGCACATCGACATCGATCCGATGGTGATCGGCGCCAACTACCTGACCGAAGTCGGCCTGGTGGGCGATGCGAAGCTGGCGCTGGAGGCGCTGGGCGCCGAAGTGCAGGCGCGCCTGGCGCACCGGCCCTCGGACGCGGCGGACGGCGCGGTGCTGGCCGGCCGCGCCAAGGCGGCGCGCCTGGCGCAGCTGGAGCCGCTGGCCAACAGCCTGGAGGCGCCCATCCGTCCCGAGCGTGTGGTGCAGTCGCTGAATCGCCTGCTGCCCGATGACGCCGTGGTCTGCGCCGATCCGGGCACGCCTTGCCCCTACTTTTCGGCCTACTACGATGTGTCGCGGCCGGGCCGCCACTTCATCACCAACCGCGCGCATGGCGCGCTGGGCTTCTCGATGTCGGCGGCGCTGGGCGCCTGGGTCGGCCGGCCGCAGTCCAAGTGCGTGTCGGTGATGGGCGACGGCAGCTTCGGCTTCACGGTGGGCGAGCTGGAAACCATCGTGCGGCACAAGGCGCCGCTCTTGCTGATCGTGTTCTCGAATTCAGTCTACGGCTGGATCAAGGCCAGCCAGAAGGCCGGCTACGACGAGCGCTACTACAGCGTGGATTTCAACCGCACCGACCATGCGCGCATTGCCGAGGCCTATGGCGTGAAGGCGTGGCGCGTCGAGGATCCGGCCAAGCTGGATGCCGCCATCAAGGCCGCCATGGAGCACGACGGCCCCGCGCTGATCGATGTGGTGGCGCAGCCGCTGCAGGACGCGGCGGCGCCCGTCAGCCAATGGATGGGTTGAGGCGGTAGCCGCGCCAACACGAATGGGGCCCGTCAGGGCCCCATTTTTTTGCAATGCAGGGATTCGAACGGGAAACGCTTTGCCAGGTCCGGCGGCCAGGCGCGGCGGATAGGGAAAAATTCCATTCCCGGAGCCGCCGGGCGCTCCTATACTGATCCGCTTCGGCGGGGCGGGCCGTTGGGGCCCGTCGCCATACGCGCGGGACAGAGGAGTCAGGCAATGGATCTGGGGATCAGCGGCAAGACGGCACTGGTGTTTGGCGGCAGCCGGGGCATGGGGCGGGCGTGCGCCCTGCAATTGGCGCGCGAGGGGGTAGCCGTGACCATCGCGGCGCGCAATCCGCAGACCCTGGAGCAGGCCGCCGCCGAGATCTCCCGGGAAACCGGGGTTGGCGTGGGCTGGGTATCGGCGGACATGACCCTGCCCCAAGGCCGCGACGCGGCCATCGCGGCCTGCCCGCATCCCGACATCCTGATCAACAACGCCGACGGTCCCTTGCCGGGAGACTTCCGTAACTGGTCGCGCGAAGACTGGCTTGCGGCGCTGGACGCCATGATGCTGGGCCCCATCGATATGATCCGCCGCGTGGTGGACGGGATGGTCGAGCGGCGCTTTGGCCGCATCGTGAACATCGTGTCGCGCAGCGTGAAGGCGCCGCATGCCGAGCTGGGCCTGTCCAACGGGGCGCGCTCGGGCCTGATCGGCTTTGTCGGCGGCCTGGCGCGCCAGACGGTGCGCCACAACGTCACCATCAACAACCTGCTGCCGGGCGCCTTCGCCACGGATGCGCAGGCCAGGCACATACAAGGCATGCTGGAGCAGTCCGGCAAGACCTTCGAGCAGCTCTGGGACGAGCGCGCGCGCTCGAATCCCGCCGGCCGTTATGGCCAGCCCGAAGAACTGGGGGCGCTTTGCGCCTATGTCTGTTCCGCGCACGCCGGCTACATGACCGCGCAGAACCTCCTGATCGACGGGGGCGGCTACCCCGGGACCTACTGAGATCGCGCCGAGGAAACCCATGGACCAGACAGACATCAAGATACTGGCCCTGCTGCAAAAGGACGCCACCTGTTCGGTCGCCGAGGTCGCCGAACAGGTCAACCTGTCCGTGACGCCCTGCTGGCGCCGCATCCAGAAGCTCAAGGACGACGGCGTCATCGCGCGCAACGCCATCTTGCTGGATCCCCGCGCGCTGGGGCTGAACCTGACGGTGTTCGTGTCCATCAAGACCAGCCAGCACAACGAGAAATGGACGCAGAGCCTGATCAACGCGGTGATGGCGCTGCCCAACGTGGTGGAGTTCCACCGCATGGCGGGCGATATCGATTACCTGCTCAAGGTGGTGGTGGAAGACATGGCGGCCTATGACCGCTTCTACCGCCGGCTGATCGGCGCCGTGGACCTGCTGGACGTGAGCGCCAGCTTCTCGATGGAGATCATCAAGAGCACCACGGAACTGCCGCTGGACGCGGTGTAGGCGCGGGCGCGCAATTTTTTTCCTCGGGCGGGCGCTGCCGCGGATGCAAATTTCTTTCGGCGTGTTGCGCAGGCCCCATCTCGCAATTCTTTTGCTCTGGCGACGGCGTAGGATATCGATCACTCCAGCCATGGAATGAACCGGGATATCAGAGGACCCTATGTCGTTGGCAGTACCCGCCGGCTGCGCCGGTCTGGCAAGAACGCGGCAAGCGCTTTCGGTGGATGACCTGCTGGCCGGCTGGAACGGCGTGGACGACCTGTGGGTGTTCGCCTACGGATCCCTGATATGGCATCCCGGCTTTGCCTGGCGCGAGCGCCGGCTGGCGACCGTGCGCGGCTACCACCGGTCCCTGTGCCTGTGGTCCCACGACCACCGCGGATCCCCGGACAATCCCGGCCTGGTGTTCGGACTGGACCGCGGCGGCTGCTGCCGCGGCGTCGCTTTCCAGATAGCCGCCTGCGATGTGCCCGCCGTGTTCCAGGCGCTGTGGCGCCGCGAAATGGTCACGGGCGCCTATGCCCCCCGCTGGCTTACCTGCCATACCGAAGCCGCGCCGGTGCGCGGACTGGTGTTCCTGCTGAACCGCGCTTGCCAGGAGTACGCGGCCGGCATCAGCGACGACCGCCTGCTGGCGTCCGTGCGCAACGCCGTCGGCCATTCCGGGCCTTGCCTGGACTACGTGGTGGAAACCGAGCGCGCGCTGCGCGCCCATGGCATCGACGATTGGCGCCTGGGAGACCTGGTCCGCAAGCTGGGCCACGCGTTCTGAGGGTTGGCCTCAGGCGTCAGAAATGCCAGCGCCCGAACATGAACAGGACGTTGCCCGCGCCGCTTGAGCCCGGGATGTAGGTGGCGTAGAGCATGGCGTCCTTGTAGCCCGCGCTCACCAGCGGCAAGATGCCGGGGAAGGGCACATAGCTCATGATGTCGTGGCGCGCCGTGAGGAACACGGTATAGCCCGCACCCAGCCGGAAGTTCTGGCTGACCTGTCCGATCTTCAGGAAGCCATAGCCCGCGATGGGCTGGACCTTGCTGTGCGAATCCAGGAAGGCCATGCCGTACAGGCCCTGCCAGTCGCCGTCTTCGTCGTAGAGGCTGCGGCCGTATCCGCCGCCCCATGCCAGTTCGTTGAAGCTGTCGATTTTTTCGCGGCTGTACGTGGCGCGGTTGTGCCACGCGTACCCGCTTACGTAGAGGTCGTTTCCGCCTTCCGTCCAGATCTGGTCGAGGCGGCTGCAGGCGGAATGCGCCCAGGAGGGCAGGCTTTCACAGGATTGGGCGGGGGCGGCGAAAACGGAGAGCAGCAGGCAGAATAGCGCTGCCCGGAGTCTGGCGGTCATTGCGGGCACTGAAGGGAAAATGACAATTCCATTACTGTAATGGAACGGTCATCCTCCCACCTGTCAGGCCGCTTTCAATCGCGTCGATCAGGGTGGCGTACGGTGAAAAATCGTACGGGTCCGTCGTGCGCAGGCTACAGCAGGAAGATCGTGGCCAGGCCCAGGAAGATGAAAAACCCCAGGGAATCGGTGGCGAACGTGAGCAGCACCGAAGACCCCATCGCCGGATCCTTGCCGAAGCGCGCGCGCACCATCGGCACCAGCACGCCGACCGAGGCGCCGACCAGCATGTTGCAGATCATGGCGGCCATCATCACCAGCGCGATGGACAGCGAATGCGAGATCACCCAGGCGAACAGGGCTGCCACGAGGCTGCCGCAAAGCCCCACCAGCAGGGTCACGAACAGTTCGCGCTTGACCAGCTGCCACAGGTTGCGCCCGGTGATCCGGCCCATGGCCAGCGCCCGGATGATCAGCGTCATGGTCTGGTTGCCGGAGTTGCCGCCGATGCCCGCCACGATTGACATCAGGAACGCCAGGATGACGATCTGGCTGACCGTGCCCTCGAACTGCGATGCCACGAATGAGGCCGTGGCGGCGGTACAGAGGTTAAAGAGCAGCCACGGCGCGCGGTTGCGCAGGGCGGTCGTGACGGGGGCGAAGATGTCTTCTTCCTGCAGGCCGGCGCGGGATAGCGCCTGCTCTTGCGAGTCTTCGCGCATCACGTCCACCACGTCGGCGATGGTGACGCGGCCGATCAGGCGGCCCTGGTCGTCCATCACGGGGGCGGACACCAGGTCGTAGCGTTCGAAGGCGCCGGCGGCGTCGGCATCGGAATCCAGCGGGTTCAGCGCCAGGAAGTCCGCATTCATGACGGCGCGCACCTCGGTTTCGGGTTCGCTGACCAGGAGGCGCGACAGGGGCAGGATGCCTTGCAGCTTGTCCTGGCGGTCCACCACGAAGATCTGGTCGGTGTGGTCGGGCAGTTCGTGCAGGCGGCGCAGATAGCGCAGCACCACTTCGAGGGTGACGTCCTCGCGCACGCGGACCATCTCGAAGTCCATGATCGCGCCTACGCTGTCTTCCGGATAGCCCATGGCCTCCAGCAGCTGCGCGCGTTCTTCCTCGGTCAGGCCCTTTTGGACTTCCGCAACCACGTCGGGCGGCAGGTCGGGGGCCAGGTCCGCCAGTTCGTCGGCGTCCATGCTGCCGGTGGCGGCGACCAGGTCCTGGCGGTCCATCGCTTCGATCAGCGATTCGCGCACCCAGTCTTCGACTTCCAGCAGGACGTCCGCGTCGTGCTCGGGGCTGACCAGCTTCCAGATGGACTGGCGCTCGTCCTTGGGCAGCGATTCCAGGATGAAGGCGATGTCCGCCGGATGCAGGCCATCCAGCAGGGTCTTGAGCTCGGCCTCGTGCTGGCGGTGCACCAGGTCTTCGACCAGCGGGGCCTTGGCGTCGCCTTCTTCCTGGCGATGCACCAGGTCGGCGACCAGTTGCTGGCGGCGCAGGCGCTCCTGCACTTCCGCCAAGGCGGTCTGGGCGTCTTCCGGGTCGAGGCGGCGGGGCGTCGCGGGCGGTTTCTGCGCGGCGGCGGACTGCGTCATGCGTTACGGCTCAAAGTGTGGGGAGGGGGCGGCTGCGCCGCGCTTCGTCGGTGGCGACGTACGTCAGCGTGGCCTCGGTGACCTTGACGACTTCGGCGTCCAATCGCTGGCGTTCCGCGTAAACCTCGACCGACACCGTGATCGAGGTGGTGCCGGTCTTGACGATGGATGCGTAGAAACTGAGCAGGTCGCCCACGAATACGGGCTCTTTGAACTGGAAGGCATTGACCGCCACGGTGGCCACGCGTCCGGCGGCGCGGCGCGCGGCGGGGATCGATCCGGCGATATCCACCTGGGCCATGATCCAGCCGCCAAAAACGTCCCCGTGGATGTTCGCATCGGCCGGCATCGGCATGACGCGCAACACCACGTCGCGATGGGCAGGCAAAGTCGTAAACGGGGTTTTGGTGCTGGAGGTCATGCGGCCGACTCCAATGCAAGGGAACCAGCCGATTATGCAGGAAAAACGAGACCACGGCGTGCGCGCCGGGACGCCGCCGCCATGCTTTATGGCGGCGGCCCGGAGATCAGCTGGCTAGCTTCACGATCCCGTAGCCGCCAACCAACAGCCAGGCGTACAGGATCAGGCCCAGGGCCATCACGCGGGGGCCGGCTTTGCGGATCTGGGCGAAGCGGGTTTCGATGCCCAGCGCGGTCATGGCCATGGTCAGCGCGAAGATGTCCAGGCGGCGGATGGCGGCGATGGCGTCGGGCGGGATGATGTTGAGCGAGTTGATGATGGCCAGCGCCAGGAAGCCGACGGCGAACCAGGGAATGGGCAGCTTGGCGCCCTTGGCCTGGCCGCCCGCCTGAGCGGCGGCGCTGCGCAGATACATGCCCAGCACCAGCAGGACCGGCACCAGCAGGGCTACGCGGGTCATCTTCACGATGGTGGCGACCTCCGTCGTGGCGGGGTCGATGTTGCTGGCCGCGCCCACGACCTGCGCAACTTCATGGATGGTGCCCCCGATATAGATGCCGAGCGCCTGGGTATCGAGGTTGAGCCAGCCCGCGTGGTAGAGCACGGGGTACAGGAACATGGACAGGGTGCCGAACAGGACCACGGTGGCCACCGCCACAGCGCTCTTGTGGGGGGCGGCCCGCAGCGTCGGTTCGAAGGCCAGCACGGCGGCCGCGCCGCAGATGGCGCTGCCGGCCGCGGTCAGCATGGCGGTGTCGCGGTCCAGACCCAGCATCCGCTGGCCCACCACGGTGCCGATCAGCAAGGTGCCCAGCACCACCGCCACCGAGACGGCCAGGCCGGGCAGGCCGACGGCTGCGATCTGCTGGATGCTGATATTCAGGCCGTAGAACGCGACGGCGATGCGCAACAGGCGCCGCGCGGTGAAATTCACGCCCACGCCCCAGTCGGCGGGCATGGTGCCGCGCAGGAAGTTGCCGTACAGCATGCCGCAGACAATGCCCACGACCAGCGGCGAAAAGCCAAGCTGGCGGATGGCGGGCAGATCCGCCAGCTGCATCACCGCGCCCGCCATCAGGCCCACGAACAGCACGCCGTTGAGCTTGTCCCGCCAAGGCGTGGCGGCGGCGGCCGGAGCTGCGGCCGCTGGAGCGGCCGGGCTGGCGGGGAGGGGAACGGCGGTGCTGGTGGAGGTGCTCATGACTGGCCCTTTGGGCATATCTAAATAACTACACGAAATATTAGATTCCCCTCTACTATTTGAAAAATCTTTATTTTGAATATGTAATATCGGTAAATCTGATATTAAGGTTCCCATGACTCCCGA
Organism: Achromobacter sp. NPDC058515; assembly: GCF_042721735.1. Taxonomy (NCBI): domain Bacteria; kingdom Pseudomonadati; phylum Pseudomonadota; class Betaproteobacteria; order Burkholderiales; family Alcaligenaceae; genus Achromobacter; species Achromobacter sp. NPDC058515. Next base: position 41,590 of record NZ_JBHXNI010000015.1, read on the forward strand.
CCAGCTGCTTACCTTTGCCTGCGTGGCCGATACCGGCAACATCAGCCGCGCCGCGCAGGTGCTGCATCTCTCGCAGCCCGCCGTGTCCGGGCAACTGCGCATGCTGCAGGAATGGTTCGGTGAACCCCTGTACCGCCGCAGCGGCCATGGCATCGCCTTGACGGAGGCCGGCGAGCGCCTGGCCGAGCAGGCACGGCAGCTGCGCCAGGTGTACCGCCAGGCCCAGGCCGTGCGCGAATCCTGGCGCGGGCTGGAAACGGGCGCCCTGCGCCTGGGCGCCAGCACCACGCCCGCCAGTTATCTGCTGCCGCGCCTGGTGGCGGACTTCCGCCACGCCTTCCCGGCAGTGAGCCTGCACCTGTCGGACGGCAATACGCGCGAAATCGTGGAACGCCTGCCGGCGCTGGACCTGGCGTTCATCGAGGGGGATGTGCCCGCAGGGCTGCCGGCCGATACCGCGGTGCATGCCTGGAGGCAGGACGAGGTGGTGGCGATCGTGCGCGCGGATCACGCGCTGGCGGGCAAGGGGGCGGTGACGCTGCGCGACCTGGCCGTATCCGCGCTGGTCATGCGCGAACCGGGTTCCGGCGTGCGCCGGCTGGTGGAGCGCGCTTTCGCCGACGCGGGCCTGGCGCCCTCGGTGGGGCTGGAGCTGGCTGGCGTGGAGGGCGTGAAGCAGGCGGTGCGGGCGGGGCTGGGGGTGGGTTTCGTGTCCGTCATGTCGATGCGCCACGAGGACGGGGCATTGGCCGCCCTGCGCCTGTTGCCCAAGCCGCTGACGCGCACCCTGAGCATCCTGGTGCCGCATGCCGACGCCGCCGCCCGCGCCGCCGAACGCTTTCTGGCAATGTGCCTGGCGGTCGGCGCGGCGGACGGGGGGTAGCGGATCAGGCCTTGGCCAGGCGCTTGAGCGCCAGCTGGACCCAGTACGTGCCGCCCAGCGGCAGCAGTTCGTCGTTGAAGTCGTAGCTGCCGTTGTGCAGCATGCAGGGGCCCAGGCCGTGGCCGCTGTCGCGGTGGTCGCCCGTGCCGTTGCCGATCCAGACGTAACAGCCGGGCAGCTCCTGCAGCATGAAGGCGAAGTCTTCCGCGCCCATGGTGGGCTGCACGTGGTCGTTGACGTTGGCCTCGCCCACGATGTCGCGCATGACATCGGCGCAGAACGCGGCTTCCTCGGGGTGGTTGATGGTGGGCGGATAGTTGCGCTGGAACGTGAATTCCACTTCGCAATCCATGGCCGCGCAGGTGTGGCGCGCGATCTCTTCCATACGGCGTTCGATCAGGTCCAGCACGTCCAGCGTGAAGGTGCGCACGGTGCCGCGCAATTCCGCGTGGTTGGGGACGACGTTGTCGGCGCTGCCGGCGTGGATCTGCGTGATGCTGAGCACGGCCGCATCCAGCGGATTGCGGTTGCGCGTGATGATGGTCTGCAGCGACTGCGCCAGTTGCACGGCCGCCATGACCGGGTCGATGCCCAGGTTGGGCATGCCGGCGTGCGTGCCCTTGCCCTTCACGATGATCGAGAATTCGTTGCTGGACGCCATGATGGGGCCGGGCGTCACGCCGAACTGGCCGGTCTTCATGCCGGGCCAGTTGTGCATGCCGAACACCGCTTCCATCGGGAAGCGCGTGAACAGGCCGTCGTCGATCATGCGCTTGGCGCCGCCGCCGCCTTCCTCGGCGGGCTGGAAGATCACGTAGACGATGCCGGCGTAGTCGCGGTGCTGGGACAGGTATTGCGCGGCCGCCAGCAGCATCGCGGTGTGGCCGTCGTGGCCGCAGGCGTGCATCTTGCCGTCGTTCTTGCTGGCATGCTCGAAGGTGTTGGCCTCTTGCATGGGCAGCGCGTCCATGTCGGCGCGCAGGCCCACGGCGCGGTCGCCCGGCAGCTTGCCGCGGATGATGCCCACGACGCCCGTGCCGCCCAGGCCGCGATGGATCTCGATGCCCCATTCCTCAAGCTTGGCCGCCACCACGTCGGCGGTGCGGAACTCTTCGAAGGCCAGCTCGGGATGCGCGTGGATATCGCGGCGGATCTTGGAAATATCGTGGTGCCAGGCGACGATGGGTTCAAGAAGTTTCATGGGGGATTCGAGCGGAAAAAGGGAACGCAACAAGGGTATCATCAATCAAAAATCTATTTAATGGAGACAAATACCATGACGCGTCCGTGGCTTGCTCATTATCCGCAAGGCGTTCCGGCGGAGATCTCCACCGAGGGTTATTCCTCGCTCACCGACTTGCTGGACCGGGCCTGCAAGCAATATGCGCCGCGCATCGCCTGCACGGCGATGGGCAGCGACATCACCTACGCCCAGGTGGACGCCCATGCGCGGGCGTTTGCCGGCTGGCTGCAAAGCCTGGGCCTGCCCAAGGGCGCCCGCGTGGCGCTGATGATGCCGAACGTGCCGGCCTATCTGGTCGGCATGCTGGGCACGCTGCGGGCGGGCATGACCGTGGTGAACGTGAACCCGCTGTACACCGCCGAAGAGCTTCAGCGGCAATTGCTGGACAGCGGCGCGTCCGTCATCGTCATCCTGGAAAACTTCGCGCACACCTTGCAGCGCGTGGCCGACCGCGGCCAGCTCAAGCATATCGTCGTGACCGGCCCGGGCGATCTGCTCGGCGGCCTGAAGGCGCCGCTGGTCAACCTGGGCGCCCGCTATATCAAGAAGATCGTTCCGGCGTGGCATATCGACGGCGCCCATACGCTGCCGAAGGTATTGCACGAAGGCGCGCACCTGCCGTTCAACCCGCCGCCCATATCGATGGACGACGTGGCGGTGCTGCAGTACACGGGCGGGACCACCGGCGTGCCCAAGGGCGCCATGCTGTCGCATCGCAACCTGGTGGCGAACGTGCTGCAGACCGAGGCGGTGGCGCAGCCGGTCGTCCACGACCTGGCGGGCCAGCAGCTCACCATCATCAGCGCGCTGCCGCTGTACCACGTGTTCGCCATGACGGTTTGCGGCCTGTACGCCATGCATGCGGGCATGCGCAATGTGCTCATCATCAATCCGCGCGACCAGCCCGCGCTGATCAGCGCGTGGCGCAAGGTGCCCATCAATTTGTTCCCCGGCGTCAATACGCTGTTTAACGCGCTGGCCCACAACGAGGACTTCGCCCGGCTGGATTTCTCCGGCCTGCGCCTGACCCTGGGCGGCGGGATGGCGGTGCAGCAGCAGGTGGCCGAACGCTGGCTGAAGATCACCGGCCGGCCCCTGATCGAGGGCTACGGATTGTCCGAGACCTCGCCCGTGGCGACGGTGAATCCCACCAACGCGACGGCCTACTCCGGCTCCATCGGCTTGCCCTTGCCGTCCACCGACGTCGCGATCCTTGACGACGCCGGCAACGAGGTGCCGCTGGGCGAGCGCGGCGAAGTGGGCATACGCGGGCCGCAGGTCATGCTGGGCTATTGGCAGAAGCCCGACGAAACGCGGGCGTCGATGACGGCCGACGGGTACTTCCGCACGGGCGACATCGGCATCATGGACGAGCAAGGCTACACGCGCATCGTCGACCGCAAGAAGGACATGATCGCGGTGTCCGGATTCAAGGTCTATCCGAACGAGGTCGAAGCGGCGGTGGCGCAGCATCCCGGCGTGCTGGAATGCGCGGCCATCGGCGTGCCGGACGAACATTCCGGCGAGGCGGTCAAGGTGTTTATCGTGAAGCAGGATCCGTCGCTGACCGAGGCGCAGGTGCAGCAGTGGTGCAAGGAAAAGCTGACGGGCTACAAGCGTCCGCGCTTCGTGGAGTTTCGCGACGAACTGCCCAAGAGCAATGTGGGCAAGATCCTGCGCCGCGAACTGCGGCCCGACGCGAAAGCCGCCGCGCCCACAGCGCCGTCGGCTTGAGGCGGCGTCAGTCCTTCTTGTTCAGGTGCGGCGCGATCATCTCGTGCAGCGCGCGTTCGATGGCGGGGTTGCCCGCCACGACGCGCCCGCCGATCGGCCAGGGGTCTTGCTTGTGCATGTCTGAGCAGGCGCCGCCCGCTTCGCGCAGGATCAGCGTGCCGGCGGCCACGTCCCAGGGCGCCAGGCCCATTTCCCAATAGCCGTCGTAGCGGCCGCAAGCGGTCCAGGCAAGGTCCAGCGCGGCCGCGCCCATGCGGCGCACGCCGCGCGCGCGATTGATGGCGTCGTGCAGCATGGGCATGTACTGCGCGGCGAACGAGAAATCCCGGAAGGGAAAGCCGGTGGCCAAGACGGCGTCCTCGATCGTCTGCGTGCGCGAGCAGGTGATGCGCCGCCCGTTGAGCCAGGCGCCGATTCCGTACACCGCGGTAAACAGCTCTTCGCGGCAGGGGTCGTAGACCACGCCGATGACCGGCGTGTCTTCGGTCAGCGTTTCAGTGCCGGATATCGACGTGCCCGCATGCGCGATGAGGGCGATCGACACGGCGTAGTGGGGGATGTCGTGCAGGAAGTTGGTGGTGCCGTCCAGCGGGTCGATGTACCAGGTGGCGACGCCCAGGGGCCTGCCGCCGGTTTCTTCGGCGACGATGCCGAATCTTGGCGTGCGGCCCTTCAGTTCCTGAATGATGGCGGCTTCCGCCTCGCGATCCGCCTGGGACACGAGGTCGTTGCGCGCCTTGCGATCGATCACGAGATCGGCGCGATGGTGCGCGTAGGATTGCAGAATGGCGGCGCCGGCATGGGCTGCTGTGACGGCCGCGTCGATCGCGGCGCACAGGTCGATGGGCGAGGCCAGCGATTGGGGCTGATCGTAGGTATCCATGAAATCAGTGTAAGCCCATGTATGCGTCAAACCCGTGGCAAAGGGCCGAATCCGCGGCCCTGCGTGGCGTCCATCCAACGCGGACGCATCCAAAGTCGGATAATTCGCGCTTGCCCCAACGCTGTTTTCCCCTGGACTACCCGTCTGTGACTTACGTTCCCCTGACTCCCGCGGTGCTTGACTACGATGCTGACGGCAGGCTTTTCAGCCCCGTGTACGGCGACGTCTATCACTCGCCTTCCGGCGCGTTGGGGCAGGTCGAGCACGTGTTTCTGCGCGGCAATGGACTGCCCGAACGCTGGCGCGGTCGTGGCGCGTTCACCGTTTGCGAAACGGGATTCGGCATGGGGCTGAACTTCCTGGCGCTGTGGAAAGCCTGGCGGGACGACCCGCAACGGCCGGCGGCGCTGCATGTCGTGTCGATGGAGGGGCATCCGTTCTCCCGCGAGGATATGTCGGCGTTGCTGGCGCGCCATGCGCCCGGGCCGCTGGCCGAGCTGGCGCGGCGCCTGGCTGCGCAGTGGCCTGCGTTGCTGCCTGGCCTGCACCGGCTGGAATTCGAGAATGGCGCGGTCACGCTGACGCTGGGTTTTGGCGACGCGCAGGTGCTGGCGCCCCGGCTGAGCGCGCGGGTCGACGCCTTTTTCCTGGATGGCTTTGCGCCGGAGCGCAATCCGCGCATGTGGGCGCCGTCCCTGCTGCGGGATCTGGCGGCGCTGGCGGCGCCGGGCGCCACCCTCGCGACCTGGGCGTGCACCGGCGAGTTGCGCCGCGCCCTGCAGGATGCAGGGTTCGAGGTGCGGCGCGCGCCCGGCTACGGGGGCAAATGGCATATGACGGTCGGGACGGCCGCTATGGAAGGCCGCAAGGCGGCGCCGGCTCCGCGCGAAGGTCCGGGCCATGCGGTGGTGGTGGGGGCGGGGCTGGCGGGCGCAGGCATCGCGCAAGCGCTGGCCGGCCGGGGCTGGCGTGTCACCGTGGTGGACGCGGGGCGGGCTCATGGCGCGCCCACGCATGCGGGGCACCTGGCCGCCGCGCTGACGCCCGTGGTGGCGCGAGACGACAACGCGCGGGCCCGGCTGTCGCGGGCAGGCAGCGGGCGAGCCCTGGCCCGCTGGCAAGGCCTGCCCGGCGGCGCTGCGCCCCGGGTGTGCGGCACGGTCCAGGTGGAGCGCGATGCGGGCCGTTCGGCGGCGCTGGCCGGCACCCTGGACGCACTGGCGTTTCCCGCCGGCTGGGTGCGCCAGGTGGACCGGGACGAAGCCAGCGCCTTGGCGGGCCTGCCGCTGGCGCGCGGCGGCGTGTTCTTTGCGCAGGGCATGCTGGTGCAGCCGGGGCTGCTGATCGATGCGCTGCTGGCCACGGCCGGCGTGACGATATTGCCCGGCGAGGTGGCGCGGGTCGAGCGGGCGGAGCAGGGCTGGAGCTTGCGGGACGCTTCCGGCGCTGAGCTGACGCGGGCGGATACCGTGGTCCTCGCCAATGCGGCCGGCGCGCGCGGGGTGTTGTCCGACAGTGGCTTGCTCGGTCCGCTGCCCCGGGTGGCGCAGATGCACGCGCTGGCCGGCGAGGTCACGCTGGTGCCCGCAGCGGCGCTGGGGGGCGGCCCGCGCTGCATCGTGGGCGGCGAAGGCTATCTGTTGCCCGACGTGGGCGCGGGCTGCGTGGTCGGCAGCACGTATGTGCATGACGCGACCGAGGCGCGGATCGGAGCGGAAGGCCAGCGCGTCACGCTGGGCAAGGCGGCCGGGCTCCTGGGCGCCCGCTACCCCGATTTCGAGGCGCTGGCGCCGGGCAGCCTGCCGGGCTGGGCGGGGTGGCGCGCCGTCCTGCCGGGCCGATTGCCGGCCGTGGGCGAGCTGCCGCACGCGCCGGGCGTGTGGCTGGCGGTCGGATATGCCTCGCGCGGACTGTCCTGGTCCGCCCTGATGGGCGACGTGATCGCGGCGCGTCTTCTGGGCGAGCCGTCACCTCTGGAAACGGATCTGGCCCAACTTATTTCGCCACGATGAAAAAAAATTGGGCGCGGGTCTGGGCCGGCGGTGGGGTGGCGTAGAATTGCGGGAAATGCCAGGATTTGGCGCCAGATAGGCCGTAAATGGCTTCAGACTTGGCGTTTCGGCGGCTCGGGGGCGTCTGCGCCCATGGGTGCTGGCCGAGGGCTTTATGCCCCTTTTATGGATGAGATTGCCGTCCAAAAGAGGGACCGAGTTTATTTCAAAGCTCAAATCCGTCAAAATAGCGTCTTTTGATGGTTTTTGGCTTAAGCCGGGGGATGCTCTGTGCCGCCCAAGTTCGACTTTGCCCATACTACCCAGCTCGACAACATCGAGCTGCTGACGTCCCGCCCCAGTCGCATCGATTTCGACGCGGGCGATGGGTTGCACGTGGTAGTCGAGGCGCATGCGCCTGGTGTTTTTCGCTTGCGCTGCGGCGAGGCGAACCACCTCACTGATGACAAGCCCGGCGCGCGCGCGCGCGCCGTGGCCGAGATGCTGCTCGCGCGCCAAGAGGCCGTGAGCGAGGCAGCCATTGCCCCTAGCGAGGGCGGGGATGGCTGGCGGATCACCCAGGGCGATGTGGCCCTGGAAATTCAAACGAACCCCGTGCGCGTGGCGCTGTACCGCAACGACGAGCGGGTGTTCGAGTCCGAGGTTTCCGCGCATACGCCCGCATTCGGGCACAACGCGCTGGACCAGGCCGAGGACGCTGTCTGGACGGCGGGCTTCAGCCTGCAGGCCGACGAGCGCGTCTTCGGCTTGGGTGAAACCCCGGGCGACCTGAACCGCCGCGAGGAATCCGTCGTCTCCGACGATCCCGAGCACCGCGCCCTGCCGCTGGCATGGAGCCCGCGAGGCTGGGGCGTCTATGTGAACACGATGCGCCGTGTTGAGCATTCGGTGGGCGTTGCCCCCGCGGATTCGGCTTATCTGCTGACCGTGGACGACGCCGTCCTGGATCTGTTCCTGTTTGCCGGCGAGCCCGCCGAAATCCTGAACCAGTACACCGCGCTGACCGGCCGCGCCGGCCAGCCCGTGTTGTGGGCGATGGGCGCGTGGCTGCAGCAGGCCGCGGGCGAGATGCCGACCCAGACGGTGGCCCTGGTGGCCCGCATGCGTGAAAACCATATCCCGGTGGACGCCGTGACGCTGGCGCAGCCGGCGGCCTGGGGCTTCCAGGCCGACAAGACGGTTTTCGAATGGGACGCCCAGCGCTTCCCCGACGCCAAGCAGATGCTGGCGCTGTTCCATAAGCACAACGTGCATGTCGCGGCATCCGGTTTTCCGGGCGTGCTCAAGACCAGCCCGCTGTTCGAGGAACTGGAAGACCGCGGCTGGCTGCTGGCCAAGGAAGATGGCTCCGCGCAGGTGTTCGACGGCAACGCAGCCACCTCGGGGCAGCCGTACGGCCTGCTTGACCTGACCTACCGCGACATCTACAACCTGTGGGTCGAACGCCACCGCCAACTGGTGGAAGACGGGCTGGATGCGCCCGCGTGCGACGCCCAGATCGCCATTCCCGATGGCGTGACGGCCCGCAACGGTGAAACCGGCCCCGCGCTGCGCAGCATGTATCCGCTGCTGGTGCGCCGCGCGCTGTTCGATGCGGTCGCCGGCCTGAAGGTGCCGCCCGAAGGCGTGGTGCCCAGCTCCGACCTGTTCCCCGCCGCGCAGCGCCTGCCGTGGCAGGTGGGGCCGCAGGCCGAGAACACCTGGGAAGGCCTGCGCCATACCCTGCGCACGTCCCTGTCGATCGGCGCGAGCGGCGTGCCCGTGCAGGTGCATGGCATCGGTTCGGCCTCGCGCGACCGCGCGGGCATGACGTCCGAGCTGTACCTGCGCTGGCTGACCGTCGGCGTGTTCTCGGCCAACTTCTCCTTCCAGGGCGTGGAAGGCCTGATGCCCTGGGACTTCGGCGACGAAACCCTGGCCCAGGTCAAGACCTGGATGCAGTGGCGCTATCGCCTGGTGCCGTATGTGCTGGGCGCCATCGAGGACTCGGCGCGCACCGGCCTGCCGGTGCAGCGTTCCATGGCGCTGTCGTTCCCCAACGATCCGCACGCCCATGAATGGGACCTGCAATACCTGCTTGGCCCGGCCCTGCTGGTGGCGCCGGTTACCGAGCCCGGCAACCAGGTGCGCGTGTACCTGCCCAAGGGCGAGGCCTGGTGGGATCTGAACACTGGCCACCGCTACGAAGGCGGCACCACCTGGACGATCGACTGCGAGCTGGGCCAGTTCCCCGTTTTCGGCCGGGAAGGGCACATGCTCTGTCTGGGGCCGGCCGCGCAGCATACGGGCGAGTTCAACTCGGCCCGCATCCTGGACGAGGTCTGGATGTTCGGCATGCCTGTGCATAACCCGGTGGTCATGCGCAACAAGATCCGCGTGATGCAGATGCAGGGCTCGAGCTACATCAAGGGCCTGGAAGGACTGCGCATCTCGCCCTCCGAAGGCCTGGAGGTCAAGCGCCGCGGCGCGGAAGTCCGCATCTCACGCGCACGCTGAGTCCGGCGTGGCCGCTTGCCGGCCACCGTTATAAAAAAGGGGCAGTCAGGGAGGCTTTCCTTCCCGACTGCCCTTTACGTCTTTTTGCCCGGCGGGCATTGCAGGGATTGGGTAGGCGCCGCGAGGACGCCCAGGGACGCCGGCGGCGTTCTATATTACTTATAGCTATTAAAAATGGAAAAAACGGTCGTTCTCTTTAGAAGAGAAAAGATACAAAATCGCTTGCCATGATTCACATCGAGAACCTATCCAAGACCTATGCCACGCCGCATGGAGAATTCCAGGCGCTGCGAGGCATCAACCTGCACATCGAGCAGGGCGAGGTCTTTGGCATCATCGGCCCCAGCGGGGCGGGTAAAAGCACGCTGGTCCAGTGCATCAATCTGCTGGAGCGCCCGAACGAAGGCACGATCGCCATTGGCGGCCAGCCGCTGACGGGCCTGAACGAAGCGCAGCTGCGCGGCCAGCGCCGCCGCATCGGCATGGTGTTCCAGGGCTTCAACCTGCTGTCGCGCCGCACGGTATACGGCAACGTCGCGCTGCCGCTGGAAATCGCGGGCGTGCCGAAAGCCGAGATCCCGGCCCGCGTGGAGCGCCTGCTGGCGCTGGTGGGCCTGGAGCACCTGCGCGACCGCTATCCCAGCCAGATCAGCGGCGGCCAGAAGCAGCGCGTGGGCATTGCCCGCGCCCTGGCCAACAAGCCGGACGTCCTGCTCAGCGATGAAGCCACGTCCGCGCTGGACCCGGAAACCACGCACAATATCCTGGCCCTGCTGCGCGACATCAACCGCAAGACCGGCGTGACCGTGGTCATGATCACCCACCAGATGGAAGTCGTGCGCGAAGTCTGCGATCGCGTCGCCGTGCTGTCGCAGGGCGAAGTGGTCGAAATCGGCAGCACGCGCGAAGTGTTCGCGCAGCCGCGCCATGAAGTGACCCGCGGCATGGTGTCGGCCGCCACCGCGTCCGACCTGACCGACGCCACGCTGGCCGCCGTGAAAGAGCGCATCCAGACGCTGGTCGCGGCCAAGCCGGGCCAGGCGGTGCGCTTGTTGCGCCTGTCGCTGACCGGCACTGACACGTCGGGTTCGTTCATGTCCGACCTGTCCAAGCAGTTTTCCCTGGACGTAGGCCTGGTGCAGGCGCGCGTTGAAGACATCCAGGGCGTGGCCGTGGGCACGATGTTCGTGCTGGTCCAAGGCGCGCCCGCCGCGGTCAAGGATGGGATTGCCGCCCTGACCGCCCGTGACATTACCGTTGAAGAAATAGCTCATGAGTCCGCAACTGATCGACCTGCTTATTACGTCGCTGCTTGACACCCTGTTGATGGTGGGTGTGGCCAGCGCCATCGCGGTGGTCATCGGCATTCCCCTGGGCGTCACCCTGACGGTGACCGCCCGCGGCAACATGCTGGAGAACCAGCCCGTGAACCACGTGCTGGGCGCGGTGATCAACGCCACCCGCTCGGTGCCCTTCGTGATCCTGATGGTCGCCATCATTCCGTTCACGCGCCTGGTCGCGCAGACCTCCATCGGCACCACCGCCGCCATCGTGCCCTTGTCGGTCGCCGCGATTCCGTTCATGGCCCGCATCGCGGAGAACGCCATGCGCGAAGTGGATCCCGGCCTGATCACCGCGGCGCGCGCCATGGGCGCATCGCCGATGCAGATCATCATGAAGGTGCTGCTGCCGGAGGCCTTGCCCGGCCTCATCGCCGCCACCATCGTCACCGTTGTCAGCCTGATCGGCTATTCGGCCATGGCGGGCGCCATCGGCGGCGGCGGGCTGGGCGACCTCGCCATCCGCTACGGCTACCAGCGTTTCCAGTCAGACGTCATGGCCGCGGTCGTGATCGTGCTGATCGTGCTGGTCCAGGCGATCCAGAGCCTTGGCGACCGCTTCGTGCGCCGCATGTCGCATCGCTGATCCGCCCACCGCAGATTTCATTCTTTTCCTACTTCCGTCATTCGGGATATCGCAACATGAGCATCAAGGTTTTGAAGTCGCTGGCCGCGTTCGCCCTGGGCGCCGCCGTTTTCGCCCAGCCCGCGCTGGCTCAGGACAAGCCGCTGAAGATCGGCGTCACCGCCGGCCCGCACGCCCAGATCTTTGATGTGGTCAAGGCCGAAGCCGCCAAGCAGGGCCTGAACATCCAGGTCATCGAATTCACCGACTACGTGCAGCCCAACGTGGCGCTGGCCTCCGGCGACCTGGACGTCAACAGCTACCAGCACCAGCCCTACCTGGACAACGCCAACGCCGACCGCGGCTACAAGCTGGTCAGCATCGCCAAGACCGTGATCTTCCCCATCGGCATCTACAGCAAGAAGATCAAGTCCCTGTCGGAACTGAAGGAAGGCGCCCGCATCGCGCTGCCGAACGACCCGACCAACGGCGGCCGCGCCTTGTTGCTGCTGCAAGCCAATGGCCTGATCAAGCTGCGTCCGGAAGCCGGCCTGAAGGCCACGCCGATCGACGTGATCGAGAACCCGAAGAAGCTGCGCTTCATCGAGCTGGACGCCGCCCAGCTGCCGCGTTCGTTGGATGACACCGACGCCTCGGCCGTGAACACCAACTTCGCGCTGGAAGCCGGCCTGAATCCCGCCAAGGACGCCATCGCCCAGGAATCGCCGGACTCGCCGTACGCCAACGTGCTGGTCGTGCGCGAGAAGGACAAGGACCGCCCCGAGTTCGCCAAGCTGATCAGCATCTATCACAGCCCGGCCGTGAAGCAATTCATCGAAACCAAGTACAAGGGCGCCGTGGTGGCCGCCTGGTAAATCCAGGTTCCATCACGCCCGGGAACGGCCGCCGCAAGCGGCCGTTTTCTTTTGCGCGGCAAAGGACAAGGATGTGACAGGCGAGTCATTTTTTGACAAAGCCTTGGAAATCCGCCATAATTTCTGGCTTCGGTCGGGTTGTTAGCTCAGTCGGTAGAGCAGCGGACTTTTAATCCGTTGGTCGCGAGTTCGAGTCTCGCACAACCCACCACTTCCTCATTCGAAGCAGAGACCGCACCCGCCAAGGGTCGTCGCGCTCTGCTCTCATCAAGTGCCGCGTCCTGTAGGGCGCCCGCCCAAGCTTGCGTCGCCCACGGCGACCGATGCGCGTAATTCCGGTCATAGCAACCGCCCGCGTATCGCAAGCGCTTCGACATCCTCAAAAACAACCCTGCCTGAATCCGCCACGCCGCGCACGCATCGCGAATGCGTGGCGCGCAGCCTTGTCCGCTTGCGGCCGGAACACCGTGAGTGCGCACTCACGCCGGGCAGGCGCAATTTCTGATTGCGTGGCATGGGAAAAGAGCATTAAATAATTCGGACCAGTCAGAAGAAATACTTAAAGGAACATATGATGTGGTCCGAAAAAGTAAAACTTCTCATGCTCTTTCCCAGGCTTCTTATTGGCTTGCTGGCGCTAGGCGGCTGCGCTACCGGCAATTACGACAACAGCCAGGAAGCGCATAAGTTTGTTCAGCCGGTTACGGATAAAAAGAATAACCCCTCCCTGATGTCCATGGGGACCGTGACGCCGGTTTCTCCCCGCTTTGCGCTGACAAACATCCACGTCGTCAAGGCATCCAACAGGCTCAAGGCTGTTTCCACCCATCCGCATTGCGACATCGCGCTGGTTGAATACGACAGCTCGCTCACAGGCAAGCAACAGTTTCGCAGCCCCTCGAAAGGCGAGCAAATCCGTTATTTCGGGTACAGCTCGTTCATGACGCAGCCCAAGGAATCGCGTGGCCTTGCCATAATCAAGACGCGGCTGCGGGAGGAATACAGCAAGCCGCAGTGCGTCATGTATGCGTCAGACGCCGGCGTGATTGTCGGCATGTCGGGCGGAGCGGTATACAACACGAAAGACATGACGCTGGGCGGCATCATCACGGGTTTTGTCAGCAGGGTTTCGGATATCGGCGGCCGCACCGTGCTCGATACCCCATCGGTATTCATTCCCTACGAAAGCTTCAAGGACTGGCTCAACGCCGCGCTTGCGGCGGCGGAAGCAGGGCGGGCCGGGCCGGTCTTCAGCGCAAGTGCGCGGTAATTGTCTCCGGGCGATTCAATCGCGCCAGGAGTTCCGCTTTCAGCAGCTGAGAAGCGTCCAGGCCCAGCGCCTTGGCCAGCGGTTCAACCGTCCATTCACACAAGGCTACCTCGCCGCCGTCCAGGGCCATCAGCGTCGCGATAGGCATCCGCGTGCGCTGTTGCACCGCGCGCATCGACAGGCCCTGATGGGTGCGCCAGGCGCGGAACGCGCTGATGTGGCGGTGGACGATAAGCGTCTGTACCGGTTCGGGCAATGCCTGATCACGATTGCGTATCGGATGCGCGAAGGACGACGTGAGGGCCGCCGTCCTTCTTGGGGGGATAGGAGTGAGGCCGATGTGGGCCAGGGGGCGGGGAGACAGTGCGCGCAAGCTATGTTGCATGATGGCTTCCATAGGAATATGGAGACGGGAAAAGTACTCGCGGCGACGCGAGCCGCGCTGCGTATCAGGCAGGCATTGCCGCTCTTGCCGCATAAGCCCGCAGCGGGGGGCTTGTTGGCTTATGTGGGGTAAATACAGCATGCCAGCAGATTTCGTCGCGAGGCAGAGGAGTTTTCCTACACGCCATGATGAATTGTCCGAAGCGTGGATGTCCGATCTATCCACGCAAGGGCGAGACCTTAGGCCGGGCGCAGCCGAGCGCCGGAAGAGCGGGCGTAGGGATCGTCCGACAAGGATGGAAGGGACTGGCCAGCCTGCTTCCCAGCTGGGCCATCAACGCTTGCAGCGGCATCGGCCGGCCCAGTAAGAATCCCTGTCCGTGCCGGCAACCCAGCGCGCGGAGCATCTGCAGAACCGCGCCGGAGGAGACCCCTTCAGCGACGACGCGCCAGCCCATCTGTTCTCCAAGCGACAACACAAAGCGCACAGACTCTCGCGCGACGCGGCTGTCCGCCATGCGCCAGACCAGGCCGCGGTCCAGTTTGACCTCATCGACGGTCAGGCCGGCCAGCATGCTCAGGTTGGCGTGGCCCGCGCCAAAGTCGTCGAGCGCGACTTCGCAGCCGGACCTGCGAAGTTCGGTCAGCGCGGCGTTAAGGGCGGGCAGATCCAGCACCGGCGATTCTTCGGTCAGTTCCACGCGCAGGCGCGACAACTCCACCGCCTGGCGCGAGGTCTCTTCGAGCAGAAACGCGAGGCTGTGAGGATCGGCCAGGGTGTCGGCGCAAGCATTTATGGCGATAGGCACGGAGACATTGGCATCCAGCAGCGTTCGCGCCGCGCAAACAGCGAGTGCGACGACCCGCTCGAACAGCTCGCGTTGCCGGCGCAAGCGGTGAACTGCAGGGATGAACAGGGCTGGGGATATGTTCCCTATCGTGGGATGGCGCCATCGCGCGAGCGCCTCGACCGAATCGATTGCCCCCGTCCATAAGTTCACTTGCGGCTGAAACTCCAGATGGAGTTGCGAGCTGTCCTGCAGCATCCCGTCGACGTCGCTCGCGTTGATCGGAGGGCTTGGGGCGTAACAGGCCGAAGATGTCACGGCGGCATTCCTTGGCATGGGTAGGTCGTAGGCTGCGGTCGAGTCTATCCATCCGGAAGGCCATCACGCGTAGGATTTTTCATATTGGAGCAGGCGCGCCGCAAGGTCTGCGTCCTGGCGCAACTTCGGAACCTTCATACGAATTGCCATGCGCGCGTCCATTATCTTGATCGCGATTCCCGCACGAATGTCCTGCGCCCGTGAAGCCCCGGTCCTCCGCCTTTGCCGGGACATTCCGCCCACATGCCCTCTCTGCGTTGCGGCGTCATGTGCGGTCAATCAGCGCTGATTTTCTTGAACTAATTGCAATACGGATTTCGCATGATGGATGAATACAGTAACGCCACCTTGGCCGTGATCGGCCTGGGGTATGTGGGCCTGCCGCTGGCGGTCGAATTTGGCAAGAAAAGGACGGTGATCGGTTTTGATATCAACGCGTCCCGGATCGATGCGCTGCAGTCGGGCCACGACGCGACGCTGGAGGTCGACAGTGCCGAGCTGGTCGAAGCCAGGAAACTGAGCTTCACCTGCGATCGCAATCAGCTGGCTCGCGCGCGTATCTTTATCGTCACGGTGCCGACCCCCATCGACGATTTCAAGCAGCCGGACCTCACTCCGCTCTATGCGGCCAGCCATAGCATCGGCGCGGTTCTCAAGCGAGGCGACATCGTTATCTATGAATCCACCGTCTATCCGGGAGCCACCGAGGAAGAGTGCGTGCCCATCCTGGAGCGCGAGTCAGGCCTGCGCTTTAACGTGGACTTCTTTGCCGGCTATAGCCCGGAACGCATCAATCCCGGGGACAAGGAACACCGTGTCGCGACCATCAAGAAAGTGACGTCGGGATCCACGCCGGAGATTGCGGATGTGATCGACCGGCTGTATGGAGAGATCATCGTCGCCGGCACGCACAAGGCGGCAAGCATCCGGGTAGCCGAGGCGGCAAAGGTCATCGAGAATACGCAGCGCGACGTCAATATCGCGCTCATCAACGAGTTCTCCATGATATTTAGCAGACTGGGACTGGATACCGAAGCGGTGCTTGCGGCAGCGGGCACGAAATGGAATTTCCTGCCCTTCAGGCCTGGCCTGGTCGGCGGGCACTGCATCGGCGTGGACCCGTATTACCTGACGCACAAGGCCCAGTCGGTGGGCTACCACCCCGAGATCATCCTGGCCGGGCGCAGGCTGAATGACTCAATGGGCGGGTACGTCGCTTCGCAGCTGGTAAAGGCCATGACAAGGCAGCGCATTCATGTGCAGGGCGCGCGCGTGCTGATCCTGGGCCTGGCGTTCAAGGAAAACTGCCCGGACCTGAGGAACACCAAGGTGGTGGACATCATCAATGAGCTGAGCGATTACCACGTGCGCGTCGACGTCCACGACCCGTGGGTCGATCCCCGTGAAGTCCAGTCGGAATTCGGCTTTTCGCTGACCGCCGCGCCCGGCTGCCAGGATTACGACGCCGTCGTCCTGGCCGTTTCCCATCGGGATTTCGTCAAGATGGGGCCGGATGCCATCCGCGGTTTCGGGAAGTCGAACCACGTGTTCTTCGATCTCAAGAGCCTGTTCCCCGTCGAGGCGTCCGACCTCAGGCTTTAAGGCAGGTCAGCACGCGCGCCGGAGTTTTTGCAGCTCGGCGCACAGCCGGCGCACCGCCGGCTCGAACAGCGCGTTCAGCCGTGTGAAGTCGGCGGTGGCCCCATTGAGGATGGAAAATTCAACGCGCTCGCATACGCGAGCCAGCGATACGCAGCCCGCCATGCGGATCGTCCCCTTGAGGCGGTGCGCGAGCGATCCGGCCGCCACCCAGTTCTTCTGGGCGCAAAGGGCGCGGTAGCTTGCCAAGTCGGCTACGCCTGAGCAGAGCAGGCTGTCGACAAGCCTGGCCACCACGGCGGCGTCGCCGTTGACCAGGCCATGCAGCGTGCGCGAAATCGAAGCGCATTCGGCGTCCGCCGGCAAGGCATAGCCCGAGTCCAGCAGCGCAGTTAATAGGGCGCCCTCGGTTGCGGCAGGCAGCACGATCGCGCCCGGGCGCGCAACCCACGCGCGGGCAGCAGCCGAGATTCTCAAGTGGACGGGCGCCGCATTGATGGGCCCGGGCAAGTAGCCCGCCGGCACGTCCGGCGCATCCTCATCCCACAGGACCACGCGAGGCACCCTGCAGAGGCTGGATGGCGCCGCGGCGTCCGCGTAGGTCTCCACCACGAGGCCCAGCCCTTCCAGGCGGGCTCCAAGCTCCCTGAGCCGCGCGGGGCGGCGAGCGATGACGACGGCCAGATCCATCATGTGGCGCCTGCGCGGGTGGGGCGGGTCATGGAGCGATATGGCATTGGCGGGCAAAGTCGATCAATTCGACCAGCGTCTGCACCCCCAGCTTGCCCATGATCCGCGTCTTGTGTGTGCTGACCGTCTTGTTGCTGATGAACAGCGCGTCGCCGATCTCTTTATTCGACATGCCGCGGACCAGCATCTGCATGACCACGATCTGCTTGTCGGACAGCCGCTCAAGGCGGTGCGCATTTTGGGTGACGCGCTCCTGGCTTGGCGCATACGCGCTGGCGATATTCGGAAAGACGGTATATCCGGTCAGGATGGCCTCAACGCTGCGGGTGATCTCCGATATTTCCTGCGCCTTGCTCACGTAGCCGTTGGCGCCGGCGGTCTTGACGCGCGGCGCGAATGCCACCTGGTCCTGGCCTGACAAGACCAGGATGCGGGTGTCCGGCCGGATCGCCCGGATACGCGGGATGACGTCCAGGCCGTTGAGCTTCGGTATGTCTATGTCAAGGATGACCAGGCCGGGGCTGGAATCCTTGACGGACTGTATGGCGGACTGCCCGTTGTCGGCTTCCAGGATGCGGTTGATGCCGAGAACTTGCGAAAGGTGCGTCTTGAGCACCAGGCGCATGGCAGGGTGATCGTCGACGATGAGTACGGTAGTCAAGTGCGTTCCTCTCTATAGAAATTGCTGGTCTGCCCCGTGACGGCGCTATCTAGCCGAAGGCCGGAAGCCCGGCAGCTTCCTGGAAAGGCACAAGGCGCCGAACCGGCACGATTCACCGGTTCGGCGCCATGGCTTGCGTTGCCTCAAGGCTGGATGGGTTATCCCCTTGGAAGCAGGCCTAGACCATGGTTACGGCAACGCCTTGCTCGACAAGCAGATCGGCATCCACGGCGCTGTGGCGATATACCTCGTAGGTCATGCCCGCGACGATGATGGAGCCCAGGTCTTCCCAGTCGCCCACGTCCAGGCCGTTGGGCAGCAGGTCGTCGAGCTCCACCTTGTCGCCGGCATTGCCCTTGACGACCATCTGCATCGTTGGCTCATTGACGAACAAGCCGCGGGCGCCCTGGTCCAGCACGTCGCTGAGCGACAGCTTCAAGGTGTTGTTGCCGGTGCCGGTGAGGTCGATGATCTCGACGGAACTCAAGCGGCCCTGCCAGGTCGTCAGGTCCAGCACCTGGTTCGCGCCTTCGAGCTTGAGCGTGTCCTTGCCCGGGTGCTCAAGGCTGCTGGTCAGGCCGCCTTCGATCAGCTTGACGTTTTGCAGGTCGCTGACGTTGTTGACGATGAAGAGGTTGTCGTGGCCCGAGCCGTAGACTTCCGAGACATCGCCTTTCACGACCTGATTCACGCTGGGCGCGGCGCCGGTATCGGCATACGCGGACATGTTGCCCGACTGGTCCACGATGGCGGCGCTGGGAGCGGACGCCTGCCCGATCTCCAGCCTGGCCTGGCCGGCGGCGATGTCGGCGGCGGTCAGCGTGTACTCGAACTTGCTCGCGCCGCCGTCCGCCACGACCGCGATACGGTCGCCGGCGGAGACGTTGGCCGAGTCGAATCCGACCAGCAGCTCGCCACCCTGGACGCTGACCGAGGTCGGCGCCTTGGGGGTGTACTGTGCGCCAGGCGGGTTGAGCGTGACGTTCTGGCTCATCACATAGCCCTGTTCGCCAGGGCCGGTCACGCGCGTCTGGATGGTCCAGCTGCTCTTGTGGGCATTGTTGTCCTGCGCGACCCAGCTCAGGCCGTTCACGAAGGCGTCAACCCAGGTCTGTCCGCCGTCGGTGGAAACCTGAAGCGCCTGCCCGGCCGTCAGCGCGCCGCTCAGTTCGCCTTGCATCAAGCGCCCCGTGCCGCCGTTGTTGGTCAGGAAGTCTTCGCCGTCGTGGCCCGAATCCTTGCCCATCGAGAACACGTAAGCCACCGGCACGGGCGACAGGATGAGTTCGAAGGGTTCGGACCTTTCACTGTGGTGGCCCGCCGCGTCCCTGGCCGACACGCTCAAATTCTGCGGGCCGTAAGCCAGCGGCGGGTTGGGCGTGAAGCCCCATGCGCCATCACCGCCCGCAGTGACCCGGCCAATCTCCTGGTCATTGCTGTAGATGATGACCGTGCTGCCCGCCACCGCCTGCCCAGACAAGGAGGGCGTCGTGTCGTCGGTCACATCGCCCGACTCAAGATCCACATGCCGCGCGCCCGCATTGTCGTAAACGCGATCGATTGTCGGCGTTTCGAGCAGGAAGGTGACGGCCCACGGCTCGGACGGCTCGCTCGTGTTCCCGGCGGCGTCGGTAGCGTCGACAGTCAGTTCGTACTCGCCTTCATCCCAGTCCTGCTGAGGCGTGAATTCCCATTTTCCGTTCTGGTCGGCGATCGCCTCGCCGATCTCTACGCCGTTGTTGTAGAGCTTGACCGTAGTGCCGGCTTCGGCCGAGCCGCGAATCACCGGGGTGGTGTCATTGGTGGCCCCGCCGTTGCCGACCGGAATCTCGTTGGCGCCTTCATTGTTGTACAGGCCGTCGATGCTGGGCTTGACTGGCGGCGTCGTGTCGACCGTGATCCGCCACGGCTCGGAGGCCTCCGAGAGGTTGCCGGCCGGATCCTCGAACACGATGGTCAGAGAGTGCAGGCCCTCGGCGAACGGCGTGTCGGGCGTGAAGCTCCAGGTGCCGTCCTGCTGGACGACGACCGGAGGCTGCAGCAGCGCGCTGCCGTCGTAGACATGGACCGTATTGCCGGGTGCGCCTTCGCCCTTGAGCGTGGGGCGGGTATCGTCGGTGACGCCGTTCTCTTCGACCTGGCCCTGGATGTCGCCTACGTCGTCGATGACTTCATGGATGCCGTCGCCGCCAACCTCGGGCTTCTCCGGCTTGGTGATGTCGATGACGACGGTCCATGCCTCGGACGGATCGCTCACGTTGCCGGCGGGGTCGGTGGCGGTGGCCGTCAGTTCATGGCTGCCTTCCGGCCAGGCCTGCGCAGGCGTGAATTCCCAGTTGCCGTCCTGGCCGGCCGTGGCCTGGCCGATCTCCAGGGAACCGCGGTAGATCGTGACGGTGGCGCCGGCTTCGGCTGTGCCGCGGATCACCGGCGTGGTGTCGTTGGTCGAACCGCCTTCGCTGATCGAAATCTCGTTGGCGCCTTCGTTGTTGTACACGCCGGCGATGCGGGGCAGGGCGGGCGCCTCGGTGTCGACCGTGATCCGCCACGGTTCGGAGGCGTCCGACCGGTTGCCGGCCGGGTCCTCGAACACGATGGTCAGAGAGTGCAGGCCTTCGGCGAACGGCGTGTCGGGCGTGAAGCTCCAGGTGCCGTCCTGCTGGACGACGACCGGAGGCTGCAGCAGCACGCTGCCGTCGTAGACATGGACCGTATTGCCCGGCTCTCCCTTGCCCTTGAGCGTGGGACGGGTATCGTCGGTGACGCCGTTCTCTTCGACCTGGCCCTGGACGTCGCCCACGTCGTCGATGACTTCATGGATGCCGTCGCCGCCGACCTCGGGCTTCTCCGGCTTGGTGATGTCGATGACGACGGTCCACGCTTCGGACGGATCGCTCACGTTGCCGGCGGGGTCGGTGGCGGTGGCCGTCAGTTCATGGCTGCCTTCCGGCCAGGCCTGCGTGGGCGTGAATTCCCAGTTGCCGTCCTGGCCGGCCGTGGCCTGGCCGATCTCCAGGGAACCGCGGTAGATCGTGACGGTGGCGCCGGCTTCGGCCGTGCCGCGGATCACCGGCGTGGTGTCGTTGGTCGAGCCGCCTTCGCTGATCGAAATCTCGTCGGCGCCTTCGTTGTTGTACACGCCGGCGATGCGGGGCAGGGCGGGCGCCTCGGTGTCGACCGTGATCCGCCACGGCTCGGAGGCGTCCGACCGGTTGCCGGCCGGGTCCTCGAACACGATGGTCAGAGAGTGCAGGCCCTCGGCGAACGGCGTGTCGGGCGTGAAGCTCCAGGAGCCGTTCTGCTGGACGACGACCGGAGGCTGCAGCAGCACGCTGCCGTCGTAGACATGGACCGTATTGCCGGGTGCGCCTTCGCCCTTGAGCGTGGGGCGGGTATCGTCGGTGACGCCGTTCTCTTCGACCTGGCCCTGGACGTCGCCGACGTCGTCGATGACTTCATGGATGCCGTCGCCGCCGACCTCGGGCTTCTCCGGTTTGGTGATGTCGATGACGACGGTCCATGCCTCGGACGGATCGCTCACGTTGCCGGCGGTGTCGGTGGACTTGACCGTCAGTTCATAGCTGCCTTCCTGCCAGGCTTGCGCGGGCGTGAATTCCCACTTGCCGTCCGGGCCAGCCGTGACCTGGCCGATCCCCAGGTTGTCTCGGTAGATCGCTACCGTGGCGCCCGCTTCGGCTGTGCCGCGGACCACCGGCGTGGTGTCGTTGGTCGAGCCGCCCTCGGGGATCGAAATCTCGCCGGCGCCTTCGTTGTTGAAGACACCTTCAATCGCCGGCTTTACAGGCTGCGTCACGTCGATCGTGAGGTTCCACGGGTCGGAGCGGTCGCTGACGTTGCCCACGTGGTCCGTGGCGGTCACGATCAGTTCGTAGTCGCCTTCCTGCCAGGCCTGCGCGGGCGTGAATTCCCACTTGCCGTCCGGGCCGGCCGTGACCTGGGCGATCTCGCCGCCGTCGCGATAGAGCGTGACGGTTGCGCCCGCTTCGGCCGAACCGCGGATCACCGGCGTCGTATCGTTGGTGGAACCGCCCGGGGAAACCGGGATTTCGTCGGCGCCTTCGTTATTGAATACGCCGTCGATGCTCGGCTTCACGGGCTGCGTCGCGTCGACAATGATCTTGTGCGAAGTCGATCGCAGGCCGGTATTGCCGGAATAGTCGATGGCCCTGACCGAGAGCACATATTCGCCGTCGGGCAGCGGAGACAGCGGCGTGAACTCCCACTTTCCGTCCATGTCGACAAAGGACGCGCCGACGCTCTGCGTGCCGTTGTGGAATATCTGGATCATGCAGCCGGGCTCGGCGGTGCCGCGCACGATGGGCGTATTGTCCCGCGTAGCCGTGCCATTGGCGACCGGCGTATTGACGGCGCCGTTGTCCGCGACGACCTCAAGGAGTGTCGGCCTGCTCGGCGCGACCGTATCCAGGATCAGTTGGAACCCGTCGGTCTGCTTGCCGCTCGCCTTGTCGCGCGCATAAAAGGTGTGCCCGCCTTCCGTCAAGGGAATCTTGGGCTCGAAACGCCAGGCCCCGGCATTGTCGACCAGCGCTTCACCAATGACGTTATTGCCGTCCACGATTTGCACCCAGGTTCCCGGCTGGCCAGTGCCGAAAATTCCGGGAAGATTGTCGTCGGTGACGGCTCCCGAGTTCTCCATGATGCGACCCGTACCGACCCTGTCCACAATGCCGGCGAGGCTCAAGACAGCGTTCACCGCCAATGGCGCCGCCGCCGCATCCGCGGCGGGGCCGGCATCGGCGTAGTCGGCCGCGACGGCAGGCTGGGGATGACTGGGGCTGTTGTCATCCGCGGCATTGTCGATTCGCGCAGCTTGATTGAATGCGCTCAGCGCCGCGGCTTCGGGCTGCCGTTCAACGGGGCCCAGGTCCAGCATCGTTGGAGTCACCGGACCCTGCGGCGTATCGGCGGCGGCATTCATGTATTGCCGCGCCTCGTCATTGCGATCCAGGCCGTAGACCGCGCCTTCTTTTTGGAAGAATCCGTCAATCGCCACGCGGTCGGCTTGCGCCCCGCTTGCGGAGCGCATCGTCATGTACAGGTCGTCCCCGACCCGCTCGGCATGGAAACCGCGCTTCGCGGCGGAACCCGACGTTTCGTCGAACAGGTACTTCGCGCCTTCGTACGCTGGAACGCGCGTCACCCAGCCCGCGCCGACCCGCTTGAAAGACGGAAAGTGCAGCGCGCCTTCCTTTGTCAAAATCGCGAAATTCACATTCTGGTGCAGCGCATCGTTTTTCATATGTAGATAAAACCTTTGATATCTTGAACAAATGCAAAAAGGACCGGCCTGGCCGTCCAAGCTAGGAAACTCCGGGTGCCTTGATCGAATGGCTCGTGCGGGCAAGAGGCGGATTCTCCGATTGCACGGCGAGCCGGACCTGATCAAGAAAGAGACGTGAGCTCAACGATCTTACGTACGCCCGCGACAAGGAACCATCTGACAAAAACGAATGTTCTTGCGTAGCGCTCGGACTATTCGATCTTGCGCGGGGCGTAGAGGGCTATTCGGCAATCGCGTCCGCCTCTTCATCGAAATTGTGGGAATGCGGAGGGGGTTGCAGGACGATCTCCGATATCCGGCGGCAGAGTGTCTCGATGCGCTCGGCATTGGGCGGCAGCCCGGCCTGAAGCAGGGCGCCTTCGATTTCCGCGCAATGCTGCGCCATATCATGCAAGCGGAATACGCCGAGCGTTCCTGCCAGGATATGCAGCTGCCTGCACAGGCTGTCGACATCGGCCCCTTGCATTGCCCGCCGTATGGCGAGCAGCGAAGCCTGGCACGACACCTTGAAGGTGGCCTTCACGTCATCGGGCAGTTCACGGCCGTCCAGCAGGCCTTCCTTCACGGGCGCGGCGCGTTCAAGGCCTGGCGCGCCTACCGCCATCGACAAGGCTTGCGCCAGGTCTCCCAGCAGCAAGGGCTTGTGCAGCACGCCAGCCATTCCGACCGCCTGGCAGCGCGCCTGCGCCTGCGGCGTGACGTGAGCCGTAACCGCCATGATCGGCATGCCCGGCCGGCGTTCGCGCGCGCGTTGCGCCAGCTCATAGCCATCTATCTTGGGCAAGGACAAATCCGTCAGCATCACGTCGAACTCGTTGTGCTCCAGGCAAGACAGCGCCTCTTCGCCGTCTTCGGCCAACGTCGCCTCGCAGCCCAGCAGCGTCAGTTGTTCCTGGAACAGATGGCGGTTCGCGACGTTGTCCTCGACCACCAGGACGCGCAAACGGTACGCCAGGATCGTGTTTTCCTCGCTCTTGCGCGGCAGCGGCTCCGCTTGCAGGGCATAGCGCAACGCGGTCGCCAAGCCCTTCAATCCGTACACCGAAACGCTCAGCAACCGGCCGGCGACCGCCAGCTGGCTCGGGCCTTCCACGCCGCAATCGACGACCCATGACGCCTCTTCCAGCAGATGGTTCTCATCGTCCGCATGCCAGGTCCGCCGTTCTCCCCAGATGATCAGCGCCGCCGCCCCGCGCAATGCTCCCAGGCCGATATGCTTCGGATGGCGATAGGTATCCACCTTCAGCCCCCAGGCCTGCAAGGCGCGGCGAACATAGGCCTGTCTGGCGCTTTGCTCCGCCACCAGCAGCACCTCTTCGCCGGCAAAGCGCGGCATGTCCCTGCCTGCCTTGCACTCGCCCATGGGCAGCTCAAGCACAAAGCGGCTGCCCTTGCCGGGTTCGCTGGATGCGGTCAGCGTGCCGTTCATGGCTCGCGCAAGGCGCGAGCACAGCGCCAGGCCCAGGCCGGTTCCGCCATAGCGCCTGTTGATCGTTGCATCGGCCTGGCTGAACGCGCGAAACAAACTCGACACGTAGTCGGGCGACATGCCTATTCCGGAGTCTTCGACCTCAATGCGCAGGCGACGCGCGGATTCGTCGACATCCAGCCGCAAGGCCACCTGCCCGGACTGGGTGAACTTGATCGCGTTCGACAGCAGGTTGTTGATGAGTTGTCCCAGCCGCGTGGGGTCTCCCTTCATGGGCTGGCGCGCGGCCTCGCCCAGTTCCGCCGACAACGCCAGGTCCTTGGCGCGCGCCAGCGGAGCAAACACCATCAATGCGCGCGCGGCCACTTCCTGCACATCGAACTCGATTTCTTCCAGGTTCAGCTCGCCGGCCTCGATCTTCGAAAAATCCAGCACGTCGTTCACGATCGCCAGCAGGCCGTCCGACGATGTCCGGATGGTGCCCAGGCGGTCGCGCTGGGCAACGTTAAGGGGCGACCGCGCCAGCAATTCCAGATTGCCGAGGATCGCATTGAGCGGGGTGCGTATCTCGTGGCTGATCGCCGCCAGGAACGCGGACTTCGCCACATTGGCGGAATCCGCCGCCTGCTTGGCTTCGCGCAACTGGTGCTCAAGGCGCTTCTTGGCCGTGATGTCGGAGAACGCCGTCATCAATACATCGCGCCCCTGGTAGCGCGCGCGCACCGAACTGACCGACAGGTCCACCACCGAACCGTCATGGGACTGAACGCTCAAGTCCTCCTGGAATGCGCCGCGCCGCCAGAAGGTGTCCCCGCGCGCCAAGCGCTGCTGGTGGCGCTTCACCAGCTCTTCTTCAAGGGTAGGCGCCCCGGCGACCATGCGGTCCGCCAGCTCGGCCATCGACGGGCTGCGCAGCAGCGGCTGGCACGTATCCACGGCGATCAGCCCGAGTCCGACGGGCGTCGTCTCGATCAACACGCGGCTGAGGCGCTCGCTTTCGAACACCCTGCGCGATGTTTCCAGCAAGGGACGAAGCACCTTGATCTTGAAGTAGATCAGCAAGAACCAGATCAGCGCCAGCGTCGCCAGCACCATCCCGGTTCCCACGCCGACCTGCCGGCCCACGGCAGCCCAGATATCGCTCAGGGGATGAACATAGACCAGGATCCAGCCGGTCGCCCCGAGTTTTTGCGCGACGACGAAGTGGCCGCCTTGATAGCGTTCGACCCGATTCATCCCCGGGATGTGCGCGATGTCCCATAGCCACGCCGCATCGCCGTGCCCATGGGCGTCGCCGCGGCGATTCGTCGCGGCAATGATCTCGCCCTCCGGGGATAGCACCACGTAGGCGCCATTGCCGCTTACTGCGCCCGTCAACGGCTCGACCAGCGACTCGGGGTCATGCTCCATGACCAGGGCAGCGAACGGCACGCCGTCGTCCGCGATGGCGCCTGCTATCCCGAGCGACGATTTTCCGGTCAGGGGATCGGCCTTCGGCGCAAGCCAGTACAACGGCGCACGCTCGCCGATTCGTTCCGCGCTTGCCTGCAGAAGGCGATGGTCGACCCTTTGCTTGATGGCGCTTATGTAGAAGTCGCGCCTGGCTTTCAATGGCGTCCGCTGCGCCTGCGCCGGCGCCGGAATCACGCCGGCGATGTCGTGTTGAAGGCTGTACAGGTACGCGGGAAAATCCTTGCGAGGCGCCATCGCATCCACTCGCGCCGTGCGTCCCCACTGGATCGCCAGGCAGAGAAAGCGAAGCTCGCCGTCCTCGGGCCCATGCTCCCCGGCGCCGAACACCCATTGCGGCAAGAACGCGGACGACGGCTGCAGCAGGAGTTCCCGATCCTGCTGGTATTGCTCGGCGTCGGTCCAATCGCACGCCTGCTCTTCTCGCCAGATCGACTCGGCTCCAATCATTGCATTGCGAAAAGCGCTTTCGCGCGCATGCATTTCGCTCAGGACCAGATTGCGGTCCGAGTCGTACACCTGTCCCACCGCCTCGAAATGCTTGCGCACCGTCACGTGCATCTCCGCCACGAACGCAAGAAGAATCATGAACGTCGTGAGCACTCCCCCGCCAAGTATCAGGAGTCGCTGATAGCGGCGGAAGCGAAACAGGACTTTATGTTGAGAATCCGGCATGGCCGCGCACGAACGACCGCAAGCGGCCCCGGGCTGAAATGGAAACAGGGCGATTATGGCCGCGCGCTGCGCGCTCCGGAATTCTGGGATTTAAATTCGTATTTTTATTAGTTTTTTCCCCATGCTTTCGGACTAATACTAATTTTCAAGAACATTTAATCCTCAAATTGTGCGATTCCCACGAACTGATATTTTCCATATCCCCATTCAAGCGCCATGAAAATACGCCTGCTCCTTGCCGACGCTCATCCTGCCCTGCTTGCCGGCGTAAGGCATGAATTGAGCGTGTTGCCCACGCTGGACGTGCTGGGCACGGCGCATGATGTAGACGCATTGATCGACCAACTGCAGCGCGCCACGTTCGATGTTTTGGTCACAGACTACAAATTGCCGCGTGGAAAACTAGGCGACGGCCTGGCGCTGATTTCGTATGTTCGGCGCAACTACCCGGCCCTCAAGATCGTCGTCTTTACCAATCTTGACAATCCTGGCCTGGAACGGGAACTCGGAAAGCTGGGGGTCAAATCCGCGCTGAGCAAGACCGCTCACATGACTTATCTCATCTCGGCGATTCACGCGGCCTATGCGGATTCGGATCGTTTTCAGGCGCGCGAAAATGCATCGCCTCCAGGCCTCACGACGCGTGAGTTCGAGGTTATCCGGCTATATACATCCGGCATGTCCATTAATGAGATTGCCGGCCAGCTGCATCGCGCGAAACAGACGATCAGCAGCCAGAAAAGCAGCGCCATGCGCAAGCTGGGCATCGCGCGCGATGCGGATCTTTTCCGCTATGCCTACGAGACCGACCTCGCCGCAAGCAATCGGCCAGCCTGGCCTGGCCTGTGAGCGATAGGTTGCCGCTCGCGCGTTCGCGGGCATTGCATCGCTGCTGCCTTCCGAGTATCTGATCCACGCTTATTCAAGCCCTTCAGGCGCAGTTGGATCAGCGAGGCGTTCATCAGAAAAACACCGCGCCAAGACAAATTCCCGCGCCGTTCAAATCGTACTTGTCAAAGAGACTTCCCCTACCTTGATGGATATGCTCGTCAAGGATTCTAGCGGCTGAGCCTCGTCAAAACACCCGTTGCGGCCTTCAGCCACGCCAACGATCCATCCGGTTCGTCGCGGCGAAACCTTGTGCATTCACTCATGGCGCACTCCGCAATAGCAATGCTCGACGCGTGGCGCAAACAAACAGCTAAATGCTTATAGCAAGCAAGTGAAAGGAAATAAGATGACAAGCAAGCCAGTCAAGATCCTGGTTGTTCAAGACAATAAAATTCTTCAGGAAGCGGATCTTCGCCAAACGGAGCGCGGTGCGCCGCTGAGGATCAAGGCCGCGCCGAACGGCAAGTTTGTGCTGGCTGACAAGGAAACGGGGTTTGCGCCCGAGAACGTCACGGTCAAGCGCGTCGGCGACGACTTGCATATCAGCCTGGAAGGCACCGAGCTGGAGGAGCCCCAAGTCATCGTCGAGGGGTTTTTCAGCCAGCAGGGCGAACTGGTGGGCATGGCGGAGAACGGCTCCTACTATGACTACGTCTCGTCCGACGCCGATGAAGACGATGCTGTCGCCGTGCTGCAGGATGGCCAGAGCTCCGCGTTGGCGCTGGGCGGCGCGGAACTCATCGGGTTTGGCGACGGGCTGACCCCCGCGTTCTTTTTTGCCCCCTGGCTCGCTGGCGCCGCGCTGGCTGCGGGCGCGGCGGGAGCCGCGGCTGCGGCGCTGGGCAATGGCGGTGGCGAGGAAGGCGCGCCGGTGATCGCTACGCCGGTGCTGGAGCAGGCCATCGACGACTTTGGCCCGACCCAAGGCCCCATTGCGCCGGGCGGCGTCACTGACGATGCCACGCCCACGTTCATGGGCAAGGGACAGGCGCCGGGCAACACCATCATCATCCTGGACAAGGGTGTAGAGATCGGCCAGGTCGTCGTCGACCCGGACGGTTCATGGTCGTTCACGCCCCAGCCGCCGCTGACCGACGGCTCCCACAACATCACCATGGTCGAGCGGACTCCGGGCGGCAATACCAGCCCGCCCTCTGGCGGCTTCGAATTCGAGGTCGACACGGTTCCCCCCGCGCGGCCCCTCATCGGCGGCATGACCGACGATGTGGGCGCGTTCCAGGGGCCGATCGAGAACGGCGGCATCACCGATGACCAGCGTCCCACCATCACGGGTCCGGGAGAACCCGGCGCCACGGTCGCCATCCTCGACAACGGCAGGACCATCGGTGAAACCGTGGTCGATGAAAACGGCAACTGGATCTTTACGCCCGACACGGATCTGGGCAACGGGTCGCACGTGATCACGGTCGTTCTTACCGACCCGGCCGGCAACGCGTCCACGCCTTCCGAGCCGTGGGTCGTGGAGGTGGATTCGCGCATTCCTGAAACGCCGGACCTGGGCAAGGATGGCGTCCTCGAGAACATCATTGACGACGTAGGCGATATCCAGGGGAGCATTCCGCGTGGCGGCGTCACCGACGACACGACGCCCACGCTGAGCGGCAACGGCAGGGCCGGCGACACCATCATCATCCGGGACAAGGGCAACGCCATCGCAGAGGTCGTCGTCAACGAGAACGGCAAGTGGGTGTACACGCCTGCAGCCATGCTGGAAGGCGACCACGGTTTCTCGGTGATCGTGAAGACTCCCGCCGGCCAGTCGTCCAAGCCGTCGGAAGAATGGGCCTTCACCATCGACACCCTCGCCCCGAACCGTCCGAGCATCGACGGCGTGTACGACAACGAGGGCGACATCAAGGGCGAGGTACAGCCGGGCGCCGCCATCGACGACCCGCGTCCGGTCGTGCGCGGCCGCGCCGAGGCTGGCTCGACCGTCAAGCTGTATGACAACGGCAATCTGGTCGGCCAGACCGTGGCCGACAACCAGGGCAACTGGGAAGTGCGGTCCGATGCCTTGCTCCCTGGCTCGCATAGCCTGATGGCCAGGTCGACCGATCCCGCAGGCAACGTTAGCACTCCGTCAGACGCCTTCGATTTCACCCTCATCATCGGCGATGCGCCGGCGGTGCCCGCCATCACCGGCGTGACCGACGACGTGGGCGATTACCAAGGCCCGCTGCAAAAGAACGACCGCACGGACGATGCCCGTCCGGTGGTGCGCGGCACGGCCGAGGTCGGCACCACGATCACCCTCTACAGCAACGGCGAGGAAGTCGGCTCGGCCGAGACCGACGCCAACGGCCAGTGGGTAATCACATTGGCCGCCGACCTGGACGAAGGGCTGAACGAGCTGACCGCCATGGCGACCAACGGCGCCGGCAACTCCAGCCCCGAGACGGGCCCGTACGCCATCGTGCTGGACATCACCAGGCCCGGCAACGCGAGCGACCAGGCGCTGGCCGACGACTTCGGTCCGGTCAAGGGCCCGATCAACAACGGCGACACGACCGACGACAGCCGGCCGACCTTCTCGGGCAAGGCCGAGGCG
>NZ_JBHXNI010000015.1:71784-160238 GCF_042721735.1 Achromobacter sp. NPDC058515
CGCCACGGCCGGCGGCACCGTCATCATCTATGACGGGGCCACCGAGATCGGGCGCACCACCAGCGACGCCTCGGGCAACTGGAGCTTCACGCCCGCGGCCGAACTGTCCGAAGGCGCGCACAGCCTGACGGCCACCGTGACCACGGCGGCCGCCGGCGAGAGCGATCCCACGCCCGCCTTCGAGTTCCGCATCGACATCACCAAGCCGGAGAAGCCCCGCCTCGGGGAAGGCCTCGAGCAAGTGACCGACGATGTGGGCGACATCCAGGGCCCCATCCGCAACGGCGGGGTCACCGACGACTCGACGCCGACGCTCAGCGGCCGGGGCACGCCGGGCGATACGGTCCATGTCTACGACAACGGCACGCGGCTGGAGCCGGCCGTCGTGGTCAAGCCCGATGGCGCCTGGACCTTCACGCCGCCGGTTCCGTTCGTCAACGGCCTTCACTCGCTGACCGTGGTCTTCGAGGACCCGGCGGGCAACCGTTCGGATGCCTCCGACCCGTGGGTGGTCGAGGTGGACACCGTTCCGCCGGGACGCCCCAGCATTGATGGGCTGTACAACAACGAGGGCGCCAGCGAGGTCTCCATCGCCGAAGGCGGCTCGACCAACGACACCACGCCGGTGCTGCGTGGCAAGGCCGAGGCTGGCTCCACCGTCAAGATCTATGACGATGGCGACCTGGTCGGCGCGGCCACGGCCAATCAGAACGGCGACTGGGAGTTCACTCCCACGCAGGATTGGGACGAAGGGGAACACGAGTTCACCGTCCAGGCTACGGACGAGGCCGGCAACACGAGCGGTCCGTCCGCTCCGTGGAAGGTCATCTTTGTCCTCGACGCGCCGACCATCGAGCACGGCATCGACGACGAGGGGCCGCAGCGCGGCGATCTCCAGGCGGGCGACGTGACCGACGACACGACGCCGGGCTTGTCCGGGCAGTCCGTGCCGGGCAGCACGATCATCGTCTACGACAACAACCAGGAGATCGGCCGGACCACGACCGGCAGCAACGGCACATGGGTCTTCACGCCCGGCACGCCGTTGTCCTATGGACCGCATTCCTTCTCCGTCGAGGCCATGGACGCGGCACAGCACGTCAGCGGCAGGTCTGCGCCTTTCGAACTCATCCTGTCGCCGGTGCCGGTGGCCCAGGTGTTCTCGATGGGCAAGGATTCGGGCCACGACGGCAACGACTTCCTGACCAACAACGGCGGCTTGGGGCGCCTGATGCAAGGCGAACTGAGCGGCGCGTTGACGGTCGGGCAGGTGCTCCAGGTTTCCACCGATGGCGGACAGACCTGGGTTGACGCCTTCGTGAACGGCCTGGACTGGGTCGCACAGGACAACAATGCCCACAGGAGCAGCTGGACCATCCAGACGCGCGTGACCGGCCCTGGCGGACAAGGCTACGTCATGAGCCAGGACGTGACGCTCACCCCGCCCGGCGCGCAGTACACCCCCAAAGCGCCGACCTCGGTCGGCGCCCAGGGCGGCGAGCTGCTGGTCGGATTCGACCCGGCCAACGTCGCCGCCGGCGACCGTATCGCGGTCGTGGCGGACGGCGGCGCGAGCAAGTTCGAGTACACCCTGACCACCGCCGACATCGCTGCCGGCCAGGCCAGGCTGGATATCGGGCAGGCGTCCGGCCCCAGCGCCGCCATCGTGGATCAGTCGGGCAACATGTCCGAGTACGCGAGTACCGGCGCGGCGCCCAGCGTGAACCAGGCCGTGACGGGCGATGTGTCGGAAGTCTACGGCTCCAGCCACGACAACATCTTCACCGTCGATAACGTCGGCAACCTGCAGGACGTCAAGCTGATCGAAGGCGGCCTGGCCAGCAGCTTTGACAGCCCGGGCAAGGACACGCTCAAGCTCGAAGGCGCGAACCAGGTGCTGGACCTGACGACCTGGCAAGGCCGCTTGAGCTCGATCGAGATCATCGACATCACCGGCACCGGGAACAACACCTTGAAGCTGTCGCTCAGCGACGTGCTGGACCAGGGCGCCCGCGGCGTGTTTGTCAACGAGCCGACGATGCAGATGGTCGTCAAGGGCAATGCCGGCGACAAGGTGGAACTCGACGACCTGCTGCCCAATGGCCTGGACACGGGCGACTGGGAAGGCTTGGGCTCCATCACTGTCGCGGGAGTGGGCTACGAGGTGTATCGCCATAGCGGCGTGGACGCCGACATCCTGGTCCAGGAAGGCGTGCAGTTGAACCTGGTCTAAGCCTGTCCAGCCCGGCGCCCGCCAGAAGCGGGCGCCGGGCTGGCGGCCCCAGGCTGCGGACGCCCTCTGGACCCCTTGATTTATCGCATATCCATTAGGAAACCCAGATGAAAAAAACGAATTGGAAGTCCGGCTTCGCCGTGCTGTCGGATAGACGCAGCTTTCAGCTTCAACCGTTGGAGACGCTTGAAGACACGCTGCGGGTTCCCGCGATCGAAGGCGGCAAGTACGTGTTCACGGAAGCTGCCGGCTCCCCGCTGGGCGAGGACCTTGCGGCCGCGCGCTCGGCCGACGACCTGTACCTGAGCCTGCGTTCGGCGGGCTGGGAAAAGCCGGTCGCTATTGTTGAGAATTTCTATGCGAAGCCGGGCGACGTCTATGGCATGGACAGCGACGGCGCCTATCAGCGCGTGCTGAGCGCCGACGCTTCGGTTGCGCAAGGCCCGGTCGCCGTGACGGCCCAAAACCTGGGCAGTTGGCACCAGCAGCAGGAGGCCGTGGCGCTGCATCATGTCAGGCAGTCGGTGCAGGCCCAGGCCTCGCCGCAAGCCAATCCCGCCGCCGTGCCGGACGCAGGCATTCCGGCAGCCGCGGATGCGGTGTCGCCGCAAGCCGATCCGGGCGCTGCGCAGCAATCCGCCGCGCCTTCCCCGGCCGCCAGCTTCGCGCTTGAAATCACCCATATCGTCGATAACGTCAGCCTCAGCGGCGAGGTGCGCGAGCTGGGCACCAACGCGATCACCGACGACAACCAGCCGGAAATCTTTGGCACCGGCCCCGCCGGCGCGCGGCTGGAAATCCTGGACGGCAGCGTCGTCATCGGCAGCGTCACGGTCGGCGTGGATGGAACGTGGTCCCTGGCGCCCGATATTCCCTTCTCCGAGGCCGGCCATATCCTGTCGCTGCGCGATGCGGCGACGGGCCAGACCTCGTCTTCCAACTTCATCTTCATCGTCGATACGATCGCCCCGGCCAGCACGTCGATTGCCTCGGTTTCCGAGAATCTGGCAAATCCGCAAGGCGAGCCGATTCCGGAAGGCGGCTCCACCCGGGACAACACGCCCACCATCAGCGGCCAGGCCGAGCCCAACGCCCTGATCACGATCTACAACTTCGGCGTGGCGATGGCCGCTATCAGCTCGGACGTGCGCACCGGCGCATGGAGCTGGACGCCGCCGTTCCCGCTGCCCGATGGCCAATACAAGTTCTCGGCCCGGGCGTCCGACTTCGTGGGCAACGGCAGCCTGATGTCGCGGTCGTACGCGATCACCATCGACACGATTCCCGTGCCGAGCGCCACGCCCACCATCCTGTCCATCACCGACGATACCGGTTCGTCGGCCACGGACTTCGTCACCAAGGACGACACGCTGCTGGTGCGCGTCCAGGTCGCGGGCGACCTGAACCGCGGTGAAGTGGTGCAGGTGTCGATGGATAACGGCGCGACCTGGGGCAACGCCACCCAGCAGGGCAACCAGTGGGTATACGACAACACGGCGAACGCCCTGGCGGAGGGCGAACGCACGCTGCAGGCCCGCGTGGTCAACACCAAGGGCGAGCCGGGCCCCATCGCCTCGCAAGACATTGTCATCGACATGACCGGCCCCCGTGGCGGAGACTACGAGGTTTCCATACAAGTCTACGGGGATGATGCCGGCCCGAAGCAGGGCGAGTTTGGATCGGGAACCGTTACCGACGATACCTCGCCCCTGCTCAAGGGGACCGTCAAAGGCCTGCAGCCGGGCGACGAGGTGCACATCTACGCCGGCGGCCAGTACGTCGGGAAGGCCGAAGCCGATGGGGCCGGTGGCTGGACCTATCCGCTTTCCGGCCTGGCCGAAGGCAGCTACAGCTATACCGCCGTCATCGTCGACAAAGCGGGCAACCTGGGAGAGACCTCCAGCGCGTTCGGCATTGTCGTGGACCTGTCGGCGCCCAAGACCGCGCCGACCATTTCCGAGATATACGACGACATCCTGCCTTCGGCGGGCTGGCTCAAGAGCGGCGCCACCACCGATGACGTCTCGCCGCACCTGCGCGGCAAGAACGCCGTGCCCAATGGCCTGGTCAATATCTACGACAACGGCAAGCTCATCGGCCAGGCCAAGGCGGACGCCGGCGGCAACTGGGACTACGATACGCAGCAGAACAACGTAAAGCTCGCCAGCGGCCTGCACGCGCTGACCGCAAGGAATGTCAGCGCCGCCGGAACCGAAGGCCCCCAGTCCAGCGAGTTCGACGTCCGCATCGAAGTCGCCTCGACGACGAACAGCAACACTCCCTACTCGGGATTGGGCTGGGACCTCAAGAGCGCCGGCGACTTCAACGGCGACGGCATCGAGGACTTCATTGTCAGCGCGCCGGCGAA
The DNA here is from genome assembly GCF_042721735.1 of Achromobacter sp. NPDC058515. Taxonomy (NCBI): domain Bacteria; kingdom Pseudomonadati; phylum Pseudomonadota; class Betaproteobacteria; order Burkholderiales; family Alcaligenaceae; genus Achromobacter; species Achromobacter sp. NPDC058515. Next base: position 76,386 of record NZ_JBHXNI010000015.1, read on the forward strand.
CCAGTACGACCATAAGCACGACATCAAGGGCTCGAACGCCTATCTCGTCTATGGGACGACGGCCGGCCTGCCGAGCTTCGAGAACGGCATCGAGAGAATGACAGCCGGGCAAGGCATCAAGCTTGACGGTTCCGGCCTTACCGCCGGCGACAATGCCAAGACAGGCCTGTACGTCAAGGGCGGCGGAGACTTCAACGGCGACGGCTACGACGACATCATCGTGGGTTCGCACCTGGAAGACGGCGCGCACGTGATCTATGGCCGCGGCGACAAGCCGGGCACGCTGTACCTCAAGCCCGCCTACGACGGGGCATCCACCTACGCCACCCGCATAGGCTGGGGATCGGCCTGGGTGGGCGCCGATGCCGCGTTCGCGGACGTCAACGGCGACGGCTACGACGACCTGCTGGTGACCGACTCGCACGAAGGCGAGACCCACATCATCTATGGCGGGGAGAATGCCAAGCAGCTCTATGGCGGCCACAACCTGAAGATGCCAGCCGGCAACCCGACGATCACGGACATGGCGACCGGCAAGCCGATCGACCCGAATGCCTACACGACCTTCAGGGGCACGGTTGCCACCGGCAGCACCATGAATGCGGTGGGCGACGTCAACGGCGACGGCATCGTGGACTTCGTCATCGCCGCACCGCGCGAAACCGCCTTCGGCATGGCCGAAGCCGGCAATGCCTACCTGGTCTTCGGCCAGCGCGGCGGATTCGCCCCGACCATGGAGCTCAAGGACATAAGGCAGTACGGCGTCTTGCTCCAGGGCACCGAAGTCGGCGAGCAGCTCGGCGACGTCAAGAACGACATGGGCAAGAACGCCCATGGCAACCTGTGGTTCGGCAGCTCGACCACCGTGTCGACCCTGGGGGACATCAACGGCGACGGCGTGGCGGACTTCATCATCGGTTCGCCGGGCTGGGGCGACAAGAGGCTGAACGACGCCAATTCCCCCGGCCGGGCGTACGTCATCTACGGCAAGCGGGACCAGAACTGGTCGGACATCGACCTGAGCAGGCTCAATGGCGTCAACGGCTTTGTCCTGAACTCCAATGACATGGGCTACGCGCAATTGGGCAGCGGCGTCAGCGGCGGCTTTGACTTCAACGCCGACGGCATCGATGATTTCCTGGTCGGCGCGCCCAACGCGACGATCAACGGCGGCACGTGCGCCGGCGCGGCCTATCTCGTGTACGGCCAGAAGGGCGGCGGCTTCAGCGCCAATACGAACCTCGATACGCTGGTCAGCCAAGGCCGGGCGATCAAGTGGACGGGGCTGGCCGACGACCGGCTGGGCTCCAACACCGCAATGGGCGACTGGAACGGCGACGGCGTGGCGGATATCGCCATTCCGTCATGGGAGTCCGACGCCGGCGGCAACGACGCAGGCAGCTACAAGATCTACTACGGCGAGACCGCCGAGCTGACCCAGGGCTTTACCGGCAACGCCGACGTGATCGGCGGCGTGGACGGCGCGGTCGACCGGATCGCGGGCGGCGGCGGCGATGACATCATCTCCGGCATAGGCCGGGACGACGTCGTCTACGCAGGCGCGGGAGACGACCGCATCACCGTCGACCAGGCCTCGTTCGTGCGCGTCGATGGCGGGCTGGGCGTGGATACGCTGGTGTTTGGCGGCAGCAATCAGGTCTTCAACCTGTCGCAGGCGGGCGAGAGCGTTCGCGGCATCGAGCAGTTCGACCTGGGCAGCGGCAACAACCGCCTGCAGCTCTCGCAGAACGACGTGGCGCGCCTGGGAGAAGTCGGGCTGGTCACCAGCAGCGGCAAGGTCCAGCTTCTTGTCGAAGGCGGCAGCGACGTCAAGGTGGACCTGTTGACGCGGAGCGGCGCCGACCAGTGGCTCAAGCTGGGCACCCATACGCTCGATGGCGATGTCTTCGACGTATACACGGATGCCGCCCGCACGATAGAGGCGTTCGTTCCGCAGAATTCCGCTCAGATCGTCTTTGGCGCAGGAGTTCCGTTTTACCTGGACGAGGTGCTGGGCGACAGCCCGGATGCATTGTTCCCGCAAGAACCGGAGAGCGTCGCCGACCTGATCGCCAAGGATGGCGCCGACTCGATCAGGGTGGACGGCCTGTTCCCAGAGGCCAGCGATTGGGGCGCCGATGACGCCGTTGCGGCGGATCCCGCCAGATGCGAAGGCTATCCCATCGACGCGTACGTCCCCGCGCCGTTCGAGCAAGAGGTCGCCATGGCCTGATGCAAGCACTGGCGGTGCGGACGGGATGCCCGTTTCCATCCGCCATGTCTTACCGCTGGACAGGCCTGCAGCAGGGATGTCCAGTTCCCTTTTTCATAACGTCCGGCCGCTACCCCAGCGGCCGGGCGGGAGTTGACGATATGTTTCGAGTGAAGAATTTCCTGAGTACGGCAATCGCCGGCTTCGTACTGTTCGCGGTGCACGCGGGGCTGGATCCGCAGGCCGCCGAGGCCCGAACGTCCATGGCGGCCTTTGGCCAGAACTATGTGCCCGTAACGCCGGCCACCAGCGAGCAGGCCCAGCTCGTGTACTTCCGGGACGGCGCGGCCGGGCAGGATGCGCCCGGCGCCAACGTCTACATCGACGGCGAGTATCACACCACGCTGCTGCCTGGCGGGTTTACCGTTATCTGCCTGGCGCCGGGCGACCATACGCTGGGCGCCTTCGAGAACGACGCGCCGCTGTACCGCGGCAAGACGGACCTGATCTACCGCGCTACTGTCACCGCCGGCGATACGTACTTCGTCGCCGCTGGCCGCGGCAAGGAGGGCGCCCCGGTTCCGGTGAGCCGCGCCGACGCCGAGCGCGGCCTGGTCAACGCGCGCGAACAGATCCATGTCGTGTCGCGGGCCTCGACGGTGCAGCCCTGCCAGAACCCGGCCGGGCAGCTGAAGACGCAAGACCTCATCCTGAGCAGCGACGTGCTGTTCGCCTTCAACAAGTCGGCATACCGCGACATCACGGCGGAAGGCCGCGATCACCTGGAAGAGCTGGCCAGCAAGCTGGCGCAAAGGCAGCAGGACATCGAGGAGATCATCGTCATCGGCCACGCGGACCAGATCGGCGGGGATGCGTCCAACATGCGCCTGGGCTCCGCGCGCGCAAAGACCGTCATGGAATTCCTGGCCGAGCATGGCGTCAGGCGCAGCCTGCTTTCCATGAAGAGCATGGGCAGCAGGGACCCGGTCGTGACCGACTGCGAAGGCAGCCGGTCCGAGCTGATCGCCTGCTATGCGCCCAACCGTCGCGTCGTGATCCGGATCAATAATCTGAACGCCAACTGACGTCCGCGTCCTGCTACTGAAAGACACCGCCCGGAATCAGCCGGGGTGGTGTCTTTTTTTCGTGCGCCATCGCGCGTGGCAATCTCATCCGCAGGAATAAAAATGAAGAAAATGAACTGGAACTCCAACTTCGCCGCGCTGTCCGACAAGCGCAGCTTCCCGGTCCAACCCCTGCATGCGTTGAAGGATACGCTGCGGGTTCCGGCCTTCGAGGGCGGCAAGCATCTGTATGCCGAAGCAGCCGGCGCGTCCTTGGCGGCCGATGCCGCGCCAACCAAGGCCGCGCCAGCGTCCGCCGCCGCGCCCGCGTTCGGCGATCTTCCGATTGCGGTCACGCATATCGTCGATGACGTCAGCACCAGCGGCGAGGTGCGCGAGCTGGGCGCCAACGCGATCGTCGACGACAACCTGCCGGTTATCCTCGGCACCGGCCCGGCCGGCGCGCAGCTGAACATCCTGGATGGCAGCACCGTGATCGGCAGCGTGACGGTCGGCGCGGATGGAACCTGGTCCTTCGCGCCCGAGATCCCCTTTTCCGAGGGCGGCCACATCTTGTCGGCCCGCGATGCGGGGTCGGGAGCGCCGCCGTCGTCCAGCTTCATCTTCATCGTCGACACGATCGCCCCGGGCAGCACGTCGATTGCGTCGGTCAGCGAAAATCTGCTGAACCCCCAAGGCGACCAGGTTCCGAACGGCGGGCCGACCAAGGACAACACGCCGACCCTCAGCGGCAAGAGCGAGCCCAACAGCCTGGTCACGATCTACAACTTCGGCGTGCCGGTGGCCAGCATCACCTCGGACGTGCGCACCGGCGCGTGGAGCTGGACGCCGATGTACCCGCTGCCCGATGGCGAATACAAGTTCTCCGCCCGGGCGTCGGACTTCGTGGGCAATACGGGCCTGTCATCGAAGTCGTACACGATCATCGTCGACACGATTCCCGTGCCGACCGCGAGGATCGCCTTCGTGGGCATCACCGACGACACGGGGAGCTCCGCCACCGACTACATCACCAGCGACAATACGCTGCTGGTCCGGGTCGAGGTCGACCGGGCGCTGAACCCGGGCGAAGCGGTGCAGGTCTCGATGGACAACGGCGCAAGCTGGTCCAATGCTGTCCAGTTTGGCAACCACTGGGTGCATGACAACACCGCCCGCGCCCTGGCCGAAGGCGAGCGCACGCTGCAGGCCCGCGTCGTCAACACCAAGGGAGAGGCTGGCCCCGCTACGTCGCAAGACATCGTCATCGATCTCGCGAAACCGGCTCATTCGGTATCGATCACGACGTACGTCGATGACGCCGGCGAGTCGCAGGGCGAGTTCAGCTTCGGGGCGGCGCCGTCCACCGACGACAAGTCGCCGCTGCTCAAGGGAACCCTCGATCCGGCGCTGGGCAACGGCGAGCGCGTCGCGATCTACCGCGACGGCGAGCACCTGGGCTTTGCCGACGTCACTGGTACGACGTGGAAATACCAGGACGCAGGGCTGGGCGACGGCCGCTACGTCTACACGGCCCGCGTGATCGACGCGGCTGGCAACGAAGGCGACGACTCCGATCCGGCGACGCTGGTCCGCGAGGATATGCTCACGCTCGCCGCGACCGACACGGCCGTGCATGAGGCGGCCCTCGTGAACGGAACCGGCATCGACTGGGCCGCCAATGACGGCAGCACGACAAGCGATCGGACGGCGGGCGGCGACTTTACGCTTGGCGGCACCGTGACCGAGGTCGCGTTCAGGCTCGGCGGCGAGGAAAGAACCGTCAGCGTGGGCGAGCTTGCGAGAAATCCGGCCTACAAGCTGGCCGGCGACACGCTGGAGATCACCAGCCACGGCGACGGAAAATACAGCTATACGTACACGCTGGACACGCCGAAGGCGCACGATACCAGCGGCGGCGCCGTCGGCGAGACGGTCCGCAACGACCTGGCCATCACCGCCAGGGACGCCAATGGAAAGTCGGTGTCGGAAACGGGCCGGGTCGAGATCGTCAACGACGAATTGCGCGCGTCGCCTGGAGCGTTCCTCGTCGGCGATTCCCGGGCGCCGGTGGCGGGCGTGAACCTCACGCTCGTGCTGGACAGATCGGCGTCGATGGAAGGGACGACGAACACGCCGCAAGGCATGCAGACCAAATGGGACATCCAGATCAAGGCGATCCACGATCTCCTTGATAAGTACGCCGACACGTATGCGTCGGGAACGGCGTTCCATATCGATTTTGTCGTCTTCAGTACAGGCGTGGACTACAGCCAGGGCTTTAGTTCCGTCGAGCAGGCCAAGAGCTGGCTCCAGACGGTCGGGCGCCCGGACTTTCTCTCCACTACCAATTACCACGCCGCCTTGACCGAGGCGCAGAAACTGATCCGGCAGTCCTTCGATGTGCTGCCGGGCTGGGAACAGAAGGTCTATTTCCTGACGGATGGCGAGCCGAATGAAGGCGAGGTGCCTCAAGCCTGGGTCAACTTCGTCAAGGGGCCCTACAAGGATCTCCTTGAGGTTTACGGCGTCGGTATCGACGCCGGAGCCACCGCGGCTTCGCAGTACATCAAGCAGGCCCTGGGCCCGGGCGACAAATACCTCAGCATCGCCGATCCGGCCGACCTGGCCGAGGCGTTGAAGAATACGGTCGCTATCGAGGGGAATCTCTTTGGAGCGGACGTCGGGCTCGGCTATCGGCAGAGCATTGCGCTTGGCGGCGATGGCGGATTTACGCTGCTGAAGGTGACGGTAGGCGGATCCGAGCATGTGTTTGGCGCCACGCCGGTCACCATCGTCATCCAGCCAGGACTGTCGATCCAGATCGCCGCCGACGGAAGCTTCAAGGTCGACAGCGACGGTCCGCTGCCGGATCTTCCGGTTGCGATGACCTTCGACGTGGTGGATGGCGACGGAGACAGGCTTACCCTTGGGGAGATCCTGCACCTGGGCAAGACTTCCACGTTGAAGATCGAGGCTTTCGTGGACGAGGCCGGCGTCGAGCGCGGCGTCCTGGGCAACGGCGGCAAGACCGACGACGTCTCGCCGCTGCTGAAGGGCTCGCTGGCCAACAGCCTCCAGGCCGGGCAGCGGGTCGACATCCACGAAGATGGCCGGCTCGTCGGGACGGCCACGGTCATCGGCAGGGATTGGAGTTTCCAGCTGGAGGACGTAGCCGCGGGCAAGCACAGCTATACGGCCGTGCTCGTCGACGGCAATGGCGACGGACTTGAAATGTCGCGCCAGTTCCTGATCGACGTAAACCGCGACCCGCAACTCGCCATCGACGGTATTGGCGACCAGGCCGCGGCGAAGACGTACGCCATGGCCGATGGCAGCCATTGGGTGTTCTATGCCTCGGACGAAGGCAAGCTGCTTGACTACCGGCTGTATGCGCGGCATTTCTCCGCCGACGGCAAGGCGCTCGGCGAGCCGGTGGCGATTGCCCAAGGGGCGGCGGCCGGCGACCGCTACATCGGCTATTCCGGGGAAAAGGGCCAGCAGTATGTCGCCAACTACGACGTCAGCTTCAAGCCTGACGGGTCCTTCATGGTTGCGTACGCGACCAACGGCGGCGACGCTGACCTGGCCAACGGGACCGGCGGGAAACTGTATCTTTCGAGCTTTGACGCCACGGGCGATTTCATCAAGGATCTCGCGGCTGGGGGGCCACGACTGTCGCAATGACGCCCAAGCTGGTGACGATGGACGATGGCTCCTTCGTCCTGCTTTACAGCGGCGGCTCGATGGATGCCGGCTCGCCCGGTGCGTCCGCGATGCCGTACTTCCAGCGGTTCCGGGCCGATGGATCGCCTGTCGATGCGAACGCGCAGCAACTCGGCGGGAATCTTGGCGGGTATCGAGACTACAACGCCTCGCTTCCCAGCGGCGCGGCAAGCGCCAAGGCGGGTACGGACGGTTTTGGCGCGGTCGCGCTTGATGCCGGCTCGTTCGGCGTCGTGTTCGGACGAGGCGAGCCGGCTGACGTGTATTTCCAGGCGATGAGCTTTGCGACCGGAGGGACGATCGGGAGCCCCTTGCAACTGAACACCCAGGCCGCCGGCTTCCAGATCGGCGCGCAGATGATCGAGCTCAAGGGCGGAGGCTACGTGGCCGTGTGGGCTTCCAACCACACGGCGGGCGGGCCGGTGGGCTCGATGGACGAGTTCAACGTCTATTCGCGGGCGTTCGACTGGAACGGCAGCACCCTGGTTCCGCGCTCTGGACCCGAGGCCATGGTCAATACGTCGACGGAGGGCGTCAACGGCGTCTCCTTCGACGTGCTGAGCGTGCAGCTAGGCGCGGCCGCATTGGCGACAGGCGGCTATGCCGTCGTCTGGGCCCGTTCCACGGGCTTTAACACGGCGGATATCTATGGGCAGGCGTTCGACGCGGCGGGCAACAGGGTGGGAGGGGAGACCCTCATCTCGGCCAACACGGATACCTCGCCCGACCTGATGCCGACCGTGGCGGGACTGGACGATGGCGGGTACCGGGTCAGCTGGGTGCATTCCGATCCGCTCTATGACCGGACCGATTTCAAGGGGGATGTCTATACCAGCGTCGTCGATGCGAACGGGAATCTCGTCCAAGCGGCCCTGGATGAGGCCGATCCGGAACAGGTAGACGGCATGCCGGCGCTTCGCATCGAGGATCTGCTTGCAGTCGGGCAGATGGACCTGCTGCTTGACGATGAGGAGGCCCAGGCGGTCGTGGATGGACCTGGCGACGAGGCCGCGCAAGCCGCGCTGGATGACTGGATCGCGCAGGTCGACTCGCCTGTGGATAGCACTGCGGCCAATGTCTACCGCGATGCGGCGGCAAGCCTGCGGACGGCGGCTGAGGAAGAGACCGTCGGTTTGGTGTAAGCCGAGCGGGGCGTGGGCTTGCCCGCGCCCCGATGCCGGCTGTTCTTCCCGCCGTCTGGAGTAGTCCATATCAAGTTCGGATTTTTCAGACAGGCTTGGCGTCTCGGGGGCTCTACAGTACCCGGTGCGATCCAGTAAATGCGGGCAATGGGCACATTCCCGGGCCCGCCCTGAACGGCCAGCCGACGCGCGAGCGCGTTGCCTTGCGCCCGGGCGCCGCGCTTGTGGGCAACCGATGTCCCCGTACTTCGCTCTGGAAAAACACCGGCTGGTTGCCAGCCGGTGTTTTTCGTACGTGATCGCTCGACGCAATCCTACCTGCAAGGAACCGAAGTGAAGAAAACGAATTGGAACCCCAACTTCGCGGTGCTGTCCGACAAGCGCAGCTTCCAGCTCCAACCCCTGCATGCGCTGAAAGATACGCTGCGGGTTCCGGCCTTCGAGGGCGGACAGTACCTGTTTACCGAAGCCGCCGGCACGGCCCTGCCGGAGGACCTGACGGCCGCGCGCGCGGGCAACGACCTGTACGTGAGCCTGCGGTCGGCGGGCTGGGAAAAACCGGTCGTCATCGTCGAGGATTTCTACGCCATGCAGGGCGAGGTCTACGGCATGGATGGCGAGGGCGCCTATCAGCGGTTGCTGGGCGCCGACGGCGCCTCGCCGCAAGGTCCGGCAATGCTCGCGGCGGAGCGCCTTGGCTTCTGGCACCAGCAGCAGGAGGCCGTGGCGCTGCACCATATCAAGCAGTCGGTGCATGCCCAGGACACGGCGCAAGCCAATCCGGCCGCCGTGCCGGGCGAAGCGTCCGACGCTGTCCAATCCGCCGCCACGCAAGCGCAGCCCGCGATGGCGATGGCCACGGCCTTGCCGGCCAGCGGGGATGCGCAGGTCGCGTCCGCCGCCGCGCCCGCGTTCGACGATCTTCCGATTGCGGTCACGCATATCGTCGACGACGTCAGCACCAGCGGCGAGGTGCGCGAGCTGGGCGCCAACGCGATCATCGACGACAACCTGCCGGCTATCTTCGGCACCGGCCCGGCCGGCGCGCAGCTGAACATCCTGGATGGCAGCGCAGTGATCGGCAGCGTGACGGTCGGCGCGGATGGAACCTGGTCCTTCGCGCCCGAGATCCCCTTTTCCGAGGGCGGCCACATCCTGTCGGCCCGCGATGCGGGGTCGGGAGCGCCGCCGTCGTCCAGCTTCATCTTCATCGTCGACACGATCGCCCCGGGCAGCACGTCGATTGCGTCGGTCAGCGAAAATCTGCTGAACCCCCAAGGCGACCAGGTTCCGAACGGCGGGTCGACCAAGGACAACACCCCGACCCTCAGCGGCAAGAGCGAGCCCAATTCCCTGGTCACGATCTACAACTTCGGCGTGCCGGTGGCCAGCATCACCTCGGACGTGCGCACCGGCGCGTGGAGCTGGAAGCCGATGTACCCGCTGCCCGATGGCGAATACAAGTTCTCCGCCCGGGCGTCGGACTTCGTGGGCAATACGGGCCTGTCGTCGAAGTCGTACACGATCGTCGTCGACACGATTCCCGTGCCGACCGCGAAGGTCGCCTTCGTGGGCATCACCGACGACACGGGGAGCTCCGCCACCGACTACATCACCAGCGACAGTACGCTGCTGGTCCGGGTCGAGGTCGACCGGGCGTTGAACCCGGGCGAAGTGGTGCAGATCTCGATGGACAACGGCGCAAGCTGGTCCAATGCTGTCCAGGTTGGCAACCACTGGGTGCATGACAACACCGCCCGCGCCCTGGCCGAAGGCGAGCGCACGCTGCAGGCCCGCGTCGTCAACACCAAGGGAGAGGTCGGCCCCGCGACGTCGCAAGACATTGTCATCGACCTCACGAAACCGGCCCATACGGTATCGATCACGACGTACGTCGACGACGCCGGCGAGTCGCAGGGCGAGTTCAGCTTCGGGGCGGCGCCGTCCACCGACGACAAGTCGCCGCTGCTCAAGGGAACCCTCGATCCGGCGCTGGGCAACGGCGAGCGCGTCGCGATCTATCGCGACGGCGAGTACCTGGGCCTTGCCGACGTCGCCGGCACGACGTGGAAATACCAGGACGCCGGGCTGGGCGATGGCCGCTACGTCTACACGGCCCGCGTGATCGACGCGGCAGGCAACGAAGGCGCCGACTCCGATCCGGCGACGCTGGTCCGCGAGGAGATGCTTACGCTGCATGCGGCCGATACGGTCGCGCACGAGGCTGCCCTGCAAGGCGGGACGGGTGCCGACTGGCTTTTCAAGAACGGCAGCTCCACGTCCGATTCGACGGCGGGGGGCGGGTTTACGCTCGGCGGCACCGTGACCGATGTCAAGTTCACGCTGGGCGGCGAGGCTATCGACGTGCCGGTTTCGGCTCTGGCCGGCAACCCGACTTATACGCTGGGCGGCGACACGCTGGCGATCACCAGCCACGGCAACGGAAAATACAGCTATACGTACACGCTGAACACGCCAAAGAGCCACGACACCAGCGGCGGCGCGGTCGGCGAGAAAATCGGCAACGACCTGACGATCAAGGCTTCCGACGCCAACGGCAAGTCGGTGTCGGAGACCGGCAGGATCGAGGTCGTCAACGACGAGATCCAGGCTTCGCCGGACGACTTCTATGTCGCCAAGGCGGAAGTTCCCGGCGTCAACATCACCGTCGCGGTCGACTACTCCAACTCCATGGCGAGCCATTTCCCGGAGCTGAGGGCGGGCTTGAAGGGCATGCTCGACAGCTATGGGAATGCCTACGCGCCCGGAACGCCGTTGACGTTCACGCTGTTCTGCTGGGACGGCAGCGGCCAGCCTTTGCTGAAGACCAAGACCGTGGACTCCCTGGACGCGGCCAAGGCCTGGATCGACCAGGCGTTGAGCGCCGGAACCTCGGCGTTCAATCCCAACTGGACCGACGGGGTGAACCTGATCCAGGATGCCGTCCAGAAGTCGATGGACCTGCATCCGGATTGGAACCAGAAGGTCTATTTCATCTCCGACGGCAGTCCTGGCTCGGGCCAGATGACCCCCGCCATGCTGGAAACGCCGCAGAGCTGGAAGGATTTCATCAGCGGCGCCAACACGGACATCATCGATGTCTACGGGATAGGCTTCGAATCCGGCCAGCGCCACGATGCGGTGCAGAAGGTGCTCAATCCGAATGATGCCGGCGACAAGTACTACGCGGTCACCAATGACGGCGCGCTGGCGGCCATCCTGGGCAGCACCGTCGTCACGGAAGGCAATCTGTTCGATTCGCCCAACCCGATCGGCGAACACCAGAGCGTCGTCCTGGGCGCCGACGGCGGCTTCATCCTGGGCTCGGTGCGGGTGGGCTCGACGGCCTACGCGTTCGGGGCAAGCGACAGCGTCTCCGTGGCGCTCCAGGACGGGGGCTCGATGGAGATCTTCAAGGACGGGACGTTCAAGCTGACGCTTCCGAGCGGCGCCGCTAATTTCACGGTGCCGATGACTTTCGAACTGCGCGACGCCGACGGCGACACCGCAACGATTGCCAAGACCTTGCGGTTCGGCACCTTCAGCGTCACGATCGAGAAGGCCATCGACGACTATGGCCTGGTCACCGGCCCGGTCGCCAACCACGGCGCGACCGACGATACGACGCCCACCCTGGTCGGGCGGGCGCTGCCCTACAAACTGGTGACGATCTCCGAGGGCTCGACGGTGCTGGGGTCTGCCATGGCGGACGAGAACGGCAACTGGAGCTACACCCCGCCGGAGCAGGATGAAGGAACGCACGTCTACACGGCGACTTCCTCCGACCTGGATGGCGGAAGCAGCAGCTGGAATTTCACGCTGACCATAGACCTGACGCCGCCTGGGGCGGTGGCTTCGGTCGACGGCTATTTCGACGATAGCGGCGTTTCGCAGGGCGATTTCACCTTTGCGGCGGCGCCGTCCACGGACGACACCTCGCCCAAGCTGAAGGGCACGCTCAGCCAGGGCCTCGATGCCGGCGACCGCGTGGCGGTCTATCGCGACGGCGCGTATCTTGGAGACGCCGTCGTCAATGGCGAGGACTGGGAGTTCCAGGACGATGGCCTGGGCACCGGCAGCTACACGTACACCGCCCGCGTGATCGACGCGGTTGGCAACAAGGGCGGGATATCCGACCCGGCCACGCTGATCCGCGAGGATATGCTCACGCTCGCCGCGACCGACACGGCCGTGCATGAGGCGGCTCTCGCGAACGGCACGGGCATCGACTGGGCCGCCAATGACGGCAGCACGACAAGCGACCGGATTGCAGGCGGCGACTTCACGCTTGGCGGCGACGTGACCGAGGTCACGTTCAGGCTCGGCGGCGAGGAAAGAACCGTCAGCGTGGGCGAGCTTGCAAGAAATCCGGCCTACAAGCTGGGCGGCGACACGCTGGCGATCGCCAGCCATGGCGACGGCAAGTACAGCTACACCTATACGCTGGACACGCCGAAGGCGCACGACACCAGCGGCGGCGCTGCCGGGGAGACTGTTCGCAACGACCTGACCATCACCGCCAGGGACGCCAATGGAAAGTCGGTGTCGGAAACGGGCCGGATCGAGGTCGTCAACGACGAATTGCGCGCCTCGCCCGGCGAGTTCCTCATCGGCGATATCGAGGCGCCGGTGGCGGGCGTGAACCTCACGCTCGTGCTGGACAAATCGGGGTCGATGCTTAATATGGGGAACACGCCGCAAGGCATGCAGACCAAATGGGACGTCCAGATCAAGGCCGTCCATGAACTCCTTGACAAGTATGCCGATGTGTATGCGGCGGGGACGGCGTTCAATGTCGATATCGTCGTCTTCAGCTGGACCGTGGAGTACAGCCGGAGCTTTGCTTCCTTCGAGGAGGCCAAGGCATGGCTCCGGACGATCACGTATCTGGATCCGCAAGCCACTACCAATTATGACGCCGCATTGACCGAGGCCCAGAGGTTGATCCGCCATTCCTTCGATGTGCGGCCGGGCTGGGAACAGAAAGTCTATTTCCTGACGGATGGCGAACCGAATAGCGGCGTCGTGCCTCAAGGCTGGATCGATTTCGTCAACGGACGGTACAAGGATTTGGTCGACGTCTACGGCGTCGGCATCCACGAGGCCGCCGCCTCGGCTTCGGAGTACATCAAGGCGGCCCTGGGCCCGGGCGACGAGTACCTCAGCGTCGCCGACCCGGCCGACCTGGCCGCGGCGTTGAAGAACACGGTCGCGGTCGAGGGAAATCTCTTTGGCGCGGACGGCAGCCTCGGCTATCAGCAGACCATCGCGCTTGGGGGCGACGGTGGGTTCAAGCTGCTGAAGGTGACCGTGGGCGGAACGGAGTATGTGCTTGGCGCGTCGCCGGTGACCATCCAGATCGAGCCAGGACTGTCGATGCAGATTGCAGCGGACGGAAACTTCAAGGTCGAAAGCGACGGTCCGTTGCCGGACCTTCCGGTTGCGGTGACCTTCGAGGTGGTCGACGCCGATGGAGACAGGCATACCCTCGCCGAGACCCTGCACCTGGGCAAGACGTCCTCGCTGAAGATCGAGTCCTTCGAGGACGATGCCGGCGCCGTGCATGGCGTCCTGGGCAACGGCGCCAAGACCGACGACGCCTCGCCGCTGCTGAAGGGTTCGCTGGCGGACAGCCTCCAGGCCGGGCAGCGGGTTGACATCTACGAAGACGGCCGGCTCGTCGGGACAGCGACGGTCACGGGCAGGGATTGGCGTTTCCAGCTGGAGGACGTGGCCGCGGGCAAACACAGCTATACGGCCGTGCTCGTCGACGGCAATGGCGCCGGGCTTGAGATGTCGCGCCAGTTCCTGATCGATGTGAACCGCGACCCGGCTCTCGCCATCGACGGGTTTGGCGACCAGGCTGCGGCAAAGACGTATTCCATGGCCGATGGCAGCTACTGGATGTTCTATGCGTCGGACGAAGGCCAGGTGTTTGACTACCGGCTGTATGCGCAGCATTTCTCCGCCGATGGCAAGGCGCTGGGCGAGCGGGCGGCGATTGCCCAGGGCGCGGCGGCAGGCGACCGCTACATCGGCTATTCGGCGGAAAAGGGACAGCAGTATGTCGCCAACTACGACGTCAGCTTCAAGCCTGACGGGTCTTTCATGGTTGCCTACGCGACCAATGGCGGCGACGCGAAGCTGAGCAATGGGGGCGGCCAGAAGGTGTATCTCTCGAGTTTTGACGCCTCGGGCAACTTCATCGAGGACCTCGCGGTCAACCGGCGCTCAAGTGTCGAGTTGACGCCCAAGCTGGTGACGATGGGCGATGGCTCCTTCGTCCTGCTCTATACCGGCGGCTCGATCAATCCTGGGGATCATATCGGCGCCGGCATTCCCATGAGGCAGCACTTCCAGCGGTTCGCGGCCGATGGGTCACCTATCGATGCGGTGGCGTGGGTACTCGGAGACAATTTCTCTGGCGGGTATGTGGACTACTACCCGTATCTTCCGAGCGGGGCGATAAGCGACAAGACTGGCACGGACAGTTTCGGCGCGGTCGCGCTTGATGCCGACTCGTTTGGCGTCGTGCAGGGGCGAAGCGGTCTTGGAGGAGTCCCAGATGTGGTGTTCCATGCGAGGAAATTTTCGACGGGAGCGGCGATCGGAAGCGCCCAGCTGCTGAACACCCAAACGTCGGGCTTCCAGATCGGCGTTCAGATGATCGGGCTCAAGGGCGGGGGCTACGTGGCCGTGTGGGCGTCCAACCACACGGCGGGCGGGGCCCCGGGCACCCCGGCCCCGGGTTCGATGGACGAGTTCAACGTTTATTCGAGGACGTTCGACTGGAACGGCAGCGCCCTCGTTCCGCGCTCTGGGCCCGAGGCCATGGTCAATACGTCGACGGACGGCGTCAACGGCGTCTCCTTTGACCGGCTGAGCGTGCAGCTTGACGTGGTTGCATTGGAAACGGGCGGCTATGCCGTTGTCTGGGCCCGTTCCACGGGCTTCAATACGGCGGATATCTATGGGCAGACGTTCGACGCCGCGGGCAACAGGGTGGGAGGGGAGACCCTCATCTCGGCCAATACGGCGAGCTCGCCCGACCTGATGCCGACCGTGATGGCGCTGGACGATGGCGGGTACCGGGTCAGCTGGGTGCATTCCGATCCGCTCTACGACCGGGCCGATTTCAACGGGGATGTCTATACCAGCGTGGTCGATGCGAACGGGAATCTCGTCCAGGCGGCCCTCGATGCGGCCGATCCGGAACAGGCGGACAGCACGCTGGGTCTGCGCATCGAGGATCTGCTTGCCGACGGGCAGACGGACCTGCTGCTTGACGATGAGGAGGTCCAGGCGGTCGCGGATAAGCCTGATGGCGAGGCCGCGCAAGCCGCGCTGGATGACTGGATCGCGCAGGTCGACGCGCCGGTGGAGACCGCCGCGGCGGACGCCCACCGCGATGCGGCCGCAAGCCTGCGCATGCCGATCGAGGAGCAAGAGGCCGTCGGCCTGATGTAAGCCACCCGGGGCGTGGGCGTGCTCACGCCCCGGCGCAGGCTTTTTTCGTACTTGTCCCACGCAAAACGGCTGAGATTCGGATTTTTCAGACACACCCGGCGTCTTGGGGACTCTACAGTGCTTGGCGCGATCCGATAAACCCACCTTGCCTTCCACTTTTAGGAGTTCCCATGTCGTCGGAGAGTCTCGCCGCTGCACCAGAGAATTCCTCCGCTGAGCTGCCGCCGCCCACCCGCGTTGTCGATACCTTGCTGCAGGCCACGCAGTGGATGTGCGCGACGCACGGTATCCGCCGCAGCCCCGAAGCCCTGTGCGCCGGCCTGCCCAAGGGCACGCTGCTCAGCCCTTCGCTTGCCATGGCGGCCATGACCAATGCCGGGCTGACGAGCGGCCTGGTGCGCCGCCGCGCCAACGATTTCTCCCCCTATGTCATGCCCCTGATCCTGCTGCGCAAGGACAAGGGCGCCGCCATTCTGATGGGCTATGGCAGGGACGAGAACAAGAAGCTCGTGTACCAGGTCATCATGCCGGACATCGGCATGAAGCCGGTGCAGGTCGCGCATGATGAGCTCGACACGTGGTATGCGGGCCATGCGATCCTGGCCAAGCCAGCGGCCCACATCGATACGCGGGCCGGCGACGAGACGCCGCGCGCCGCCGGCCACTGGCTGTTCTCGACGCTGTGGCGATACCGCCGCTACTACCGCAGCGCCGCGATCGGCGCGGTGCTGGTGAACGTCCTGGCGCTGGCCAGCATTTTCTTCACGATGAACGTGTACGACCGGGTGGTGCCCAACCAGGCCTACGTCACCCTGTGGTCGCTGGCCATCGGCGTGGCGGTCGCCATGGTCTTCGAAGGAGTTGCGCGATATGTCCGGGCGCACCTGCTGGACGTGGCGGGCAAGAAGGCCGACCTGGTGATGGGCTCGGTGCTGTTCCGGCAGGCGCTGGCCATCCAGATGGAGCACAAGCCGGCCTCGCCGGGCGCGTTCGCCAACCAATTGCGGGAATTCGAATCGGTGCGGGATTTCTTCGCGTCGGCCACGCTGTCCGCGGTGTCGGACCTTCCGTTCGTGCTGCTGTTTGTCGGCGTGATCTTCGCCGTGGGTGGGCCGCTGGGCTGGATTCCGCTGCTGATGATTCCCTGTATTGTCCTGATCAGCGTCGGGATCCAATGGCCGCTGGCGCGCACCATGCGCGAGAACCTGCGCGAATCCTCGCTCAAGCAGGGGGTGCTGCTGGAGTCCGTGGAAGGGATGGAAACGCTCAAGGCCGTCAGCGGCGAAGCCTATATGACCCGGCGCTGGGAAGCCTTCAGCGCGGCCGCCGCGAGCACCTCGATGAAGTCTCGCCAGCTGTCCAGCATGGCCATGAACATGGTCACGTTCCTGCAGCAGGTTCAAACCGTCGCCATTGTCGTCTTCGGCGTCTATTTGATCGGCGCCGGCGACTTGTCGCAGGGCGCGCTGATCGCCACCGTGATGCTGGCCGGGCGCGCGACGGCGCCGCTGGGGCAGGTCGTGGGCCTGGCGGTGCGATTCCAGCAGGCCAAGGCCGCCATGAGCTCGCTGAACAAGCTGATGGCCCTGCCGCTGGACCGCGAAGTGGGCAAGCAATACCTGCCGCAGCCCGCGCTGAGCGGCCAGTTGACGCTCAAGGGCGTGAAGTTCGAGTATCCCGCGCCTGCGGGCAAGCCCAATCCGCCGGTGCTGCAAGGCATCAACCTGTCCGTCGCGCCAGGCGAACGCGTTGCCATCCTGGGCCGGATCGGCAGCGGCAAGTCGACCTTGCTGCGCATCATGGCCCGGCTGTACCAGCCGACCGGCGGCCAGATGCTGATAGACGGCATCGACGTGACGCAGATCGATCCCGCGGATTGGCGGCGCGCCGTGGGGTACGTCGGGCAAGAGGCCAGGCTGTTTTTCGGCACCTTGCGCGAGAACATCATGATCGGCCGTCCGGATGCCTCGGCCGAAGCGTTCCTGCGCGTGTTGCGGCTGACGGGCCTGGACGAGGTGGCGCGCAAGCATCCCATGGGCATCAACCTTCCCATCGGCGAACGCGGCGAAGGGCTGTCGGGCGGCCAGCGGCAGCTTGTTTCGCTGGCCCGCACGCTGCTGGCGAGCCCGCAGCTCATTTTGCTGGACGAACCCACCAGCGCCATGGACACGCAGACGGAAACGCTGTTCATGTCGCATCTGGCGCGCGCCACGCAGGGCCAGACCGTGATCCTGGTCACGCACCGGATGTCGCTGCTCAGCCTGGTGGACCGGATCATGATCGTGGACGAGGGCAGGCTGGTGGCCGACGGTCCGAAGGACAAGGTCATCGCTTCGTTGAATGCCAATGAGAACCGGGCTGCCGCCAGCCCCGGCAAGCCTCGGCCCACGACGCAACCGCCGGCCGCGCCGGAAGAGAAACCTGCCGGCGCCGCAGCGCAATCCATTGCCGCCCAGGCGGCCTGACGGAGCCTTCCATGTTGAACTTCCTGCGGCGCGCGCCAGCGCGCGCCGGTTCCGCCCCTTTGCAGCGCGGCGACGCCGCCTTCATGAGCGATCTGCGCGAATCCCTGCTGACGCAGACCACTCCCGGCTCGAAGGCCATCCTGTACCTGTTTGCCGCCTTGCTGGTTGCGGGCCTGGCCTGGGCCAAGTACGCCCGGGTGGAGGAAATCACCCAAGGCGAAGGCAAGATCATTTCCAAGAGCCGGGAACAGGTCATCGAAAGCCTGGAAGGCGGCATCCTGTCCGAGCTCCTGGTGCGCGAAGGCGATATCGTGGAAAAGGGCCGGGTCCTGGCCAGGATCGACCCCACGCGGGCCCAGGCTACCTACAAAGAGCTGTACACCAAGCAGGTTGGCCTGAAGGCGATGATGGCCAGGTTGAATGCGGAATCCTACGGGCAGCCTCTAGTCTTTCCCGAGGAGGTCAAGCAGCACCCGAATGTCGTGGAGCAAGAGACCAACGCCTATATGTCGCGCAGGCAGGCGCTGGAAGACAGCCTGAACGCGCTGCAGCGCAGCCATGCCTTGATCATGCGCGAAACCGCCCTGGCCGAACCGCTGGCCAAGCGCGGGCTGATGTCCGAGGTTGAAATCCTGCGCATGCAGCGGCAAGCCAACGACCTCCAGGTGC
The DNA here is from genome assembly GCF_042721735.1 of Achromobacter sp. NPDC058515. NCBI lineage: Bacteria > Pseudomonadati > Pseudomonadota > Betaproteobacteria > Burkholderiales > Alcaligenaceae > Achromobacter > Achromobacter sp. NPDC058515. Next base: position 95,131 of record NZ_JBHXNI010000015.1, read on the forward strand.
AGATGGTCGAACGGCGCAACAAGTACCAGGGCGAGGCCAATGCCGAACTCGTCAAGGTAGAGCTCGAAGTCGCCCAGATCACCGAGAACCTGGTGGGCCGCAAGGACATCGTCGAACGGACCACGCTCGTTGCCCCCGTGTACGGCACCGTGAAGAACGTGCGCATCAGCACCATAGGCGGCGTCATCCAGCCCGGCGACGACATCATGGAAATCGTGCCGCTGGAAGACCAGTTGATTGTCGAAGGCCAGATCAAGCCGCAGGACGTCGCGTTCCTGCGGCCGGGCCTGCCGGCCAAGGTCAAGGTGTCCGCGTACGACTACGGCATCTATGGCGGCTTGAGCGGCGAAGTCGTGCACATCAGCCCGGACACGCTCCAGGACGACAAGAAGATGGCGGCGGGGCGGCCAGACGCGATCTATTACCGCGTGCAAGTCCTGACGGACACGAGCTGGCTTGAGGCCGCTGGAAAGAAGCTGCCCATCATTCCCGGCATGACGGCCACGGTGGAAATCCGCACGGGAGAAAAGACCATTCTTGATTACTTGCTCAAGCCGGTCTTCAAGGCGCAAGAAGCATTCCGGGAAAGATAAGAAACCATGCATTTGCTGTACAGAAGAAGCACGTCTGGGGAGCGTTCGTCTCTTGAATGGTCCCGCCATGCGGTGTCGCTGTCGCTGGCCTGTGGCCTTTGCCTCACGTTCGCCCCGGTTCGCGCGCAAGGGCTGCTGTCCCATAACCCTTTGATGGAATGGGGCGGGGTTGCGCCCCGGCCTTCCGCGGCAGCGCCTGAAACCCTACCCGCCGACACGGCGCCGGCGCCGCGGGTCGTGGAATTGCGGCCGGAGGCCCATCGCGGCTCGATGCCTGCCGGTCCGGCGCCTGTCGCCATGCCGCAGCCCGCGTCCACCGCGCCGTTGCCTGCGCCCGCCGCGCCGTTGCCTGCACCTGCCGCCGCGCCGTTGCCGGTGCCCGCCGTTACGCCGCCACCCGCAGCCCTGCCATTGCCGGCGCCGGTGCGGGAAGCGCCGGCCGCCGTCACCATCCAGCTTGAGGCGGCGCCAGCGCGCGCCGACGTCGTGTCGATGCCGAAGCCAAGCCACGCGCCAGTTCCGACTATCCTTCTGGAACCGCGCCCGGAACCGCTCCCTTCCGCGCCGCCGGAGCGGCCTGCACGGGTTTCGCCTCCTGCCGAACCTCGCGGCGAAAGCGTCAAGACCTGGCATCTTCCTGTTTCTCGCGCCGAGTTCGTCCAGCCCTCCGGCACTGATCTTCAGATAGCTGGCTGGCCGCCCGAAGCCCCCGAAGCCCCCGAATCCCCGCCCGGCATCCCGGTTGCGGTCGAAGAGGGCGTGCAAGCATCAGCCGCGTCAGCCACCGCCGGGCAATCCCGGACGGCCTCGAACCCTGAGTCGTCTTTCTTGAATGCGGCGGCCGCGGCGGCCGAGGCCGACCCGGGTGTGCCCACGAACAATGCGCCGACGCGAGGCGGGCATTTTTCACAGTGGCTTGCCGAAGAACGGGATGTGGACGGCCAGGCGTCCGCAGGCGCCGTGCCGGAGCCGCAGATTCGCAACGCGATTTCGCAAGCCTTGCAGCAAGCCGTGATGCGCAGCCCGCTGCTGCAGCAGGCCCAGGCGGAATGGGCCGCCGCCGAAGAGGACGTGAGCGAGGCCAAGGGCCAGCGCTGGCCCCAGATCGACCTGGGCGCCAACTCGCGCGCCGCCACGCTGGGGGGAGGGTCCGACACCTACGCTTCGCGCCAGGGCGTTTCGCTGAACATGACGACCAACGTCTTCGATTGGGGGCGAGTCAGCAAGGTCATCGAGAGCCGGGGGCAGCTGGCCACCGCGGCGAGCAAGAAATACCTGGCGGACCTGGAGTCGCTGGCGTTCGACGTCTCCAGCAATATTGCGGAGCGGGAAAAGAACGTCCGCATCGTCAGGATCAGCCAGCAGTACGTGGACCGCATGAGCACGCTGATGAACATGCTGAACGAGATCGTGATGATCGACCGGGGTCGCGCCAGCGAGCTCACCCAGGCTCGCGCCCGCCTGCTCGAGGCCGAAGCCAGCCGGGACGCGGCCGCGGCAAGAATGCGCGATATCGAGATCCAGCTTCGCAAATTGATTGGTGAAAAGGCCGTCGACCTGCCGGACAACCGCGACTGGGCGATGGTCCCTGCCAACATGGACGCGCTATTGGTCGCGGTACGCGAACATCCCAGCCTGCTGCAAGCCGAAGCCGCCGCCGAGGCCGCGGAACTGAATGCGCAAGCGCTGAAGGCCGGGCAGAAGCCGCAGCTGGACTGGGTCGTCAACAAATCGACCGCCAAGGATTCGCTGGGACGCGAACAGTCCTGGCAAACCATGGTGACTATCAGCTGGCCGCTGTTTCGCGGCGGTTCGATGCGCGCCGCGCAGAGCGCGGCTTCGCTGCGCGCCGTGGCGGAACGGCAGCGCAAAGCGCAGCAAACCATGGATCTCGAGTACGAGATCCGCACGGCGGACGAAAACGCCAGGACATTCCTTGCCCGCGCGGACCTTTACCGGTCCTTGACCGCGGAAACCGATCGCGTGCGCAAGGCCTTCTTTGAACAGTGGTACCACTTGGGAAGAAGAACGCTGCTGGATGTGCTGATCGCGGAAAGCGATCACCACAATAATCGCGTGAATGAAGTCAACAGCCGCTATGACGGCTACCTGGCGATCTTGCGCGGATACAACCGGGCGGGCCGCCTGGGAACATGGCTACAGGAGAACGGCGGATGAGCGCCATCAGCACAGACAGTACCGACACGACATGAAAATAAACTTGATCATCGCCGATGACCATCCCACGCTGATTGCTGGCGTCAAGCATGAACTGGCCGGTATACACACGCTGCACGTCGTGGGTACGGCCCGGAATTCAACCGAGATCGTTGACCAGCTGTCGCGCTTGCCGTGCGACATCCTCATCACCGACTATGTCATGCCCGGAGGCGAATTCGGCGACGGCATGAGCATGCTTTCCTTCTTGCGCCGGCGGTACCCCGACTTGCGGATCATTGTCTTCACCACCATCGACAATCTCGGCATCATCAAGGAAATGAACAAGATCGGGGTGTATTCGGTGTTGAACAAGGTGGACGACATCGGGCATCTTATTTCCGCGATTCACGCGGTTTATGCGGGCGCGCCGTACCTGTCCCCCAGGCTGCGCTCGGCAAATCAGCTCGCCGACAACAGTAGTTCCACCGCAAAGGCCGGAAATCCAAAGTTGTCCCGGCGTGAAACGGAAGTTGTCCGTCTTTACGTCTCGGGCATCTCGATCAATGAAATTGCGCAGCAACTGAACCGGACCAAGCAAACCGTCAGCTCGCAGAAAACCAGCGCAATGCGAAAACTGAGCATAGAAAGGGATGCCGATCTTTTTCGTTTTGCCTATGAAACCGGGCTTGCCGTTGCCAGCCGCCAGCAGGAGCCGGAGGGTTCCGGATGACCCTGCGGTTCGGCATATGTAACACCGATGCTTTTTGATACTTGTCCTATTGTCACGCTTAGACCACATCCTTACACTGGGTCACAGTATGGAACACCGTGAAGAATCAATTCAGCCGCCGCGTCGCGCGGAAAGCTCCGAACGGACCTGATTCTGGTTTGTCGCGATCTGGCTTACGCGCGCAAAAGTTTCTGCTGGGGACACTTGTGAACAAGCATGACAATGGTGCGATTCACCGCGCCTTACTGAAGTTCGCCCACCTGAACGAAAGAGGGCAGGGAAAGTTCATTTCCCAGATGAATGATTTCCTGCTCGCATCGCCCAAGCGGCGTCGGCTGCTGACCGAGATCTGGGAGCGCGAGCAAGACGTATCCGCGATGAGCCTGATGGCGTCCGACCGGCCCGACTGACACGAAACATTTTTTTTACTTTTCCTTTGGCGTCCGGCAATGCGATTTGCCATGCACGGCTGCGTCCGGTCGTCCCGAGAATCGGCACGGCTGCAGGCGCGACCGGCCGCGCCATCGGCTTTGATTCCGGATTTTATGCCTGTTCAAGATACCAGCAGCCGCAGTTCGCCACACCTCGGTTCCAGGCGCTTTTCGCCCCAAGGGATTCTCAACCTTGAACTGCTGCGCGACGCGCGCGAAGCGTGGCCGCACGTTGCGGGTTTGCTGTTGCGCGCCTATCTGGCTTTCCAGTTCATCGCGCTGGAGTTCAATTCGCCGGCGGGTTGGCCAAGCGCCGCCGATATATTCCAGCAGCAGCAACAGGGTGTGTTTGCGTCCGTGTTGTCAACGCTGGCCACGGGACTGCTCACGATCATGAACCTGGTGTTTTCGATCTTCCTGCTTCTGGCCGTGGCTCCCGAACTGGCAAGCGTTGTGCTGTTCGCGGCTCATTGCGCCGCGCTGTTTCTTTGTCCGTGGCTCTGGAATCTTTCGAATATCGGCACGTTGCAGGAGCGCTTGTTCTGGTCTTCGTATTTGCTGCTGCTGATTGCATGCGGTCCAGGCAAGATAACCCTGCCCGTGTTTCTGGGGCGGCTGAAAGGGCGGAGTGCCGCGCATTAACAAATTCTCGCAGAGGCGAAAGCCATACTTAAGAGAATGTAAACGAAACTCGTCGCTCAGTAATAGTTGCTATAGTTTCGCAACGAATTTTTGGGGAAGGCATGAACGTCCATTTTGTCCCTGCGGCTGCTCGCATTGCGCTGTCGGGTATGGTCTTGTCGGGCCTGGCCGCTTGCGCCATGGCGCCATCCGAAGCGCCCCGGGCCACGGTCAAACAGGTCGAGGGCACCCAGGCGGCCGCTGTGCCGATCGCGCAGCCCGAGATCTCGCCCGCGGTTGCCGCGCGGTCCTCGTCCACCGTGTCTGAATTGCAGGGATTGATCCAGGGCCGCCAGGTGTCGGAATTGCGCACCACCTACAACAGCAGCTACGGCGCCAGCCTGCTGTTCAAGCCGGACGACCTGACGTATTACGTTGCCTTGTTCCAGCAAAAGGATTTCTGGCGGGTCCTGAAGACCACCTCGGACAAGCAGGCCGAAACGACGTACCGCGCTTTCGCCGCGCAATCCGCCGACCTGGCCGACGTGGAAATCAAGCGGATCAAGCTGCAGGCGGAATACGCGCTTACCGAAAGGCTGCTGGCCAGCCGCAACGTCGAACTCAGCACCTTGCAGGCCGACCGCAGCTTGCGTTTGCAGCAGGACCAGCAGGTGGCGGCACGCCAGGAGCAATCTCGCCAGGAAACCACCGCGCTCGCCGACCAGCAAAACGACGTGCGTCAGCAGCTGCGCGACCTGCAGCGCCAGATCGACGCCCTGCAGGCGCAGCAGGCGCAGGTCGTGGCCAATCCCGGCGCCAGGCGCGGCAAGTAAGCGGGGGCAGCCTCCTATCGGTCCGTCCTCTTCCTCCATGCCGCCAGGCCCGTCCTACGCGGCCCGCATCGGCCAGGTGCAGGTCGACGCGCTGCGCCGCAGCTTCCCGTTCGCGCTGGCCGGATCGCTGATCACAGCCTGCTTTTCCGCGTTCGCGCTGCTTGACGTGCTTCCCCGGCAGGAAATCCTGCTGTGGATCACCGCCACGCTGGCCACAGGCGGGCTGCGGCTGGCCGCCATGGTCGCGTACGACCGCAGCCGGGCCGATCCGTCGGCGGCCCGGCGCTGGGTGCGCCGCATGCTGCTCGGCAACCTGTGCTCGGGCATCCTGTGGGGACTGCCTTTCGCCTACTGGACGTTCTTCGTCCCCCTGGAATACCAGCTGTTCTTCATCGTCATCCTGTTCGGGCTGGGCACGGGCGCCATCTACTCGAACTACATGATGCTGCCGGTGATGTACGCGTTCGAGGTGCCGGCCTTCGCGCCGATGTTCATCGCGCTGGCGGCGCAGCCTTCCGCCATCCACCTGGCGCTGGTGACGGGCGGGCTCGCGTACCTGGTCGCGACGCTGGCCTTCATTCACCGCATGAACCGCACCCACCTGGACGCCTTGCGGCTGGGCTATGAAAACCTGGCGCTGCTGGACCAGGTGCGCCAGGAAAAGACCGCGGCCGAGCGCAGCGACCTGGAGAAGTCCCGCTTCCTGGCGGCTGCCAGCCACGACCTGCGCCAGCCCGTGCATGCCGTGAACCTGTTCCTGGGCCTGCTGACGAATGAGCCCTTGTCCCGGCATGGACGCTATCTTGTGGACAACATCGCCAGCGCGATTTCCGCGATGGGCCATCTGTTCGACGCGCTGCTGAACCTGTCGCGGCTGGATGCCGGCGTCATCGAACCGCGTGTCGAGACGTTCCGGATAAGGCCGCTGCTGGACCAGCTGCGGGCCGAGTACGCCCCGCAAGCCGGCGAGAAGGGGATACGGCTGCGCGTGCGTCCGTGCGCGGCCAGCGTGCGGTCGGATCCCGTGCTGCTGGAACGCATCCTTCGCAACCTGATCAGCAATGCCATCATGCACACCGCCGGCGGCCGCGTCCTGATCGGCTGCCGGCGCGTCGCGGACCGCTTGCGCATCGAGGTCTGGGACAACGGCCCCGGCATCCCGCAGCCAGAGCAAGAGCGGGTCTTCTGGGAATTCCATCAACTGGGCAATCCCGAGCGCGACCGCGGCAAGGGGCTGGGCCTGGGCCTGGCCATCGTGCGCCGCACCGCCCGGCTGCTCGGGCACGAACTTGCGCTGCGCTCGGAAGTCGGCCGCGGCACCGTCTTCATGTTGACGGCGCCGTTCTCCGATTCCGCCGGGCCCAGCCTGTCCGCGACCGGGGCGGACCCGACATTGCCCCCGGCGCCCGCATCCGGCGAGGACTTGCGCGGTACGCTGGCGCTGCTGGTGGACGACGACGCGCAGAATCTGGCGGGCCTGTCCATGCTGTTCGAAAGCTGGGGCTGCCGCGTCATCGCCGCCACCAGCGGCAACGCGTTGTTCGAGCGCGTGCTTCCGCTGGCCGAGCGCCCCTCGCTGATCGTCAGCGATTACCGGCTGCGCGAGCACGAAACCGGCATCCACGTGATCGAAAGGCTGCGAGAGGAATACAACGACCCGGACCTGCCCGCCTTGCTGGTCAGCGGCGACACCGATCCGGCGCGGCTGGCCGAGGCCGCCGCCCGCGGCGTCCCGCTGCTGCACAAGCCGGTGCAGGTCCAGGCCCTGCGCGAGCACGTGACGGCCCTGCTGCACGCCAGGCGCGCCAACCCATCCACCGGAGACGCCGAATGACGGCAGTGCTATTGATCGACGACCACGCCATGTTCCGCGAAGCGCTGGCGATGGCGCTGGACTACGCGGCGCCCGGCCTGACGATTCATCCGGCCGCCAGCGGCCAGGAGGCGCTTGAGGTGCTTGACCGCCACATGGCGATCCAGAACGTCATCATGGATTTCTACCTGCCCGACATGTCCGGGGCGGACCTGCTCAAGCGCTTGCGCCAGCGCCGGGCGCAGCTGCGCATCCTGGTGCTGTCCGCCTCGCAGGACCCCGAGGACAGGCGCCGCGCCATGGACGCCGGCGCGCAGGGCTTCCTGAACAAGTCCGCCAGCTGCCAGGAGCTTGCCGCCGCGCTAGAAGCCGTCAACGACGCTTTGCCCCATCCCGGCGCGCCCGTGGCCACGCTGCCCGCAGGCGCGCAGGATGAGGCCGCCTTGCTGCGCGCGCTGACGCCGCGCCAGAGCGAGGTCTTGCGCCTGATGTGCGACGGACTGCGCAACAAGGAAATCTCGGAACAGCTGAACATGACGGAAAAGACCGTCAAGACGCACGTGTCGGCCATCCTGGGCACATTGGGCGTGCTCAATCGTACGCAGGCGACGCTAGTGGCTCGGCGCGGCGGCGTGTTCGGGAAGCCTGTCTAGCCTGCCCGCTGTCGCGGGCCACTTTACCCGCCGCCAGGGATATTTCCCGGCCGGCCGCCGCGATCGTGTCCGGGCGGTGCGCCACGATCACCCGCGTCATGTCGAGCCTGGCGATCGCCGTATTGACCACCCGTTCCCGCGCGATGTCCAGATGGCTGGTCGCCTCGTCCAGGAACAGGATGGCCGGCTGCTTGTACAGCGCGCGCGCCAGCAGCACCCGCTGCTTCTGGCCGCCGGAAAGCACCGTGCCCATGTCGCCCACCAGCGTGTTGTAGCCCATGGGCATGGCGCAGATGTCGTCGTGGACCGCGGCGATCCCGGCGCAGCGGCTGGCGCGGTCGGCATCATATTGCGGATCGAAGAAACTGATGTTCTCGCCGATGGATCCGGCGAACAGCACGTCGTCCTGCAGTACGGTGCCGGCGATCCGGCGCAAGGACGCCGCTCCTGCTCCGCGCACCGGCACGCCGTCGATCAGCACTTCGCCATCGGTGGGCGGGAGGATGCCAAGCAGGATGTTGATCAAGGTCGTCTTGCCGCCGCCCGATGGCCCCGTGATCGCCACCGATTCGCCCGGTTCGATCCGGAAGCTGACATCGTCCAGCACATAGGGCTCTTGCGGGTTGTACCGGAAGCGCAGGTTGCGGACCTCTATGGCCGGCGGATGCGTGTGCGCGCCTTGCGCGCGCGGCGTCTCGTCGACGGACTCCGGCGGCTCGCGCACGATATCGGCCAGGCGTTCGCCCTGCAGCCTCAGCATCTTCACTTCCACCAGCTTGTCCAGCAGGGCCGCCACGCGCTGGTCGAACAAGGTCTTGTAGACGATGAACGCCAGCAGCGCGCCTACCGTGAACTGGCCGTCCAGCACCAGCCTTGCCCCCAGCCAGAGAATCGCGATCGACGACAGGCCGAACAGCAGGCCGTTGAACGTGCGGAAGAAGAGTTCCCACTTCCGCACGCGCAGGTCCGCATTGATCTCGTTCACCAGCAGCGACAGCCATCTGGAACGCCGGTCGGTCTGATGCTGGAACAGCTTGATCGCCTTGACGCCGCGCACGGTTTCCAGGAAATGCGATTGCTCCTTGGCCGCGTGCACGATGTGGTCCTCGGTCGCATGGCGCAGCGGCGCGTAGCCGGTCCAGCGGGCCAGCCCGTACAGCGCCATGGCGCCCAGGGCGATCCATGCCAGCGGCGGGCTGTACAGGAACATCAGCACCAGCGTGATCAGCATGACCAGGCCATCGAGCACCGCCTCCAGAAACGATGTCGTCACGGTGCGCTGGATCGCATCGATGGCGCCGAAGCGCGACACCACGTCGCCCAGATGGCGCTTTTCAAAATAGCCGACGGGCAGGCGCAGCAGATGCGTGAACACATTCGTGCGCCATTGCAGGTTCAGCGTGGTGCCCATGACCAGCAGCATCCAGCTGCGCGCCACCGAGGTCAGCTGCTTCATCGCCATCAGCAGGCCGAAGGCCAGCGCCAGGGTCGTCAGCAGATCCCGGTCGCCGGTGTTCAGCACATGGTCCACGACCCACTGCAGGAAGAACGGCTGGACCACGGTCAGGATCTCAAGCGCCAGCGCCAGCAGCAGCACCTGCGAGAACGCGCCGCCCAGGCCCGAGACGCGCCCCGTCAGTTCGCGCAGCCGCACGGGCTTGTTCTCGTTGGCCTCCTGGAAGTCCGGGGTGGGCCATAGTTCCAGCGCGACGCCGGTGAACGACGCGGACAGCTCGCTGATGGAGCATTTGCGCGTGCCGGAGGCCGGATCGATCAGGGTGGCCGAGCGCGCGTTGATCGAGGTCAGCACCACGAAGTGGTTGAACTCCCAATGCAGGATGCAGGGCAGCTTCAGATGGCTCAAGGCCCCCAGGCTGACCTTGACGGGCCGCGACGCCAGGCCCAGCTGGCTGGCCACATGGATCAGCGTGGCCAGCGTTGCTCCCTTCAGCGACACGGGAAAGCGCCCGCGCAAGGCCGCAAGGCTCTGGTGGTGGCCGTGAAACCCCGCGATCATGCCCACGCAGGCCAGGCCGCATTCGGCCGCCTCGGTCTGCAGGAGCCGGGGTACGCGCCGCTTTACCCCCAGCGTCAGGCGTTCAAGCATGCTCATAGTTTTCCCGACAGGCGGTAGGCGGGATCAAACGCCCATTGATACAAGGGGCGCGTCTGCTGAAGCAGATCCGCCTCCAGCCGCATGCCGGGCCGCAGCGCCAGCTCCTGTCCCTGCGGCCCGCGCGCGGGCGCGTCCAGCGACACCGTGATCCGGTACATCGCTTCCTGGCCGCTTGCGCCCGCGGCGGCGTCGTTCAATTGCCATTCGGGCAGGGCGCCTCGCGTCACGGTCTGGACCACGCCGGCCTGCTGCCCGAAGGTCTGATAGGGATAGGCCGCAAGGCGGATCAGCACGCGGTCGCCGGGCGCGACGAACCCCACCGCGCGGCTGGGCGCCAGCAATTCGGCGAGCAGCTTCGCGTCCGCCGGCACGATGGCGGCAAGCGGCCGGCGGGTGTCCACGGCCTGTCCCACGTCGGCGGTCACGGCGGTGACCACGCCCGCCCGGGGGGCGGTCAGCACGATCCGGCGCCTGGCTTCGCTTTGCGTCAGCTCGACCGCCACGCCGGCCAGGTCCCGGTCCACTTGCGCCAGCAGGTTCTGCTGGCGCAGCGCCAGCTCGGCGAACGAGGCCTGGCGGCCGGACAGGTCCATCGCGATGCCGATGCGGTCGCGCAGCAGCGACTGCAGCTGATTTCGCTGGTCCAATAGTTCCGAACGCTTCTGGTCGGTTTCCTCGGGCGAAAGATAGCCTTTCTCCATCAGGCTCCGATACCGCTGGGCGCTGTCTTCGGCCAGCCTGATCCGGCTGCGCTGGCCGGCGATCTGGCTGTCCATCGCCGCCAGCTGGGCCTTCAGGCCGGCGATGGCGGCCGCCTGGGCGTCGTGTTCGCCTTGCTGCAGCAGCAGGGTCTTCTGGCGCGCCTGGCGCAAGCTTTCCTGGCGCTGCCGTATCTGCGCGCTGATGGCTTCCTGCGTGTCGCCCAAGGCGCTTTGCTGGTCGCCGGACACCACGTAAAGCACATCGCCCGCGCTGACGTGCTGGCCTTCCCGCACAGGGCGTTCGAGCACGATGCCGGCTTGCGGCACATAGAGCTTGAGCAGCCCGGTATCCGGCGCCAGCTGGCCGCTGACGGTTGCGCGCTTGGTGTACGTGCCGAACGCCAGGAACAGGCAGACGGCCAGCACGAAGCCGGCCAGCACCGCCGTGACCAGCGCGAACGACACCGGCCGGATCAGGACGATATCGCCCAGACCGACGGAACGTTGCGCGGCAAGCGCCTGTTTGCGATAGAGCGGCACGGCGTCAGGACCTGCATGAGGTTCGGGGCGCAAGCATCGCAGCCCCGGGAAAAAGGGAAAAAGCCGCGGCGGGCGCGCCGCCGCGGGTCAAGCCTTGTTGCCGGTACCGGCACAAGCTGCGGCAGGCATGAATGCCATGCCGCCTACGGCCGGATCAGGCGAAGAAATGCGACTTCGTTACAGGCCTGGAACTGCCGCGGCTCGATTGCGGGAGCGCAGCCTGCGGCTTTTTCGCGTTGGCGCCGCCGCTGACGGCGTTGATTTCTTCGGCGCTCAAGGGCCGGATCTGGCTCCTGGCGTCATCCTTCTTAGTGGACGTCTTTTTCATATCGATCTCCTGCTGCTTGCTGACGAAAGGAGCCGCGTCGGCGTCGGCTGAGCGTCAGCGGACGGACGGCTCCCGCCGCATTGCCATGCGGCGGAGCACCGTGGCCCCAACCGCTGACCGGCTCGATGCGGACAGTAGCAGCGGCCCGGTGCAGGCGCATCGGGCTTTAGTCGTAGAGATGGGAAGCACTTTCGTTTTCCCGGGGCATCGCGTATAACGATCACACGATATGTGCACTGCAACATCGTTCATATCGCAGTCTTCTACGATCGCCAGCGCGTCCCTGCACCCCAGCAAGGAGTTCCATAGTGGCCCGATCCAAAGCATCAGCGACCTCCCGCGATCCCCTGTTGATCGATCTTGCCCTGCAAGGCGGAGGCGCTCATGGCGCTTTCACCTGGGGCGTGCTGGACCGGCTGCTGGAAGAGCCCTGGCTGGGCATAGACGGCATCTCGGGCACATCCGCCGGCGCGATGAACGCCGCCGTGCTGGTGCTGGGCCATGCGCGCGGGGGCGCCGATGGCGCGCGCGCCGCGCTGGAGGATTTCTGGCGCCGCGTATCGCAGGCGGCCGCCTTCAGCCCGTTTCGCCGCAGCCCCTTCGACGTGCTGATGGGCTCCTGGTCGCTGGACAACTCGCCGCTGTTTGTCGCCTTCGATCTGGCCTCGCGCGTGTTCTCGCCCTATGACCTGCACGCATCGGGCTTCAATCCGCTCTCCGACATTCTCAAAGAAGCCATCGATTTCGATGAGCTCGCCAAGACCCCCATCCATTTGTTCATCACGGCGACCAACGCGCGCACGGGCCGCGGCCGGGTGTTCAAGAATGCCGAGGTGACCGCCGACGTGCTGCTGGCCTCGGCCTGCCTGCCCACGATGTTCCGCGCCGTGATGATCGACGGGGACCCGTATTGGGATGGCGGCTACAGCGGCAATCCGACCATCACGCCGCTGGTGCGCGAATGCAAATCGCGCGACACCATCCTGGTGCAGATCAATCCGGTCGAGCGTCCCGGCATACCCAGCAGCGCGCGCGAGATCCTGAACCGCCTGAACGAAGTGACATTCAATGCGCCGCTGCTCAAGGAGCTGCGCATGATCGCGCTGCTGCGCCAGGTGGCCGACCCGGGCAATGGCGAAGGCGCGATGTGGGCGGACATGCGCATACACCGGGTGTCGTCGGACATGATGGTGGAGCTGGGCTACTCGTCCAAGCTCAACGCCGAATGGCCGTTCCTGTGCATGCTGCGGGACGAAGGCAGGAAGGCGGCGGACAGCTTTCTTGCGGCGCATGGCCAGGACCTGGGCAAGCGCTCGACCCTCGACATCGACGAAATGCTGGGAGAGGTTTGACATCATGGGCCTGTTTGGAATCCTGCTTGCGCTGGTCCTGCTGATCTGGCTCGCTTATCGCGGCTGGAGCATCTTGTTGCTGGCGCCCGCGGCGGCCATGGTGACTGCCGCCGCGGCGGGCGAGCCGCTGCTGGCGCACTGGACCCAGACCTTCATGGGCGGCGCGGCGGGGTTTGTCGCGCAGTTCTTCCCCTTGTTCCTGCTGGGCGCCTTGTTCGGCAAGCTCATGGCCGACAGCGGCTCCGTGACGGCGATCGCCAACGTCATGACGCGCAAGCTCGGGGCCAAGCGCGCCATCCTGGCGGTGGTGCTGGCGGGGGGCATCGTGACCTACGGCGGCGTCAGCCTGTTCGTCGCCTTCTTCGTGCTGGCGCCCATGGCGCACGCCCTGTTCAAGGCGGCCGGCATTCCGGTGCGCCTGATGCCGGCGGCCATCCTGCTTGGCACTTCCACGTTCACGATGACCGCCTTGCCCGGCACGCCCGCCGTCCAGAACGCCATTCCCATGCCGTTCTTTTCGACCACGCCGTTTGCCGCGCCGGGCCTGGGAATCATCGCCAGCGCCATCATGCTGTCGTTTGGCCTGTGGTGGCTGACGCGGGCCGAAGCATCGGCGCGGCGCGCGGGCGAGGGCTATGTCGCGCCCGGCGGCATGGAGGCCGACGTCTCCGAGGACGTGGTGGTCCGCGAGCGCGCAACCGTGTCGCGCGAGTTCGACCCCGCCGAGATCCATCACGGCCAGCGCAGCGAGGACACGCCGTCGACGCTGGTGGCGGGCATTCCCCTGGCGGTCGTGATACTCGTGAACCTGCTCATGACGCTGGTCGTCCTGCCGCGCATGGATACTGCATGGCTGGCCGAGGCGCGATGGGGCGGCACGAGCCTGGCGGCCGTCGGCGGCGTCTGGTCGGTGATTACCGCGCTGCTCGCGGCCATCGCGGTGCTGGTGGCGCTGAACTACCGGCGCCTGCCGTCGCTGCGCGACACCATGGACGCCGGCGTGAACGCATCCGCCTTGCCTTTGCTGAGCGTCGCGAGCCTGGTCGGCTTTGGGGCGGTGGTCGCGTCGCTTCCCTCTTTTGCGCTGGTGCGCGACTGGGTGCTGTCCATCGAGGGCGGGCCGCTGGTGTCGCTGGCCGTGGCCACCAACGTGCTGGCGGCCCTGACCGGTTCGGCGTCGGGCGGGTTGACCATCGCCTTGCAGTCGCTGGCCAGCACCTACATGGAACTGGCGCAGACCCTGGGGATCGATCCGGCGCTGATGCATCGCGTGTCGGTAATCGGCGCGGGCACGCTGGACAGCCTGCCGCACAACGGCGCCGTGGTGACGCTCCTGGCCGTTTGCGGCTCGACGCATCGGGAAGGCTATATGAACATAGTCGTGGTGGGCATCGTCGGGCCCATCATCGGGCTGGCCGCCGTCATCGCACTGGGCGGCGCGCTCGGCTCGTTCTGAAGCGGACCCCGATCAGGACAGGGTGCGCGCCGGGAGCGCCGCCGACAGCTCGTTCAGGCTCAGGCCGCAGCAGCGGGCGCGTTCGGCCAGGGTTTCGCTCTGCTCCAGGGCCCGCCTGCTTTCGTCCAGCAGCACGTCGAGCTGTTCCTGGGCGGTCGCCGCCATGACCCAGGCCCGTTCGGAGAACAGGGCGGAGAATTGGTCCACGCAGGTCTTGCAGATGGCCGCGCCATTCTTTTCAAGCAGCGCCGCGCCCTGCGCAAGCGTCGATTGGCAAAACAGGCAGGCGAGGGCGTGGTTCATGCGTCCGGGGGCGTATTCAGGGTTGGCGGAAGGCGCCGCGGGGATCGCCGCGCCTGTCATGAACAACGGCGCGGCGGGCCAACTCTTAAATCGGACGCGGGATCATGCGCCCGGGACGGGCCATGGCCGAGGACTGCTAGTCCACGTTGAAGCCGCCAGGCCCGGCCTGTCCGAGCAGTTCACGGGCGCACTGCACGGCCTCGCCGGTCGTGGCGACCGCCAGGAAGGGCATGCCGAAGGCGCGGGCCATCTTTTCGCCGCGCTTGCGTATCTTGTCCAGCGCCTGCGTGTCCCGCTCCACGGCGATGAACGCCCGGCAGCGCGCCTTCAGGCGCGGCATGTTGGCCGTCTGCCATTCGATCATGGCCTTGCGGTCCTCATGGCCGGCTTCCTGCTGCATGTCGGGCACCACCATGACGAAGGTCTGGGGATTGTCCAGCAGCATTTCCATCTCCCGGATCCAGCTGGCCGAATAGCCTTGCGGCGCGCCGCCGTGCCGGGAGGTAACGATGGGGAATTGGGACAGGTCGTGGAAGAAAAACTGGTCGCGGTTCATTCGAATTCTCCGTGGGGAATGGCGGGCGCGTCCTTGGTGCAGCCGCAGCCGCCGTAGAGCACCAGGCTGTAGGAATCCAGTTCGAAGCCGCAGCGCCTGGCGATTTTCCTGACCAGTTGCGCCATGGCGGGATCGCTGGATTCCTGGATCTGCCCGCAACGCGTGCAGACCAGGTGGTCGTGGTGCCCCTTGTCGTTGAGCTCGAACACGGTGGTGTGCGAGTCGAGCTGTGTACGTTTGAGCAGTCCGGCGTGCTCAAGTTGCGTGATCACGCGATAAACCGTGGCCAGGCCGATGTTGCTGCGGTCCGAAATGAGGTTTCGGTAGATGTCCGCCGCGCTCATGTGCTGGTCGGCATGCTGATAAAAGATGTCCAGAATCTTCAAGCGCGGGAAAGTGGCCTTGATGCCGGCATCGCGCAGCCGTGTGTGGTCCATGTGGTTCTCCATTCGGGGGGCTGATGCCCGATTGATGAGAATGATGTACATTTTCAACTGGACCCGCTAACGGGAACCCGTCAACCTGTAGCTCAAACCTGCCAACCATGCTTCACGTGGCCGTCGCACCCGCGCTGCCCGACGTTCTGCTGACCCCGTTCAGCGTACGCGGGCGCCGCGAATCCAAAGGCATTGCCGTGCCCTCGCATGTTCATGACGAGGGCATGCTGGTGCTGGTTCACGAAGGGCTGGTGCTGGTGCAGGCGGGCGCCGAGGTCTGGACGGTGCTGCCGGGCAGCCTGGGCTGGATTCCGCCCGGCGTGCAGCACGGGGCGCGCTGGTTCGGCGAGGCGCGCGGGTCGTTCCTGTACGTGCGTCGCGACGTGTGCGAGCGCTTGCCGGCCCATTGCCGGTCCTGGCCGTCTTCCAAGCTGATCGAAGCGCTGATCGAACGCTTTACGTCGGGCGCGCAGGATGAAATGCCGCCGGCCTACCAGGCGCAGCTGTTCGAGGTCTTGCTGGAAGAGATCAGGCAGCGCGAACATGCGCCCCTGCTGCTGCCCATGCCCGCCGATCCGCGCTTGCAGGATCTGGCCAACACGCTGCTGGGCACGCCGGACGACACCGCGGGCATCGATGAATGGGCGCAGCGGCTGAATATGTCGTCGCGCACCCTGATGCGCCGGTTTCGCCAGGAAACCGGCGTGACCCTGGGGCAATGGCGCCAGCAGGCCCGCTTGCTGCGGGCGCTGGAAATGCTCAGCCGCGGCGGCTCAGTGACCGAAGCGGCGCTGTCGGTTGGCTACGAAAGCACCAGCGCATTCATCGGCAGCTTCCGCACGGCCTTCGGCATGACGCCCACCCGCTACCTCGCGGGCCGCGGATAGCGCCGGGCCGCGCCGCATGGCGGCGGGAGCCGTCAGGCCGCGGCGGGCTGGTCCGGCAGAAAGGGGCCTTGCGGGTCGTTTTCGGCGTCGGGCCGGGGCGGCACGGCGGGCAGGCCCAATCCCAGGCGCAGGCGCTGGCAGTCGGGATTGGGGGAACCGTCGGGCATCCAGATATCGAACTCGCGGCAGGGAGTGGGGCGGTTCTCGTAGATGGCGCAGTGGATGCCGGGCTTGCCCAGTTCTCCGCGCAGCGAGATGCAGCGGCCGCCGCCCATTTCCGTGCCCTTCATGCAGGCGCGCAGCGGGCTCATCTGGGTGACGAGTTCCGGGGGCACCACGCCGCCGTTTTCGCCGGCCAGCTCTCCGCAGTAGAACGACACCCGGAAGTGCGAGCAGCATGCCCCGCAGTCCAGGCAGGGATTGGCGGCCGGGTCGTCGCCGGCCAGCACGGCGGGCGATACGAACGAGAGGAGGGAAGTCTCTAGCAGGGACATGGGGCGGAAGTCCGATCCGGGGGCGCGCTCGGGGAGGGCCGGCGCGGGATCAAGGCTGGGAATAGTAGCTGGATTTGAATCGCGGCTGCTACGACTTTTTTCAGGGACGTTGCTGGAGTAGCATCGGTAGCCCGATAGCCGCCAGGAGCGCCTTCCTTGACTGCCAGAACCGATTTTCCCGATGGCCTTGCCCGCTGCGGCTGGGTGGATACGTCCGCCGAATACATCGCCTACCACGACACCGAATGGGGCTGCCCCGAAGGAGACGACCGCGCGCTGTTCGAACAGCTCTGCCTGGAAGGCTTCCAGTCGGGCCTGAGCTGGCGCACCATCCTGGCCAAGCGCGAGGCCTTCCGCCGCGGCTTTGCCAACTTCGAGCCGGCCCGGCTGGCCGGCTACGGCGAAAAGGAAGTGCTGGCGCTGTTGGCCGATGCGGGCATCGTGCGCCACCGCGGCAAGATCGAGGCCATGATCAACAACGCCGCCCGCGCGCTGGAAATGATCGAGCGGGAAGGGTCGCTGGCGGCGTATCTCTGGCGTTTCGAGGCGCCTCCGGGGGCGCCGGTCGCCCATGGCGCCTCGACCTCCGAGCAGTCCATAGCCTTGTCCAAGGCGCTCAAGAAGCTGGGCTGGAAGTTCGTCGGGCCCACCACGGTCCATGCCTTCATGCAGGCGGTGGGCATGGTGAACGACCACAGTCCGGGCTGCCATTGCCACGCCCTCAGCGAAAAAAAGCGCAAGGCGTTCAGGCGGCCCCCGGCCGCGTAGCTCAGCTTGCCGGCTTGTCTTCGGCCGTCTGCACGGGCGCCTGCCCCGGCAGGCAATACCGGCCTTCGCGGTAGGCCCAGCTGGGCCACAGCGCATGGGCCAGCGCCTCGGCCGCAAGGCCCGCGTCGAGCGGCACGGGCGCGTAGTCTTCCGGCGCCGTGTAGCGGTACTGCACCGGCGTCTTGTTGGGCGCCATCACCAGCAGGTCGTTTTCCTTCAGGTATCCGTAGGTGTTGTCGTACTGCATGATGGCCCGGCCGGGCGTGCTGCGGGTCAGGTCGTGGCCGATCATCGGGTGCTCGGTGTCCACGCCGATCAGCGACAGCAAGGTCGGCGGCAGGTCGATCTGGCTGATCAGGCGGTCGTCGCGCCGCGCCGGGATGCCCGCACCCAGGATCACGGCGGGGATATGGAAGTGGCGCACCGGCACCAGGCTGGCGCCGAATACGCGGGAGTCGTGGTCGGCCGCCACCAGGAAGACCGTGTTCTCCCAATAGGGCGAGGCCTTGGCCCGTTCAAAGAACCGGCCCAGGGCCCAGTCCGCGTAGCGCACGGTGTTTTCCACGGTGGCGGGGTTGCCGTCGGTCTGGATGCGGCCCGCCGGGTACTCCCAGGGCGAATGGTTCGACACGCTGAAGGCCAGCGTGAAGGTGGGCTGGTCGCCGTCTTCGCGCAGCACACGGTCCAGCTGGGTGAACATGTCCTCGTCCGAGGCGCCCCAGGTGCCGACGAATGCGGGGTCCACGAAGTCGGCGCGGTCGATGATCTGCCGGAAGCCGTTGCCCAGGAAGAAGCCCTTCATGTTGTCGAAGTGCGACTCGCCGCCGTAGATGAAGCGCGAATGGTAGCCATGGCGGCCCAGCAGGTCGGCCAGCGAGAAGAAGCCGCGCTGCGAGCGGGGCAGCTTCAGCACCGCTTGCGCGGGGGTGGGCAAAAAGCCGGTGACCACGGCTTCCAGGCCGCGCACCGAGCGGGTGCCGGTGGCGTACGCGCGCGTGAAGGTCCAGGCTTCGCGCGCCAGGGCGTCCAGCTCCGGCGTCAGGTCGGCGCCGCCCAGCCCGGCGCAGTACTGCGCGCCCAGGCTTTCTTCCAGGATGATCACCAGGTTTAGCGGACGCGGCGTCTTGCGCGTGGCGGGCTGGCGGTGCAGGCTGGGGTAGTCGGGGTTGGCGGGGGGATTGGGCAGGCCGGACTGCGCCAGCACCAGCTCGTGCATCTTGTCGTCGTCCATGCCGCCGTACACCGCCGACGCCGACTTTTCGTTCTTCATGCTGTAGATGGCGTAGAACACGTTGTAGAGCGAGTTCAGCGCCAGCGTATTGAGCATGCCGTCCGAGCAATAGGCGACCGAGGACGGGTTGATGGGGCGGTGGCCCAAGGTGCCGCGGATGGCCAGGATGACCACGGCCAGGATCGCCACGCTGGCGAGCGGCATCTGCCACCAGCTCAGTTGGGCATCGGGCCGCGCGTGGCCCAGCAGTTCGAAAGCGGTCCAGCCGATCAGCGCCAGCGCGCCCAGCCCGCCCACGAGCGCTGCCTTGTAGCCGCGCCAGAGCATGCTGGAGACTTCGCGGGGATGCTTCAGGTATTCGACGAACAGCCGGTTGGGTCGGCTGTCGTATTCCAGGATGAAGGGCGGGGTGGCGACTTCCAGGAAGGCCAGCAGGATGAAGGCAAGCAGATACCAGACCGCTGTCACCGCGGCGGCGGCGGGGAAGTGGCCCAGCAGGGGCGACAGCACGGCAGGCAGCGCCGCCAGCACGGCGATCTGGTGCGCGTCGATGCGCAGCCCTCCCAGCAGCAGGGGGAACAGGCCGCCGGCATTGCGCACGCGCTGCCACTGCCACGCGGCGAAGGCCAGGCGGCTGAGCGTCAGCAGCGCAAACGCCGCCGCCACGAAAATCAAGGTTGAATGCCGCATCGGGCCTCCAGGTTGTTCTGCTATCCGGCCCGGTGGGGGGCGGAGGTAATCATTCAGGCATTGGAGCCTTGCCGGCGTGGAATATTCGGCGAATGCAGGCCTTTCCGTCATCTCCGGTCGCCCTGAGCCATTTCGTTTTGTAACGACCCGGATCGGGCCCAGGCACGCTTCGTGCTGCGCGGACCCTGGGTGCGTGTGCCGCACAACGCCGCCCGGCCAGCCATGCGCGGAAAGATCCGCACACATTATGAGGCCGGCTCGCCTAACCGGCGCGGTGGGCCGCGATACCCTTGGGCGGTAACAATGACCGGCAACCGAGGCCGGCTGCAACGCCAAGGATAGTAACCATGACGCGAACAAGAAAAATAGCGATCGGGATTGTAGGGGGCATTGTCCTCCTGGCAGTGGTGCTGGTGGTGGCCATCGCCACTTTCGACTGGAACCGCGCCAAGCCCATGATCAACGAACGGGCCAGCGCCGCCATCGGGCGTCCCTTTGCCATCAATGGCGACCTGAGCGTGAAATGGGAGCGCGAACCCGACGAAGGCGGCTGGCGCGCCTGGGTGCCATGGCCGCGCGTGATCGCCAACGACATTTCGGTGGCCAACACGCCATGGGCCAAGGCGCCCCAGTTCGCCACCCTCAAGCGCGGCGAGTTCAGCCTGGCTCCCCTGCCGCTGCTGCGCCAGCGCGTCGTCATCCGCCGCATCCAATTGACCGAGCCCGCCGCGGACCTGGAGCGGCTGGCCGACGGCCGGGCCAACTGGGTCTTCACGCTGCCCGAATCCGGCGAGCCTTCGCCCTGGGTGCTGGACATCAATGAGATCGGCTTCGACAAGGGCCGCGTGGGGCTGGTCGACGAGATCCTCAAGGCTGACCTGACCGTGCTGGTGGATCCCTTGGGCAAGCCCGTCCCGTTCGCGGACGTGGCCGGGGCCGCCTTCGCGGCGGAAGACGGCTCGGCGCCTCGGCCACGCGACTATGTGTTCGGCTGGAAAGTGGACGGCAAGTACAAGGGCCTGGCCACCAAGGGCGAGGGCAAGGTCGGGGGCATGCTGGCCCTGCAGGATGCCAGCCAACCGTTTCCGGTCCAGGCCGACGTCGCCATCGGCGGCACCAAGGCGTCGGTCGCGGGCACCCTGACCGACCCGGTAAACCTGGGCGCGCTGGACCTGCGGCTGAAACTGTCCGGCGCATCGATGGCCCAGCTGTATCCGCTGACCGGCGTCACCCTGCCGGATACGCCGCCGTACTCCACGGACGGCCATCTGGTGGCCAAGCTGCAGAATCCGGGCGGCGCGGTGTTCGACTACAAGGGCTTTAACGGCAAGGTCGGCAACAGCGATCTGCATGGCGACATCGCTTTCGCGCTGGGCTCGCCCCGTCCCAAGCTGACCGGCAAGTTGTCGTCCAAGCTGTTGCGCATGGCCGACCTGGGGCCGCTGATCGGCGTGCCGTCGGGCGGCGCCCCGGCCGCCGCGGACAAGGCCAAGGATGCGCCCGCCAAGCCCAAGGGCGGCAAGGTGCTGCCCACGCAGGCCTTCCGCACCGACCGGTGGCGCGACATGGACGCCGACGTCGCCCTGGACGCCGCGCGCATCGTTCACGACAGCAAGCTGCCCTTGTCCGACTTGTCCGTGCATGTGGTGCTGCAAGACGGAAAGCTGACGCTCGACCCGGTCCGCTTTGGCATGGCGGGCGGCGCCATGAACGCCACGGCGCGCCTGGACGGCTCGGGCGGGCCGCTCACCGGCCGCGTCGAGATGCATGCGCGCCGCCTGCGGCTCAAGCAGCTGTTCCCGGCGACCGAAGCCATGCAGAAGACGCTGGGCGAGCTGAACGGAGACCTGGCGGTGAGCGGCACGGGCAACTCGGTGGCCGCGTTGCTGGGGTCGGCCACGGGCGATGTCAAGATGCTGGTCAACGATGGCGTGATCAGCCGCAGCCTGATGGAGATCGCGGGGCTCAACGTCGGCAACTACGTCGTCTCGAAGCTGTTCGGCGACGACGAGGTGAAGATCAATTGCGGCGCGGCGGACCTGGAGATGAAGAACGGCGTGATGACGCCGCGCGTGTTCGTGTTCGACACCGAGAACGCGCTGATCAGCATCACCGGCAAGGCCGATTTCAAGAACGAGACGATGGACATGGACATCACGCCCGACAGCAAGGGCTTCCGCATCTTCTCGCTGCGTTCGCCGCTGTACGTGCGCGGCACCTTCGGCTCGCCCGACGTGGGCGTGCATGTGCTGCCGCTGGCGGCGCGGGGCGCGGGCATGGTTGCCCTGGGCGTGCTGCTGACGCCGGCGGCCGGCCTGCTGGCGCTGATTGCTCCCAGCACCACGGACGAGAACGCCTGCGGCCCCTTGCTGGAACAGATGCGCAAGCCGCCCAAGGCGCCGGCCCCCGCCAAGGGGAAATAGCGGATCAGGCCGAGGACACGCGCCGCGAGCCGTCCTTGGCGGCGTCGTCCGCGACGCAGACGGCGTCCCGGCCCTGGTTCTTGGCGTAGTAGAGCGTCTGGTCCGCGCGCTGGAACACCGCCGCGAGCGTCGCCCCATGCTCGGGATAGTGCGCCACCCCCGCCGAAATGGTGATGGGGGCGGGGGCGTCGTGCACGGCCAGGCGCTTGCGCAGCCGCTCCGCAATGGCAATGGCCGCGGTCTCGGTGGCGCCCGGCAGCAGCATGACGAACTCTTCGCCGCCGGCGCGCGCCAGCGTGTCGCCGCTGCGCGATCCCTCGCGCATCATGGTCGCCAGCACCTGCAAGGCGCGGTCGCCGGCGGCATGGCCATAGCGGTCGTTGATGCTCTTGAAATGGTCGATGTCGATGGCCACAATCGCCACGGGCGCCTCGTCAGCCTGCAAGAGCGCCAGCGCTTCGTCCAGGCCGCGCCGGTTCAGCAGGCCGGTCAGGGTATCCGTCGTGGTCTCGCGCCGCAGGTCGCTGATCTTGTTGTGGATCGAGGCCAGCCCCATCAGCAGCGCGCGCTTGAGCTGCGCGGCTTCAAAGTACCAGGAGCGCACGTTGCGGATGCGCTCCGCCGAGTCCGGGTCCTGCATGCGCTTGGCGATGCCCGCCATCTCGCCCAGCGGCCGGGCGATCCAGCGCGACAGCAGCCAGATCAAGGCCACCGAGATCAGTAGCAGCGGCAAGGTGTTGCGGGCGGTGGCCATGAGCAGGTCGCCCAGGGGCTGCAAGGTGCTGGCGACCGGCCGTTGCGCAATGATGCACCAGCCGGTGCTGGGCACGGGCGCGTAGCCGGCCAGCATGTCGCGGCCTTGATCGTCGATGTAGCGCATCTCGCCGGTCTCGCCGCGCCGGGCGGAGGCGAAGGTGTCATTGTCGGGCGCGGTCTTTCCCAGCTGGCTGCGGTCGGGGTGGTAGATCAGCGTGCCCTTGCGGTCGACCACGTAAAGAAAGGAGTCGTCGCGGTAGAAATGCCGGTCCAGCAAGCGGTCCAGCACATTGTCTTCGTGCAGGTAGAGCGACCCGGCGATGAATCCCAGATAGCGGTAGTCGCGCGAAAAGATGGGCTGCGTGTAGAGGATCTGCCAGCGGCCGTTGCGGGCCTGGAAGGGTTCGCTGATGGTCGGCTGCCTGGTCGCCAGCGCGTGGGCGACGGCGTCGCTGGTCAGTTGCTGTCCCAGCAGTTGCGGGTACGACGTCGACACCGCCAGCACCTTGCCTTGCGGCGAAGCGACGAAGCTGGAATTGAAGTGGCCCAGCTGCTGCTCCTGGCGCCGCGTTTCGGCGCTCATGAGCTCGGGATGGGCCTCCATGTCGGCCAGCATGTCGGCGCTGTAGGAGAGGTAGCGCCGGATATCGCTCAGGAAGGAGTCGGTGGTGGTGGCGAGCTTGGACGCGTAGACGCGGTTCACCTCCAGCGCGTTGCGCAGGAGCATGTCGCGCTGCACGAGGTAGCTGGCATGCAGACCGCCAGCCAGGACCAGGATGACCGACAGCAAGCTGATCCACAGGATGAGGCGCCGTAGGTCGATGCGGAACATGGCAGTGTCCGTCAGGAACGGGCGCGGCCCGGGGGGACCCCCGAGGGAGGCAGGCTGTGTCCGGTCAATGCGTCCCAGGCGCACATCGCCTGTCGCGCCACGGCTTGCAAGGTCTTGCGGCTGGCCCCGTCGCGGGCCTGGATGGACATGCCGTGCAGGACCGTCGTGTAGAAGGCCGCCAGGCTTTTGAGGTCCGCGCCGGGGGGCAGTTCGCCTTGCGAGGCGCCTGCGTTCAGGCGGGCGAGGATGCGGCTTTGCATTTCCCGGCGGTTGTCTCCGAGGAAGTCGCCCACGCTGGCGTGGTTTACGCAGCCGGCGGGGGCGCCCAGCACGATCATGCAGCCGGGCGGCCGGCCGGGCGCAGTGAAGCGTTCCGCGGAGGCCAGCAGCATCGATTGGATCGCGTCGCGCGCGGTGGGCGCGGCCTGCAGCGCGCGCCTTGCCGAGCCGCCTTCGGTTTCGCGATAGAGCTGGACGGCTTCGCGAAAAAGATCTTCCTTTGAGCCGAATGCGCCATAGAGGCTGGGCGAGTTGATGCCCATCGCCGCCGTCAGATCGGTTAGCGATGCACCTTCATATCCCTTCGACCAGAAGACTTCCATGGCCTTTTGCAAGGCCTGGGCCCGGTCGAAGTTCCGGGGACGCCCACGTTCTGCCATAGCCGCGATTTTACCTGCGAGGCATATTTTGTGTTGATCGATAAAAAAATGATTGACGGCCGCGGCGAAATGCGGCGATTATATTTGTACTGATCACTACAAAACGAGGTTCAAACATGCAGAATCTGACTGGCAAAGTGGCTTTCGTGACCGGCGGCAGCCGGGGCATCGGCGCGGCTATCGTGCGCCGCCTGGCGGCCGACGGAGCGGATGTGGCCTTTACCTATGTGAGCGCATCGTCCGCCGCCGGGGCGCAGGCGCTGGCGCAGGAGCTCGCCGCGCAGGGGCGCCGCGCGCGCGCGATCCAGGCCGATTCCGCGGATGCGGAAGCGGTCAGGCAGGCGGTCGAAGAAGCCATCAAGGAGCTGGGGCCGGTAGACGTGCTGGTGAACAACGCCGGCATTTTCCTGGCCGGCGTCATCGGCGACGCCAGCCTTGAGGACTACGAACAGACGATGGACATCAATGTGCGCGCGCCTTTCGTCGCCATCCGCGCGGCGCAGGCCTCCATGCCGGATGGCGGGCGCATCATCAATATCGGCAGCTGCCTGGCGGGCAGGGCAGGCCGCGCCGGCGTGGCGCTGTATGCCGCGAGCAAGTCGGCGCTGGTGGGACTGACCCAAGGCCTGGCCCGCGACCTGGGCGCGCGCGGCATCACTGCCAATGTGGTGCATCCCGGCCCCATCGACACCGACATGAACCCGGCCGACGGCGAGCGGGCGGGCAGCCTGGTTGCGGTGCTGTCGCTGCCGCACTATGGCGAGACCCGCGACATCGCGGGCATGGTGGCGTTCCTGGCGGGCCCGGACGGCCGCTATGTCACGGGGGCAAGCCTGTCGGTGGATGGCGGATACGCTGCCTGATTCAGGTCCCCTGACAGCTTTTTTCGAGGCGACTTGCACAAACCAAAAAAGCTACATATAATCTTGCTTCTTCGCACTACACACATAACGAAACGCAGCGGCGCCAATGCAAAAAAGCGCGGCAAAGTGAATCGGGACTGAGTGAATTGCAGGGCTGTTAGCTCAGTTGGTAGAGCAGCGGACTCTTAATCCGTAGGTCGAGTGTTCGAGCCACTCACAGCCCACCAGAATTCTTGATGAAATGACGCCTTAGCCGCTTAGCGACTAAGGCGTTTTTCATTGCGCGCTCGCATCCGCCGGCTGGCGGCAGCGCGTCGAGCGAAAGCGAAGTTCCCTAGCCCGACGATCTCGGGCGAGCAAAAATCACGCTCACTGAAGTATTGGAGGTGAGGCGCAACGTCACGTCGGCGCGGGGACGGGCGGAGGATGCGAGGGCGCGAAAAAGAGCCCCGATCAAGCCTAGCGGCGGGAACAGTTCGCTGAACGCCGGGGCCGGATTGGCGGGCGCGCGCAGCACCGCGCTGCTCATGCCCTCGCTATTTAGCATGGCCTGGATGCGGGCAATGGTCGGATTCAGCGCGTCCACGTTTTCAAGAAAGAAATTCTCCCGCTTGCCAAACAATCCGGCGAGATCATCGTCGCCCATCTTGTTGAAAAAGTAGGTGCGCGCTATGGACATGGAGGCCTCCGTCGACATCGGCATGATAGCTTTGCGCGCATACGTGTCAACCGGAAGGACTGCGCGTGAGCAAGCTGTTGAGTCCGGCCGCTTGTGAAAGAAAGCGGCATTAAGCGCGAGCTTAACGATGGGTGCAGGCCGGCTAAACCACAGCGGGGGCCGGGCTCTCTATAGTGGCCGCATTGCCATCCGGAGAGTCCCTCATGTCCAGTCCCGCTGTTTCGACCGCCTTTCCGCGCGCGGTCCTGTTCGATCTTCTGACCGCGCTGCTTGATTCCTGGACGGTCTGGAACCGCGCCGCGGGGTCCGAAGCCGAAGGCCGGGCCTGGCGGGCGGAGTATCTGCGGCGCACCTATGGCTGCGGCGCCTATCAGCCCTACGAGCAGTTGGTGGAAGAGGCCGCGGCGGCGGTGGGATTGCCGGCCAGCGCGCCGGCCGCGCTGGAAGCCCAGTGGGACGAGTTGCCGGCCTGGGACGGCGCGCGCGAGTTGCTGCAGGCGCTGCGGCCGCATTGCCTTTTGGGCGTGGTTACGAACTGTTCCGAGCGGCTGGGACGGCGCGCGGCCGGCCTGCTGGGCGTGGACTGGGATGTGGTGGTGACTTCGGAAGCCGCGGGCTACTACAAGCCCGATCCGCGCCCCTATGAGCTGGCGCTGGCGCGCTTGCGGGTGGCGCCATCGGAGGCGGCGTTCGTTGCCGGTTCGGGCTACGACATGTTCGGCACCAGCAAGGTGGGGCTGCGCACGTACTGGCACAACCGCGTGGGCCTGTCGCTGCCGGAGGGCGCCGCGGCGCCCGAGGCGCAGTCGCCCCGGCTGGAGGCGGCCTTGCCCTGGCTTGCGCGATTCGGCGCCGGCTGAGCGGGCGGGTCGGACGCAGGCCCGCGCAGCGGCAATACAAAATGTTGCGCGTCGGCAGACTCACGCTTGCTAGCATGATTCTGGCCGGAATGATCCGGCGCACCGATGGGACAGTGGAGGTTGCCATGAATTCAAGAAGAATGCTCAACCGGATCGCCGTGGTTGCGGCCGCGGGTGCGTTGCTGGCGGGGTGCGCCACGCAACAGCAAACGAATACCGCTGTGGGAACGGGTGCGGGCGCGGCGCTGGGCGCCGGCATCGGCGCCTTGATCGGGCATGGCAAGGGCGCGGCGATCGGCGCCGGCATTGGCGCGGTGGCGGGCGGCCTGGTCGGCTACAACTGGAAGGTCGTCAAGGACGACGTCCAGAAGTCCGGCGCCTCGTCGCTGGGCATCGACGTCGTGGAAATGCCCGATGGCAGCCTGAAGGTCAATATTCCTAGCGGCGTGTCGTTCGACACGGACAAGACGCAGCTCAAGCCGGCGCTGCTGCCGGTCCTGGACAGCGTGGCGCGTTCGCTCAACCAGCATCCCGAACTGCGGGCCAAGGTGGTCGGCCATACCGACAGCACCGGCGCGCTGGCGCACAATCAGACCCTGTCGGTGAATCGCGCCAGGAGCGTCACGGATTACCTGGCCAAGCAGGGCGTGGCGGCGGGCCGCCTGACGGTCGAGGGCCGTGGCCCGAATGATCCGATCGGCGACAATGCGACCGCCGAAGGGCGCGCGCTGA
This sequence comes from Achromobacter sp. NPDC058515, assembly GCF_042721735.1. Taxonomy (NCBI): domain Bacteria; kingdom Pseudomonadati; phylum Pseudomonadota; class Betaproteobacteria; order Burkholderiales; family Alcaligenaceae; genus Achromobacter; species Achromobacter sp. NPDC058515. Next base: position 122,628 of record NZ_JBHXNI010000015.1, read on the forward strand.
ACCGGCGCGTGGAGATCTACCTGTACGCGGTGCAGCACTAAGCCCGGGGCGGCAAGCACGGGCACGTCCCTTGTCCAAGGCGGCCGGCGCATTGCGTCGCCGCCTTTTGTTTCCGGAGTCTGTCATGAGCATGTTCCCTCCCGCCCGTATCGGCACCGATACCGCCGTCGCCGCGCTTACCGGCTGGCAGGCGGTAGCCATGCGCGACGCCATCGAGAAGCGGTTCCGTTTCCCCAGCTTCAATGCCGCTTTCGGTTTCATGTCGCGCGTGGCCATGTTCGCGGAAAAGCTGAATCATCATCCCGAATGGACCAACGTCTACAACCGCGTGGACGTGACCCTGACCACCCATGACGCCGGCGGCGTGACCGAACTGGATGTGCGCATGGCGCAGTTCATGGACGAAGCCGCCGCGCAGGCGGGAGCGACCGCGCCGAAAACCGGCGCCTGAGCGGCTGCGCGCTCAGTCGTCTTCGGTGTCCGCGCCGGCCTGCAGGTGCCCGATCAGGCGATCCAGCATGTCGCCGAGCTGGCGTTGTTCATGGGCGCTCAGGCAGGCGAAGATCTCGTCGTTGCGCCGGGCGATCAGGTCGATGATGCGCCGGTAGTGCGCCAGGCCCGCCGCGGTCGGCGCCAGCACCACGCCGCGGCCGTCGGACGCGGATACCGTCTTTTCGACCAGGCCGCGATCCACCAGCGCCTGCGCCGAGCGGCTGGCCTGGCCCTTGTTCAGGTTGGCCGTCCGCGCCAGGTCCTTGACCGACAAGGGCGCGTAGCGGCCGATCGCGGCGAGGCAGCGCGCTTCGCCCAAGGGAATATCGCAGTCTTTCAGGTAGGCGCGATTCGTGTCCCGGTCCGTGATCTTGTTGAGCACGTGCAGGCGGTAGGTCAGGAATCGTTCCAGGGCGGGCGGTTTCACGTCGGGCGGGCAGGGGTGGAGGCCGGATAGTTTGCCACAGGGCCGTCGGCCAGGCTGGCCGCTTCGGCCTGCGCCAAGAGCGCCATCGCGTCCTGCGCGTCGGGCAGCCGGCTCAGCAGCGACAGCCCCAGTATCGACAGGAAGAGCGGCGCCCGGGATTCCCCGACGCGCGTGAGCGCTTGCGCCATGCCGGTGTAGACCTGGTCCAGTTCATCGTTGTTCATGCTTGGCCTTTCTTCGTGGCGGTCGCGGCGACCGAAGGATAGTAGGGCGCCAGCGCGGCGCGCAGGATGGCGGCGTCGGGCGCCGTCCAGCGGCCCAGCACATAGCCGTCCGGGCGCAGCAGGTACACGGTGGAGGGGGCGTCGCCGTAGCGCTGGCGCAATTGGCCGTGCGCGTCCCGCAGGCCGTCCGCGCCGGCGCGCAGCACGCGCAGCGGATGGGGCGCGTCTTGGGTGGCGGCGGCCAGGGCGTCCAGCTCCGCCGACAAGGCGGCGTCGGGCGCGAGCGCCAGCGCCACGAAGCCCGCGCCGAAGCATGCGCTGAGATAGCGCGGCGCGCCGCCTTCTTGCAGCAGGGCGTCGGGGGCGGGTTGGCCGGGGGCCGTTGCCGGCCCGGCTTGCGGCGCGCCGTCGTCCAGGTTCAGCGGCGAGGCGTCATACGAAATGGGCGCGGATTGGCGTGGATTGATCAGCGGCCGGACGGCTTCGTCCACCAGCGCCAGCCGCAGGGCGGCCTCGCGCATGAGGCGAAAGCCGAAGTCCGGCGGCGCCATGAATTCGGTGCTCTTGGCGCCGTAGGCCAGATTCTGGCGGGTGGCGTGGACGCGTTCGACGCTGTAGCTGTCCAGCAGGCTGTCGGGCGCCTGGCCCTTCAGCACCCAGGCGAGCTTCCAGGCCAGGTTGCCCGCGTCGTCCAGCCCCGAGTTCAGTCCCCGCACGCCGAAGATCGGCACGAGGTGGCCGGCGTCTCCGGCAAACAGCACGCGCCCGTGGCGGTAGCGGTCCAGCGTCAGGCACTTGGCGTTGTAGATGGAAATCCAGAGCGGCTTCCAGGGCGCGGTTTCGCCGATCATGTCCAGGTGGCTTTGCACGCGCGGCAGCACATTTTCCGGCTTGACCGCTTCCTCGGGATCTTCGCCGTCGCGGATCTGGTAGTCGACGCGCCACACGTTGCCCGGCTGCCGGTGCATGAGCAGGGTGGAGCCGGGATTGGACGGCGGGTCGAACCAGGCCAGGCGTTCCACCGGGCGCTGCGATTCCTGTTCGATATCGACGATGACGTAGCGCCCTTCGTACTGCATGCCCTCCAGCTTCAGCCCCATGGCCTCGCGCACCGTGCTGCGTCCGCCGTCGCAGGCGATCAGCCAGTCGGCGCGCACGGTCTGGCGCTGGTCGCCGGCTTGCACTTGCACGGAGACGCCGTCCGGATCGGTCTGCAGGCCGAGCACGCGCGCCGACCATTGCAGCGCGGCCAGCCCGGGACGGCGCTGCATGGCCTGGTGGGCGTACTCCTCGATGGCGTACTGCTGGATGTTGACCATGGGCGCGTAGCGCTGCAAGGGATCATGCGGCATTTCAAAATGCAGGACCTCGCGATCGCGGAAGTAGCTGCGCCCGCCGGTCCAGGCCAATCCGGTCGCCATCAGCGGCTGGTCGGCGTCCACCCACCCCAGGATTTCCTGCGAACGTCGCGAGATGCAGATGGCGCGGCTGCCGCTGCAATAGTCGTCGTCCGCTTCCACGGTCAGCGAGGCGATGCCGTATTCGGCCAGCAGCGCGGCCAAGGTCAGGCCTACCGGGCCGCCGCCGGCGATCAGGACGGGAACGTGCGAGGGGAGCGTCATGCTGTCTCCATGATTTGGTTGTTTGCGCAACTATATGCCTGATAAGTTGCGCGCGCAACCAATTTTGGAGCACATAAAAAAACCCGCCGGATGGGGCGGGTTTTCGGGGCTGGCGGGCCGGACTCAGTTGCGCACGTAATAGATGCGCATCGCCTGCTGCTTCTGGGCGCCGTCCATTACGCGCAGCACCACCACCTTGGGGGTGAAGCCGTCGGGCAGCTTGAGCTGGCCCAGCGCGTAGTCGTAGCGGTCTACGTTGAGGGCCGGGCCTTCGGGGGTGACCGTGGCGGCGCGGCCATTGGAATGGGTGCCGTCGATGGAGAAGGTCAGCGTGCCCTTGAAGGGAGCGCCCTGGCGGTCTTCGCGCATGACCAGGACCTGGTAGTCGAGCTGGCCGGGAGCGCGCTTGAACGTGGCCGAGCGGATGCCCAGATTGCCGCCGCGCGGATCGGGCGGCATGGCGTCCTGGAACAGGACCAGTTCCTTGTTCAGCGTGTCGATGCGGGCGCGCGATTCGGCCAGGTCGCTGGTCAGCTTTTCGTGGCCGGACTTGTTGGCGTCGCGCTGCTGCGTGGCTTCTTCGAGCTGGGTTTGCAGGCGCTGGCGTTCCAGGTTGGCCGCGCTGAGCTCGCTGTGCAGCTGTTCGGACTGCTCCACGGTCAGCCGTTGCGGGCCGTAGTTGGTTTGCAGGAAGAGCACGCCGCCCGCGCCAAGGGCAATACCCACCAGCAGCAAGACGAGCCAGCGCGGCATGCGCCGCGTGCGTTGGCCTGGCTGGTATACGGAGGGCTTGAATACGGCCCGTTGCGATCTTCCGAACATCCCCATTCCTAGAAAACTTCCTGTGTATTTGCTCGTGGGCACGCAGCGCGCGCATGCCAAAGCGTCAGAGAATACCCCGTTAGCCGGGGGCGTTGGGTGCGCGGACAATCCTGGTTGCGCACCTTGATATTGTGAAATATGTGGGTGTTACAGGCCCTTGCGCAGCGCCGCGTCCAGGTCGGCCAGCCGTTGCGGCGTACCGACATCCGTCCACCGTCCGGCGTGGCGCGCGCCGCGCGCGAGGTCCCGCGCCATGGCTTGCCGGAGCAGGGGAGCCAGGGGCGCCGCGGCGCCGGGCGGGACATCCGCGAACAACGAGGGATGGTAGACGCCGACGCCCGCAAAGGTCAAACGAGGCTCGCCCTGCGCGTGGACGCGGCCGTCCGGGGCAAGCAGGAAATCGCCGGCGGGATGCTGGGCGGGATTGTCCACCAGCAGGAGCCAGGCGCCCGCTTCGGGCAGGCGCGGCGCGACGTCCCTGGCCGCGGCGGGATCCCAGTCGCACCAGATGTCGCCATTGATCACCAGGAACGGCGCGTCGCCCAGCATGGGCAGCGCCTGGGCGATGCCGCCGGCGGTTTCCAGGGCGGTTTCCTCGGGCGAATAGCGGATCCGCACGCCGTAGGCGCTGCCGTCGCCCAGCGCGCGCTCGATCTCATGGCCGAGCCATGCGTGGTTGATGACGATGTCCCGGATGCCGGCCGCGGCTAGCCGTTCCAGATGCCAGACGATCAGCGGCTTGCCGCCCACCGCGAGCATCGGCTTGGGCAGGCGGTCGGTCAGCGGGCGCATGCGCTCGCCGCGGCCCGCGGCAAGAATCATGGCCTGCATCAGAACGTGTATCCCACGCTGACCTGGCGGTCGTCCAGGCGGTCCAGCAGGCGCAGCAGCGGCGTGAAGACTCCGTAGCGCTGGGCCACCTGGCGCACATAGCCATTCACGCGCGGCATGTGGGCCAGGTAGTGCGCCTTGCCGTCGCGGTGGTTCAGGCGCGCGAACACGCCCAGGATGCGGAGGTTGCGCTGCAGCCCCATCCATTCATAGGCGCGGTGGAAGTCCGCGAAATCGGCTTCCACCGGCAGGCCGGCGGCGCGCGCCATTTCCCAGTAGCGGATGGCCCAGTCCAGTTGCTGGGGTTCTTCCCAGGTGGTCCGGGCGTCGGTCACGAGCGACGCGAGGTCATACGTGATGGGGCCGGCCAGCGCGTCCTGGAAATCGATGATGCCGGGATTGGGGCCGTACTGCGGCTGGTCGCAGACCATCAGGTTGGGCGAATGGAAATCGCGGTGCACCAGGACCTGCGCTTGTCCGCCGTTGCTGGCCGACAGCAGGGCGAAAATCTTTTCAAGCGCGTTGGCGGTCTTGTCGTCCAGCGTGGCGTCGTGGTGCTTCTGCACATACCACTCGGGGAACAGCTTGAGTTCGTCGGCCAGGCGGGCCGTGTCGTAGGACGCCAGGCCGGCGGTCGAGGCCTGCTGCAGCTTGACCAGGGCGGCCAGCGCTTCGCGGTACAGCGTCTGCAGCTGGCTATCTTCCAGGCCGGCCTGGATGCGCTGGTAATAGGTCTGCTCGCCCAGGTCGGACAAGAGCAGCAGCCCCTGTTCCAGGTCCTGCGCCAGCACGGCGGGCACGTTCAGTCCGCCGTCCGCCAGCAGCTGGCCCACATGCAGGAAGGGGCGGGAGTCTTCGTGTTCGGGGGGCGCGTCCATGACTATCAGGGTGCGCTGGCCGGCATCCAGCCTGAAGTACCGGCGGAAACTGGCGTCGGCGGAGGCCGGGCGCAGCGTGTCCACGGCCAGGTCCAGGGAGGCGGGCAGGCCTTCCAGCCAGTTGCGGATCTGCTCCAGGCGGGGGTCGTGATCGTTTTTCAAGGAAGATCCGTGTCAGATGGGCAATATTGCTGAAATTTTCGTTCCGCGAACATAAGGCTGGGCGTTGTTCGCGGCTTCTCTATAATACCGGCTCGTTTCCGTTAGCATTGGCCCCGCTCGGGCGCCTTTGTCTGGCTCTCCCATGGTCAAAAAGGGCTGTTTTCATTCGTGCGCAAGGTTCGGTGGTTGATCCTCTCTGCTGTCAGCGTCGCCGCCGGAGCCGTTCAGGCTCAAGGCAGCCCTGGCGCCGCGGCCCCCGCGCCGTCCGCCACGCCCACCCCGGAGCTGCGCACGTCTCCCGGCTTGCGCATCCATCGCCTGCCCGATGACGGCATCCCCGCCTATATGGAAGCGGACAGCATCCAGGGCGACCCCGACTCCGACCTGACCTTGAGCGGCAGCGCGCAAGTGCGCCGCATCGACGGCGTGATCAAGGGCGACGAGATCAACTACCGCAAGAATACCGGCGAAGTTGACGTCAAGGGCAACGCCCGGATGATGCGCGACGGCACCCTGGTCACGGGCCCGACCGCCACGTTCAATGTGGACAAGTATTCGGGCGAGATCGAGAAGCCGAATTTCTGGATGGGCGCCACGGGCGGCTTCGCCGTCGCCGAGCACGCGGAAATCTTCAGCAAGTCGCAGATGCGGCTGCATACGGTCACGTACAGCGGGTGCCCCTGCCCGGAGCCGTCCTGGTACATCAAGGCCAATACGGTCGACATCGATTTCGACGAGAACGAAGGCGTGGCGCGCAACGGCGTGCTGTACTTCAAGGATGTGCCTATCCTGGCCTCGCCCTACCTGACCTTCCCGGTCAAGCGCGAGCGCAAGTCCGGCTTCCTGATACCGACCTACGGCACGACCAGCCAGGGCGGGTTCGACATGTCGATCCCGTACTACCTGAACCTGGCCCCGAATTACGACATGACGGTGCAGCCCCGCTATTTCTCCAAGCGCGGCACGCAACTGGGCGGCGAGTTCCGCTATATGGGGTACGGCTACACCGGCGCCCTGAATGGCACCTACCTGCCCGATGACAACGTCACCGGCGAAGACCGCTGGATGTACTGGTGGCGCCACCAGCAGACGTTCTCCCACGGGTTCTACACCGACTGGGATATCGCCAAGGTCTCGGACGACAATTACTTCCGCGATATTTCCCAGCTGGGGCTGAACCAGGCGTCCACGACCTACCTGCCGCAGCGCGGCCGGGTGGGCTGGGCCTCGAACTACTGGAGCGCGTACGCCCAGGTCTACAAGTACCAGACGCTGCAGGATCCCGATGCGCCGCTGGTGCCGCCGTACGACAAGGAACCCGAACTGTACCTGCGCGGCGCCCGCTACGATTGGGGCGGTTTCGATGTGGACTGGACCTCCACCGCCGTGCGCTTTCGCATGCCGGATTTCGGTTCGGCCGTGCGCCTGCCCGACGGCGATCGTCTTCAGTCCTATCCGACGGTGTCTTATCCGATCATCCGTCCGGGCTGGTTCGTCATCCCGAAGGCGGGCGTCAACTACACCCAGTACCAGACCAAATGGTATGGAGTGGACTCGCTTGGCCTGAACGGCGGCTCGGCGGACGGACTGCCGCGCTCGCAGTCGCGCACGGTGCCCATCATGTCGCTGGACGCGGGCCTGATCTTCGAACGCGACACCACGCTGTTCGGCAAGTCGTCGACGCAGACGCTCGAGCCGCGGCTGTATTACCTGCGCGTGCCATACCGCGACCAGTCCAAGCTGCCCGTGTTCGACACGTCGCTGGCCGATTTCAGCTTCTCGCAGGCCTTCGAGGAAAACATCTACACCGGCGGCTGGGACCGCATCGCGAATGCCAACCAGCTGACGGCGGCGCTGACCACGCGCTGGCTGGACGCCAACACCGGCTTTGAGCGCATGTCGCTGGGCGTGGCGCAACGCCTGTACTTCGAGGACCAGGAGGTCACTCTGCCGGGCGAGACGCCGCGCGAAAACGTGCGTTCCGACTACCTCGTGGGCGCCAGCGCGGCCTTGACCGACACGCTGAGCACCGAGGTCGCCGCGCAGTACAACCCCTACGACAGCAATTGGTCGCGCGGGCTCGTCAGCGCGCGCTGGTCGCCGCAGCGCCTGACCACGGTGGCCCTGGCCTATCGCTATCAGCGCGATCCCCAGCCGGGCGTGGCTTATCAGCCGCAAGGCCAGAACCAGGTCAGCCTGGCGGTGCAATGGCCGTTCAGCAAGCGCTGGTACGGCGTTGGCCGGGTGGACTATTCTTTGCGTTCCGGACCGTCCAGCACGGTGGCCAATACGACGGATTCCCCCCGCGTCACCCAGGCCATTGCCGGACTGGAGTACAAGGGAGATTGCTGCTGGGTGGGCCGCGTGGTCTACCAGCGCTACGCCGTATCGGCGGCGGACACCAATTCCGCACTGTTCTTCCAGCTTGAGCTGACCGGCCTGGGTTCCCTGGGAACCGACCCGATGAGCCTGCTGAACAGAAGTATCCCCGGCTACTCGCGCGTTACTCCGCCCGTGCCCGCCGGGACCACATTTGAAAGGTATGAATGATGCGTAGGTTGCACTCTTTGCGCCGCCTCTCCGGTAATGCGCTGTTGCTGGCCCTGTGCGCCGGCCTGCCCGTCGCGCATGCGGCCGAGCAGACTACCCGTGGCGCGAACACAGGCGCCAAGGCCGCGCCCGCCGCGCAGAACAACGCCGCTTCCGCCCCGAAGGGCGAGCAGTTCGTGGACGGAATCGCCGCCGTCGTCGACAAGGACGTGATCACGCTGCGCGAGCTGCGCGATGCGTCCCTGCGTATTTCGGCCGAGCTGAAGTCTCGCGGCATCCAGGTGCCGGACGACCAGACCCTGCAGCACCAGGTGCTGCAGCGCCTGATCATGGAGCGCGTGCAGCGCCACGAAGCGGACCGGCTCGGCATCCGCGTGGATGATGCCCAGATCGACCAGGCCATCCAGACCATCGCGGGCCGCAACAAGATCAGCGTGGATCAGCTGCGCCAGGAACTTGAAAAGGCCGGCACGTCCTGGGAAACCTACCGCAAGTCGCTGCGCGACGAGATCCGCACGGATCGCCTGCGCCAGCGCGCCGTGGACTCCACTATTGTGATTTCCGACGCGGAAGTCGACGCTTTCCTGAAGGACCAGCGGCGCAATCCGGCGTTCGGCGCGGCCCCTCAAGCCGAACCGCAGCCGCAGGCGCAACCGCAGCCCGCGCCCGAGCAGGCCGCGGCGCCCACGGGTCCGATGCTGTACGCGCTGGCCCAGATTCTGGTGCGCGTGCCGGAAGGCTCGTCGCCCGAACAGCTGGCCGCGCTGCGCAAGAAGGCCGAAGGCCTGCTGGCCCAAGCCAAGCGCGGCGACGATTTCGCCAGCCTGGCGGCGGCGTCCTCCGACGGGCCCGAAGCCTTGCAGGGCGGCGTCATGGGCGTGCGCCCGCTGGACGGCTGGCCCGACCTGTTCGTCAAGTCGATCAGCAATTTGCAGAAGGGCCAGGTCAGCGCATTGATCCAGAGCGGCAACGGTTTCCACATCATCAAGGTGATGGACCGCGGCACCGCCCAGCCCGCGCCGGGCCGCACCGCCCGCGCGCCGGCTCCCGCGCCCGCTCCGCAGCCGGCCCCGCGCCCGCAAGCGCAGGCGCAGGCCCCGCAGGGCCCCACGCAGGTGATGCAGACGCGCGCGCGCCACATTCTGATCAAGACGTCGACCGTCATGAGCGACGAACTGGCGCGTCAGCGCCTGGAGCAGGTCCGTCAGCGGCTGGTGAGCGGCGGCGCCAAGTTCGAAGACATGGCGCGCCAGTATTCGCAGGATTCCAGCGCGCCGCAAGGCGGCGAACTGGGATGGCTGAACCCGGGCGAAACCGTGCCGCCGTTCGAGGCCGCCATGAACACCCTGCAGCCGGGCGAGATCAGCCAGCCGGTGCAGTCGCCTTTCGGCTGGCACCTGATCCAGGTCGAAGAGCGCCGCGAGCATGACGCGACGGACGATCTGGCGCGCATGCGCGCCCGCCAGACGCTGTTCGAGCGTCGCGCCCAACCGGCTTTTGAAGACTGGCTCGAACAGCTGCGCGCTCAAGCGTACGTCGACAACCGTCTTGAGAAGCAGCAGAAGATCCAGCAGAACAACCGCTAAACGCATTACGGGCTTTTCATGTCTCAACACCAGGCGCGCAAGCGCTTTGGCCAGAACTTCCTGACCGACGAGAGCGTCGTCGAGTCCATCGTCCGGGCGGTTGCACCCGCCCGCGACGATGCCGTGGTCGAGATCGGCCCGGGTTTGTCTGCGCTCACCCGGCCGCTGCTCGAGCGCCTGGACCACCTGACCGCGGTCGAGATCGACCGCGATCTGGCCGCCCGCCTGCGCAAGCAGTTCGAGGAAACCCGCCTGACGGTCGTCGAGGCCGACGCGCTGACGGTGGATTTTTCCCAGTTCGGCAGCGCGCTGCGCGTCGTGGGCAACCTGCCCTACAACATCTCCAGCCCGCTGCTGTTTCACCTGATGACGTGGGCCGACCATATCCGCGACCAGCATTTCATGCTGCAGCGCGAAGTGATCGACCGCATGGTGGCGCAAGCCGGCTCCGGCGACTTCAGCCGCTTGTCGGTGATGCTGCAATCGCGCTATCGGATGCACAAGCTGTTCGACGTGCCGCCCGAGGCCTTCGATCCGCCGCCCAAGGTGGTGTCGGCCATCGTGCGCATGGTGCCCTTGCCGGCGGACCGCCTGCGTCCGATCAGCGCGCGCGCATTCGAAACGGTGGTGGCGCGGGCGTTCTCGCAGCGCCGCAAGATGCTGCGCCGCGTGCTGGCCGACTGGGCGCCGCAAGTGCCCTGGGAAGCCTTGGACATCGCGCCCACCGCGCGCGCCGAGGATATCTCGGTGGACCGCTACATCCGCTTGTCGGACGCGCTGGTCGAGGCCGGCGTATTGTCGCGGGACTGAAAGCCGCCCGCCATGCAAAAGGCCTGCTGATGCAGGCCTTTTGTATTTCAGTGCGTGCGCAGCGGCGTGCGCAGCGGCGGCGTCACAGCATGCGCTTCTGCGCGGCCATCCAGAGCTGCATGACATCGCGAGCCCGCTCGCTCAGCAGGCGTTCGGCATCCATCAGCGCCTGCTGCAGCGTGATGGGGCCGGGCGCCAGGCTGAACGCGGCGCTGATGCCGCAGGCGTGCAGGGCCTCGTAGCCTTCACCCAGCGAGCCCGCCAGCGCCACGACGGGCACGCCCGCGCGCTGCGCGATCCTGGCGACGCCCGCCGGCGTCTTGCCGCGCAGCGTCTGCGCATCCATGCGGCCCTCGCCGGTGAATACCAGCGTGGCGCCTTCGACCGCCTGGGCCAGCCCGCCCAGTTCCGCGACGATTTCCACGCCCGGCCGGAAATGGGCGTTCAGGAATGCCTTGGCGGCGAATCCCAGTCCGCCCGCCGCGCCCGCGCCGGGTTCGTCGCGGTGGTCGGCGTTCAGGTGCCGCGCGCAGACATCGGCAAAATTCGCCAGCATCCGGTCCAGGGTCAGCACCTGTTCGGGCGTGGCGCCTTTTTGCGGGCCGAACACGTGCGAAGCGCCTTGCGGGCCGCACAAGGGATTGTCCACGTCCGATGCGATATCGATGCGGATCTGGGACAGGCGCGGGTCCAGGCCGCGCGTGTCGATGCTGGCCAGCTTGCCCAGCGCGCCGCCGCCGGGCGGCAGGCTGCGGCCGTCGGCATCCAGCAGGCGCACGCCCAGGGCCGTCAGCATGCCGGCGCCCGCGTCGTTGGTGGCGGACCCGCCCAGGCCGAGGATGATGCGCGTGGCGCCCGCGTTCAGGGCGGCCAGCATCAGGTCGCCCACGCCGTGGCTGCTGGCCCGCATCGGGTCGCGCTTGGAGGGGGGAATCAGTTCAAGGCCCGCCGCGGCGGCCATTTCGATGACGGCGGTGCCGTCTTCCAGCAGCCCCCAGACGGCGTCCACCTTGTAGCCCAGCGCGTCGTTCACGGCGAGCTGCCGCTCCTTGCCGCCGGCTGCCGCCAGGACGGCCTCGACGGTGCCTTCGCCGCCGTCGGCCATCGGTATGCATACCGTATGCGCGCCGGGAAAGGCGGCCTTGACGCCGCGCGCGATGGCGGCGGCCGCCACGGGCGCGGAAACGCTTTCTTTGAAAGAGTCGGGAGCAATGACGATTTTCACGGGTTTCGATGGGCTCGTTGAAGGTCGGTGTGATGCTCATGATACCCGCGTGAACGCAGGCGGCGTACCATAGCGCTTTCGTTGTTTTTGCGAGAGTGGACCGCCATGCCTGTATTGCGCCGCACAAAAATTGTCGCCACCCTGGGACCCTCGACGTCAACGCCGGAACGCATCGAAGCGCTGATCCGCGCGGGCCTGGACGTGGCACGCCTGAACTTCTCGCACGGCAGCGCGGACGATCACCGCGAACGCGCCCGGCTGGTGCGCGAGATCGCCGCCAAGCAAGGCCGCTTTGTCGCCATCATGGGCGATCTGCAAGGCCCCAAGATCCGCATTGCGCGCTTTACCGACAAGCTGGTGCAGCTGCAGGTAGGCCAGCCGTTCACCCTGTCGCGCGTGCATCCCAAGGACGCCGGCAACGCCAGCATCGTGGGCATCGACTATCCGGAACTGGTCACCGATTGCCGCGTGGGCGACGAGCTGCTGCTCGATGACGGCCGCGTGGTGCTGGTGGTGGACCGCGTGGAAGGCAACGAGGTCCACACCACCGTCACGGTGGGCGGCCCGCTGTCGAACAACAAGGGAATCAACCGGCGCGGCGGCGGTTTGTCGGCCCCCAGCCTGACGGACAAGGACCGCGTCGACATCAAGCTGGCCGCGGAGATGGAACTGGACTACGTGGCGGTGTCGTTCCCGCGCTATGGCAGCGACATCGACGAGGCGCGCACCTTGCTTGCCGCCGCCGGCAGCCAGGCCTGGATCATCGCCAAGATCGAACGCGCCGAAGCCGTGGTCGACGACGAGGCGCTGGACGCGCTGATCCGCGCCAGCGACGGCGTGATGGTCGCGCGTGGCGACCTGGGCGTGGAAGTAGGCGACGCCGAACTGGTGGGCATCCAGAAGCGCATCATCCAGCACGCGCGCACCCTGAACAAGGTGGTCATCACCGCGACGCAAATGATGGAATCGATGATTTCCAGCCCGATGCCGACCCGCGCCGAAGTGTCCGACGTGGCCAACGCGGTGCTGGACTACACCGACGCCGTCATGCTGTCGGCCGAAAGCGCGTCCGGCCAGTATCCGGTCGAAACCGTGCAGGCCATGGCGCGCGTGTGCCTGGGCGCGGAAAAGCACCCGACCTCGACGGTGTCTCATCACCGCATGGGCGAGACCTTCACGCGCTGCGACGAGACCATCGCGCTGGCGGCCATGTATGCGGCCAATCATTTCCCGGGCGTGAAGGCCATCATCGCGCTGACGGAAAGCGGGCACACGCCGCTGATCATGTCGCGCATCCGCTCGGGCGTGCCGATCTACTGCTACAGCCCGCACAGCGTTACCCAGAACCGGGTGACGATGTTCCGCGGCGTCTATACGGTGCCGTTTTCGCCGGCGGACTACGAGCCGGCGGACCTGAGCAACGCCGCCATCGACGAACTGCGCAAGCGCAACCTGGTGCAGACGGGCGACTGGGTGATCCTGACCAAGGGCGACTTCTACCGCGACAGCGGCGGCACCAACGGCATGAAGATCCTGCTCGTGGATTGACCGGGACCGGCGGTCCTTCAAGGTGTCTGACACCCGTGAGAGGTGTCAGACACCGGAGCCGCAAGACTCCGGCCGCGCTCGGGCGTCAGCCGAAGAACCAGTAGCACACGCCGATGGACGCCAGCACGCCCGCCAGGTCGGCGACCAGCGCGCAGCCCACCGCGTGGCGCGCGCGCAGGATGCCCACCGATCCGAAGTACACCGCCAGCACATAGAACGTGGTTTCGGTGCTGCCCTGCACCACGGCGGACAGCAGCGCGGGAAAGCTGTCCACGCCGAAATGCGTCATGGTTTCCAGCATCATCGCGCGCGCCGCGCTGCCCGAGAACGGCTTGACCAGCGCGGTGGGCAGGGCATCGACAAAGCGCGTGTCCCAGCCCGCGTGCTGCGCCATCCAGCGGATGCCGTCCAGCAGGAAGTCCAGCGCGCCGGACGCCCGCAGCACGCCGACGGCGCACAGCATCGCCACCAGATAGGGCAGCAGGCTCTTGGCGATATCGAAGCCTTCCTTGGCGCCTTCGATGAAGGCCTCGTAGACCGGCACCTTCTTCCACGCGCCCACGATCAGGAACGCCAGCAGGATGCCGAAGAGCGTCAGGTTGCCCATCAGCGACGACAGCGACGCGATGGCGGCCGTCGACATGCTGGCCAGCAGCGCCATGAATCCGCCCATGACCAGCGCGGCGCCGCCCAGCCAGAGCATGATGACCGGGTCGGCCAGTCGCAGGCGCTGGCATGCCGCCACCGCCAGGAAGCCCGCCAGCGTCGACGCGCTGGTGGCCAGCAGGATGGGCAGGAAAACCAGGGTGGGGTCGGGCGCGCCCTGCTGCGCCCGGAACATGAACAGGGTGACGGGCAGCAAGGTCAGGGACGAGGCATTGAGCACCAGGAACAGGATCTGCGCGTTGCTGGCGGTCTCGGGCGTGGGGTTCAGGGATTGCAGTTCGCGCATGGCGCGCAGGCCGATAGGCGTGGCGGCATTGTCCAGCCCCAGGCCGTTGGCGGCGAAGTTCAGCGTGATCAGGCCGATGGCCGGATGGTTGCGCGGCACCCCGGGCATCAGGCGGGCAAACAGCGGGCCCAGCACGTGCGCCAGCTTTTCGACCAGCCCGGCGCCTTCGGCGATGCGCAGAAAGCCCAGCCACAAGGTCAGCGTGCCGAAAAGCAGCACCATCACTTCCACGGAGACGCGCGCCATGTCGAACAGGCCGGCCACCATCAGGCGGAAGACCTCGGGGTCGCCGATGACCAGCCAGCGGTAGAGCGCGGCCGCGGCGGCGGTAAGGAAGAAGCCCAGCCAGAGTTTGTTCAGCATGCGAAGTGCCCGGACAGCGGTTGATTGCGCACCAGCGCGGCGACGCTCATTGTCGCAGAGTCGGCACGCCGCGGCTTGGCCGGTGGCGGCCAATTCTGGTACTTTGGCCCGATACGCCTGATGGCCATAACAGTGAGGGGGACTCATGGATTTCAATGCCTGGCGCCGGCGCCGCATCTCGGAACCCGCATACCGCTGGGCGCGCAACGCGCTGCCGGCCATGTCGGCCACCGAACGCGAGGCCATCGAGGCCGGGGACTCCTGGTGGGACGCCGACCTGTTCACCGGCAACCCCGACTGGCGCAAGCTGTTGAGCGTGCCGGCCGCCACGCTCAGCCCGGACGAGCAGCGCTTCATCGAGGGCCCGGTGGCGCAGCTCTGCGCCATGCTGGACGAATGGGACATCGCCTGGAACCGGCGCGACCTGCCGCCGGAGGTCTGGGCCTTCCTCAAGGAACAGCGCTTTTTCGGCATGATCATCCCGCGCCGCCATGGCGGCCTGGGGTTCTCCCCCTATGCGCACTCCGAGGTGGTGCGCCGCATTTCCGCCTACTCCATCACGGCTGGCGTCACCGTCATGGTGCCAAATTCACTGGGGCCGGGCGAGTTGCTCATGCAGTTCGGCACGCCCGCGCAACGCGACTACTGGCTGCCCCGGCTGGCGGACGGACGCGAGGTGCCGTGCTTCGGCCTGACCAGCCCGGAAGCCGGGTCGGACGCGGCGTCCATGGTGGACACCGGCGTCGTGTGCCGGGAGGTGGTCGACGGGCGCGAGCTGATCGGCATCCGGCTGAACTGGCACAAGCGCTACATCACGCTGGGGCCCGTGGCGACCGTGCTGGGCCTGGCGTTCAAGATGTCGGACCCCGACGGCATCCTGGGCGGGACCCAGGACATCGGCATCTCGGTGGCGCTGGTGCCCACCGAGGCGCCCGGCGTGGAGATCGGCCGCCGCCATCTGCCGGCCATGCAGGTCTTCCAGAACGGGCCCAACAAGGGCCGCGACGTGTTCGTGCCGCTGGATGCGCTGATCGGCGGCGCCGAGCGCGCCGGCCAGGGCTGGCAGATGCTGATGAGCGCGCTGGCGGCCGGAAGGGGCATCTCCCTGCCGTCGCTGTCGGCCGCGGCCGCGGTGATGTGCGCCCACACGACCGGCATGTACGCCCGCGTGCGCGAACAGTTCGGCATCCCCATCGGCAAGTTCGAGGGGGTGCAGGAAAGGCTGGCCAGCCTGGCGGGCAACGCCTATCTGGTGGAGGCCGCGCGGCGCCTGACCTGCGCCGCGCTGAACCAGGACGTCAAGCCCGCCGTCGTGTCGGGCATCATGAAGTACCACGCGACCGAGCGCATGCGCGGCTCCGTCAATGACGCCATGGATGTGCACGCGGGCCGCGCCGTGATGGACGGCCCCGGCAACTACCTGGGCTCGCTGTACCGCGCCGTACCCATCGCCATCACGGTCGAGGGCGCCAACATCCTGACGCGCAACCTGATCATCTTCGGGCAGGGCGCCATCCGCGCCCATCCGTACCTGATGCCGGAAATCCTGGCCCTGGGCAATCCCGACGAAGAGCGCGGCATCGAGGTCTTCCATGACGTGTTCTGGCGCCACTTGCGCCACGCCGGGATCAACGCCTTGCGCGCCATCGGCCGCGCCTGGACCGGCGGGGCGACGGCGCCCGCGCCGTCCTCGGGGCCGACCGCCGGACATTACCGGCGGCTGGGGCGCTACGCCTCCGGCTTCGCGCTGCTGGCCGATGCCGCGCTGGCGCAGCTGGGCGGCGGCCTGAAGCGCCGCGAGATGATCTCCGCGCGCCTGGGCGACATCCTGTCGGAACTCTACCTGCTGTCCGCCGTGCTCAAGCGCTGGGAGGACGAAGGCCGCAAGCACGACGACCTGCCGCTGGTGCACTGGTGCATGGAGCAGGGCTACGCGAGCATCGAGAAGAGCATGGATCAAGTGCTGCGCAATCTGCCGGGCCGCGTGCTGTCCTGGGGTTTGCGCGCCGCCATCCTGCCGTGGCGGCTGGCCAAGGGCCCGCGCGACGCGCTGACGCGGGAATGCGCGGAGCTGCTGCTCAAGCCGTCGCCCACGCATGCGCGGCTGGCGGCGGACCTGCAGCGCGAGCCTTGCAGCGATCCTTTGGCCGGTAGTCCTCCGGGCGGCGATCCGTCGGGCGGCGATCCGTCGGGCGGCGACCCGCTAGCCATGCTGACCCGCGCATTTGCGCTGGTGGACACCGTGCAGCCCATCCGGGACCGCCTGCGCCAATCAGGCGTGCGCGACTGGCGCGAGGCGCATCGGCGCGGCGCGATCACGGATGCCCAGGCCGCGCAGCTGGAAGCCGCGGAGACCATCGTGTCCCGGGTCTTGCAGGTGGATGATTTCGCGCCGGAAGAGCTGTCGCCGCAAGCCGCGAAAACGGCTGCGGCGGGTTCCGGCCAGGACGCTTAGTCGTCCTGGTTGGGGTCCATGCCCGGGAACAGGATTTCAGTGAAGCCGAACTTCGAGAAATCTCGGATGCGGGACGGATACAGGCGGCCGATCAGGTGGTCGCATTCATGCTGCACCACGCGCGCATGGAAGCCATCGGCTTCGCGCTCGATCAGCTGGCCGTACGGGTCGCGGCCGCTGTAGCGGATACGGCGGTAGCGCGGCACCATGCCGCGCAGGCCGGGCACCGACAGGCAGCCTTCCCAGCCGTCTTCCATTTCATCCGACAGCGGCGTGATGACGGGATTGCACAAGATGGTCTGCGGCACGGGGGGCGCATCGGGATAGCGCTCGTTGCGATCGAAGCCGAAGATCACCAGCTGCAGGTCCATGCCGATCTGCGGCGCGGCCAGCCCCACGCCCTGCGCGGCCGCCATGGTTTCGAACATGTCGTCGATCAGGGCGTGCAGCTCGGGCGTGTCGAAGCGCTCAACGGGCGGCGCCACGCGCAGGAGCCTCGGGTCGCCCATTTTCAGGATGGGATGAATCATGATGGCGATGGTCTGTGAGTAATTCAGGTGTCAGACACCAGTATTCAGGTATCCAGGTGTCTGACACCCGGAAGAGGTGTCTGACACCCGGAAGCATTTTCAGGATGGGATGAATCATGATGGCGATGGTCTGTGAGTAATTCAGGTGTCTGACACCAGTATTCAGGTATCCAGGTGTCTGACACCGGCCAGAGGGTGTCTGACACCGGCCAGACACCGGCCGAGTATTCAGGTGTCAGACACCGGCCGTGCGCGAAGCGTGGGGGTTCTTAGTCCTGGCGGCCTTTCTTCTGGATGAATTCGATCTTGTAGCCGTCGGGGTCTTCCACGAAGGCGATGACCGTCTTGCCGTGCTTCATCGGGCCGGCTTCTCGCGTGACCTTGCCGCCACGTTCCTTGACCTTGTCACAGGCCTCGTAGGCGTTGTCGACTTCCAGGGCGATGTGGCCATAGCCGTTGCCCAGGTCGTACTTGTCGGTGTCCCAGTTATGGGTCAGCTCGATCACGGCTCCCTCGGACTCGTCCTGGTAGCCGACGAAGGCCAGCGTGAACTTGCCGTCGGGGTAGTCGTTGCGGCGCAGGACGCGCATGCCGAGCACGTTGGTGTAGAAGTCGATCGACTTGTCCAGGTTGCCGACTCGCAGCATGGTGTGGAGCATACGCATGGGTGGTTTCCTTAAGCGGTGAGGGGGAGCGGGAAGCGCAGGGGCGTTGCGGCGCTTTCCCGATGGATTCCGATGTCGCGCAGCGCGCCGCCCATGGCGTCGACCGCCTGCCGCATCTGGTCGGCGCCGAAGGCGCCGATGCAGCCGACCCGGAAAGTGGGTTGTTCGGTGTTGTAGAAGTTGCTGAGCACGTAGCCGCGGCGCTTGAGCGCATCCACGAACAATTGCAGGTTCCAGGTCGGCGCGTCCGGGGCCCGGACGTTGACGACGATGGGGCCTTGCAGGTCGCGGGGCAGGTACGGCGTCAGGCCCAGTTCGCTGACGCCATCATATAGCGTGCGCATGTTGGCCGTGTAGCGGGCAAGGCGGGCCTCGCGGCCTTCCTGGCGGTACAGGTCCAGCGCCACCGCCAGCGCGGCCAGCGTGGGTGCGGGCGGCGTGAAGCGCGGGCCGGCGCTGGGGGCCAGGGTGTGCTGGTAGATGTCCGCCAGGTCCAGCGACCAGCTGCCGGCGTTACCGCGGGCGGCTTCCAGGCTGTCGCGCCGGGCCACCACGAAGGCGGCGCCCGGCAGGCCTTCCAGGCATTTGTTGGCGGTCAGCACCACGGCATCCACGGCCGGCAAGGTCCGCAGGTCCAGCGGCAGCGCGCCAAAGGCGGACACGGCGTCGACGATGACGCGGCGGCCCAGCGCATGGGCGATGCGCGCCAGTTCGGGCACGTCGTGGCAGATGCCGCTGCCGGTTTCGCTATAGACCAGCGCCAGGTGCGTCAGCGTGGGGTCTTGCTCCAGCGCGGCGGCGACGGCCTGCGGATCCACGCGCTCCGCCGCGCCCACGAACAGGGGCACGGCGACCCGTCCCGCGTCGCCGGCCAGCTTCTGCAGGCGGGCGGCATAGGCGCCGGTGGACGGCGCCAGCAGGCGGCCGCCGGGAGGCACAAAGGTGCGGATCGCGGCTTCCACCGCGAAATGGCCGCAGCCGGGCAGGGCCAGCGCGGCGTGTTCGCCAGCCTCCGCCTGCGCCGCCGCCAGCACGCCCTCGCAGACCTGCCGGTAGGTCTGGCGGAAATCGTTGTCCCACGGCGCATAGTCCTGCGCCATGGCGGCCTTCACCCGCGCATCGGTCGTGACCGGGCCCGGAATCAGCAGCAACATTTTCGTGTCTCCAAGACGCCTCAGAACTGAGGCAGGGAAGCGGGATCGTGACGCCGCAGGATGTTCTTGGCGTCTTCGAAGTCGGGCAGGATCTGGCCCACTTCGCGCCAGAAGTCCTGACTGTGGTTCATCTCGCGCAGATGGGCAAGCTCGTGCGCGATGACGTAATCGATGATGGCGGGCGCGAAATGGATCAGGCGCCAGTTCAGCATGATGTTGCCGTCGCTGGTGCAGGAGCCCCAGCGCGTGGCGGCCGACGACAGGCGCCAGCGCCGGATCTTCAGCCCGCTGATCTGCAGGAAGTGCGCCAGCCGCGCGCCGAACCAGGCGCCCGCGCGCTGCTGCAGCCAGGCCTGCGCCGAATCGCGGATGCGGCCCTGGTCCGCGTGGGAGGGCAGCGCCAGCCAGAGGGTGTCGCCGTCTTGCGGCGCTTCCGCGTCGCCGGACAGAAAGGCCTGGCGGCTTTCGCCGCCCACTCCGATGAGGATGCGGCGGCCCAGATAGGGGAGTTCGCCGCCGGCCTGCCAGCGCGTGTGCGCCATGGCCAGCTGCTGCTTGCGGGCGTGCCACTCGCGCAGCTTGGCCAGTATCCAGCGGGACTTTTCGCGCACCGCGTCGTCGATCTGCGTCAGCGTCACCCAGTTGGGCGCGGTGACGCGCAAGCCGTCGTCGGTGATCACGAAGCCGATGCTGCGGCGGCGCGAGCGCAGCAGTACGAAGCCGATGGGCTGCTGTTCGGTCGGCACCTCGCGCCAGCGCGCGCCGGGGGGCAGCGGGTCGGGGCAGGGCGTGGGAACGCGGGACGCGGCGTTGGGCGACAGCGTCAGCAGCGGCTCGCCCGCGGGGGCGGCAGCCGGGGAGGCGTCGGGAAAGAGATTGGCGGGCGCGACCGGGCGGGGGGTATCCGGCCGGGTAGCCGGCGCCTTGGGGGCAGCCGGCCTGGGCGCGGCCGGGCGCTTCGGCGCGGCGATCAGCGGCGACGCGCCCGTGGGCGCGTCGTCTTCCTGCATGCCGAACAGGAGTTCGAGCTGATCAGTGCTAGACATACCTTTCAGGGTTGAGACGCCGCATTTCCCCTTCGATCCAGTCCTGAACCTTCTGGTTCAGTTCCTCGGGGGAGAGTCCCTTGGATTCTATCGCGGGACCGATCGACAGGGTGACCAGGCCGGGATATTTCACGAAAGCGTTGCGCCGCCAGCACTCGCCGGCGTTATGCGCCACGGGTATGACGGCCGCGCCGGTGCGCGAGGCCAGCAGCGCGCCGCCCAGCTTGAAGCGCCCCGTCTTGCCCGGCGGCACGCGGGTGCCTTCGGGGAACAGCAGGGGCCAGCGGCCTTCGTCCAGCCGGGTCTGGCCCTGCTTGACCACCTGTTCGAACGCGTCGCGGCCCTTGGAGCGGTCGATGGCGATCATGCGCAGCAGCGCCAGTCCCCATCCGAAGAACGGCACCATGTGCAGCTCTTTCTTGTAGACGAAGCAGACTTCGCGCGGCATGTAGGCCGGGAAGAACAGCGTTTCCCAGGCCGATTGGTGCTTGGACAGCAGGACGGCCGGGCCGTCGGGCAGGTTTTCCCAGCCCTTGACCTGCCAGCGGATGCCGCAGAAGACCTTGGCGCCCCAGATGGCCAGGCGCGGCCAGCCGACGGTCAGCTTGTAGCGCCAGTGCAGCGGCAGCGGGGCCCAGAGGATGCAGGCGAAGGCGTAGGGGATGACCGTGACGGCCAGGAACAAAAAATACAGCAACGAGCGTAGCCGGGCCATCGGGTCAATTGTCCTGGAGCAGGGCGTCGGCTACGGCCGACAGGTCATCGCACACGCGCGTGTTGTCGGGCAGGCCGCCCTTGGCCAGCGTCTTCCTGCCGTTGCCCGTCAGCACCAGCCAGGGCGAGCAGCCCACGGACGAGGACGCTTGCAGGTCGCGCAGCGAATCGCCCACCGCCGGCACGCCGGCCAGGGCAACGTCGTACCGGTGGCCGATCTGCTCGAACATGCCCGGACGCGGCTTGCGGCAGGCGCAGTTGTCGTCGGGGCCGTGCGGGCACATGAACACGGCGTCGATGCTGCCGCCCGCCGCGGCCAGCTCGCGCCGCATCTTGGTGTGGATGGCGGTCAGCGTGTCCATGTCGAACAGGCCGCGCGCGAGGCCGGACTGGTTGGTGGCGACCACTACTCGCCAGCCCGCCTGCGTCAGGCGCGCGATGGCCTGCAGGCTGCCCGGCAGGGCGATCCATTCGTCGGGGTTCTTGACGAACGAATCGCTGTCCTGGTTGATGACGCCGTCGCGGTCGAGGATGATCAGTTTCACTGTGCGAGCCTGGAAATGTCGGCCACCTGGTTCATCAGGCCATGCAGCTGGCTCAGCAGAGCCAGCCGGTTGGCGCGCACGGCCGGGTCTTCGGCCATGACCATGACGTCGGCAAAGAAGGCATCCACGGGTTCGCGGGCCTGGGCCAGCGTGGACAGGCTGCCGGCGAAGTCGCCCGCGGCCAGTTGCGCCTCGGCCTTCGGGCGCAGCGCGGACACGGCGGCGGCCAGGGCCTTTTCCGCGGGTTCCACCAGCGCGCCGTCGTTCACCGCGCCGATCTCGCCTTCGGCTTTCTTCAGCAGGTTGCCGATGCGCTTGTTGGCGGCTGCCAGGCTGGCCGCCTCGGGCAACTGCGCAAACGCCGCGGCGGCGCGCACGCGTTCGGCCACCTGGTGCAGCGGCGGGGTCAGCGCGATCACGGCTTCCACCGCGTTGCGGTCGAAGTCGTTGATGAGCTGGTTGCGATAGCGTTCGTAGATGAAGGCGCGGACTTCGGGCAGCGTGTCGGCCGGGATCTTGCCCGCCGGGAAGGTGCCGGCGGCCAGTTCCAGCAGGCCGTTCAGGGACAGCGGGCCGTCCTGGCTGATCTTCAGCCAGCCGCCCGCGGCCAACTGCTCGAACGCGCTGATCAGGCCCAGCGCCGCGCGGCGCAGGCCGAAGGGGTCGCGCTCGCCGGTGGGGGCCAGGCCGATGGCCCAGATGCCGACCAGCGTTTCCACGCGTTCGGCGATGAACAGCGTAGCGGCGGTGAGGGTGTCTTGCGTGACCGGCGCGTCATAGCGGTTGCGGTACTGGCCGCGCAGGGCCTGCACGACGCTGTCGGGCTCGCCGTCGCCGGCCGCGTAGTACGCGCCCATGATGCCCTGCAGCTCGGGGAATTCGCCCACCATGTTGGAGCCCAGGTCGGCCTTGGCCAGCATGGCGGCGCGGTCCGCGGCGGAAACGTCGCCGCCCAGCTGTCCGGCCACGCCGCGGGCGATGGCGCGCACGCGCTCCACGCGTTCGAGCTGGGTGCCCAGCTTGTTGTGATAGACGATGGAGCCCAGCTGTTCGACACGCGCGGCCAGCGGCGTCTTGCGGTCGGTCTCGAAGAAGAACTGCGCGTCGGCCAGGCGCGGGCGCACCACGCGCTGGTTGCCTTCGACGATATTCACCGGATTGTCCGTGTGCATGTTGCTCACGATCAGGAAGCGGTGCGTCAGGCGGCCGGTGGCAGGGTCGAACAGCGGAAAGTACTTCTGGTTCAGCCGCATCGTCAGGATCAGGCACTCCTGCGGCACTTGCAGGAACTGCTCTTCGAACTGGCCCACGTAGACGGCGGGGTGTTCGACCAGCGCGGTGACTTCGTCCAGCAGCGCGGCCACTTCGGGATCGTCGCCCAGGGTGGCGGACAGGCGGCCGGCGTGGTCCAGCAGCTGGCGCTGGATCTCGTCGCGGCGGCCTTCGAACGAGGCCACGACGCGGCCCTTTTCAGCCAGCGTGGCGGCGTAGGAGTCGGCGTCGGCGAACGAGACCGGGCCCTGGCTCATGAAGCGGTGGCCCAGCGTGTCGCGGCCGGCCGACAGGCCCAGCGCCGACACCGGCACCACGTCGGCGCCGAACAGGGCGACCAGGCCGTGCGCCGGGCGCACGAACTTCACGGTGGTGACGCCGTCGGCCAATTGGTAGCGCATGACCTTGGGAATGGGCAGGCCGTCGATGGCGGCATCGATGCCTTCCTGCAGGCCGGCGGCCAGCAGGGCGCCGGCGGCGGTGCCGCGCGCGACCAGGTAGTCTTGCTTGCCGTCCGATTCGCGGTCCAGCGTGGACAGGTCGATGTTTTCCAGGCCCTTGGCGGCCAGCTTCTTCTGCAGCGCCGGCGTGGCCTTGCCGTCTTCGGTCAGGCCGATCTTCACGGGCATCAGCTTTTCGGCGTAGGGCTGGTCGGGCGCCTGCGCCAGCACGGCGGACAGGTGGACGGCCAGGCGGCGCGGCGTCGAATACGCGGTCACGGCGCAGCCCCGGGCCAGCAGGCCGTGGCGGTCCAGCGTGGCGCGCACGCCTTCGGCGTAGGCCTGGCCCAGCTTTTGCAGGGCCTTGGGCGGAAGTTCTTCGGTCAGCAGTTCGACCAGCAGCGGGCGGATGTTCGTCGTCATTTATGCAGCCTCCCCGGCGGCCTTGTCGCGGCCCAGCATGGGAAAGCCCAGTCGTTCGCGGGAATCGTAGTAAGCCTGCGCGACGGCGCGCGACAGGTTGCGGATGCGGCCGATGTAGGCGGCGCGCTCGGTGACGCTGATCGCGCCGCGCGCGTCCAGCATGTTGAACGTGTGCGCGGCCTTCAGCGCGGCCTCGTAGGCCGGCAGCGCCAGCGGCACGTCCATCAGGCGCTTGGCCTCGTTTTCGTAGTCATTGAAGTGCGAGAACAGCATCTCGGCGGACGAATGCTCGAAGTTGTAGGTGGACTGCTCCACCTCGTTCTGGTGGAACACGTCGCGGTACAGCACGCGATTGCCGTTGGCGCCTTCGGTCCAGACCAGGTCGTAGACGCTTTCCACGTCCTGCAGGTACATGGCCAGGCGTTCCAGTCCGTAGGTGATTTCGCCGGTGGTCGGCGTGCAATCCAGGCCGCCGACCTGCTGGAAGTAGGTGAACTGCGTGACTTCCATGCCGTTGAGCCAGACTTCCCAGCCCAGGCCCCAGGCGCCGAGCGTGGGGTTTTCCCAGTCGTCCTCGACAAAGCGGATGTCGTGCTGCGTGGGGTCGATGCCCAGCGCCTTGAGCGAACCGATGTAGAGATCCAGGATTTCCGGGGGCGCCGGCTTCAGCACGACCTGGTACTGGTAATAGTGTTGCAGGCGGTTGGGGTTTTCGCCGTAGCGGCCATCCTTGGGACGGCGCGAGGGCTGCACGTAGGCGGCGCGCCACGGCTCCGGGCCGATTGCGCGCAGGAACGTGGCCGTATGCGAGGTGCCGGCGCCGACTTCCATGTCGTAGGGTTGCAGCAGGGCGCAACCCTGTTTGTCCCAGTATTCCTGGAGCGTAAGGATGATTTGCTGAAAGGTGAGCATAGGATTCTTGGAATTCGGCCGCCGGGCAAGGGCTGCCCTGGGCGTGGGAAACCTGGCATTTTAACTGGCCCCGGGCGGCGCGTCCCGAAGGGGCCTAGTAGGTCGGGGGCGTGACCGCGCTGACGATTTCGCTGGGGCCGTCGTGGACGTTGCGAAAGCGGTGCGGCACCCGGCTGTCGAAGTAGTAGGAGTCGCCCGCCTGCAGCACCCGGGTTTTGTCCCCCACGGTGACCTCCACCGCCCCGGCCAGCACCAGCCCGGCCTCCTGGGCCGGGTGGCTGAACAGCTCGCCGGTGTCGGCCCCGGGCAGGTAGCGTTCCTGCATCATCAGCATGGCCCGGTTGGCGAAGCGGCTTCCTATCATGCGGTAGGAAATGGCATTGGGATTGCCGATCTCCGGCAGGTCCTCGGGCGTGTAGAAGGGCGATTCGGCGACCAGCAGCCGGCTGTTCGAGAAAAATCCGACGATGGTGGTGCCCAGGGCGTCCAGCACCGCCGCCAGCGTGTCGAGCGACGGACTGATCTTGTCGCGCTCGATCAGCGAGATCGATGCGTGCGATACGCCCGAGCGCTGGGCGACTTCGCGTATGCCCAGGCCGCGGCGGCGGCGTAATTCCCTGATGTCTGCGCCGATTCTCGGCATCGTGTCTCCTCCCTCGCGGACCGGTCACCGGACCGGCGGTCGTTCCGCCATGCAGGATACACGAGCGGCGGTCACCCGGCGGCAGTCCGTGGCGGGCGGAGTTCGGTTATTCGGGGACGGTACGCGGGGGCGTCGAGCGGGTAGAGCGGCCTGGCCAGGTCGAAGGGCAGCCGCTCGGGGTGGTAGCCGGTCAGTCCGGGCGTTTCGGCGCAAGCGCAGTCGCCCATGTCGGCGAAGGCCAGCTTGAAGTGATAGCCGGACTTCACCACGATCAGGTCCACGGCGTCCAGGTCGATGCCGGCATCCAGGTAGCAGCCCGGGTCCTGCGACATGACCGCGTCCTGCGTGATCAGCAGGTCGTAGCGGTCGTTGTGAAGCACGGCATGGGGCCCCAGCCGCAGCGTGGCGCCGCGCATGAACGCGCCGCGGTTGCGGAAGACGCCGTTGCCCAGGGCGGCGACCCGGCCGGACACGGCCAGGGGCTGGCAATCCACGCTGTAGAGTCCGCCGGCCCGCAGGTTCACCTGAGCGCCCGCGCCCGCCTGCTGGCACAGGCGCAACGCGGCGGGATCGGTGACGATGGCGGCGATGCGCCCCGGGGTCAGGGCGAGCGCGCGCTGGAGCACATGCAGGCTGTCGCCCGGCCCGCCCGCCAGCACGCGGTCGCCGAAGTCGCCGACGATCAGCCTGCGGGAAGATCCCGCGTGGCGTGCAAGCAGCGCGTCGACGTCCGGCAGGTCGTGGACAAAGTCCCCGCGCGCGTCCCACAGGGCCTGGGCGAGCTCCGTGGCGATCGCCCGCGCCCGGGGCAGCCCGGCGGCGGTCCGCGCATACGCCAGGACGGTCTGCCCGACGCCCGCGCCGTCGATGAAAGGGTTGACGTTGAAGATGGAGACGTCCAGGACGTCTGCGGCCTGCGCGGCCGCCAGGGCCCGCGCATGCAGCTGCGCGAGCGGACCGTGCGAGGTTTCGTCGTTGCCCCGGGTCAGCATCGGCACCAGGACGCTGACCCCCGCGGGACGCTGGCCGGTGTCCAGCATGTGCAGCAGCTGCCCGGCCACCCGCAGCCCCGTCTCGGCGGCGTCGGCATGCGGATTGGTCTTGTAGGCCGAGGCGAAGTCCAGTTGACCCAGCAGGGCGGGCACGGCATGAGCATGCAGGTCGAACCCGGCGACGATGGGCATGTCGGGCCCGACGATGGCGCGCAGCCCGGCCAGGAGATCGGCTTCCGCGCTGTCCAGGCCGACGGTCTGCATGCATCCGTGCAGGCATAGCGCGATCGCGTCGAAACCGCCCGCCGATGCCCCTTCCAGGATGCCTTCGCGCAGCACCGCGTAGGCGCTGTCTTCGACCCGGCCGCCGGGCCGGGCGCGCGCGGCGAGCGTCGGAACGGCTTCGCAGCCATGCGCCTGCAGCGCGCGCAGGATGCCCCCCAGCACCGAGTCGGCGCCGGCGTTGGCGCTCAGCATCGCCCGGCCCCGTTCGATCTCGAACGCCGACAAGGGGGTGTTCACCGGGGTGAAGCCGTGCGTTTCCTGGAATAGTTGTCCCACCAGGATGCGGTAGCGGGCAGGCATGTATGTGTCTCCGAATGGCGGGCCGTCCCGGCCCGGGAATCTACTTCAGGCTGATGTTGGCGCGTTGCGCCGTCGCGCGCTGCTTGTCGATCTCGGCCTTGAGTTGGGCGGCGAACTCCGCGGGCGGATTGCCCACCGGCACCGCCGAGAATCCCGCCAGCTTTTCCTTCACGTCCGGCATGGCGAGAACCTCGGCCACCGCCTGGTAGAGCTGCTGCACGACGGCGGGCGGCGTGTTCCTGGGGGCCACCAGGCCAAACCACGATGCATCGTTGACCTCGGGGATGCCCGCCTCGGCGAACGTCGGCACATCGGGCAGGGCCTCGATGCGCTGCGGGTAGGCGACCGCCAGCGCCTTCAGGTCGCCGCTGCGGATGAAGGGCAGCGACGAAGGCAGATTGTCGAACACCGCGGCGATCTGGCCGCCCAGGGCATCCTGCAGCGCGGGGCTGGAGCCCCGGTATGGCACGTGCATCATCTCGGTGCCCGTGCTGAGCTTGAAGAGCTCGCCCATCATGTTGGCCTCGGAGCCCGCGCCGGCGGAACCATAGGTATAGGCGTTGGGCTTGCTCTTGAGCAGCTTGACGAAGGAGGCCATGTCGGTGGCCGGCACCGCGGGGCCGATGGTCAGGACGTTGGGCACCGAAGCGAGCTTGGTGATCGGCGCCAGGTCGCGCGTCACGTCGTACGAGATGTTGTCGTAGACGACAGGGGTCACCGCGTGCGAACTGACCGTGGCGATGCCCAGGGTGTAGCCGTCGGGGTCGGCGCGGATGACGTACTCGCTGCCGATCCGGCCGGCCGCGCCATTGCGGTTTTCCACGACGACGGTCTGCTTGAGCAGCTTGCCCAGCGGATCGGCGATGGTGCGCGCCAGCACGTCCGTGGTGCCGCCGGGCGGGAAGGCCACGACCAGCTTGATCGGCCGCGATGGATAGGGTTGCTGGGCCTGGGCGGGCGCCGTCAGGCCGGCGCCCAAGACCGCCAGCGCGCTGATGATGATGCCGAGTTTCATTGTTTTTTCCCCTGTTGGACGATTCGTTGGAATGGGCGGCCGCCGAGCGGTCCGGGCTCGGCGGCGCCTCGGGTTCAACCCATGCGCAGCGCGGCGGCGCGGCGGTGTCCTTCCATGCCTTCGGTGCGGCTCTGGCGCTCCGCCGGCGGCGCCACGGCGGCGACGCCTCGCGGATCAAGCCACTGGTGCGTGCAGATCTTCAGGAACGATCCGACCCACAGCCCTCCGGTGTACCGGCCCGCCCGCATCGTGGGCAGGGTGTGGTTCGTGCCGCAGCATTTGTCCGAGTACACCACGCTGGCCAGCGTGCCGATGAACAGCGAGCCGTAGTTGCGCAGTTTGGCGGCCGTGGCTTGCGGATCGCGCGTATGGACCTGCAGGTGCTCCGCGGCCACGAAGTCGGAGTAGGCCAGCATCGCGGCCTCGTCCGCGCAAAGCACGATCTCGCCATAGTCGGACCAGGCGCGCGCGGCCACGGGCGCGGTGGACAGGTCCAGCAACTGGCGCTCGACGGCGCGCAGCGTGTCGCGCGCCAGCTGCTCGCTGGTGGTGATCAGCCCGACCCGGGTGCGCACGTCGTGCTCGGCCTGGGCCAGCAGGTCGGTGGCGATCATTTCCGCGTCGCCGGTTTCGTCCGCGACCACGAAGATCTCGCTCGGGCCCGCCAGCTGGTCTATGCCCACTTCGCCAAACACCTGCCGCTTGGCTTCGTTGACGTAGGCGTTGCCGGGGCCGACGATCTTGTCCACCGCCGGAATGGATTCGGTGCCGCAGGCCATGGCGGCGATAGCCTGGGCGCCGCCCACCAGGAAGATGCGGTCCGCGCCGGACAGGTGGCAGCCGGCGATCATGGCCGGGTGGGCGCCCGGCGGCAGGCAGGCGATGACTTCATCGCAGCCCGCGACCTTGGCGGGGACGATCGTCATGACGGGCGCCGACAGGATCGGATAGCGGCCGCCGGGCACGTACGCGCCGATGCGCTGCACCGGAATGACGCGGTGCCCCAGGTGCAGCCCGGGCAGCGTCTCGATTTCCAGAGGCAGCACCGTCGCCAGCTGGGCCTCGGCGAAGGCGCGGACGCGCTCGATGGCGAACTCGGTGTCCTGGCGGGTCTGCTCGTCCAGGTCGGCGACGGCCTGCAGCCGCGCCTCAAGCGAGACCTCCAGCGCGGGCGTGTCCTTGCCGTCGAATTTCAGGGAGTACTCGCGGACCGCGGCGTCGCCGCGGGCGCGCACCTGCGCAATGATCTCGCGCACCGTATCCTCGATGGCGCTGGCGCTGTCCTCGGCGCGGGCCGCGGGCGACTTGATGTAGTTCAGATGGGTTGTTGCGGGCATGGAAGGCTCTTCGTGATGGAAGCGTTGCGGGTGGAGGCCACTATAAGAGCGGCCCCGGGTCTTGTTTCATGCCCGCGGCGGGGTGGTCACTATATTGACCGGCGCGGCGGTCCCCGGGGATGCGCCGCCAGGCCAGGAACCCCCGCCGCGCGGCCCGCAGCCGGCGCCCAAGGCCCCCCGCCGCGCGCCCCGGGGAGGCCGGGGGTGGTGAATATACTGATCAGGAGGGCGCGGCAGCGCCCGCCGCCCATTGGTCGTATGATTCCGTTCTGACCCAGTCTTATATAAAACCCGGAACCCGATTCCGAGAAATTCCCGGAAGGAGCAGCCCCATGTCCGACCTGATCAAGGTAGAAGTCACCGACGGCATCCAGATCATCACGATCAACCGTCCCGAGGCCAAGAACGCCATCAACCTGGAAACCGCCGTGGCCATGGCCGCCGCGCTGGACCAGCTGGACAGCCGCGACGACGTCCGCATCGGCATCCTGACGGGCGGCGGCGGCACGTTTTCGTCGGGCATGGACCTGAAGGCCTTCGCCAAGTCGGGTCAGCGTCCGTACGTGGAAGGCCGCGGCTTCGCCGGCCTGAACGAAAGGCCGCCCAAGAAGCCGCTGATCGCCGCGGTCGAGGGCTACGCCCTGGCAGGCGGCTGCGAAATGGCGCTGGCCTCCGACCTGATCGTGGCCGCCAGCAACGCCAAGTTCGGCCTGCCCGAAGTCAAGCGCGGCCTGGTGGCCGGCGCCGGCGGCCTGCTGCGCCTGCCGCGCCGCCTGCCGTACCATATCGCCATGGAAGTCATCCTGACGGGCGAGATGCTGAGCGCCGAGCGCGCCCATGCCTTCGGCCTGGTCAACCGCCTGACCGAACCGGGCGGCGCCCTGGCCGGCGCGCTGGAGCTGGCGCGCGCCATCGTCGAGAACGGCCCGATGGCCGTGCAGACCGCCAAGAGCATCGTGGCGCAATCCGGCGACTGGGAGCAGGAAGGCATGTTCGACCGCCAGCGCCCGCTGATCGCGCACATCTTTACGTCTGCTGACGCCAAGGAAGGCGCCACCGCCTTTGCCGAGAAGCGCAAGCCCGTCTGGCAAGGCAAATAAAATAGGCTGTACACAAGCGCGCGGCCGGTGTTGCCGGCCGCGTTTTCACGTTTTCATGTTTTCCATCCAGACCGCAGATCGCCATGTCCGTCATCATTAAAGAAGAAGACTTCATCCAGTCGATAGCCGATGGCATTCAGTTCATCAGCTACTACCACCCCGTCGATTACATCCGCCACCTGGCGCGCGCCTACGAGCGCGAGGAAAGCCCTGCCGCGCGCGACGCGATGGCGCAGATCCTGACCAACTCGCGCATGTGCGCCGAGGGCAAGCGTCCGCTGTGCCAGGACACCGGCATCGTCAACGTCTTCCTGAAGATCGGCATGAGCGTGCGCTTTGACACCAAGCGCACCCTGCAAGAGCTTTGCGACGAAGGCGTGCGCCGCGGCTACCTGAATCCCGACAATCCCCTGCGCGCCTCGGTGCTGGACGACCCGCTGTTCGCGCGCAAGAACACGCGCGACAACACGCCCTGTATCCTGCACGTCGAGCTTGTCCAGGGCGACAAGGTCGACGTGCAGCTCGCCTCGAAGGGCGGCGGTTCGGAAAACAAGTCCAAGTTCGCCATGCTGAACCCCAGCGATTCGCTGGTGGACTGGGTGCTCAAGACCGTTCCGACGATGGGCGCCGGCTGGTGCCCCCCGGGCATGCTGGGCATCGGCGTCGGCGGCACCGCCGAGAAAGCCATGCTGATGGCCAAGCAGTCGCTGATGGAAGACATCGACATGTACGAACTGCTGGCCCGCGGCCCGCAGAACAAGCTGGAAGAGCTGCGCATCGAACTGTACGAGAAGGTCAACGCGCTGGGTATCGGCGCGCAGGGCCTGGGCGGCCTGACCACCGTGCTGGACGTCAAGATCAGCACCTTCCCGACGCACGCGGCTTCCAAGCCCGTGGCCATGATCCCGAACTGCGCGGCCACCCGCCACGCGCACTTCGAACTCGACGGTTCCGGCCCCGCGCGCCTGGATCCGCCCTCGCTGTCCGAATGGCCGGAAGTGCACTGGGCGCCGGACTACAACAAGTCCAAGCAGGTCGACCTGAACACCCTGACCCGCGAGGAAGTCGCCAGCTGGACGCCGGGCCAGACCCTGCTGCTGTCGGGCAAGATGTTGACCGGCCGCGACGCCGCGCACAAGCGCATCCAGGACATGCTGGCCAAGGGCGAGCCGCTGCCCGTGGACTTCACCAACCGCGTGATCTATTACGTGGGCCCGGTGGATCCGGTGGGCGACGAAGTGGTCGGCCCCGCCGGCCCCACCACCGCCACCCGCATGGACAAGTTCACCGACATGATGCTGGAGAAGACGGGCCTGATCTCGATGATCGGCAAGTCGGAACGCGGCCCCGTCGCCATCGAGGCCATCAAGAAGCACGGGTCGGCCTACCTGATGGCCGTGGGCGGCGCGGCTTACCTGGTGTCCAAGGCGATTCGCGGGGCCAAGGTGCTGGGCTTCGCGGACCTGGGCATGGAAGCCATTTACGAGTTCGACGTGAAGGACATGCCGGTGACCGTGGCGGTTGACGCCAAGGGCACCTCGGTCCATACGACCGGACCCAGGGAATGGCAGGCGAAGATCGGGAAGATCCCGGTTGCCGTCGCCTAAGTGAAAAGAAATTGGCCGCTGGAATCAGCGGCCAATTTTTTTGCCTGGCAGGGCGCCGGCTACGAGGGCTCCGCCGTGCTCGCCTTGAATGAAACGATCGCCTCCGCGGACTTCCCCAGCACGTCGCGCAACACTTCTTCCGTGTGCTCGCCCAGCAGCGGCGGCGCGCGCCGATACAAGACGGGCGAGGCCGAGAACCGCAGCGGGCTGGCCGTGACCGGCGCCACGCCGCCCGCCGGAT
Organism: Achromobacter sp. NPDC058515; assembly: GCF_042721735.1. Taxonomy (NCBI): domain Bacteria; kingdom Pseudomonadati; phylum Pseudomonadota; class Betaproteobacteria; order Burkholderiales; family Alcaligenaceae; genus Achromobacter; species Achromobacter sp. NPDC058515. The sequence goes on from NZ_JBHXNI010000015.1 coordinate 154,796, forward strand.
GCGGCATGTCGCGCCGCAACTGCCGCGCATGCGCCTGCGGATGCGCGAACGCCTGCGCGATGTCGTTGATGGGTCCGCAAGGCACGCCCACGGCTTCCAGCCTGGCGATCCATTCGTCGCGCCTGCCTTCCTGCATGATGGCCGCCAGGATGCCGATCAGCAGTTCGCGGTTCGCGACGCGCAGCCGGTTGGTGGCAAAGCGCGGATCGTCGCCCAGTTCCGGCGCGCCGATGGCGCGGCAGTAGGCGCGGTACTGCGATTCGTTGCCCGTGGCCACGATCAGGTGGCCGTCGCTGGCGGCGAACACCTGGTAGGGCACCACGTTCTGGTGCGCGTTGCCGGCACGCGTGGGGGCCACGCCGGAATTGAAGTAGTTGGAGTTCTGGTTGGCCAGCAGCGCCACATGGCTGTCCAGCAAGGCGATGTCCAGGTGCTGGCCCAGGCCGCTGCGGTGGCGCTCCTGCAAGGCCGCCAGCACCGCGACGGTGGCATACATGCCCGTGACGATATCGGTGACGGCCACGCCGGCCTTCTGCGGTCCGCCGCCGGGCAGGTCGTCGCGTTCGCCGGTAATGCTCATCAGGCCGCCCATGCCCTGGATCATGAAGTCGTACCCGGGGCGCTGCGCGAACGGCCCGTCCTGGCCGAAGCCGGTGACCGAGCAGTAGATCAGCTTCGGGTTGACGGCGCGCAGGCTGTCGTAGTCCAGCCCGTACTTGGCCAGACCGCCCACCTTGAAGTTCTCGACCAGGATGTCGCTGACCGCGGCCAGTTCGCGGATCAGCGCCGCGCCTTCGGGGGTGGCCATGTCGGCCTCGACCGAGCGCTTGTTGCGGTTGGCGCTGAGGTAGTAGGCGGATTCGTTGGTGTCCCGGCCGTCGCCGTCCTTCAGGAACGGCGGCCCCCAGGCGCGCGTGTCGTCGCCCACGCGGGGGCGCTCGATCTTGATGACGTCGGCGCCCAGGTCGGCCAAGTTCTGCGTGCACCAGGGGCCGGCCAGGATGCGCGACAGGTCCAGCACGCGGATGCCGTCAAGCGGAGGCGGCCGCGTCATGATTGCACCGTGGCGGTGCCGTGGCTCATGACGACGATGCCGCGTTCCTTGGCGCGGGCGATGAAGCGGATCTGGCCGTCCGGCATGCGCCACATGTCGCACTGCAGCGTCTCGCCGGGATACACCGGCGCCGAAAAGCGCGTGTTCAGGCTGGTGAGGCGCGCGGCGTCGTAGTCGCAGAAGGTCTTGACGATGGCGTGGGCCGCCACGCCGTACGAGCACAGCCCGTGCAGGATGGGGCGGGGATAGCCCGCCTGGCGCGCGACCTCGGGATCGGCGTGCAGCGGGTTGCGGTCGGCGTTCAGCCGGTACAGCAGCGCCGCGCTGGGCGGTATGCGCAGTTCGCAGCGCAGTTCCGGGTCGCCGTCGGGCGCGGCGGGCAGGGATTCGGGGCTGGCGTCGCCTTGCCCGAAGCCGCCGTCGCCGCGGCAGAACGTGCTTTGTTGCAAGGTGGCCAGGCATGCGCCGTCCTCGCCGTGCAGCGTGCGTTCGGTGACGACGATGGCGCCCTTGTCCGCGCCCTTGTCGATCACGTGCGTGTTGCGGCTCTTGCCGGTGACGAAGCCCGAGGCCGGCAGGGGAGCATGCAGCGTCAGCCGCTGTTCCCCATGCACCACCTTCACCCAGTCGATGCCCGCACGTGGATCGCTGACCCAGAAGCCGGGGTAGCCGAGGATCACGCCCATGGTCGGAAACGCCTGCAGGCCTTTCTCGTACACGTAGCGCAGCTGGCCCGCGTCTTCGGGGTCCTGGCCCAGGCCGATGCCCAGGGCGTACAGCATGGTGTCTTTCTGGTCGTAGCGCTGACGCACATCGTCAAAGCGCCAGTTCTTCACGGTTGCGTAGTCCAACGGCATGGCGGTCTCAGATGGGGTCCCAGTCGATGACGTCGGGCGAACGCTCCAACGCATAGAAGTGCTTGCGCATGGCAGGCACCGCGATCTCGGCGATGCGCTCCGGCGTCCAGCCTTCGCTGTGGTGCACGGTGCGCAATGGCCGCGGCTGGCTCATCAGCATGATCTCGTTGGCGCGCACCGCAAAGATCTGCGCGGTGATCTCGCTGGCCGCGTCGCTGGCCAGGTAGACGGCCATGGGCGCGACCTTGCCGGCTTCCATCTTCTTGAGTTTCTCGACGCGGGCCTTCTCGTCATCGGTTTGCGCCGGGATCGAGCTGGTCATGCGGCTCCATGCGAAGGGAGCGATGCAATTGGACCGCACGTTGTAGCGCGCCATGTCCAGGGCGATGGATTTGGACAAGGCCACGATGCCGAGCTTGGCGGCCGCGTAATTGGCCTGGCCGAAGTTGCCGATCAGTCCGGACGTGGACGTCATGTGCACGAAGGCGCCGGACTCCTGCTCGCGGAAATAGGGCGCCGCGGCGCGGCTCATGAAGAACGAGCCGTTCAGATGCACGTCGATCACCTGACGCCATTCCTCTTCGCTCATCTTGTGGAAAACCCGGTCGCGCAAGTTGCCCGCGTTGTTGATGACGGCGTCGATCCGGCCGAACGCGTCGATCGCGGTCTGCACGACGCGGCTCGCGCTGTCGTACGCGGCCACGCTGTCGGTGTTGGCCACCGCCAGTCCGCCGGCCTCGGCGATTTCCTTCACCACCGCTTGCGCCGGCCCTTGCGCGCCGCCTTCGCCCGTGAGCGATACGCCGATGTCGTTGACCACGACCTTGGCGCCCGCTTGCGCCATGGCCAGCGCAATGCTGCGGCCGATCCCGCCGCCCGCGCCTGTAACGATCACTACCTTTCCGGAAACGATGCCGCTCATTGAATGTGGCTCCTGTGCTGCGGCGCGCACGCCGTGTGGAAAACAGTTACGGATCAACCCGTCTGGTCGACGGGAATGCACCATGGTAGATTCGACCCGGCATTCGAAGAATTCAAAATTAGAAATGCCCCCCTTCTGCGTGGTGGAACATGAGACATGATCTGACTGACCTGCGTTTGTTTCTGAACGTGGGTGACACCCTCAATCTGACGCGGGCCGCGGAACGCACGTTCCTGTCCTTGCCCGCGGCAAGCGCCCGCGTGAAGCACATGGAAGAGGCCTTCAAGGCCCGGCTGCTGGTGCGCATGGCCACGGGCGTCGCGCTGACGCCGGCGGGCGAGGTGCTGCTCAAGCACGCCAACGCCGTCTTCCGGCAGCTTGAGTGCCTGAACGCCGACCTTCAGCCCTATGCCAGCGGCCTGAAGGGGCGCCTGCGGCTGCTGGCCAACACCACGGCCACCAATTCCTTCCTGGCCGATGCGCTCTCCACGTTCCTCGCGGAAAACCCTGACGTGGACGTGGAGCTGGAAGAGAAGATATCGGGGGACATCGTCATCGCGATACGCGCGGGAGCCGGGGATCTCGGGCTGGTGGCCGGCAACATCGACGTCGAAGGACTGGACGTCACGCCCCTGTTCCGGGACGAGCTCACCGTGGTGACTTCGCTCAGCCATCCGCTCGCCGCCCAGGCATCCGCCCATTTCGTGGACCTGGTCGACGCCTACCAGTTCGTCGGCATCCACCCCGACAGCGCTATCCAGACCTTCCTGGAAGACATCGCCAGCGGCCTGGGCAAGCGCATCTGCCAGCGGGTGCATGTGGGCAGCTTCGAAGCCGTCTGCCGCATGGTGGAGGCGGGCGCGGGCATCGCGGTCGTGCCGCGCGCCTGCGCGGCGCGCTACAGCCGCCCCGACGCCCTGCATGTGCTGAAGCTGGAAGACCAATGGGCCTTGCGCGACCGCCTGCTGTGCCGCCAGCGCGGCCGCGACCTGCCCAGCTTCGCGGAATGCTTCATCGAGCACGTGCAGCGCGCCGCGCGCGGGCAATAGGGCGCGTGGCGCAGTTTGTGTTCGGTCATCGTACGCCGGAGCCTCGCGAAAGAGGGGCTTTTGAAAATGTGTAGCGGCAAATCCGGGCGCTCGGAAAATAATAAATAAGAGCGGCGGGCGGAAGTTCTCAAGCTTGACCGTGAATAACACCAAGATTCCGGAGACAGCAATGATCGATCATCAACGCCGCCGCGTCGTCGCGGGGCTGGGCGCCGCCTGCGCCGCCGCGGCATTGCCCGCGCTCTTTGCGCCGGCCGCGCGGGCCGCCGCCTGGCCCGACCACGCCGTGAACTTCATCGTGCCCTTTCCCGCGGGCGGCCCGGTCGACACCACCGCGCGCTTCACGGCGCAGCCCTTGGGCCAGCTGTGGTCCGTCCCCACCGTCGTCGACAACAAGTCCGGCGCGGGCGGCATCGTCGGCGCGCAGTTCGCGGCCAAGGCCCAGCCCGACGGCTACAACTACTTTTTCGCATCCATCCACCACGCCGTGCTGCCCAGCCTGCGCGACAACCTCAGCTACGACATCGGACTGGACTTCGTGCCGGTCGGCATGGCGGCGGTCTTCCCGATCGTGCTGGTGGTGAACGCGTCGCTGCCGGTGAACACGGTCAGCGAACTCATCGCCTACGCGAAGGAGAATCCCGGCAAGCTGTCGTTCAGCTCGTCCGGCACCGGGGGCGGCACGCATTTGGCCGGGGAGCTCTTCAACGCGATGGCAGGCGTGCGGATCCAGCACATCCCCTACCGCGGCAGCGCGCCCGCCATGCAGGACCTGCTGGGCGGGCAGGTGCAGGTGATGTTCGCCGACGGCCCGTCGGCGGTGCCGCACCTGAAAGGCGGCAAGGTGCGCGCGCTGGGCGTGGGCAACCCCACGCGCTCGAGCATGCTGCCCGACGTGCCGACGATTGCCGAATCCGGCTTGCCGGGCTACGAGGCGTACTCGTGGAGCGGCGTGATGGCGCCCAAGGGCACGCCGGCCGACATCGTGAAACGCGTGAACGCCGACATGGTGAAGGTGCTGTCCGATCCGGCTACAGCGAAGGCGATGATCGCGGCGGGCGCCGAGCCCAAGCCTGGCACGCCGGAACAGTTCGGGGACTTCGTTCGTGGTGAGATCGTGAAGTGGCGGGAGTTGATCAAGACGGCGAATATCAAGCTGGAGTGAGAGTTGAGTTCGGTTGCGGAGACTAGGGGCTGCGTGGATGGGCGTGCGGCGTAGACAACATGTCTTCGTAGATCGCCCACCGCCCGCGCCGCCCATCGGGCACTGGAGTTGAAGTGGCGATTGGCGGCGAGCCGAAATTTTCGGGCTCGTCATTGGTCTGCCGGTCTGCCGGTGTCTGACACCCGTGTGAGACGATCTCCAGCTTGAGCCGCGGTCTCATGGGTGTCAGACACCTAGTTCGCATGGGTGTCTCCGGTCTGCCGGTGTCTGACACCCGTGTGAGACGATCTCCAGCTTGAGTCGCGGTCTCATGGGTGTCAGACACCTGGTTCGCATGGGTGTCTCCGGTCTGCCGGTGTCTGACACCCGTGTGAGACGATCTCCAGCTTGAGCTGC
>NZ_JBHXNI010000015.1:160338-181268 GCF_042721735.1 Achromobacter sp. NPDC058515
ACGATCTCCAGCTTGAGCTGCGGTCTCATGGGTGTCAGACACCTGGTTCGCATGGGTGTCTCCGGTCTGCCGGTGTCTGACACCCGTGTGAGACGGTCTCCAGCTTGAGCCGCGGTCTCATGGGTGTCAGACACCTGGTTCGCATGGGTGTCTCCGGTCTGCCGGTGTCTGACACCCGTGTGAGACGATCTCCAGCTTGAGCTGCGGTCTCATGGGTGTCAGACACCTGGTTCGCATGGGTGTCTCCGGTCTGCCGGTGTCTGACACCCGTGTGAGACGATCTCCAGCTTGAGCTGCGGTCTCATTGGTGTCAGACACCTGGTTCGCATGGGTGTCTCCGGTCTGCCGGTGTCTGACACCCGTGTGAGACGGTCTCCAGCTTGAGTCGCGGTCTCATGGGTGTCAGACACCTAGTTCGAGACACCGGGTTCGGCGTTTCATCAGTGTCAGGCCCTGGTCAGGCGGTGTCTGGATCGTCATCAACCAACCCCCCGAACCACTCCCTCCCGAGCCCCCCAATACTCCGCCTCCAACTGCTCCACCAACGTCCCCACGTCCAATATCTCCTGCGCCGCCCCAACGCCTTGCCCCGCGCTCCAGACATCCTTCCAAGCCTTCGGCCGGGAGCTCTTGTCCATGTTCGCCGGCGGCGCCTCGCCACCCTGGGCCAGCGCCGACGGATCCAGCCCCGCCGCCAGAATGCTGGCCGACAGGTAATTCGCAGGCACTCCGGAGAAGTACGGCGTATAGGTCACATCCGCGGCCTGCGCCTGCAGCACCATCTCCCGATAGGCCTCGCCCGCCAGCGACTCCTGCGTGGCGATGAAGCGCGTGCCCATGTAGGCGAAATCGCAGCCCAGGACCTGGGCGGCCAGCACGTCCTTGCCGTGGCTGATGCAGCCCGACAGCGCCAGCGGGCCGTCGTAGAACGCGCGGATCTCGTTGACCAGCGCAATCGGATTGACCTGGCCGGCATGGCCGCCCGCGCCCGCGGCCACCAGGATCAGGCCGTCCACGCCGGCTTCCAGCGCGCGCTTGGCGTGCCGCACCGTCGTCACGTCGTGATAGACCAGGCCGCCATAGGGATGCACCGCCTGCACAACCGCCTCCGGCGCATGCAGCGACGTGATGATGAGCGGCACGCGCCGTTCGGCGCAGATCGCCAGGTCGCCCTGCCAGCGCGGGTTGCTGGGATGGATGATCAGGTTCACGCCGTACGGCGCCACCTTGGCGGCGGGGTCCGCCCGGCGCCTGGCGTCCAGGCCCTGCTCGATGCGTGTGATCCAGTCGTGCAGCTGCTCCTGCGGACGGGCGTTCAGCGACGGAAAGGTCCCGATGATCCCCGCCGCGCATTGCGCCACCACCAGTTCCGGGCCCGAGACCAGGAACATGGGGGCACCGATGATCGGCAGGCGAGTCTGGGCGTGTAGCGCAAGCGGAGGATTCATCATGGTGTTCCGGTGGTTGTCAGTTGGCCTGGATGTTGGCGCTCTGGATAACGTCCGACCACAAGGCGTATTCGCGGTCGATACGGCTTTGCAGGGCGCTCGAATCGCCCGTGTTGATGGTGTAGCCGCCTTCGGTCATGGCCTGGCGGAAGGCCGGGTCCTTCGACACCTCGCCCAGCGCGCGGGTCAGGCGCGCGGACACGGCCTCGGGCAGCTTCTTTGGTCCCACCAGTGCGTACCAGCCCACGACCTCGTAGTCCTTCATGCCGGCTTCGATCATCGTGGGCACGTCGGGCAATTCGGGGTTGCGGGTCTTGGACGTGACGGCCAGGGCGCGCGCCTTGCCGCTCTTGATGAAGGGGATGGCGGTGCTGGTGATGTCGAACATGAACGTCACCTTGCCGCTGATCACGTCCATCATCGCCGGCGAGTTGCCGCGGTAGGGGACGTGCAGCATCGAGGCTTCGGCCTGCTTCTTCAGCAGCTCGGCCGACAGGTGGTTGGATGCCCCGATGCCGGCTGACCCAAACGACACCGCGTCGGGATGCGCGCGCGCGTAGGTGACGAGCTCGCCCACGTTCTTGGCGGGAATCTGCGGACCGATGAGCAGCACGTTGGCGTAGTCCACCACCAGTCCGATCAGCGAGAAATCCTTGCGCGGGTCGAACAGGGTGCTGCGCTGGACCAGCGGCGACATCGTCAGCGTGGGGCTGGCGGCAAAGCCCAGCATGTAGCCGTCGGGAGCGGCCTTGGCGGTGGCGTCCGAGGCGATCATGCCGCTGGCGCCCGCGCGGTTTTCGACTACAACGGTCTGGCCCAGCTTGTCGCCCAGGTACTTGGCGAAGACGCGGGCCGTGGTGTCCACCGGGCCGCCGGGGGCGTAGCCCACCAGCAGGCGGATGGGGCGTTCTGGGTAGGCGTCCGCCCACGCGCTCTGGGCAGCGGTCAGCGCCGTCGCGGCGATGGCCGCGGCGAACAGGTTTTTGATGTTCACGCTCTTGTCTCCTTGTGTATAAGTGGCCGGTCGCGGAGCGGAACGTCTGTCCGCGCCTACGCCAGCCTTTCTTTCAGCGGTTGCTTGAGGATCTTGCCGCTGACGGTGGTGGGAATCGTCTCGATGGGGATGATGCGCGCGGGCCGCTTGTACGGCGCCAGCTGGGCGCGCAGGTGCAGCATCAGCAGGTGGGTGTCTATCGTGGCGCCGGGCAGGGGCTCGACGAAGGCGATGACCTCTTCGTTGTGGTCGGCCGTGCCGCGCCCCACCACGGCGGACAGGCGCACGCCGGGGAAGGCGTTGATGACCGATTCGACTTCAATCGGGTAGACGTTGAAGCCGGATCGGATGATCAGGTCCTTGGAGCGCCCCGCGATGAACAGGGCGCCGCCGGCGTCGACAAAGCCGATGTCGCCCGTATTGAGCCAGCCGCCGGGCAGCAGCGCCAGCGCGGTCTGCTCCGGATCGCGGTAGTAGCCCAGCATGACGCCGGGTCCGCGGATCAGGATGTCGCCGCGTACGCCGGGCGCGGGCGCGCCGGCGTCTGGGCTTCCGATGCGCATCTCCACGCCGTCCACGGCGTAGCCCGCCGAACAGTCGTCGCGGGGCGCATCGATGTCGGTGATGAACATGGAGCCCGCGTACTCCGTGATGCCGTAGCCGTGGTGCATCGGCACGCCGAAGTAGCGCTCCGCGTCGCGCTTCTGCGTCGGGTCGAGCGCGGCGCCGCCCGTGTACAGGTAGCGCAGGGCCGGCGCGCGCAGCTCGGCGCGCGGCGGGGCGGCGGCCATCATGCGGCTGAACATGGTCGGCACGCCCTGCAGGATGCTGACGCCGGGATGGGCCAGCGCCTTGAAGGCGTCGTCGGCATCGAAGCGGCTGCGCAGCACCAGGCCGGCGCCTGCGTGCAGGGTGGCCATCAGCACGGTGGCGATGCCGAAGATGTGCGACATGGGCAGCGCGGCGTAGCCGATGTCGCGCGGGGTCAGCCGGCGCGAGGCCGCGGACACGCGCGCGAAATGCAGCAGGCCGCGATGCGGCACGAGCACGCCCTTGGGCGCGCCGGTCGTGCCGGACGTGTAGATCACGGTGGCCACTTCGGCGGCCAGTTCTCCGGTTTCCGCCTGCGTGGAGCCGGTTGCGCGAGCGGCCTGCACGCCCGGCCCCCAGACGGCGGAATCCGCTTCCACCGCGCCGGCGGCCGCGGCATGGGCGCGGGCGGCCGACGAGATGCCGGCGGCGTAGAGCAGCAGTTCGGGCTGCGCGTGCCGCCGGATGCTGTCGACTTCCCGCGCGGACAGGCGGGCGTTCACGCCCACCGGCCAAGCCCCCGCGACGCCGCACCCGAACAGCGCCGCGATCATTGCCGCGCAGTTCTCGCCCACCATCAGCACGCGATGGCCGGGGCGCACGCCCTGGCTTTGCAGCCAGCCGGCCACGTCCTGCACGCGCTGCCACAGCTGGGCGTAGCTCAGCGTTCCGCCGCCTTCTTCGTACAGGCAGATGGCGTCGGGCTGCAGGCGCGCCTGCAGCGCCAGGACTTCATGGATGCGGGTGATGGGTTCTGCTTGGGACATCGATGTTGCCGTGCCGATCAAAGCGTTGCCTGGGTGCCCAGGATTGCGGTGGACTGGCTGGATAGCGTGCCGCCGTTGCCGTGCACCAGCGCGAGCTCGGCGCCGGCGACCTGGCGCGCCCCGCATTCGCCGCGGAGCTGGCGGACGGCTTCGATCATGATGAAGACGCCATACATGCCGGGATGCACGCAGCACAATCCGCCGCCGTTGGTGTTGACCGGCAGGCGGCCGCCGGGGGCGATGGCGCCGTCCGCAATGAAGTCCTTGCTTTCGCCCTTGGCGCAGAAGCCCAGGTCTTCCAGGAAGAGCAGCGTGTTGATGGTGAAGGCGTCGTACAGCTCCACGACGTCGATGTCCTTCGGCGTCGCGCCGGCCATGTCGAAGGCGCGCTTGCCGGATTCGGCGGCGGCCGTCACGGTCAGGTCCTCCATGGACGAGATCTGCCGGTTCCAGACAGCCGTGGCGTTGCCCAGCACGTAGACCGGTGGACGGGGCAGGTCGCGCACGCGGTCGGCGCGCACCAGCACATAGGCGCCCGCGCCGTCCGTGACCAGGCAGCAGTCGCGCACGCTCAGGGGGTCGGACACCATGCGGGCGGACAGGATCTGGTCCAGCGTGGCGGGCTCGCGCAGCTGCGCCTCGGGATTGAGCTGGGCCCATTGGTTGGCCGCCAGCGCCACCTGCGCCAGATCTTCGCGGCGCGTGCCGTACTGATGCATGTGGCGGGCCGCCGCCAGCGCGTAGGAAGACAGCGGGCTGAGCGGATCGTAGGGGGTTTCATATGGCTGCGGATCGAACTGCTTGCGGACGCGGCCGATCTCGGCGCGGCTCAGCGTGGACGTGCGCTGCGTGCTGCCGTAGCAGACCAGCACGGCATTGCACTGGCCCGACGCCAGCGCGTGGATCGCGGGCAGGAGGTGCGCCACGAAGCTGGAGCCGCCCAGCATGGTGCTGTCGATGAAGGCAGGGCGGATGCCCAGGTGTTCGATCACCGGCATGGCCCACATGGGCGCGGCGACGCTGGCGGTGCAGATGCCGTCGATGTCGCGCATGGTCAGGCCGGCGTCCGCCACGGCGCGCTGCGCCGCCTGGACCAGGATTTCCATTTCGGTGTAGCCCGTGGCCTGGCCGAGGCCCGCGTGGCCCACGCCGGCCACCGCCACGGCGCCGCGCAAATCGTTCAGCGTCATTGCGCCTCCTTGTTGGGAACGAACACCACCAGCCCGTGGCCGTTCTGTTGGGCCACCTGGGCGCGCACCGCCATGCCGATGCGCACGGCATCCGGCGCCACGCCTTCGACGCGGCTCATCAGCCTGACGCCTTCCTGCAGGTCGATCAGGGCCACGTTGTAGTCGCCGCCCGCGTCGGGCTTGCGCCGCACGACGGTGGTGGAATAGACGGTGCCGCGCCCGTCGGGCGAGGTCCACGCAAGCTTGTCCGCGCCGCAATGGGGGCAGATCATTCGGGGATAGAACACGGCGCGGTCGCAGCCGGCGCAATGCTGGATAAGAAACCGGCCCTGGTCGAGCGCCTGGCGGTACTGCGCCTCGACGCCCTGCGACGCGGCTTCCTGCTGATCGGGAACAGTCATGGTGCGATGGGATTCCTGTGGATGACGGATGCTAGTGTCGGCACTGCCGCCGGCTTCGGCCATTCTTCATTGCTGAAGCAGGACTTTTGCCAATCCGTAGTGCGCCGCCCTACACGCTGCGCGAAGCCCGTCTTCGGAAGAGGCAGATTGTCCGGGTGTCCGGGCCGTGGCTAGATACCGGGAAAAGGAGGTAGACCATGAACCTGACCTGGACGCCGCAAGAGCGCCGATTCCGTGAAGAAGTGCGCGCCTTCGCCGCCGCCAAGCTGCCGGACAATATCCGCGACAAGGTGCTGCGGCACCAGCGGCTGGAACGCGACGACTATGTGCGCTGGCACAACATCCTGGCCGATCACGGCTGGGGGGCGCCCAACTGGCCCGTCGAGCACGGCGGCACCGGGTGGAATGCGCTGCAGCGCCTGATCTTCGAGGTGGAATGCTTCAAGGCGGGCGCGCCGCGCCTGCTGCCGTTCGGCCTGTCCATGATCGGTCCCGTGCTGATGAAGTACGGCAGCGCCGAGCAGCAGGCCCGCCTGCTGCCGCGCATGTTGCGGGTGGAGGACTGGTGGTGCCAGGGCTATTCCGAGCCGGGTTCCGGCTCCGACCTGGCCTCGCTGAAAACGCGCGCCGAGCGCGATGGCGACGAATACGTGGTGAACGGCCAGAAGACCTGGACGACGCTGGCGCAGTACGCCGACTGGATGTTCTGCCTGGCGCGCACCGATCCCGATGCGCGCGCGCAGCGCGGCATCTCGATGCTGCTGTTGGACATGCGCGCGCCCGGCGTCACCGTGCGCCCCATCCGCACGCTGGACGGCGGTCACGACGTCAATGAGGTCTGGCTTGAAAACGTGCGCGTGCCGGTGTCCAACCTGGTGGGCGAGGAAAACCAGGGCTGGACCTACGCCAAGTACCTGCTGGGCCACGAGCGCACCGGCATCGCCGGCCTGGGCCATTGCCACCGCGAACTGGGCGTCCTGAAGACCATGGCGGCGCGCGCGCAGTCTCACGGCAAGCCCTTGCTGGCCGACAGCCGCATCCGCGACCGCATCTCGCGGATCGAAGTCGACATCATGGCCCTGGAGATGCTGCTGTTGCGCGTGGCCTCCAGCAACGACGGAACGCCGGGCCCCGAAGCGTCGGTCCTGAAGATCCGCGGGTCCGAGATCCAGCAGGACCTGGCCATGCTGCAAATGGAGATCGCGGGCCCGGACGCCTGGCCCTACGACCCCGACTGGCTGCAGGCCGGCAACGATTTCCACGGCCCCGGGCCCGAGATGGCCGCCGCCGCGGGCGCGGGCTACGCCGATATGCGCAAGACCTCGATCTACGGCGGCACGACCGAAGTGCAGAAGGGCATCATCGCCCGCCTGGTGCTGGGGCTGTAGGCCCCGCCTCGCAATCCGACAGGAACACGACGCATGGATTTCCTCTATACCGAAGAACAGCGCATGCTGGCCGACAGCCTGCGCCGCCTGGTGGACCAGGCATGGACCTTTCCCCAACGCCGGGCCCGCCAGGCGGCCGGCAAACTGGACCCGCAAGCTTGGGCCGCGCTTGCCGAGCTGGGCGTGCTGGGCCTGAACATTTCCCAGGATTTCGGCGGCTTCGGCGAGGTGCCGGCCAGCTTGCTGCCGGTGCACGCCGAACTGGGCCGCGGGCTGGTGTCCGAACCGGTCATCCCCAGCGCGGTCATGGGCGCGGCCCTGATCGACGCTTGCGGCGGCGCGGCGCGCGGCCGCTGGCTGCCGTCCATCGCCTCGGGCGAGGCCATCGTCAGCGTGGCCTACCAGGAGCCCGGACGCCGCTACGACACGGATCCGCAGGACTGCCGCGCCGCGCAGACCGCGCAAGGCTGGCGGCTGAGCGGCGTCAAGCATCTGGTCTGGCATGGCGCCGCGGCCACCGCATGGCTGGTGAGCGCGCGCGGCGCCCAAGGGCAGACTGTGCTGCTGGCCGTGCCGGCGGACGCGGCGGGAGTGCGCGTCACCGACACCCCAACCCTGGATGGCGCGCGCTGCGCGCGGCTGGAACTGGATACGGTCGGATTGCCCTCCGAGGCTTTGCTCGCCGAGGGCGAGGCCGCCGACCAGGCTCTGGCCCAAGCCTTGCAGTGGGGCACGGCGGCGCTGTGCGCCCACGCGGCCGGCGCCATGGAGCGCCTGCTGGAAATTACCGTTGAATACCTGAAGACCCGCAAGCAGTTCGGCCAGCCGCTGGCCTCGTTCCAGGCCCTGCAGCACCGCCTGGCTGAGATGCTGGTGGCCAAGGAGCTCGCCTTGTCGATGGCCTACGTGGCGGTGGCGGCCCTGACCGAAACCGATGTCCCGCAGCGCCGCCGCATGATCGCGTCGGCCAAGCTGGAAGCCGCGCGCGCCGCCCGCCTGGTGGCGCAGATGGCGGTGCAGCTGCATGGCGGCATGGGCATGACGGATGAGCTGGACGTGGGCGACTATTTCAAGCGCCTGACCGTCATTGACCAGCTGCTGGGCGACACGGCCGAGCAGCTGGCGGTCCTGGAGGAACTGGCATGACCGCTGAAAATTCGGGATTCACGCAGATCCGCTTCACGCTGGAGCGGGGGGTGGGCGTCATCACGCTCGACCGGCCCGACCGCCTGAACAGCTTCACCGCGGTAATGCACGCCGAACTCGCGCGCGCGCTGGACGTCATGGAGGCCGATGCCGGGCTGCGCGGCCTGGTGATCACCGGGGCCGGCCGCGGCTTTTGCGCGGGTCAGGACCTGAGCGAGCGCAAGCCGGCCGAGGACGGGGCGCGCCGCGACCTGAGCCTGATGCTGGAGAAATGCTACCGGCCCCTCATCAGCCGCTTGCGCGCCTTGCCCGTGCCGGTGGTGTGCGTGATGAACGGCGTGGCGGCGGGCGCGGGCGCGAGCCTGGTGCTGGCCTGCGATGTGGTCTTCGCCGTGGAGTCCGCGCGTTTCGTGCAGGCCTTCAGCAAGATCGGCCTGCTGCCCGATGCCGGTGGCACCTGGTTCCTGCCGCGCCTGGTGGGTTCGGCACGGGCGATGGGCGCGGCGCTGTTCGGCGAATCCGTCACCGCGGCGCAAGCCGAGTCCTGGGGCCTGATCTGGCGGATGGTGCCCGACGCGGCGCTGTCGGACACGCTGGCTGGCGTGGCGTCCACGCTGGCGGCCGGGCCCACGCGCGCCTACGCCGCCACCAAGGCCGCGCTGCATGCGTCCAGCGGCAACACGCTGGCGCAGCAATTCGACCTGGAATGCCAGCTGCAGCGCGAACTCGGCTACACCGACGACTATCTGGAGGGCATGCGGGCGTTCGCCGAAAAGCGGGCGCCGGCGTTCACCGGCAAGTGATGCGCGGCGGACGGCCTGGGTTCAGGGCGCGGGCGGCGACTGGATCTGCTGGATGAGTTCGCGGGCGCAGCCCGGCAGGGCGTCGATGTCGCGCACCAGCAGCTTGCGTTCGCGCACCACCCAGGGCTCGTCCAGCTCGACCACGCGCAGCTTGGTGTCGGCGCCATAGCGCCGCGCCGCCGAATCGGGGATCACGCCGATGCCCACGCCCGCCTGCACCATGCGGCAGATCGAATCGAAGCTGTAGAGCTGGATGCGTTGCGGCAGGCGCTGGCCGACGCGCTCGAGTTGATCGCGCAGGAAGGCCACCAGGGTGGAGCCTTCGTGCATGGTGATGAACGGATAGCGCACCGCGTCCGCCAGCTTGACCTTCTCCTGGTCCTGCAGCGGATGGCCGTTGGGAACGACCAGCACCAGACGGTCGGTGCTGAAGTGGATGGTCTGCAATTCGGGCGCATCGACGGGGCCGGCAACGATGCCCAGGTCGGTGGTGCCGTCCAGCACGCCGCGCACGATGTCGCGCGTCAGGCGTTCCTGCAGGTCTACGGTGACGCCGGGGTGTCCGGACAGGAAATGCGCCAGGATGTCCGGCATGAATTCCGTGACCGCCGTGGTGTTGGCAAAGATGCGGATATGGCCCGCGTCGCCGTCGGCCTGTTCCTGGAAGTCGTGCTTCAGGTGATCCACCTGCCGCATGATGACCCGGGCATGCTGCAGCAGTTTCTGGCCGGCGGGCGTGATCTCCACGCCGCGGCTGTCGCGGTAGAGCAGGCGGGAATTGAGCTGGTTCTCCAGCGCCTTGATCCGCACGCTGACCGCGGCCAGGGACAGGTGCGCCCGCTTGGCCGCCTGGGTCAGGCTGGGGGATTCGGCGATGTGGATGAACAGGCGGAGGTCGGCGAGGTCGAAGTGCATGGCCCATATATTA
This sequence comes from Achromobacter sp. NPDC058515, assembly GCF_042721735.1. NCBI lineage: Bacteria > Pseudomonadati > Pseudomonadota > Betaproteobacteria > Burkholderiales > Alcaligenaceae > Achromobacter > Achromobacter sp. NPDC058515. The sequence goes on from NZ_JBHXNI010000015.1 coordinate 170,214, forward strand.
CGGCGCGCGGCGCCGGGAGCGTGCGGAGGATCGATTCAGGCGCCGCAAACCCCGCCTTGAGGAAAAACGAATTCACAACGGGGACGGCTTGCGGGCATGCTTCAGTCTGTGAAAACCCCACCAAAGGAAATCGGCATGACTTCTACAGATCCGGCAGCATGGATCGGCAGTGGTGAACGCAAGGCGGACGCCATGGATCCCGGCCACGCCGCGCGCATCGCCGCCACCTTGGGCGGACCCGCGCCGGCCCAGGGAGACGCCCTGCCGCCCCTTTGGCAGTGGGCGTTCTTCATCGGCACGGTGGGCATGGACGGACTGGGGACGGATGGCCATCCCTCGCGGGGCGGCTTCCTGCCCCCCGCCCAGGACCGAAACCGCATGTGGGCGGGCGGCCGCGTCGAATTCCGCCAGCCGCTCAAGGCCGGCGTGCCGGCGGAACGCGTGTCCACGGTGGCCGACGTCAAGGAAAAATCGGGCCGCACCGGCGCCTTGCTGTTCGTGACCGTGCTCCATGAATACCATCAGGCGGGTGAAATCGTCATCCGCGAAGAGCAGGACATCGTCTATCGCCAGCCGTCGCCGCCCAAGCTTGTGGGCAGCGAGCCCGCGCCCCGGGATGCGCAGTGGAGCGACACCGTCGATCCGACCCCGGTGCTGCTGTTCCGCTATTCCGCCGTGACCTTCAACGGCCATCGCATCCACTATGACCATCCCTACGTGACCGGCGTCGAGGGCTATCCCGGCCTGGTGGTGCACGGCCCGCTCATCGCCACCGAGATGGTCGCCGCCTTCGCGCGCGCCCATCCCAAGGCTCGCCTCACGCATCTGTCCTACCGCGGCTTGCGTCCGCTGATCTCGCCCGCGTCCTTCCAGGTCGCCGGCCGCTTGACCGAACCGGGCGTGGCCCAGCTCTGGGCCGAGCAGGACGGCACGCTGGCCCACCAAGCCGAATTGAGGTTCACCGAATGAGCACGCAGGCCTCCCGCCCGCTGGACGGCATTACCGTCGTCAGCCTGGAACACGCCATCGCCGCACCCTTCTGCACCCGCCAGCTGGCGGACATGGGCGCGCGCGTCATCAAGATCGAACGACCCGGCAGCGGGGATTTCGCCCGCGGTTACGACGAGCGCGTGCGCGGCCTGTCCTCGCACTTCGTCTGGACCAACCGCTCCAAGGAAAGCCTGACGCTGGACCTGAAGCGCGACGAGGCGGGCGGCATCATGGACCGCCTGCTGGAAACCGCCGACGTCCTGGTGCAGAACCTGGCGCCGGGCGCCGCCGCCAGGCTGGGACTGTCGTTCGAGGCCCTGCGCGAGAAGTATCCGCGCCTGATCGTCTGCGATATCTCCGGGTATGGCGAAGGCGGTCCCTACCAGGACAAGAAGGCCTACGACCTGCTGATCCAGAGCGAAAGCGGCTTCCTGTCGGTGACCGGCACGCAGGACGATCCCGTCAAGGCCGGCTGCTCGATCGCGGACATCGCCGCCGGCATGTACGCCTACTCGGCCATCCTGAACGCGCTGCTGCTGCGCCAGAAGACGGGCCTGGGCAGCCGCCTGGACGTGTCCATGCTGGAAAGCATGGTCGAGTGGATGGGTTTCCCCATGTACTACGCCTTCGACGGCGCGGCGCCGCCCGTGCGCGCCGGGGCCGCCCATGCGTCCATCTATCCCTACGGCCCGTTCCCGGTGGGCGACGGCTCGACCATCATGCTGGGCCTGCAGAACGAGCGCGAATGGCGCGTCTTCTGCGCCCAGGTGCTGCGCCAGGCGGAATTGGCCGAAGACCCGCGCTTCATCTCCAATTCGCTGCGCACCGCCAATCGCGACGCCCTGCGCGCGCTGATCGAGGCGGCGTTCTCCGACCTGTCCATCGGGCAGGTGACGGACCGGCTGGAAGATGCGCAGATCGCCAATGCCCGCGTCAACGACATGGCGGGGGTGTGGGCGCACCCCCAATTGCAGGCCCGCGCCCGCTGGAGCCAGGTGGACAGCCCGGCCGGCGTGCTGCCGGCGCTGCTGCCGCCGGCCAGCAGCAACGCTTTCGCGCCGCGCATGGCCGCGGTGCCCGCAGTGGGCCAAAACACGGATGCGGTGCTAGCATCACTGGGATACGCGCCCGATCAGGTCGCGAAATTCCATGCCTCGGAGGTCGTGTGATGCATCCCGTCGTTCGTAGCGCCCTGTTTGTGCCGGCCTCCCGCGCCGAGCGCATACCCAAAGCGCTGGCTGCCGGCGCGGATGCCGTCATCGTCGACCTCGAGGATGCGGTGGAGCACCTGGCCAAGGCCTCGGCCCGCGAAGCCTTGTGCGATTTCCTGGGGATGAATCCCCAGGCGCGGCTCTGGGTGCGCATCAACGACGCCTCGACCTCCTGGCACGACGACGATCTGAAGGCCTGCCGGGGCAAGCCCGGCGTGGCCGGCATCCTGCTGCCCAAGGCCGAGAGCCTGGCGCAGGTGCGGCATGTCGCCCAGACCGGCCTGCCCGTGATCCCCATCCTGGAAACCGCCCAGGGCATCCTGAACGCCGCCGAAGTCGCCGCGACGCCCGGCGTGGCGCGCCTGGCGTTCGGCAGCCTGGACTACGGCCTGGACCTGGGGCTGACCCCTGACACCCCGGGCGCCGAAACCGTGCTGGACCACGCTCGCGTGCAAGTGCTGCTGCACAGCCGCGCCGCCGGCCTGGCGCCCGCGCTGGACGGCGTTTTTCCCGGCGTGCAGGATCAGGCGGGCCTGGCCGCCGCGGCCGGCCGCGCGCAGCAAATGGGGTTTGGCGGCATGCTGTGCATCCATCCCACGCAGGTGCCGGTGATCCACGCCGCCTTTGTGCCGGCGCGGCATGAACTGGACTGGGCCCGGCGCGTCATCGCCGCGCATCGCGACACGTCCGCCGGCACCTTCATGCTGGAAGGCAAGATGGTCGACGCGCCCGTCATCGCGCGCGCCCGCCTGGTGCTGGCCCAGGCGGGAGAATCCGCGGGCGCCTGACGGCCGCAGGCGTCTGACACCCGCGAGAGACAGGCTTGAGCCTGCGCGGGCGTCGCAGGCGTGCCGGACATCCTTGGTTTCCTGGCAAGTCCCCCTTACAAGGCAGGCCCATGAGCGACGCGCTCTTCATCGGACATACCTACATCGACGTCACCGTGCTGGCCGACGAATGGCCCACGGGCGACGAGAAGCGCGTGGCGCGGGACTATGCCGTCTCCTTTGGCGGCAACGCGGTCACCGCCGCATTCGCGTGCGCGCGGCTGGGCACGCCGCCCGACCTGATCTGCTCGCTGGCGCCGGACTGGCTGGGCCACATGTACACGGACATGGCGGCGGCGCACGGGGTGTCGCTGCATGCGCGCCAGGTGCGCCGCTCGTCCCTGTCCTTCATCCTGCCCAACCACGGCAAGCGCGCCATCGTGCGCGCGCGCGACGCGGAATACCTGAACGACTTCCCGCGGCTGGATATCGGCGGCTACCGCGCCCTGCATCTGGACGGCCACCAGCCCGACGCCGCGCTGCATTACGCGCAGGCCTGCCGGCAGGCAGGCGTGCTGACCTCGCTGGACGGCGGCGGCCTGCGCGAGAACACGGATGAACTGCTGCGCCATATCGACGTGGCGGTCTGCGCGGAACGCATGTGCGAGCAGCTGGGGCTGGCGCCGCAAGGCCTGCTGGACCTGCTCAAGGCCCGGGGCTGCCGCATCGGCGCCGTCACGATGGGCGAACGCGGCATGCTCTGGTATGACGAGACGGGGCGGGTCGACACGCTGCCGTCGCTGGACGTGCCGGGCTCGCGCATCGTCGATACCTCGGGAGCCGGGGACGTTTTCCACGGCGCCTACGTGTGGTCGTTCCTGAACCGGCCGGAGCTGCCCTGGGTGGAGCACTTCACCTTTGCGCGGGCCGCGTCCGCCCACAAGATCCAGCACCTGGGCAATGAAGCGGGCCTGCCTCGGGTCGAGGACGTGGAGCGCGCCATGATGGCGTTCGCGCCGAAGGCGTGATGGCCGGGGCGCGCGGCTTGGGCCGCGGCCAATTCCCCCAGACCGCTGTCTAGCCGGCGATCCGTTCGATCGCCTGGTCCTGGATCGCGCCGATCCATTCGTCGATGGGCTTGCCTTGCAGCACCAGGCCGGGCGCCAGGTCCCGCAGGGGCAGCAGCACGAAGGCGCGCAGATGCATGCGGGGGTGGGGAAGGATCAGCCGTTCGTGGTCCAGCCGCGCATCGCCGTGCAGCAGCAGATCCAGGTCCAGCGTGCGGGGGGCGTTCCGGTAGGGCCGCAGGCGGCCGTGCTGGTTCTCCAGCGCCTGCAGCGCGTCCAGCAAGGCCAGAGGCGGCAGGATGGTATCCAGCGCCGCCACGGCGTTGACGAAGTCCGGGCCGGCGGCGTCCACCGGCGCGCTGCGGTAGAAGGGCGACGGCGTTACCGCCGCCACGCCCGGCGTGCCGCGCAGCTCGGCCAGGACGCGGCGCAAGGTGGCCGCGCTGTCCCCCAGGTTGGCGCCCAGGCCGATATAGGCGCGAACGGGCTGCAGGGACACGGTGTTACTCGATGCCGGGGGCGCTGCGCGGCGCGCTGCGGCGCGGACGGCGGCGCTTGCGCGCGGCGGGGGCGGACGGCCCGTCGCCGGCTTCGCGCGGCAGGCGCGCGACTTCCTCGATCATGTCGGCGCGGGTGGCGTCGTCGGCATTGGCCAGGTCCATCCACCATTGCGCCAGCACGCTGTCGAACTCGCCGGCCGCGGCGCGCAGCTGCAGGAAGTCGCAGGCGGCGCGGAAGCGCGGCTGCTCGATCATGCGGAAGATGGTCTTGCCCATGCGGCGTTCAAAACGCGGCTGCATGAACCAGATCTCCCGCATGTCCGACGAGAAGCGGCGCTGGATGGCGAGCTTTTCGGTCTGTTCGTCCAGCACCGAGTCGGCGGCGGCCGACAGCGCGGGGATGGTGTGCTCGCCCTGGGCGCGCAGCTGCTTCCAGCGCACTTCCACCTGCTGCCAGAGCAGCGCGGCGAACAGGAAGCTGGGGCTGATGGTCTTGCCGGCGCGCACGCGCGCGTCGGTGCGCTCCAGCGCCAGCTCCACGAAATGTTCGCCGCCGGGCTGCTCCAGCACCACGTCCAGCAAGGGCAGCAGGCCGTTGTGCAGGCCGTCGGCGCGCAGCTGGCGCAGGCAGTCCATGGCATGCCCGCAGGTCAGCAGCTTGAGCATTTCGTCGAACAGGCGCGAGGCCGGGACGTTCTCGATCAGGTTGGCCATCGTGCTGATCGGCTCGCGCGTGGCGGGGTCGATCGTGCCGTTGAGCTTGGCCGCGAAACGCACCGCGCGCAACATGCGGACCGGGTCTTCGCGGTAGCGCTTGACCGGGTCGCCGATGATGCGGACCTGGCGCTTCTTCAGGTCGGCCACGCCATTGTGGTAGTCGATGACTTCCTCGTTGTGCGGGTCGTAGTACAGCGCATTCATGGTGAAGTCGCGGCGCTTGGCGTCTTCTTCCTGCGAGCCGAACACGTTGTCGCGCAAGATGCGGCCGTGCTCGTCGGTTTCCTGGTCTTCCGAGGCCGGAGCGCGGAAGGTGGAGGTCTCGATGATTTCCTGGCCGAACACCACGTGGACCAGCTGGAAGCGGCGGCCGATGATGCGGGCGCGGCGAAACAGCGGGCGGATCTGTTCGGGCGTGGCGTTGGTGGCCACGTCGAAGTCCTTGGGCTCAAGGCCCACGATCAGGTCGCGCACCGCGCCGCCGACGATATAGGCTTCGTAGCCATGCTGGCGCAGGACTTCGCACACCTTGATGGCGTGGCGCGACACGTTGCGGCGGTCGATGCCGTGCTTGTCGCGCGCAATGCGCAACGGCCCCCGGGGCGCCGGCGCGAATAGTCGGCCGACGAATTTTTTTATGGTTTCAGTGATCATTTAGGACTTCGAATCTTCCATGTGGTCGAACAGGTCGATCACTTGCCAGCCGCGCTCCTGCGCGATATTGCGCAGGGTAGGGCTGGGGTTGGCGGCGATCGGACGGGTCACCTTTTCGAGCAGCGGCACATCATTGACCGAATCGCTATAGAAAAACGATTCGGAAAAATCCGCAAGCCCCAATCCCATGCCGGCCAGCCAGTCGTTGACGCGCACCACCTTGCCTTCCTTGAAGCTGGGCGTGCCCAGGATCCGGCCGGTGTAGCGGCCGCGCAGATACTCCGCGTCGGTCGCGACCAGATGAGGCACGCCGAAGGCGCGGGCGATGGGGGCGGTGACAAAGCTGTTCGTCGCCGTGACGATGGCGCAGAGGTCGCCGGCTTCCAGGTGCGACTCCACGAGGTCGCGCGCGGCGGGGGTGATGGACGGGCGGATGACTTCGCCCATGAAGGCCTCGTGCCAGGAAGCCAGGTCATGGGGCGAGTGCGCGGCCAGGAGGCCGAGCATGAATTCGGCGGCCTGTTCGGCGGTCAGTTCGCCGCGGTTGTAGCGGTCCATCAGATCGTCGTTGAGGCGGCGGGCTTCGTCGGGATCGCCCGCCCGGCCCGTGCGCGCCAGATAGTCGGCCCATTGATAGTCGCTATCCAGCGGCAAGAGGGTGTGATCCAGGTCGAACAGGGCGAGACGTCGGGTGGTCATGTGCGTTGTGAATCAGGATCTGCGAGCATGGCCCGCAGCAGGGGCAGGGTGATGGGACGGCCTGTGGCCAGGGAATAGCGGTCCAGCGCGTCGAGCAGCGCCGCCAGCTTGCGGATGTCGCGCTCGTGGTGCGTGAGCATCCAGTTGATGATTTCGGGCGCCAGGTGCATGCCGCGTTCGGCCGCCTGGGCGGAAAGCGCGGCCAGCTTGTCGGCATCGGACAGGGGGTCCAGGCGGAACACCAGGTCCCAGCCCAGGCGCGTGCGCAGGTCTTCGCGCAGCGGCATCGACAGGGGCGCGCGGTCGCCAGCCAGCGCCAGCGCGAAGGCGCGGCCCGTGGCGGCGGATTCGCGCCAGCGGTTGTACAGGGCAAACAGCGCGGCCTGGCGGCTGTCGTCCATGCGGTGCACGTCGTCGACCGCCACGAACTTGGGCATGGGCGACTTGGAGTCGGCCTCGGCCAGGCGGCGCAGCATGGTCTCGCCATTGGCCGCGTCGATGAAGACGGCGTCCGGGCGCGCGGTCAGCGCGCGCAGCAGGTGGGTGCGGCCGCAGCCCGCGGCGCCCCAGATATACAGGGCGCGGCCCGGATTGAGCGCGCGCACGGCTGCCAGCGCTTCCCCGTTGGGGCCGGCGATATAGTTGTTCAGCGATGGCGCTGGCGCGGGAAGAACGTCGAGCAGCAGCTGGCGGTTCATGAGAGGTTATCAAACAGGCTTTTTCGGAACTTCCGAAAACCAACGCCGCGAGCATTCGTGGCGGATTTCCGCGCGCGACATGCCGGGCAGCGCTGCCGGGTGCCGGAAAAGCCAAAAAAAACGGTGATACATGGGGCGGGCAGGGGGTAAACCCAAGCCAGGCCGGGCCGAAAAAGCTCTGCCGTGGGCTTTAACCGCCAGAAACTGGCAAAATCAATACCGGCCAACCCTACACTTTAAACCACCTGGGGGGATGGTGTCGCGTCGTGCCCGGGGCCGCTTTCGCAACGCCCCGGCCAGCTTGAGCCCTGCTTGCGCCCGCAACATCGTAAAATGCAGGGCGTTCCACCAAAATCCCAGCAATTGTTACATACCCCACGGCATTTCTCATGACGAATCAACCTAAAGCCCCCTTGACCTACCGCGATGCCGGTGTCGACATCGACGCAGGCGACGCCCTGGTCGACCGTATCAAACCCCTCGCCGCGCGCACCATGCGCCCCGGGGTGCTGGCCGGTATCGGCGGCTTTGGCGGCCTGTTCGAAGTGCCGAAGACCTTCAAGGAGCCCGTGCTGGTCTCGGGCACCGACGGCGTGGGCACCAAGCTGCGCCTGGCGTTCGACTGGAACCGCCACGACACCGTGGGCATCGACCTGGTCGCCATGAGCGTGAACGACATCCTGGTGCAGGGCGCGGAGCCGCTGTTCTTCCTGGATTACTTCGGCTGCGGCAAGCTTTCGGTGGACACGGCGGCGTCGGTGGTGGGCGGCATTGCCAAGGGCTGCGAGCTGTCGGGCTGCGCGCTGATCGGCGGCGAAACCGCTGAAATGCCGGGCATGTACCCGGACGGCGAATACGACCTGGCCGGTTTCGCGGTGGGCGCGGTGGAAAAGTCCGCCATCATCGACGGCAAGTCCATCAAGCCGGGCGACGTGGTGCTGGGTCTGGCGTCCAGCGGCGCGCATTCCAACGGCTACTCGCTGCTGCGCAAGATCCTCGAACGCGCCAACGCCAAGCCCGATGACGATTTCCATGGCCAGCCGCTGGTCGACGTCGTCATGGCGCCCACGCGCATCTACGTCAAGCAAGTGCTGGCCGCGCTGGCCAAGCACGGCACCGCCATCAAGGGCCTGGCCCACATCACCGGCGGCGGCCTGCTGGACAACGTGCCGCGCATCCTGCAGGCCGGCCTGTCGGCCAGGCTGCACCGCGACGCCTGGGAAATGCCCAAGCTGTTCCAGTGGCTGCAAGAGCAGGGCGGCGTCGAGGACACGGAAATGTACCGCGTCTTCAACTGCGGCATCGGCATGGTGCTGGTGGTGGACCCGGCCCAGGCCGACGCCATCGCCGCCACGCTGCGCGAGCAGGGCGAGACCGTCAGCAAGCTGGGCGAGATCGTCGAGCAAGAGGACGGCATGGCGCAGACCTTCGTGGTGTAAGGCCGCGCTGGCTTCGGCCGCAAAAGAACCCGCCGTTTTTCGGCGGGTTCTTTTATTTCTGCGCTGCCTGTCTGGCGCCGGCTAGCCCTTCAGGGCCGCGGCCACGGCGTCTATTGTCCGCGCCACCGCATCCGGCGCCAGGCAGTCCACGACGACGCGCTCGGGCTGCGCACGCAGCCAGGTGATCTGGCGCTTGGCCAGCTGGCGCGTGGCGGCGATGCCCTGCTCGCGGGCGGTGTCCAGGTCGATCTCGCCGTCCAGGTGGGCCCACATCTGGCGGTAGCCCACGCAGCGCACCGACGGCAGGCCCGGGTGCAGGTCGGGCCTGGCGCGCAGGCCGCGCACCTCGTCGAGCAGGCCGCGGGCCAGCATGGCGTCAAAGCGCTGTTCGATGCGCGCGTGCAGCGCGGCGCGGTCGGAGGGTTCCAGGCTGATCGTCAGGTACTGGTTGGCATCGTCGTCCGGCTTGCGCTGGCCGCGCTGAAGCAGCGCGGACATGGGCTGGCCGGACAACTGGCAGATTTCGAGGGCGCGCTGGATGCGCTGGCTGTCGTTGGGGGCCAGGCGCGCGGCGGTGACGGGGTCCAGGGCCGCCAGCTCGGCATGCAGCGCCGGCCAGCCCAGCCGGGCGGCGCGCGCTTCCAGTTCGGCGCGCAGCGCCGGGTCGGCCTGAGGCAGGTCGTCCAGGCCGTCGCGCAGCGCCTTGTAATACATCATGGTGCCGCCCGCCAGCAGCGGGATGCGTCCGCGCGCGCGGATCTCGCCGATCAGCCGCAGCGCGTCGGCGCGGAACTCCGCCGCCGAATACGACTGCGCGGGGTCCAGGATGTCCAGCAGGTGCTGGGGCACCAGCGCCTGTTCCTCGGGCGAGGGCTTGGCCGTGCCGATGTCCATCCCGCGATAGATGGTGGCCGAGTCCACGTTGACGATTTCCAGCGGCCAGCGCTCGGCCAGCGCCAGCGTGGATGCGCTCTTGCCGGCCGCGGTGGGGCCGGCCAGGCAGATGACCAGGGGCGATGCGGGGAGCAGGGAAGACGACAAGCCTATTGCCCGCGCAGAAAGAGCTTGTCCAGGTCCGACACCGACCACTGCACCCAGGTGGGGCGGCCGTGGTTGCACTGGTCGGCGCGCTCGGTGGATTCCATCTGGCGCAGCAGGCCGTTCATCTCTTCGATGGTGAGCTTGCGGTTGGCGCGCACGGAGCCGTGGCAGGCCATGGTGGACAGCAGTTCGTTGCGTTGTTCGGTCAAGAGGCGCGAGACACCCACGGCGCCCAGGTCGCGCAGCACGGCGCGGGCCAGGGTTTCGATGTCGCCGCGGGCCAGGATGGCCGGCACCGAGCGCACGGCGATCGAGGTGGGGCCGGACGGGCGCATTTCGAAGCCCAGGTCGCTCAACTGCTCTTCGAATTCCTCGACGATGGCCACGTCCTTTTCCTGGGCGTGGAACACCACCGGCACGAGCAGATCCTGGCGTGGCAGGCTGCGGGCGTCCAGCGCCTGCTTGAGCTGTTCGTAGACCACGCGTTCATGCGCGGCGTGCATGTCCACCAGCACCATGCCGCGCCGGTTCTGCGCCAGGATGTAGATGCCGTGCAGCTGCGCCAGCGCCATGCCCAGCGGGTGCTCTTCGTCCGCCGGCAGCGTGGCGGACGGGGCGGGCGCGGGCTCGCGCAGCGGCGCCGTCTTGGCCGCGGTGTCGTCGTTCAGCGGACGATAGAGCGATTGCCAGTCGGCCGCGGGGATGCCGGCGGGCTCCGCGTGCAGGCGGAACGGCACCTGGGTGTGCGCGCGTTGCGGGGCGGGGGACGGACGCAGCCCATACGGCGCGCCGCTGCCGCCGTAGCCGGGCCTGGGCGAGTCCGCGGCGGGCTGCGGGTTCTGATTCGGCGCAGGGGCAGGCGCGGGCGCGGCTTGCTCTGCCGCCGCCGCGTCGCCCGCGGGGCGCGCGACGGTTTCGAATTCCGCGTCGTCGCCTTGGCCGGCCGGCGTCACCGCGGACGAGCCGCCGGTCTGCGCCAGCGTCTGGCTGACCGCATTCGAGACGAAGCGGTGCACGGCGCCGCTGTCGCGGAAGCGGACCTCGTGCTTGGCCGGGTGGACGTTCACGTCCACGGCGGCGGGGTCGATGTCCAGGAACAGCACATAGGCGGGCTGGCGGTCGCCATGCAGCACGTCCGCGTAGGCAGCGCGCAGCGCGTGGCTGACGGTGCGGTCGCGCACATAGCGGCCGTTCACGTACAGGTACTGGCGGTCCGCCCGGGCGCGCGCGGCGGTGGGGCGGGTGATCATGCCGGCCAGGCTGACGGCGCCC
>NZ_JBHXNI010000016.1:0-175902 GCF_042721735.1 Achromobacter sp. NPDC058515
CGCCCACGCCGCCCCGCCGGCCGCGGCCCCTGCGGCGGCTGCCGCGCCCGCGGCTGCCGCCACGCCCACGCCCGCTGCGGCGCCCGCGTCCGCGCCTGCCGCAGCGTCCGCCGCCGCAGCGCCCACGGTCATCATTCCGACCGAACTGGACACGAAGGCCTGCATCGACAAGCTGCGCAAGGGCGCCGCCGCCAACGGCCTGACCGTGGCGGATTGGGACAAGTACACGGCCAACGCCACCCTGCTGCCCACGACCGTCGCATCCGCCAAAGGCCAGCCCGAAGGGCGGGAAAGCTGGTGGGACTACATCGCCAAGACCGTGGACGACGAACGCGTCGACGATGGCAAGGCCGTGCTGGCCAAGTACGGCGCGCAGCTTGCCAACATCAGCCAGCAATACCAGGTGGACCCCGCCACGCTGGTCGCCATCTTCGGAATCGAGACCAACTACGGCCGCCAGGTCGGCAAGACCAACGTGCTGGACGCGTGGCTGACCCGCGCCTGCACCGAGAACAAGCAGCTCTGGGAAAAGAACGCCTACGCGTCCGTGCGCCTGCTGCGCGACGGCACCGTGCCCGCCGATAGTTTCGTCGGCTCCTGGAGCGGCGCCTTCGGCATGACGCAGTTCATCCCGACCTCGTTCTATGAACTGGCCGCCGACGGCGACGGCGACGGCCGCATCGATCTCTACACCTCGCTGCCCGACGCGCTGGCCTCCACGGCCAATCACCTGCGCAAGCGCCGCGCCAAGTGGACGCACGGTTTGCCGGCGGTGGTGGAAGTGCGCGTGCCGGCCGAGCTGGCGGCCGCGATTCCGCCCGAACCCGACGCGGAATACGTGGGCTCGCAGGATCGCCGCACGATCGCCCAATGGGCCCAGGCCGGCCTGAAGCAGGGCGACGGCTCCGTGCTGAAGCTGCCGTCGGGCAATGACGAGCAGGCCTATCTGTTCGCGCCCACTGGCGCGCGCGGCCCGGTCTTCCTGGCCACGGTCAATTTCGACGCCATCCTGCACTACAACCAGTCGCGCCGCTATGGCCTGGCCGTGTCGCTGCTGCTGAACCGCCTGCAAGACCGCCCGGGCCTCGTGGCCGCATGGCCCACCGACGATCCCGGCCTGTCGCGCGCGCAGATCAAGGAACTGCAGGAACAACTGTACGCCCGCGGCTATGACGTGGGCGTGGCGGACGGCATCCCCGGCGCCAAGACCCGCGACGCCGTGCGCGCCGAGCAAGAGCGGCGCAACCTGCCGCAGGACGGCCGCGTCGGCAAGCGCATCCTGGATGCGCTGACGGCCGATCAGCCGCTCGCGGTGCGGGCGGGCCCGGCGAAGTAAGCAGGAGGCCGGGCGCGCGGCAAGCATGGCCGCGCGCCCGGCGCCGCATGGGCGGATCCCGATGCCGCTGCGGCACTGGCCGGCGCCCCACTGGCCGGCGCATTTGAGGGTTAGGCAGGAGTGTCCCGGCGGCGGCCTGCCGGTATGATTGGCCTGTCCCGCCACCCTTCACGACAACCATGCCGTCAGCCGTGTTTCCTGAAGATTTTCTGACGCCGCGCCTGCGCGCCCGGCGCATGTCGCAAGCGCATCTGCCCTTCATCACTGAGATGCATGCCAACGCCGACCTGATGGAAAGCATGGGCGGTACGCGCGATGCGGCGGCAAGCCGGCGCTACGTGGCCCAGAACATCACCCACTGGACCGAGTACGGCTACGGCATGTATGTGCTTGAAGACCGCGAGACCGGCCTTCCGGCCGGGCGCGCGGGCCTGAAGGTCTCGACTTCAGGCGGGCGCAACGGCATCGAGCTGGCCTATGCCCTGCACCCCGGCTGCTGGGGCAAGGGCTTTGCGCCGGAGATCTCCCGCGCGCTGATCGCGCTGGGCTTCCGGCTGCTGCCGGTGGAGGTGCTGGCGGCGGTGGCGCTGCGATCCAACGCGGCCTCGCGGCGCGTCCTGGAAAAGGTCGGCCTGCGCTATGTCGGAACCACCAACGACACCCCCGAACCAAAGGTGCGCTACGAGATAAGGCGCGCGGAATGGCGCAAGCTGGAGGGCGTGTGACGCCCGTCCGCGCGGCGCAAGGCGCGCCGGCATGGCGCTAACATTGCGGCATGAGCACCAAGATTATTCCCGACGACGATCCGCAGCCCGTTCCGCCCGAGCGCCCCGCGCCCGAGGAATGCTGCAACAGCGGCTGCATACCTTGTGTCTACGACCTGTACGACGAGGCCATGGACCGCTATCGCGAGGCGCTGAAGGCCTGGCGCGCCCGCCACGAGGCGCCGAAGGCCTGAGGGGCTGCGCGCCGCGGTCAGCCTGCCAGCTTCATGTGGATGATGGGAAACGGCCGGCCCGAGTCGTCGTACGCCGAGCGGCCCACGTCCTCGAATCCGTAGTGCTTGTAGAAGCCGTGGGCCTGCGGGTTCTGCTCGTTCACGTCCACCAGCAGCGTGCCGTGCAGGGAACGCGCGAAGTTCAAGAGACGCCGGCCGGCGCCCTTGCCGCGCTTGTTGGCGTCGACGAACAGCATTTCGACCTTGTTGCCGGTCAGGCCCATGAAGCCGGCGACCTCGCCGGCATCGTCCTCGCAGACCCAGACCCGCACCGAGGGCAGGTAGGTGTTGAGCACCTGCGGGTACATCGCCTGGATTTCCTTTTCGGTAAGGAACGTATGGGTGGCGCGCACCGAACGGAGCCAGATATCCACCAGGGCCAGATCGTCGCCGTGGTTGCGTTCTCGGATGTTCATGTTCTTATTGATTCTGTATGTCGGATGCCGGCGCGGTCCTTGGCCGCTAGAGTCCTGAGCGATAGAGGTCCGTCGCCGCCAGGACCGTTTCCATCTGCACAGTATGCGCGAAAAGGAAGCGGTCGCCGTAGACGGTTTCATCCGGAAACTCGGAGATCAGGGCCAGAGGCAGCGCTTCCCGGTCGCTTTCGGCGACCTGCACCGGAATGCCATTGAGGACGTCAAAGCCGGATTCGAGCGCGTGCGCGTGAAATAGTTCCAGTTGGCGGGCATTGAATTCCACCAGGCCGGGCACGTTGCGGGCCAGCCGGGCGGTGACGCCCTCGATCAGGCGGCGCGCGCGCTCGGCCCAGCCGGGGTGATGGCGCAGCACCAGGAAGAAGCCCTTGGGGATCGTCCAGAGTTCGAAGTGGCGCGGCAGGTAGCCCGACAGCGGACGCGTCCATTCGTGCGCCGGGTAGCCGTGCAGGTTGATGTGCAGTTGCGCGCCGCTGATGGCGTGCGCCTGGTGCCGGCCTTCGCGTTCGAAGAAAGGCGCGCGTTCGCGGTAGGCGATGTCGTCGCCCAGCGCGCTGTAGCGCGACGCGTGCAGCATGTGGCGCGGGTGATGTTCGCGCAGGCGGTTAAAGAGCGCGTAGCCGTCGGGATTCTCGGCGGCGATCAGGGCGAAGTGCGCATCGCCGCGGGCGGCCAGCGTCTGGGCCGCGCGCAGCGCGCCGACGACGCCCGAGGTTTCATTGGCGTGCTGCGCGCCGGAGATGAAGACGGCGGGACCGGGGCCGCGCACATAGGTGCCCAGCACCGGACGGCCCTGGCGGGACACGGCCTGGAAGGCGTCGCCGCCGAATGCCGCCATGCAGCCGGCGATCTGCCCGGCAGACAGCGGTTCGCGCGCCTGCGCCAGCGGGGCTTCCAGCGCCGCCGGCGCGACGGGGGCCGGCGCGGCGAACGGCTCCAGCGAGATCAGCACGCGCGCCGCGCCGTCGTGGCGGCGGATGTCGGGAATGATCTGGCCGGGTTGCAGCCCGCGGTCGCCGGAAGGGCGGCCGGAATGCTGCTGGAAGTGTTCCAGCAGCGAGAAGTAAATGTCTTCGTGCAGCGCCTCGAAGGTGCTGACGATCTCCTCGTCCACGGGCAGAGCGAAGTCGATGCCCGGCAGGTCCACGCGGATTTCCAGGCGGTCGAAATAGGGTTCGTGCGCGCCCCAGGCGTGGTTGCGCACCGTGTCCAGGATGCTGCGGAACAGCAGCTGATACTCGGTGGCCTGCGCGGCATCGGTCTGCACCGCGCCATCGGCGTCCAGCACGCGCAGCCAGCCGGTGGGAGACAGCTCGGGCGTGCCGTCCGGCGCATGCCCGAGCTGGTTGGGCGCGTAGACGCGGGTATCGAGCTTGCGGCCGTCGGCGTAGGTCAGGCTGACGTCGTAATGCAGGTCGGCCGCGCCGGGCTGCATCGTCACGCGCACGCCCTCCAGCAGGGCCACGAGCGGATACGCCTCCAGCGTGAAGCGCTTGGCCTGGGCGTGCTCGTGCAGCGGGTAGCGCACGGCGGCCGAGACCAGCCCTTCGCGCTCGACTTCTTCCAGGAAGTAGTGCAGGAGCGGCTTGTAGGCGCTGCGAAAGCGCGCCGTGACGCCGGCTTGCGCCAGCCGGGCCTGCGCCGCGCGGCGGGCCTCCACGCCTTCAAACAGCCAGCCTTCCACGACCGCGCCGCGCCAGGCCGGCGCCATGTAGGCGTGCGTCCAGGCGTCCAGCGTGCGGTCAAACGTTTTTTCCAGCAACGACATGTCTCAATATTCCTTACAGGCCAGGCGGACCGGCCCGATGTTCAGACCTTGCCGGTCGGGTCCAGGCGGTCGCGCAGCCAGTCGCCCAGCAGGTTCAGGCCCAGCACCGTCAGCATGATGGCCAGCCCCGGGAAGACGCTGACCCACCAGGCCGTCTGCATATAAGTGCGGCCGTCGGCAAGCATACCGCCCCAGCTCGGGATCATGGGATCCACGCCCAGGCCCAGGAACGTCAGGCTGCTTTCCAGCAGGATATTGTTGGCGACGTTCAGGGTCATCAGGATCACCAGCGGGCCCAGCAGGTTGGGCACGATGTGGTGGCGGATCATGGCCAGGTCGCGCACGCCGAAGGCGCGCGCGGCCAGCACGAATTCGCGCTCGCGCAGCGCCAGGACCTGCGCCCGCACCAGGCGCGCGTACTGCACCCATTGCGACACGATCATGAAGAAGATGACGTTGAACAGCCCGCCGCCCAGGATGGCGATGAACGTGATGGCCACCAGGATGAAGGGCAGCGCCAGTTGCACGTCGGCAAAGCGCATGACGATCATGTCCCAGAAGCCGCGGTAGTAGCCGGCGATGAGCCCCATGACGATGCCCAGCAGCGCGCCGCCGATGACGGACGCAAAGCCCACCATCAGCGAGATCTTGCCGCCGACGATCACGCGGGCCAGCACGTCGCGGCCCAGCGGGTCGGTGCCGAAGGGATGGGCGGCGGACGAGAACGGCGCCATCAGGCGGGCGGCCAGGTCCATGGATTCGCCGCCGTCCGGAAAGATCCAGCCGGAGGCCAGCACCAGCACGACCATGACGCCGGTCAGCAGCGCGCCCAGTACGAATTCCAGCGAGCGGTAGCGGCTGCGCGGCTTGAACGCCTTGGGGGCGGCAGCGGTGGGAGTGGTTGTCTGCATAAGGCTTAGCGCGTGCGGATACGGGGATCGACGATGCCGTAGGCAATGTCGACGATCAGGTTGACCAGGACGATGACGGTGGCCAGCACGGTGACCGTGCCTTGCAGCACCGGATAGTCGCGGCCGGAGATGGCGTCGAACGCCAGGGTGCCCAGGCCGGGCCAGTTGAAGACCATTTCAATCACGACGATGCCGCCGATCAGGCCGCCGAACTGCAGGCCCAGGTAGGTGATGAGCGGAATGGCGCAGTTGCGCAGCGCATGCTTGTACAGCACCACGCGTTCCTTCAGGCCCTTGCTGCGCGCCACCATGATGTACTGGGCCGACAGCGTCTCCAGCATCGTCGTGCGCACCAGCCGGATGTTGGTGGCGCTGAGGATGATGGCCATCGTGAGCGACGGCAGGATGAGGCTGGCCGGGCCGCTCCAGCCCGACGGCGGCAGCAGCGGGAAGGTGATCGACAGCAGCAGCACCAGCATCAGCGCCAGCCAGAAGTTGGGGAACGAGAGCCCCACCAGCGACAGGATGCGGATGGCCTGGTCCGTGGCCTTGCCGCGCTTGATCGCGGCCTGGATGCCCAGCGGCAGGGAGATCAGGATGGACACGATCAGCGACGTGAAGGCCAGCATCAGGGTGGCGGGCAGGGCGTCGCCGATCAGCTTGGCGACCGACGTGCCGCCCATGAAGCTGCGGCCGAAATCGCCGTGCAAGAGGCCCTGCATATAGGACAGGTACTGTTCGTGGAACGGGCGGTTCAGTCCGAGCGCCTGGCGGATGTTGGCCAGGTCCTGTTCGGTGACGCTGCCCGAGCCCTGGCTGAGCATCAGCGCGGGGTCGCCGGTCAGGCGCACGGCGTAAGAGACAAGCAGCGTCACGGCCACGATCACGAAGACGGCCTGCAACACGCGTTTGATGAGAAATCCGGTCATAAGGCGCCACCCCGGCTTTCACCCGGGCGGGTAGGTAGTGTTAATGCTGCAACGAGCATCGTCCCAGCGGGATGCCGCGGAGCCGGCTTTGCCGGTCCGCAGGCATGCCCCCTGGGGGAGGCGCAAAGCGCCTCGGGGGGGGCTTACTCTACGGCCGTTTCAACGAAACGGAAGCGGATATCGCCCGGAACCTCCAGGTTCTTCACGCGCTTGTTCACGCCCACGATCGTGTTCAGGCTGTACAGCGGCAGTTCCAGCGCCTGGTCGGCGACGTACGCGGCAATCTCCTGCAGCATGGCTTCGCGCTTCTTCACGTCATAGACGGTGCGCTGCGCTTCCAGCATGGCGTTGAGCTTGGCGTCGTTGTCGTACGGATTCCACTTCTGGCCCGTGTGATACATCAGGTAGGCCGTGTTGTCGTAGTCGTACGTCCAGCCGCCCCACTGGTTCTGCCACATCTCGCCGGTCTTGCCGCCCGGGATGATGTCGTTGAGCAGCACGCCGGTTTCGTAGGGCTTGATCGTGGCGCGCACGCCCACGGCCTGCAGGTAGCCCGACACGGCCTGGGCCACTTCGCGGAAGTTCGAATCGCTGCCGCGCACGTCGATCTGCACGGCGGAGCCCGGCTTCACGCCAGCGGCGGCCAGGAGCTTCTTGGCTTCGGCCGGGTTGAAGGGCAGGGGCTTTTGCTCGGGGTTGTAGCCGAACGATTGCGGGCCCTGGAAGCTGGCGATGGTCTTGGCCTGGCCCAGCAGCAGCTGCTTGACGATGGCGTCGCGATCGACCGCCATGATCAGCGCGCGGCGCACGTCGCGGCTCTGCGTGATGCCGTTCTTGGTGTTGTAGCGCAGCGCAAAAGCCACGGGGCCGCCGGTGGAGATCACGTCGGCGTTGCCGGACTTCTTCACCGTATCGATCAGGCCCAGCGGGATCAGCGTGGCGATGTCGATGCGGCCGGCCTGCAGCTCGGCGACCTGCGTGCCGGGCTCGCCGATGAAGCGGTAGACGACCTTGTCCAGCTTGGGCTTGCCGCCCCAGTATTCATCGTTGCGCGCGAGCGTCACGTTGACCTTGGGCTGGTAGCTTTCAAACTTGAACGGGCCGGTGCCGACCGGGTTCGTGTTGAAGTGGTCTTCGCCTTTTTCCTTGATGTACTTGGGCGGCACGATCATCGCGCCGTAGCCGGCCAGCTTGGTCAGCAGCACCGGGTCCGGCTGCTTCAGGATGAAGTCCACCGTGTGCTCGTCCACCACCTTGATCTCGCCGATCGAGTCGTAGTTGGACTTTTGCGGGCCCTTGGCGCCTTCGGCGCCCAGGAGGCGGTCGAAGGTGAACTTGACGGCCTCGGCGTTGAAGGGCTCGCCGTTATGGAACTTGACGCCTTCGCGCAGCTTGAAGCGCAGGCGCTTGTTGTCGTCCAGGTATTCCCAGCTGGTCGCCAGGCCCGGCTGCAGCTTCAGGTCGGCGCCGCGCATGGTCAGGCCGTCGTACAGGTTGCCGCCCACCGAACCCCAGAAGGTCACGAAGGTGTCGATCGGATCCCAGCTGCCCGGGTCCTGGTTGATGGCCACGTTGAGCGTGCCGGCGGCGTGCGCGGTCGAGACAAGGGCGGGCAGCGCGCCGCCCAGCGCCAGGGTCAGGGCGGTGGCGGTGAAGGTGGTGCGTAAGAATTGCATGTTCGCCTCCAGGGACGGGTAATCGGGTCGGGCCGACGGAAAAGGGGTTCAGGCAGCCCGGGCCACTTGGTGGCCGGGCGCGAATTCGATCAGGGGAATGATGGCGGGCTCGTCGCCCACGCGGCGCACCGGGCTGGGGATTTCGCCTTCGATCAGGGACGTGTCGATATGGCGGCCGGGTTCGGCCACGGGAACCGCGGCCAGCAGCTTGCGGGTATAGGCATGCTGCGGCGATTCGAAGATCTGGCGGCGCGTGCCCAGCTCGACGATCTGGCCCAGGTACAGCACCGCGACGCGATGGCTCACCTTTTCCACCACCGCCATGTCGTGGGTGATGAACAGATAGGACAGGCCGCGGTCCTTTTGCAGGTCCATCAGCAGGTTCAGGATCTGCGCCTGGATCGACACGTCCAGCGCCGACACGGATTCGTCCGCGATGATCAGCTTGGGGTTGCTGGCCAGGGCGCGCGCGATGCACACGCGCTGGCGCTGGCCGCCCGAGAACTCGTGCGGATAGCGCTTGGCATGTTCGGGCTTAAGGCCCACCTGCTCCAGCAGCTCGCCCACGCGGCGGGCAATCGCGTCCTCGCCGGACAGCAGGCCGTGCGTGCGGATCGGTTCCGCGACGCTGAAAGCCACGGTCTTGCGCGGATCCAGCGACGCGTAGGGATCCTGGAAGATGTACTGGATCTCCTGGCGCAGGCGCTGGCGGCCCGCGCTGTCCATCGAGAAAATGTCCTGGCCGTTGTAGCGCACCGCGCCGGAGGTCGGCGCCACGAGCTGCTGCAAGGTCTTGCCGATGGTGGACTTGCCGCTGCCCGATTCGCCCACCAGCGCCAGCGTTTCGCCGGGGTAGACGTCAAAGCTCACTTCTTCCACCGCATGCACGCGGTGCGTGACGCGGCCGAACAGGTTGTGACCCACATCGAAACGGGTCGTCAGCTTGTCCACGCGCAGCACGGGCTCGTCATAACTGGCCGTGTCCTGCTCGCGGGTTTCGCCCACTTCGCGCAGCGTGTCGCCTTCCAGCACGGTCTGGGGCGTGCGCAGCGGCAGGTCGCGGCCGGTCAGGCTGCCCAGGCGCGGCACCGCGGCCAGCAGCGCGCGGGTATAGGGATGCTTGGGCGCGTTGAAGATCTCGTCGACGGCGCCTTGCTCGACCTTCTTGCCGCGCAGCATCACGACCACGTCGTCGGCCATCTCGGCCACCACGCCCATGTCGTGCGTGATGAAGATGACGGCGGTGCCCAGGTCGCGCTGCAGTTCGCGGATGGTGTTCAGGATCTGCGCCTGGATGGTCACGTCCAGCGCGGTGGTCGGCTCGTCGGCGATCAACAGGCGCGGCTGGCACGACAGCGCCATCGCGATCATCACGCGCTGGCGCATGCCGCCCGACAGCTGGTGCGGATAGCGGTCCAGCAATTGCTCCGCATCCGGCAGGCGCACTTTTTCAAGCAGCTTGCGCGCCGACTGGCGGGCCGCCGAGCGCGACAGCTGCTGATGCAGCATGATGGCCTCGACGATCTGGTCGCCGATCGTGAACACCGGGTTCAGCGAGGTCATCGGTTCCTGGAAGATCATTGCGATGTCGTTGCCGCGGATGGCGCGCATCTGCTCGTCGGTCGCGGCGGTCAGGTCGACCTCGCGGTCGGCGCCGTCGCGAAACAGGATCTGGCCCGTCGCGATGCGTCCGCTGGTGTAGTCGGTCAGGCGCATGATGGCCATCGACGTGACCGACTTGCCGGAGCCGGACTCGCCGACGATGGCCAGCGTCCTGCCCGGGCGCACCTCGAAATCCAGGCTGTCGACGGCGCGGAACACGCCGCTTTCCGTATTGAAGTCGACCGATACGCCGCGCACGGATAGCAGCGGGGCGGAAGTAGAGGCAGTGGTGCTAGACAACGTGGATTCTCACAGCGAAGTGGCGGCGCGGGCAGCCTGGTCGTACAGGCCCGAGAGGGCGCGCAGGGTATTGGCCAACTGATGGCTGGCGTCGTCCGCGGCGGGGGAGTCGATGAACGGCTTGACGAGGCATTGCTCGCGGACTTCGGCATAGCGCTGGATCGCGGCCGCGCCGGCGTCGGTCGTGGTGTAGATCACTTCCTTGCCCGTCTTGGCGCCTTGCACCACGCCCAGGCGCTCCAGCTTCTTCAGCGAATAGTTCACCAAGTGGGTGTCTTCGACATTCAGCGTGAAGCAGATGTCCGCCAGCTTCTTGCCCCGGCCGCGGTGGAACACGTGGTTGAGCACCAGGATGTCCAGCGAGGTCAGCTCGGGCAATCCCGCGCAGGCCATGCAGCGCACCATCCAGCGGTTGAAGGCGTGCGACGCAATGATCAGGCCGAACTCCACTTCCGACAGCTCCGGAGCGGACGAGGCGAGGTGGGAAGACGAAACGATGGCGTCCCGGACGGAAACAGGCATGGGCGTGGCAGGCAAGGGGACGGATCGGCAACAAAACGTTGGCGAATTATTGACGATTTGTGGATATGGAGGCATTCGGGATAACCCGGCAACGCTTGGGATGCAGGGGATCCGTTTGAATGTCGTTTTATTGCGTCGTCCAAATTCCGCTATTCAAAATAAGAATATCTTTGAATAACTGGCGGCTTACCTCTGGTAAATATCAAAAACGCAGCCTAAAGTCGTTTGTATACAAAAGATATATATTGTAATCAACAATTTCTTTCCGCAGAATTCGAAGCTTCGATTCAACGGGAGAGGGGCGCGCCGGCGGCAGGGTCGTGCGCGTCAGGTCGGTATGAGTGGATTCTGGCGGGGCGGAACAATATTGATTTGCGCGGCGGCGGGGTGGACCCCGGCGCTATCGCAGGCGCAGCCAGTCCCGGAAGCGGTCCAGCGCGCCACCGAGATCCAGCGCCGCCAGGAACAGGATATCGACGCGCAGCGCGCCCGCGCGGCCGAACGCCCGGATGTGCTGTCGCCCGCTGCGGCGCAGCAAGGCGACGGCTTGCGCTTTCCCGCGGAAACCCCCTGCTTCCTGATTCGCGAACTGGTCTGGGACGGGGCGCAGCCGTCCGAGGCGCTGGCGCGCGCCGCCGGCGCCGTCGTGGGCCAGTGCGTAGGCGGCCAGGGCTTGCGCGCCTTGCAGGAATACCTGATCGGCATGCTGGTCGATGGCGGCCAGGTCACCGCGCGCGTCGTCGTGCCCGAGCAATCCCTGGCGGCTGGAACCCTCACGCTGCGCTATCTCCCGGGCCGCATATCGGCCGTCAAGGGCGAGGGCGCCATCGGCTGGTGGCGCACAGCCCTGCCCACGGGACCGGGCGGAGAACTGAACCAGCGCGACCTCGACCAGGCGCTTGAAAACGTGCGCCGGCTTGGCAGTCAGGCCGACGCGGCCATCGATATCGCGCCCGGCCCGGAGCTGGGCGATTCCGACATCCTGATCCGTCCGGGCACGGGCAAGCGCTGGCACGGCTATCTGGGCGGCGACAACGGCGGCATGAACACCATCGGCAAGTACCAGGTGAACGCCGGGCTGACGCTGGATTCCCCGCTGTTCCTGTACGACCAGCTCTCGGTGTCGTGGAACAGCAATGCGCACTGGCGCGACTCGCAGTCGAATACGCGGGCGGCTTCGGTCAACTACAGCATTCCTTTCGGCTACTGGACCTTCTTCACCGGCGCCAGCAGGTCCACGTACCGCCAGACCGTGGCTGGCTTCGACGAACCCATCATCTACGGCGGCACCACCAAGCAGATCCAGGCCGGCCTGTCGGTCGTGCCCTACCGCGGCACGGCCTACAAGGGAAACTTGTCGTTCACCTTGCTGCGCAAGCGCACCGAAAGCACGTTGAACGACGTGCCCATCGACGTCCAGCGCCGCGACGTCACCGGCTACGAGATCAGCTACGGGCATCGCCAGTACCTGGGCCAGGCGGTGCTGGACGTGGGCGGCGGCGTGCGGGGAACCTTGCCGCAGTTTTCCGACCAGCCCGGCTATGTCTATGGCGATCCGGACTGGAACGGCCGCAGCACCATCTTCACCGCCAACGCGGGCCTCTACGTGCCCTTCAAGGTGGCGGAACAGCCCTTCGCGTATCAGGCCAGCTGGCAGATCCAGCACGCCAAGACGGCCATCGTGCCGGCGGACTACTTCACCATCGGCAACCGCTACGCCGTGCGCGGCTTTGACGGCCAGATGACGCTGGCCGCCGAAGACGGCTGGACGCTGCGCAACGATCTCTCGCTCAACCTGGAAGGCCTGACCCGCCTGCCGGGGCAGCAGCTCTACACCGGCTTGGACGTCGGCCGCGTCGGCGGCCCTTCCGCCGCATTCCTCTCCGGGCGGACGCTGGTCGGCGCCGTCGCGGGGCTGCGCGGCCGGTTCTCCGTGCCCTACGTGAATGCCAGCTACGACCTGTCTGCCGGCTGGCCGCTGAAAAAGCCCGAATCCTTGAAAACCGCATCCACCGTCTTCGCGATGGCCGTGATGTTCGAGTTCTGAATCCGTTGTTGCTCATCAGGTACGCATGATGTCCAAGCTCCGTTCGTTGATTGTCTGGTCCGTCGTCTTCACCCAGCTGTGGACGCCCGTGCTGGCGCAGACCCTGCCGATTTCGGTGGACAAGAGCGTGCCCGGCCAGAAGCCCTCCGTGGGCGTCAGCAATGGCGTGCCGGTCATCAACATCGCCCCGCCTTCCGCGGGCGGCGTATCCAACAACCGCTACACCCAGTTCAACGTCGGCCCGTCGGGCGTGGTGCTGAACAACAGCGGCGGCGCGAGCCAGACGCAGCTGGCCGGACAGGTGGGCGGCAACGTCATGCTGGGCAACCAGCGCGCCACCACCATCCTGAACCAGGTCACCGCGCCCAACCCCTCGCAGCTGATGGGCACGCTTGAGGTCGCGGGCAACCGGGCCAACGTCATCGTCGCCAACCCGGCGGGCATCACTTGCAATGGCTGCGGCTTCCTGAACGCGGACCGCGCCACCCTGACGACGGGCCGGCCGCAGGTCGGGCCCGACGGGAGCATCGCGCTGGACGTGGCCGCGGGCAAGATCCGCGTCGAGGGCGAGGGCCTGTACGGGGCCAATCTCAGCCAGGTCGACCTGATCGCCCGGTCGCTGGAGATCAATGCCGGCGTCTGGGCGGACCGGCTCAACGTGACGGCGGGCGCGGCGCGCGTGGATTACGCCACGGGCGCCGTCTCGGCGAAGGCGGGAGAGGGCGCCGCGCCGGCCGTCGCGCTGGATACCGCAGCCTTGGGCGGCATGTACGCCAACAGCATCCGCCTGATCGGCACCGAGGCCGGCGTGGGCGTGAACGTGGGCGGCAACCTGGTCGCGCTGACCGGCGACCTGCAGGTCAGCGCGGCGGGCGACGTGCGCATCGCGCCCAGCGCCACCATGCAGGCCGGCCGCGATCTGCGGGTGGCGGCCGGCGGCGACCTCGCCGTGGACGGGGCCGCGCAGGCGGCGGGCGCCGTCGCGCTCTCCGCGGGCCGCAATGCGGACATCAAGGGCGTGGTCGGCGCGGGCGGGCCGCTGGACGTAGACGCGGCGGGCGACGTGACCGTCGCCGCGCAGGGCGGATTGCAGACCCAGGGCGCGCTGCGCATTGCGGCGGGCCAGGACCTGTCGCTGGGCGGCTCCTTGCTGATGGGCGGCCAGGACCTGCGCGCGGAGTCAAGCCGCAACATGCGGATAGGCGGCAAGGCGCCTGTGCCCGGCGTGACGCCTCCGGCGACGGGCGGCGCGGGCGGCGGGGGAGGCGAAGGCGGTGGCGCGGCGGAAGGCGGCGGGAACGCGGGCGGCGGCGGCGCAGGCGCGCCCGGCGAGGCGCCGGATGCGCCGGCTGGCGCGGCCCAGGCCGGCCCTGATTCCAGCGGACTCGTGACCGCAAGGGGCGCGGTCGCCCTGAAGGCGGGGCGGGACATGGCGCTGCCCGGCCAGGTGACCGCCGGCGGGGCGCTGCATGCGCAGGCCGGCGGCGACGTGTCGATCGGCGCGCAGGCGCAGGTGGCGGGCGCGCAGAGCGTCGCCGTGCAGGCCGGCGGCCGATTGCAGAGCTTCGGCAAGGTCACCGCAGTGCAGGATCTGTCGCTGCGGGCAGCGCGCAACATGACCCTGGAGGGCCAGACGCTCGCCACCGGCAACCTCAGCATGCTGGCGGGCGAAGGGCTGATGGCATCCTCCGCTTCGCGCCTGCGGGCCGACGGCTCGGTCACGGCGCTTGCGGCCACCGCCTCGCTGGGCGGCCTGCTCACCGCAGGCCAATCCGCGCAAGTCGACACGCGGGGCGACCTGCGCGTGGACGGCACGGTGCTGGCAGACGCCGGAACCCTCAAGGCGGGCAGCGGCGGCAACCTCACCCTGGGCAGCGCAAGCGTGCTGCAGGCGGGCCGGCAGCTGGATGCGCAAGCCGGCGGCAGGTTGCTTGCGGACGGCACCATCTCGAGCGAAAAAGACATCCTCCTGTCCGCGGGAACGGACGCCGAGCTGAACGGCAAGACCGTCGCCAACGGCCGCCTGAAAGCGCAAGCCGGCGCGGACCTGAGCATCGGCCAGGACGGCCTGGCTCAGGGCAGCGGCGCGTTGCTCCTGGATGCGGGGCGGGACCTGCGCATTGCCGGCACGGCCGGCACCGCCGACACGGCGCAGGCCGCGGGCGGCTTGCTGCAGGCCCAGGCGGCGCGGGACCTGTTCGTGACCGGCATCGTCACCGCCGGCTCGCCGGCCAGCCTGGCCGCCGCGCGCAACCTGAGCATCGACGGCACGGCGGCCGCCTTGGCGGGCGGCCTCAAAGCCGACGCGGGCGAGCAGTTGCGCGTGGGCGCCAGCGGCCGCATGCAGGCCTCGGAAAACCTGTCCGCCAAGGCGGGCACCGATCTCGAATCCGACGGCGTCATCGTCGCGGGCGGCGGCCTTGCGCTCAGTGCGCAGGGCGACGCGCGCCTGGGCGGCATGGCCGCCGCGCTGGGAGAGACCGCGGCCGGCAATCTGCTGGCGTCCACCGGACGCGATCTGATCTTCAAGCAAGGCGGGCAGGCGCAAGCCGCCGGCACGCTGACGGCGCAATCCCTGCGCGACCTGAACGTCGCGGGTGCGCTCGCCTCGGTGCAGGACTTGATGCTGGCCGCGGCGCGCGACGCGCGCGTGGACGGCACGGCGGCAAGCGACGCCAACCTGACGCTGGCGGGCCGCGACATCACGGTGGGCGCGGCAGGCCTGGCGCAGGCGGGCGGCACCCTGGCCGCGACGGCGCAGGGCGCGCTGACGGCCGCGGGCCGCATGCTGGCCGGCGTCTCGCAGACGCTGACAGCCGGCGCCGGCATCACGGTGGACGGCACGGTCGCGGCGTTGCAGAGCGATCTGACGCTGGACGCGCAGCGCGGCGACCTGACCCTGGGCGCCGCGTCCATCCAGCAGGCGGGCGCTAGCCTGGCCGCCACGGCGGGCGGCGCATTGCAGGCCCTGGGTTCGGCGGCGGCCGGGCAGGGCATGACGCTGCGCGCGGGCACCGACGCAACCCTGGGCGGCGTCGCCGCCACGCAGGCGGGCGACCTGGCCGTCAATGCCGCCGGCGCGCTGACCGCCACGGCGGACAGCCAGATCCAGTCCGCCGCGGCGCTGGACTTCCAGGCCGGCGGCGCGCTGCGCAACGCGGGCATACTCTCCGCCGCGGGCGCGGCCAGCCTGCTGGCCGGAACCACGCTGGACAACACAGGTTCGGTGCTGGCCGGCGGCGATGTGAACGCCACCGCGAGCGGGCTGCTCAGCAACGCCGGGCGTCTCATCGCCGGCGTGGGGGAGGACGGCAAGCTCAGCCTGCCGGGCAGCCTGACGCTGACCGCGGGCTTCATTACGCATCCGGGCATCAGCGCAGCCGGCAAGGACCTGAGCTTTACCGCGGGCGCGATGGACCTGGCCGGCGGCAACCTGTCCGCCATCGGCCAAGTGGCGCTGGCGTCGACGGGAGACATAGGCACCGGCAACGCCGTCGTGCACGGCGGCAGCCTGGACATAGCCGCCGCCAACCTGCGCAATCAGGGCGGCAAGCTGACCTCGGCCGGCGACGCAGCGCTCAAGCTGGACGGCGAGCTCGACAACGCCTCGGGGCTGGTCGCCGCCGCGGGCAGCCTGCGGATAGAAGCGGCCCAAGTCGGCAACCGCGCAGGCACGCTCGCAGGCGGCGGCCTGGCCATCGCGGCCACGGGCGCCGTCGACAACCGGGGCGGCCTGATCCAGGCCGACGACACCCTGACGCTGAACGCGGCCAGCCTGGACAACAGCGCCACGCTGGCCGCGCCCGCCAAGGGTGTGCTGGGCAAGCTGGTCGCCATCGTGGCCGACGGGGTCAACAACCAGGCCGGATCGATCAGCGCCAGCCAGGACCTCACGCTCACCACCGGGCAACTGGACAACACGGGCGGCGAGGTCGCCGCCCAGAACGTCGCCACCATCCAGGCCGATACCCTGCAGAACAACCAGGGCAAGCTGCTGGCGGGCAAGCGCCTGGCTGTGATGATCCAGGCCTTGCAAGGCCTGGGCACGCTGCAATCCGGCGAAGACCTGTCGTTCACCTACGCCGGTTCGCTCAACCAGACCGGCGACATCGCCGCCGGCCGCGACCTGAGCATGTCCGTGGGCGGCGACATGGACAACAGCGCCAGGATCAGCGCCGGGCGCGACCTGAGCGTCACCGCGGCCTCGCTGAACAACCAGGCCAGCGGCGAACTGCTGGCCGGACGCAACAACACCATCAACGTCACCCGCGGCCTTACCAACGCCGGCCTGATCGACGGCGCCTCGACGCGCATCACGGCAGGCCGGGTCGATAACTTTGGCCGCATCTACGGCGACGCGATCTCGATCCGCACCGGCGAACTGGTCAACGGCATGGGCGCGGGCGGCGGGGCGGTCATCGCGTCCCGCGGCGACATGGACCTGGGCGTGGGCTCGCTGGTGAACCGCGACCACGCGCTGATCTACGCGGGCGCGGACCTGCGCATCGGCGGCGCGCTGGACGCCAACGGCAAAGCCGTCGGGCAGGCCGGGTCGCTGCTGAACGCGTCGGCCACCATCGAGGCGGCCGGCAACGCCGCCATCGCGGCGGCGACGATCCTGAACCAGAACAACAGCTATGCCAGCGAAGTGGTGCAGGTGGAGTCCCGGCCCAAGGTGTATTTCACGCCCGAAGGCTCCACCGATATGTATGACGCGGAGACCAACTGGCTGTGCGATACCACCACGGCGCAGTGCAGCAAGGATCCCGCATGGCTGGGCGACGACCCGGCGCGGCGCTTCCTGCTTCCGTCCACGCGCTATCCCGCAAGCCGCTACGGCCCGCCGTTCAACTACTCGTTCCTGAAGAGCGGAAAAGAGGGCGTGAGCTCACCCATTCCGCTTGCATACATTGCTGAGACCCAGGGGTGCAGCGGCGGCGATGCCGCGGACGATTGCTGGACCACGCCGGAGAAGTTTGTCCATAGCTTTGACTCCCAGGTGTGGGCCGTATTTGGGGTGACGCCGCCTGCGGGCCCCATGCCAGAGTGGAAGCCGGATACAAGCTGCAACAGGTTCGACCCGGTGTGCGTCGCGGCCGAAGCCGCGCGCCTCCAAGCCTACGAGGACGACTACGCCGCCTACAAGGCGCGCTACCTGGAGCTGGACGCGCGCATCCGCGAATTCAACGCCGATTTCGCCAGCCGCCTGGTCCTCAAGTTCACCTACTACCAGGTGAACGAGACCGTCTGGGAGACTCGCACCGTTTCTTCCGATCCGGGCAAGATCCTGTCCGGCGGCTCCATGACGCTGACCGGCAGCACCACGAACGACAAGAGCCAGATCGCCGCGGGCGGCGCACTGGCGGTGTCGGGCCCCGACATCAACAACATCGGCGCCGGCGGCGTGCGCAGCATCACGCGCGAGGGCACGGCCACCGTCACCCAGCGGCGCAGGGAATACCACCGCGAGTACTACACCGAAGCCTACAGCCGCACCCTGGCCGCGGAACCCATCGAACTGCCGGTAGGCACCTCCGGCGGCTATGTCCCGGTCTCGCTCACGGGCGCAGCGCCCGGCGCCAGCGGCGCCAGCGCGCCCGGACCCGTGCAGATCGCCAGCGTCGGCCTGCCCGGCGGCACCGTGGTCCGCAGCGTGTCCAACCCCGCCGCCATCCCGGACAGCCAGCTCTTCTCGGTCAACGGCAGGCCCGACGCGCCCTACATCGTGGCCACGGACCCGCGCTTCGTCGGCCAGCGCCGCACCGTATCCAGCGACTACCTGTTCGACCTGCTGCGCCCGCCCGGCGCGCCGCTGGGCTACGGCGGCCCGGGCGGCTGGGGATCCCTGATCCCCGCCGGCGCAAGATTCCTGACCCCCTCCGGCCAGCCCAGGCGCCTGGGCGACGGCTTCTACGAGCAAAAGCTCGTGTCCGACCAGATCCTGGCCACCACGGGCCAGCGCTTCCTGGAAAGCTTCGGCGACAACGACAGCCAATACAAAGCCCTGCTGGCCGCCGGCGCGCAGTTTGCGCAGGACAACGGCATCAAGCTCGGCGTCGCGCTGACCGAGGCGCAGCAGCGCCAGCTCACCACCGACCTGGTCTGGCTGGTCGAGCAGACCGTCACGCTGCCCGACGGCAGCACCGAGACCGTGCTGGTGCCACAGGTGTACCTGCTGGTTCGCGACGGCGACCTGAAGGGCGACGGCACCCTCATGGCCGGCCGCGACGTCAAGCTCGCGGCCGCCGGCGACATCGTCAACAGCGGCACCATCGGCTCGCGCGACGCCACGGTCATGACGGCCTCCAACATCGTCAACCAGGCGGGCGGCCTGATCCAGGGCGCCATCGTCGACCTGGCGGCGAACGTGGACCTCACCAACCTGGCCGCGCTGATCAAGGGCGACTACGTCTCTCTGTCCGCCGGACGCGACATCGCGCTGACCTCCACCGCGGCCACGGAGAACAACGGCAGCACCTGGGGCTCGTACATCTCCGGCGTATCGCGCGTGGACGCCGGCAGCCTCAGCATGCAAGCCGGACGCGACCTGACCCTGACCGCCGCGCAAGTCGCCGCCAAGGACGACGCCCGCCTGCAGGCGGGCCGCGACATCAACCTGGGCACGCTCACGGAAAGCCACGGCGAATCCCTGGTCAAGAACAGCAAGAACCGCCACGACCTGAGCACCAGCAGCGAAATCGGCTCGACTATCGCCGCCGAGGGCAACCTCACGCTGATCGCGGGCCAGGACGTGAACGCCCGCGCGGCGGACGTCACCGCCGGCCAGCAGCTCGCCGTGGGCGCGGGGCGCGACATCAATGTGGTCGCCGGCATGGAGACCGGCTCAGCCTACGACGAGGCCTACAACAAGACCAGCGGCTTCATGTCGTCCAAGAGCACGCACACGATCAAGTCTAGCGATTGGGAACAGTCGAAGGGCTCGACGTTCGGTGGTGAAGAGGTGCTGCTTCAAGCCGGGCGGGATCTTTCCCTCAACGCTTCGCAGGTGCTTGCCAGCAAAGATATCGTGCTTGACGCCGGCCGTGACCTGAGGGTGGAGGCTGGAACCAATACCTATGCCGAGACCAATTACGAACGGGTAAAGAAAAGCGGTTTCTCCGTCGGAGGGCTGGGCGTTTCGTATAAGAGCAGCGATGCCCAATCAAAGCAGACAGCCAGCGGCGTTACGCAAAGCGATGCGCGAAGCTTGCTGGGCACTGCGGGCGGCAACGTCATCATCACCGCCGGCCGGGATGTCCTCATCGCGGGCAGCGATATCGTTGCTGGCAAGGCCCCGCGCGATATGGCCGGCAACACAGGCAACATCGACATCCAGGGGCAGAACGTAGCCATCGTGGCGGGCCGCGATGTAGAAAACACCCACAGCGAATATTCGCTCAAGCAAAGCAGCTTTGGCGTGGCCATATCGGGCACGCCGGTGGACACCTTCAAGAACCTGTCTGCCGCCGGCTCGACCAAAGGCAAGGTCCAGGAGCTTGCGCATAGCGGCGCCACCACGCCAGGCATGACGTTCTCTTACGGCAGCAGCAAGAGCACCGGTTCGTTTGACTCATACAGCCAAGTCAGCAGCGGCTCTTCGCTCAGCGCGGCAGGCGACATCCTGATCCGAGCAACCGGCAGCGGCGCGCGGGATTCTTCTGGCCGTACGCTGGATGGCGACGTCCTGATTTCCGGATCAAGCCTGCGCGCTCAAGGCGGCGTGGTGCTCGATGCCCGGCGCAACATTGACATCGTCGGGTCAGATAACCGTCAGGTCCAGAACAGCGACGAGTCCAGCAAAAGCACCGGTTTCTCATTTGGAAGCATGAGTCTGGGAGATATTGGGCGGGCCGTCGATGGCGGGCCGAACTCCAGCGGGGTCAAGATGTTCCCCTACGGCAGCGAAGTCGCGCAGTCCAAGGACCAGGCGTCCGGTACGTGGCAGACGTCTTCGCTCATCACGGGCAACAGCGTCCACCTGAACAGTCGCGAAGGCGACATCCGTATCGCCGGATCCGCCATCGACGCGATCAATAACGTGGGCCTTGCTGCAAACCGGGGGTCGATCTTCATCGACACGGGCAGCGCGACGCGCGACCACAGCAGCAGCTACAGCAATAAGTCGGTGGGCGACCTAGGCGGGGGAGGCGGCGGGTTCACCGTGGGCGTACGCAGCAGCAGCGGCAGCCTGGATGAGCGCAGCAACACTCCCAGCGCCGCCGGCAGTACCATCACCAGCCGCCAGGGCGATGTCTCGATCGTCGCCGGGGAAGATGTGCTTGTTCGCGGGAGCGACATCCGGGCCGGTCGCGACATCCTGCTGGGGGGGCAGACGGTCACCATCGAAGGCAGCTACGACAGCAGCGTCTATCGCCAATTCCAGGAGACCAGCCAGATCGGCGTAACGCTTAGCGCCAGCAACCCCGTCGTCAGCGCCGTGCAGAGCGCCAATCGCATGCGCGAGGCCGCCCAGGACACCAACAACGGCCGCCTCCAGGCTATTGCCGCTGTGGCCGCGGGCCTGGCCGCCAAGAACGCCTACGACGCGGTCGCCAAGGACCCTACCAAAGTCGGCGGCATCAACATCAACGTCGACCTGGGCGCCAGCAGTTCCAGCCAGACCAGCAGCGGCCAAAGCAGCACCGCAAGCGGCGCGGCCATTGCCGCGGGGCGCGACCTGACTATCGTCGCCGCGGGCAAGGGCGATCAATCCGACATCGTCGTGTCCGGCTCCGACCTGGCCGCGGGCCGCAACATGCTGCTCCACGCGGAAGGCGACTTGCTGCTCACCGCGCAGCAGAACACCGCCAGCCAGAAGACCGACGGCAAGAGCAGCAACGCCAGCATCGGCGTGGGTTTCTCGATAGGCGGGACGCAGAACGGGTTCAGCATCAACCTTGGGGCGGGCGGCAGCAAGAGCAAGAGCGATGGCCAGGACTTGACGTGGAACAACACGCATGTCCAGGCCGGCAACGTGCTGACCATGTATTCCGGCGGCGACACGGTGCTGCGCGGCGCGCAAGCTAGCGCCGGTCGCATCGTGGCGACCGTTGGCGGGAACCTTGTCGTGGAGAGCCTGCAAGACATCAGCAGCTACGCCGCGCGTGACCGCAGCGTGGGAGTGCAGGTCAGCCTGTGCATTCCGCCCATCTGCTACGGCGCCAGCTCGGTCAGCGGCAACTATGGCCATACCAAGATCAACAGCCAGTACGCCAGCGTTACCGAGCAGACGGGTTTGTGGGCAGGCGACGGCGGCTTCCAGTTGGATGTCGCCAAGAACACCGGGTTGATTGGCGGGGTAATTGCCAGCAGCGACAAGGCTATTGCCGACGGCAAGAACGTCCTGATCACCGGCACGCTTACGAGTCGCGACATCGAGAACCGCGCCAGCTATGAAGGCCAGTCCATTCAATTGGGCGGAGGCGTGAGCTTTGGCGGCGGGAAAGACGATGGCAAGGACAAGAGCAACATCGGCACGGATGGCAAAGGCGAGGTAGCGGGCGGCACCAAGGCGACGCCGAACTCGAACCTGCCCAGCTTCAACGGCATAAGCGCGGCCCCTCCCGTCGTGATGGGCGCCAGCGGGGAATCCAGTTCGACCACGCTCAGCGGCATCAGTGGCGGCCAGATCGTCATACGCGACGAGGCCGGCCAGCAAGCGCTGACGGGGAAGACGGCGGCGGAGGTGATTGCGGCCCTGAACCGCGACACCAAGGATACGCTCAATAGCCTGGATCCGATCTTTGATGAAAAGGAGATCAGGGCAGGGTTCGAGATCGTGGGGGAAGCCAGCCGGCAGGTGGGGCAGTTTCTGACGAATCAGGCGGAGGAAATTGACGCCCTGAAAAAGCGGGCAAAAGACCAGACTCTGTCTCAAGCTGAGCGCGACCAAGCAGCCGTCGCGGCGGAGAAACTGGAGAGCGAATGGGGGCCTTCCGGTTCCTACCGCCGCGTTGTGGCTGCGATTTCAGCGGGGGCTGCTGGCAACGTGACGGGCAGTACTGGCAGCTTCGTGCAAGCAGCCGCAGTGAACTATCTCCAGGGCCTGGGCGCGTCGCAAGTTAAGAAGATCGCAGACTATATGGGAGAAGGAGCAGATTCAGAGACGACGCGCGCCCTGCTGCATGGAATCGTAGGGTGTGCGGGTGCGGCGGCTACCAGCGGCAATTGCTCCGCGGGTGCGTTGGGAGCTGCAGCGAGCTCCGTGTTAGCGAAGCTGTTAGCTGTGGCTGCCGGGGATGATCTATCCGCAGAGGAGCGTGAGGCGCGAGGCAATTTGATCGCCAGTATGGTAGCCAGCATATCCGAAGCAACTTCCGCGGATACCACAACCAGCACCCTGGCGGCAGTCACCGAGTTAACGAATAACGCGCTCACTTTGTCTGACTTGAAGAGGTTCGCAGCGGAAGCCTCTACTTGCGAAGCGTTTGGTAATTGCGATCAAGTAGGAGAGAAATTTCGGAAGCTGAGCATCGAGACTCAAGAAGTCATGATTGCTGTGTGTGCGGCCGACAGCGAAGTATGCAGGACACGCTATGGGAGTTTTGTTGAGCAGGTTACCGAGTATCGGCAGGAACTAGATAAGCTGAGTGGCATGGATTTGCCCGGCCCTCTCAAAAGCGATTTGGCTGGGTACTTCTTGCACAATAGTGACGCCGTGAGTATGGTTCTCCACACGGAAATCGCCGCCGATCTGCAAAAGAGATATGGCATGAGTTCCGAGACAGCCGCAAGCCTTGTGGCTGTGGCGAGTGCGTTGGCTGGCTCAATAAGGGGTACAAAAGGTGGCGCGCTTACCGGGAAGAGCATTGATGAACTATCCAATGCGGGAAAGTTGTTAGATCCCGCCGACAAATCAGGACAGCTTTCGCTAGCTGGTCGGGCACTCCAAAAACATGCTGGTCGGGAAGGAAGCATATTTCCAACTGTAAAAGGAAGTCCCTCCGAGATCAATGCTCAAGGGCAGAAAATAACAGATGATATTCTGAACAATCCCGGGACAACTGTGGTCTATAGGGAGGCCGGTAGATTTGGAAAAGTAATGGACGTGATAGCTCCTGATGGTCGAGGTCTTCGTTATGATATCAATGGAAAATTCATTGGTTTGCTGGAGCCAGGAAAATAATGAGTAATCTATATTCTTTGATATCTAGCCCTCTGGATCGAGAGAATTTGGTTGTGGAGATCTGGATGGGCAGCAATCAGCTGGCCGAAATATCTCACGAACCGGGTAAATCGGTCGGGATAGAAATATATCCTCCCGTTGCAGGTGAGTCGTGGACGATTGAGCTTGAAGAATTTATTTCTGTTTTGAACCGAGCGATAAGAGATTTGGATTCTCACCGTTCTGAGTGATTAGGCCGTAGCGAGCGAAAAAATTTAAATTAGGGTGGTAAGGCTACGAAATTAAGGTTTCAGACTCTGAGGTTTCCCCACGAATTCACCGCCATCTCCTTAGGAAGTCGGCTGAGTTCAATGGGCATTGCAGAATTCCAAACACTGAAGTCGCAGTCAAATCCAAGGCCCTCTCGATATAGATCATCGCTCCTAGCGTAAGCAGTGAGATGGTCGGTCTGTCCTTTCGATTGTTGGATTCGTAAGCAGGCCTCAGTTTGCGGCTTTCGGCCAGTGTGCCGACCAGCCACAGCAGAAACGTTGCCAACGCGTGGATCAACAACAAGATCTGAAGGCGTGCGGCGCCTGCGCTTTGGCTATCCTGGCAAGCCGAATCAAAACGCCTTTATCGAGCGCTTCAATCGCACTTATCGCACCGAAGTGCTCGATGCACATCTGTTCGCCAACCTTGAGCAGGTCCAAGCAATCACTGATCGATGGCTCGACGATTACAACGAATACCGCCCGCATGAGTCGCTGGGCGGCCTCCCGCCGGTGCAATTCATGCCTCGGTTAACCCTTGCTCCGATCGTCTATCAACCGATGTCTACTTGACAGGGGTGCTTACGCCCCAATCTACCTAGCGCTGGGGGCCTCGGAGGTTCAGCGACGCATGGCATATCAAGAATATATTGATTGCGGAGACGACGCGCATGAGGTGGCACTTATACGACGATCGGCCATGGATGGCGCACCACTGCTAGCGGACAATTCTGTGCTGAATTGGAAACGTTGTTGGATCGCCAGATCGTACCAAAGTCACGTGGCAGGCCGGGAAAAAATTAATCTGACACCTTTTTAAATATGATAATTAAAAATGGAAATTTTCATCCTTTTGTTCGGTTCGTTCTTGTTGTGGGTGGAATTGGGATTGCCTACCTGGGATCATGGCTTGCATCATACTGGATAGGATTTGTTGGGGTGATTATTTGCGGCATTGGTGGATACGCTTCCAGGGCTAACGCTGTTGGAATAAAACCGTTCCGCGAAAATAATGGAAATAAAAAGTAGTGTGGATAAATAACCTAAGACGTTAGATTGTTTTTTTACTGCAGCGGTTGCCAAAAATTTAGTCTGACATATTTTCTTGAGGAAAACAATCATAATGAACCAGGGGATAGATAAGTATGTTGCTCAAGCGATAGTCGAAATTGCGGTTTTTCTTGAGTTCTCTGGTGATGATGTTATCAATCAGGATTCCGCTATGAACGCGTTCGAGCAACTCGCTTCGACACTACAAAAATCGGATCTAAAAACGAAATTATGCTTGCGCGAAGATTTTCTAAGTATTTCGAAAGGGTACGCGGGTGAGCAGATGATTTTTGTTGAAAATCTCGCCGACGCGTTAGGGTTGGGCGGTGGGTAGAGTTTAAGTTGCCGACTACATTTTCGCTACGGCCGTTGCCGAAAATGTAATCAGACTCTGAGGTTCCCCCAAAATTAAAGTGTCAGGCTACATTTCTTATTGAGGAAGATGAAAATGTAGTCTGACACCTTTTTTCATACAGCATAACGAGCTTGATTGATATCGGAGTTCGACAACGGGGCGAACTGCCCCGGGTGGAATGATGCTGTTTAATGAAATTGGCGAATATTTAAAGTTCAAGTATGCGAATTAGAATATTATTTTCCAAGATGCTGCGCCGCGTTAGGAGGCGCACTGTTCGCGATGGGCATTTGCGTTATAGATATGTGCTTCTTTTTGTCGTCGTTGGGGGGGCGTTGGTGTTGATGGATCTGCATCGATGGTATACGGGATGGGTACATATCATAGGCTTGGTAATCGCTGCCTTTGGGGGGTATGCTGCGCAAGCTTTTATATTAAATATTCGTCCATTTGAAGAGCCTCCATACCCTCAAGGATGGTTGGATGATAGAGATTTAGTTGTAAAAGACAAGCAAGAAAATTCAGATAAAGAATAGTAAATAAGATAAAAATTTATTCTGGCTGTTAGATCGATAGTGCTGAACTTAAGGCATTAGGTGGTGTTTTTTCTGGTGAAAAAATTTTGCAGTTAACTCGGGATTTTTCGGAATCATCGATGATCCTTGGTTCTATTCAATCATTTGGACGGCTATGTTTCAGCACAAACTCGCGGCCGCCTTTGCAGCTCTGCTGCTCTCTTCAGGCTGCTCATTCATCATGGGCTCTCCGTCCAAGGCGTTGGCAACAAATCCCGAATCACAGGAAGTGATCAACCCAGTCCTGGTCTACACATCCGATTGCGATTTCAAAAAGGAGATCGACGGCATTGGCCTGATCGGCGCCCGAACTGCCTATCCGGCCGCTTATGCCGCAGAGGCGGTATGTAAAGCGCTGAATGCCGAACTTCCGGGAGCCATGGACGCGGTGGGCGTCAAGGCAACATTCAAGCTGCGCAAAGTAGATCCCAAGACCGCCAGACCGCTGACCCTGAAAGAGGACGCGCAGGCCATCGGCGCCCAGTACGTGATTGCATTGGGTGAGCCCGGTGGATTTGGGGGCTATCAGCAGTACGGGCCTTCCGTGGGCCTCCATATCCGTCTCTATGACGCAGAGTCGGGCGAATACCGTGGATGGGCGGAAGCGGAGTATCCGATTTCGCTGCGCGATTTCTCCAATCGCGGACCGGCGGCCGCGGGACAACGAATAGGGGCCGATATCGCGAATACGCTGGCGCGCACGATGCTGAAACGCTGCACAGAAGCGTATCCCTATCAATGTGTCAAGATTGGGGCATTTCGCCTTGCGGAGCCGAAAGATGCGTACGGAAAATGAAGGGTTAGCGTAGATGGGCGAAATTTGAACCCAATTAGGACGTCATAGTGATCCAACCTGGGTTTTCCGTACGGTTTGTTTAAGAAACAAACTCTTTAACCGTGGCGGGTTCTATACCCGTAGCCTTGGCGTATCCGTAGGACCTCAGAAAACCCCGATGTAGGTGAGAACCGCCGCATGCAGCGCGCCCGGACCCGTGCAGATCGCCAGCGTCGGCCTGCCCGGCGGCACCGTGGTCCGCAGCGTGTCCAACCCCGCCGCCATCCCGGACAGCCAGCCCTTCTCGGTCAACGGCAGGCCCGATGCGCCCTACATCGTGGCCACAGACCCGCGCTTCGTCGGCCAGCGCCCCACCGTATCCAGCGACTACCTGTTCGACCTGCTGCGCCCGCCCGGCGCGCCGCTGGGCAACGGCGGCCCGGGCGGCTGGGGATCCCTGATCCCCGCCGGCGCAAGATTCCTGACCCCCTCCGGCCAGCGTTTTGCTGTTATTTTGAGCCCAACTTTCCCGAGAATTCAGCGGGCTTTAATATTTGAAATAAGACGGCCGTCTGGGCTGGCCTGAGTTTCCCGAGCAAGTCGTTAAGGAACAACAGTTTCAATTCCCGGGTGAACTCCTTCATCGCCACGCCTTCAAGGGCTAATCAATGAGCGCCATATCTTGGCTGGAGCGAACAAAAGAAGCCTTTAGTGCTACAGGTTGCGACTGCGCGGACCTTTATGAGCTTCTGAAAGCAGCCATAGTTAGAAAACAAACTGATTTTCCTGCGTTCTTGTATGAGGCATCTGGCGGTCATGGTCTCTCCGTGGGCGAGGGCTATTTCTACTGCCTTGATCAGGATTGGGACGGTTCGCCAAAATTTAATGGGGTTGTTTTTTTTCTGGGGGAGGTGGAGGCCTCCGCTATTTCTGTGCGGGACTACGTATTGTTGATGGGAATGGCTGCTGATATTTACTCAAGGTGTTGTCCTGACGATAAGGATAGGGTGTTGTCTTCATTCAACAGGCTAAAAATATGATATGTAAATAATTGAATTTTTAATCAGTATTTCTGGCTGGGCTGTTTTTTCGACGAGCCTGCAGCGGACTGTCTTATAGCTGCGCGGATACTTCAGCGCCGACGACAACCTGACGCTGACCTGGGGACGTTTTAATATGCCTGACTACAACTGGGGGGGATCCGCAGCAGCAGCCATCAACCCCCACCCCTGCGCACTCCAAGTCACCTCATGCGTGACCGCAATCGCCCCCAAAAACGCCCCATCATGCGACACCACCACCATCGCGCCCGGATAACCTTTCAGCGCATCCTCCAATGCCTGCGCCGACGCGATATCCAGATGATTCGTCGGCTCATCCAGCAGCAGCAATTGCGCCGGTTCCTTGCGCCATAGCGCGCACGCCAGGGCGGCCTTGATTCGCTCGCCGCCGCTCATCGTTGCCGCGGGGGCGTCGACCAGGGCGGGGCCCAAACCCAGCAGAGCCAGGCGGCTGCGCAATTCGCCTTGGGGCAACGTGGCTCCCAACGCATCCAGCATCTGCAACAACGACTTATCCTCCGCCAAGCCAGCCCCCCGCTGATCCAGCATCGCGGTGGGCACGCGCACGTCGCATGTTCCTCGCATGGGGCTCAGTTCTCCCGCCAGCATCGACAGCAGGGTGCTTTTGCCGCAGCCGTTCGGCCCGCGGACGGCCAGCCGGAACGGGCCGGATAGCGTCAGCGTCAAGGCGTGGGCAGTCGTCGGGTAGGGCGGCAGCGCATCTTCCAGATGCAGGACGCGGCGTCCTTGCGGCACGGCCGTTTCCGGCAAAGCCAGCGCGATGTCGCGCGCCGGAGCTACGCGCTCGGCGGCCTGTTTCACGGCATCTTCCAGTGCGGCGCTGGCCTGTTCGCGGCGCAGGCGTTCGCGGCCGGCGTGGCCTTCGGCGTTTGCTTTTTTCATGCCCAGCAGGATTGCAGCCTGGTTTGTGTCGCGTGCCTGCCGCGCGTTGCGGGCGCTGCGCCGCTGCTGGGCGTCGTGCTGCTGGCGCAGGGCGCGCAGTCCGGCGGCGCGTTCGTTGCGCGCATGCGCCAATGCGGTTTCGGCCGCCGCGATCTGCGCATCGCGCTGGGCGCGGTAGGCGCTGTAGTTGCCGGCGTGGCCGGTGAGCGCGCCGCGTTCAAGTTCGACGATGTGGGACATGGCGTCCAGCAGCGTCCTGTCGTGGCTGACGACGATAAGGCCGCCGCGCCAGGCGCGGATTTTCTCCATGAGCCAGCCACGGGCGCGGGCATCCAGGTGGTTGCTGGGTTCGTCCAGCAGCAGGCCGTCGGCATCTTGCATCAGGGCGCCGGCGAGGGCGACGCGGGTCAATTCGCCGCCGCTGGCGGCGCTGGCGGGATGGTCTGGCGTCCACGCTGGCAAGCCCGCGTCGGCCAGCATGCGGCCCCATTCGTCCAGGAGACGCCAATGGCCGTCGGCCAGGTCGAAGTCGGCCTGGCGGGTGCTTCCGGCCTCGATGCGGGACAGGGCCTGCAGGATAGGCGCGATGCGGGCGACGTCGGCCAGCGTTGCCTCGGGTGAGCGAGGCAGGGTCTGGGGGACGTAGGCGATGCGTCCGTGCCGCGCGATGCGGCCCGATTGCGCGGGCAGTTCGCCGTGCGCAAGACGCAGCAGCAGGGATTTGCCCGCGCCGTTGCGGCCGATCAGGCCATGGCGCGCGTTGGCGAAGTCGTGGCTGACGCCGTCCAGCAGGACGCGGCCGTCGGGCAGGACATGGCTGACGTGATGCAGGCTGAGGAAGGGCTGAGGGTGCGCCTGTGCGGACGCGCGGGAAGACTGGGCCATGGAAAGCTCTCCGGGTCGATGAGACGCCTTGCGCGCAATGCGGCAAGGAGGATCAGGGGGGAGGGCTTAGAGAATCATGGCCGGATGGGCTCCGCGATGGGATGAATGGGCAGTTTGAACGAGGCGGCGCGGGAAAGTTCCCGCGCACCCTTGGCATTGGATGCGCCGGGCCCGCCAAGTGCCAAAGGCCCGTCGCGGGTTATCCCTAGGAATCGGACATGCGCATTTGATCTATATTTAATTGTCATTACAAATGAATAATTAGAACAAATAACCTCCAAGGAGATCCCATGCAGTCAGCGGTTGAAGTCGGCCCCCAGCGCTATCGCGCGTCCTACGGCCGTTATCTGGAAGATTTCAAGGTGGGCGATGTGTACGAACATCGGCCTGGCCGGACCATCACGGACAACGACAACATCCAGTTTTCGCTGCTCACGATGAATGCGCATCCCATGCATTGCGACGCCAATTTCGCCAGCAAGAGCGAATTCGGCCGGCTGCTTGTCAACAGCGGGCTGTCGCTGGCGGTGGTGCTGGGCATGACGGTGAACGACGTAAGCGCGAAGGCCGTCGCCAATCTGGGTTGGAAGGAAATCAAGCTTACGGCGCCGGTGTTCGGTGGAGACACGCTGTACGCCGAATCGGAAGTCCTGGAGGTGCGCCCGTCCAAGAGCCGCCCGGCGCAGGGCATCGTCACCACCAGAACAAAGGGCTTCAACCAGGACGGCGTCATGGTGATGGAGTTCATCCGCATGTCGCTGATCGCCAGGCGCGGACATGGCGTGGATGATTTCTGAACCCCGCGCTTCTCGTCCGCCTTTCAGCAGCAGATAGAAAAACACAGGAGACAACTGCCATGATATTGCCGTCAAAAGTCCTGCGCGCGGCGCTTGCCGCATTCGGGCTATGTGCAATGGGCGCCGCGGCGCACGCTGCATATCCCGACAAGCCTATCCGGATCGTCGTCGGCTTCCCGCCCGGGCAGGCAACGGACATCATCGCGCGCATCGCCGCAAAGAAGTTGCAGGAAACGCTGGGACAGCCGGTGATTGTCGAAAACAAGCCGGGCGCGGCGGGAATCATCGGCTCGGAGCTGGTTGCGAAGGCCGCGCCCGACGGCTACACGCTGCTGGTGGGTTCCAGCGGCACCATGGCCATCAATCCAAGCCTCTATTCCAAGTTGTCCTATCACCCGCTCAAGGATTTTGAGCCCGTCAGTATCCTCTCCGTGGTTCCGCTGTTTCTGGCGGTGAACCCGTCGGTGCCCGCGAAAACGGCGGCCGACCTGATGAAGCTGGCGCAGGCCTCGCCGGGGAAAATCAACTATGGCTCGGGCGGCAGCGGCGTCACCAGCCATCTGACCATGGAGCTGCTGAAGAACGAACAGAAAGTTGACATGACCCACGTGCCCTACAAGGGCAGCCCCGCCGCGGTGACGGATCTTATCGGCGGGCAGACCAGCACCATGTTCGATACCGGACCGGCGCTGCTTCCGTACATGCGCAGCGGCAAGCTGCGCATCCTGGCCATCGCCAGCGAAAAGCGCAACGCTGCCGCACCGGATGTGCCCACGATGGAGGAGGCAGGCCTTGGGCATTTCGTGGCGCCGGCATGGGTGGGCCTGGCCGCGCCCAAGGGCACGCCCAAAGAAACCATCGACATCTTGTACAAGACGCTGGCCGGCAGCTGGCGCGATGCGCCGGATGTAAAGGATCAGCTCAACGCGCTGGGTGCGGAAGCCGCGGTGATGACGCCGGACGAGTTCAGCAAGTACATCCAGTCCGAAATCGACAAGTGGGCCATCGCGGTGAAACTCTCGGGCGCAAGGGTGGACTGAGACATGGCCCATCCCGACTCTCGAATGGCCAAGCCGGGCAGCATCTCCGCACAGCTTGCCGACCATGCGGTCCACTTCCACCTCGACGCCGTTCCACGGGAGGTCCGCACGCGCGCCACCCATCTGATGCTGGATGCGCTGGGCATTGCGCTGGCGTCCACGCAGTGGGATTTTTCCCGCGCGACGCTTTCGGGCCTGCGCGAACTTGCGGGCCCGGGCGGCGACGTGCCCGTCATCGGGTATGGACAGAACCTGCCGATGCGTGACGCCGTGATCATGAATGCCTTGCTGGTGCATGGCCTGGATTACGACGACACCCATCCCAACGGCGTGATTCACGCCACCACGTCCGTGCTTCCCGCGACGCTGGGCCTGGGGACGCGCCTGAACGCGTCGGGCCGCGATCTGCTCGCGGCCTATGTCCTGGGCATGGAAACCGCCACGCGGCTGGGCTCGGCCGCCCGAGGCGGCTTTCACCAGGTGGGTTTTCACCCGACAGGCCTGATTGGCGCGTTTGGCTGCGCGCTGGCGGCGTCCAGGCTGCTGCAGCTGAATGCGGATGCCACGGTGAATGCGCAAGGCATTGCGCTATCCGTGGCCTCGGGAAGCCTGGAGTGCCTGGAAGATGGTGCATGGACCAAGCGCCTGCATCCCGGCTGGGCCGCGGCTGCGGGGATCACCGCAGCGACGATGGCAAAGCACGGATTCGTCGGCCCGCGCGCTGCTTACGAAGGCCGGTTCGGACTGTACGCAAGCCACCTTGGCCTGCTGCGGGAGAAGTGCGATCTGGCCATGATCACTGCGGACCTGGGGAGCACATGGGAGACGCTCAACGTCGCCATCAAGCCGGTGCCCGCATGCCACTTCACACATGCGTTCGCGGATGCGGCGGGCATTCTCTCCCGGCAGTGGGATGGCGCCGAAATCAAGCGCATCGTTGCGAAAGTCCCACCTGGCGCCATGAAGGCCGTTTGCGAGCCGGTGGAAAACAAGCTGCGTCCGGCCAGTGCCTACGAAGCGCAATTCAGCGTTCCATACTCCATTGCCACGGGCCTGCGATTCGGGCGCTTCACCTTGGATGCGCTGGATCCCTCGGCATGGATGGACCCGCAAACCTTGACGCTGGCCGCGAAGGTGCAATGCGTGCCCGATCCGGAAGCCGATTTCCCTCGCTATTTCGGCGGCGAGGTGATTGTTGAACTTGCGGATGGCCGCAAGCTGAGCCACGCGGAGCCGGTCAACCGAGGCGCGCCAGGACGACCGATCAGCAACGAAGGCATCGTTGCCAAGTTCTATGAAAACGCGGCGCGCGCGGTTGATCGCGCGCATGCCGATCTTGTGCTCAATGCCGTTCTTGGCATTGAGGGCGGCAGCGCCGCCGAACTATCCCGATTGCTGGGCGCGCAGGCCCGAATGGAGAACCAACAATGAATGCTCGCCAACCCGACCCCAAGCAGGATGACGAACAGGAGGGACTGATCCTCGACATGCTGGACCGGTTTCTTGCCGTGGAAGTCAAGCCCCATGTGCACAAGCTGGAGCATGACGATATCTAT
Source organism: Achromobacter sp. NPDC058515 (assembly GCF_042721735.1). Lineage (NCBI taxonomy): Bacteria > Pseudomonadati > Pseudomonadota > Betaproteobacteria > Burkholderiales > Alcaligenaceae > Achromobacter > Achromobacter sp. NPDC058515. The sequence continues at coordinate 32,896 of NZ_JBHXNI010000016.1, forward strand.
CCGGCGGAGATCGTGGAGAAGATGAAGGAGATGGGGCTTTTTGGCTGCGTCATCGATCCGGAATATGGGGGGCTGGGCCTGTCCACGGCCACATACGCCAAGATCGTCGAGCGCATGTCGACGGTATGGATGTCCATATCCGGCATCATCAATTCGCATCTGATCATGGCGATGGCGGTGCAGCGCGCGGGAACGGAGGAGCAAAAGCGCAAGTTCCTGCCTCGCTTCGCGACGGGAGAGCTTCGCGGAGGCGTGGGCTTGACCGAACCGGACGCAGGAACGGATCTGCAGGCGATCCGCACCGTGGCCAGGCTTGAAGGCGACCATTACGTGGTGAATGGCAGCAAGATGTGGATCACCAACAGCATGTATGGAAACTGCCTGGCGCTGCTGGTGAAGACCGATCCGAAGGCGCAGCCCGCGCACAAGGGCATGAGCCTGCTGATCGCCGAAAAGGGCGAAGGCTTCATCGTCAGCAAGAAGCTGGAAAAGCTGGGCTACAAGGGCATCGATACTTGCGCGCTGACGTTCGACGACTACCGGGTGCCTGTCGACAGGCTGGTGGGCGGCGTCGAGGGCAGGGGCCTGCAGCAGGTGCTTGGCGGCCTGGAACTGGGGCGCATCAACGTGGCTGCCCGGGGGCTGGGCGTGGCGCAGGCGGCGCTCGATGAGGCGGTGGCCTACGCGCAGGTACGCAAGACGTTTGGAAAGCCCATCGCGGAGCATCAGGCCATTCAGCTCAAGCTTGGCGAAATGGCGACCCGCACACAGGCGGCGCGCCTGCTGGTGTACGCGGCGGCCGTCGCGTTCGACCGCGGCGAGCGCTGCGACATGGAGGCGGGCATGGCCAAGTATTTTGCCACCGAAGCGGGGCAGGAAAATGCGCTGGAGGCGATGCGCATCTTTGGCGGCTATGGCTATTCCAAGGAGTACAACGTAGAGCGCCTCTACCGCGATGCGCCCCTGCTGCTGATCGGCGAAGGCACGAACGAATTGCAGCGGATCATCATCGCAAAGCAGCTCATTGAAAGGAATCCGGTATGAACGCGGCAGATACTCTCGCGCATTGCCCGGCGGCGCATGGCGACGGCGCGCAAGGTGGCCTGCCGCTGGCGGGCGTGCGCATCGTCGCGGTCGAGCAATATGGCGCGGGGCCTTTCGGGACGCAGCATCTGGCGGACCTGGGGGCCGAGGTCATCAAGATCGAGAACCCGAACGACGGCGGCGACGTGGGCCGCGCGGTGGGACCGCACTACTTCGGGCCGGGCGATAGCCATTTCTACCAGTCTTTCAACCGCAACAAGAAAAGCATCACGCTCGACCTGAAAAAGCCCGAAGGGCAAGAGGTATTGCGCGCGCTTGCCGCGACGGCGGACGTAGTGTTCAACAACTTGCGCGGCGACCTGCCCGCCAAGCTCGGGCTTACCTACGACAAGCTGAAGGACGTGAATCCCAGGCTGGTATGCGGCCACTTGTCGGCGTACGGCCGCTCGGGGTCGCGAGCGGCGTGGCCGGGTTACGACTATCTGATGCAGGCGGAGGCCGGCTATCTGTCACTCACGGGCGAGCCGGACGGTCCGCCCGCGCGCATGGGGCTTTCGATCATCGATCTGATGACCGGAACGACGGCCGCCATGGGCGTGCTGGCCGGCGTCGTCGGTGCGCGCGCCACGGGTGTTGGACGCGATATCGACGTGAGCCTGTTCGATGTCGCGCTCCATAACCTGGCTTACGTGGCAACCTGGTACCTCAATGCGGGCAAGGCCATCGGCCGCGAGTCGAGGTCAAGCCATCCCTCGCTCACGCCAAGCCAGCTGTACAGGACCCGTGACGGCTGGGTTTTTCTCATGTGCAACAAGGAGAAGTTCTTTGGCGTGCTGGCCGAATGCATTGGCAAGCCGGAATGGGCGGATGCGCCGCACTACCGGACATTCAAGGACAGGCTGGATAATCGCGAAAGACTCACGGCTGAGCTGGATGCGGTGCTCCAGACCTGCACGACCGAGGAGTGGATGCGCCGCTTCGCGGGCAAGGTGCCCGCGTCCCCCGTGTACGACGTGCAGCAGGCCCTGGACAGCGAGTTCGTTGCCGAGCAGGAGCGGCTGTTGAATTTCGCCCATCCGGGCGGCGGCATCCGCATGGTCGCGTCGCCGGTGCGCGCGGGCCCGCATCCCTTGAACCCGGCGCCCGCCATGGGCGCGGACACCAGTGAGATCCTTGGGCAAGTCGGCTACGATGCGGATGCCATCGTTCGATTGCGCGAACGCGCCGTGATATGACAAAAGCAGCCAAACCCGACAACACCAACTACGCTCCCAATCCGGCAATCCTCGGCGGCCAGCCCCGCTATATCCAGCTGGCGCAGACGTTATTGAACGAGATTGAAAATGGCCGTTACCCCGTGGGCTCCCACCTTCCCACGGAGTTTGAGCTATGCGAGCAATTCGGCGTAAGCCGCTCCACCGCGCGCGAAGCGGTGAAGCGCCTGGTGAGCCTGGGTTTGGTCGTGCGGCAGCCCAGGGTGGGCAGCACTGTCTGCGCACGCACGGCAACCGCCGGCTACCGCCAGAGCATTGCCGAAGTGAGCGACCTGTACCAATACGCGACCGAGACAACGCTGGTCATCGAATCCAGCGAGATGGTTCAGATCGAGCAACAGCAGGCGCATTTGGAAGAGGCCGCCGTTGGCGAGACCTGGCTGCGTCTGCGGGGCCGGCGCCATGCTCCCACGGGCAATGAGCCGATCTGCGTGACCGAGCTCTGGATCCATCCCGCGTTCAGATCGGTGCAGGGCCTTAAAGGGCCGCTGAGCGGCGCGGTGCATGCGGCAATCGAAAAGCAATTCGGAGAAGTGATCACGTCCGTGGAGCAGGAAATCCGCGCCGTGCTGCTCACCGATGCGCAGGCCGACGCATTGGGCGCGGCGCGCCAGGGCGCTGGCCTGTGGGTGTGCCGCAAGTACCGCAACAAGCTCAATCAACTGGTGGAGCTTGCCATCAGCATTCACCCCGCGGACCGCTTCAGCTACTCGACGATACTTCGGCGCGAGTGGGGCGTCGGGGCCAAGCCGGGTGTCAAATGAGCCGTCGCGGCTGGATTCCTCTTGGCGTGACGCTGGCGATTCAGGCCATGGTGGCGATGGCGCTGCTGACATTGCCCGTCATGGCTCCCGAGATCGCGAGGTCGCTTGGCGTTTCACCTGCGTTGGCCGGCGTCTACGTTGCAATCGTCTACGCCGGGGCCATGTTCGCCAGCCTGGCGGCCGGGGCGGCCGTCAAGCGCTTTGGAGCGATCCGCGTCAGCCAGGCGGGCCTTCTGCTATGCGCCTGCGGACTGGCGCTATGCGCCGTGGAGTCGGTTGCGGCCATGGCCTTGGGCGCCGTGCTGATCGGCCTGGGCTACGGTCCCATCACGCCCGCGAGCTCCCACCTGCTGGCCCGGACCACGTCGCCGGAGCGCATGTCGCTGGTGTTCTCGGTCAAGCAGACTGGCGTGCCTCTCGGCGGCGTGCTGGCGGGCGCGGTTGTGCCCGGGGCGGCATTGCTGCTGGGTTGGCAAGGCGCATTGCTGGTTTCCGCTGCCGCAAACGTCCTATGCGCAGCTATTGCCCAGCCGTTGTGCGCCAGCCTGGATGCTGACCGCGACGCATCGCAGCCGCTGGTGCTTGGCAGCCTCGCGCAGCCGATACGCCTGGTGCTGGCGCATCCCGCCCTGCGAATGCTGGCGGCCTGCTCGTTTGTGTTTTCGATGGCGCAGCTGTCGTTGACCACCTATCTGGTCACTTACCTGCACGTGGCGCTGTCATACACCCTGATCGCGGCGGGCGCGGCCCTCGCCGTGTCGCAAGTGGCGGGCATGGCGGGGCGTGTGCTCTGGGGTTGGGTGGCGGATCGCTACACAGGCGCGCGCAACATGCTTGCCGCGCTGGCGCTGCTGATGGCGCTTGCGGCGCTGGCGACTGCAACGCTCAGCGCCGACATGCCCGCGTTGGCTGTCATGGCCGTCCTGGCGGTTTTTGGCGCGTCGGCCATCGGCTGGAACGGCGTCTACCTGGCCGAGGTGGCGCGCCGTGCTCCGCCGGGGCTTGCCAGCGTTGCAACCGGCGGCACGCTCGCCATCACTTTCTTCGGCGTGGTGCTTGGCCCGCCGGCGTTTGGCGCCATGGTGGAACTGTTTGGGACCTACCGCGCAAGTTTTGCCCTGCTGGCCGTGCCCACCTTGCTGTGCGGCGCGCTGCTGATGCGCGCCCGCCATGTCGACCCGGTGTCGCGGGCGCCTTGATACTTTTCCTCTTATGACCGACCGCAGCTATCTCTTCGTGCCCGGCGATCGCCCGGAACGTTTTGACAAGGCCCTGGCCAGTGGCGCCCACGCCGTCATCCTTGACCTGGAAGACGCCGTCTTGCCGGAGCGAAAACCGCAGGCGCGCGAAGCCGTCCGCCAATGGATGGCCGCGACCGGCAAGCGCGTCTTCGTCCGCATCAACCCGGCATCCACCCCGTGGTTTGCCGATGACTGCGCGCTGCTTGGCTGCGGCGCGCTCAGCGGCGTCATGTTGCCCAAGGCCGAGCGGGTGGAGGAGCTGGAGGCATTGCGCGCCGGGCTGTCGGGCGATCAGCAGGTGATTCCGCTGATAGAAACCGTGGCGGGCGTGTTCCAGATGCCTGCGCTGGCGCGCGTGCCGCGCGTCGCGCGCCTGGCCTTCGGCTCGTTTGATTTCATGTCGGATTCCGGCATTCAGGGAGACGGCGCGGAGCTTGACGCGGTGCGCACGCAGTTCGTGCTGCATTCGCGCCATGCGGGCCTGCTGCCTCCCATCGACGGGGTTTCGCTGGCTATTGGAGATGCCGCTCAGCTGGAGCTGGATGCGCGGCGTTCGCGGCGCTGGGGCTTTGGCGCTAAGCTCTGCATCCACCCCAGCCAGGTGCCGGCCGTGCATGCCGCCTTCGCGCCGACATCCGCGGAAATCGATTGGGCGCGTCGAGTCGTCAACGCATTGGCGTCCAAGCCGCTGGGCGCGATTGCCGTGGACGGCAAGCTGGTGGACAAGCCCGTTGCGATGCTGGCCCGATCGATTCTTGACGAGGCCGGACTTTCTTGAAGTCTCTCGTTGGGCTCAGTCCTCCAGCATCCGGAGATCCGGCGGCCGGTTTTCGATGATGGCTTCCATGCTGAAGAAGCCGGTCACGGTCGAGAGCTCAAAATCCGTGATCAGTTTCTGGTAGAAGCGGTCATAGCCTGCCATGCCGCGGCAGACCACCTTGATCAGGTAATCCCAGTCTCCGCCGATGCGGTAGAACTCCGTCACCTCGGGCAGTCGCTCGACGTGCTGGCGAAACCCGTCGGCCCAGGCCTTGGCGTGGTGGCTGGTCCGGATCATCACGAATACCGTCAGATCCAGCCCCAGCGCGGCCAGGCTGACCTCCGCGCGCGTGCCGCGGATGATCCCGCAGGCGTTCAGCCGCTGAAGCCTGCGCCAGCAGGCGTTCTGCGACAGGCCGACACGGTCCGCCAGCTCGCGCTGGGACAGGGCGCCGTCTTTTTGCAGGCAGGAGATTATGCTTAGATCAAGTTTGTCTATTTTTTCCATATTCTCGATCATATGATCCGTTTTTACATGTTTATGGCAAAAAAACGGTGATGTTTCATACCGGCTTCCATCGTATGATATTTCCGAATACTTCGGAACACGGATCACATGAATACGCTTACCGCCGCGGCCTCGGCCCGGGCTCCGGCCACGACCGGACCCTTGCAGCAATTTCAAGACAGCCTGAAAGTCGCGGGTGTCGCGGCAGCCTTGGCCGAAGGGCTCATCGGCAAGGACGCCTTCATCGACGGCCCGTTTGGCGCGAAGCCGCTGGTCTATGCCGACTACGTCGCGTCCGGCCGCGCGCTCATGCAAGTGGAGCGCTTCGTTCTTGAGCAAGTGCTTCCCTATTACGCCAACTCGCATACCGAGGCGTCCTACTGCGGCGGCTTCATTACGCGCTTGCGCCGCGAGGCGCGCGCCGTGGTTGCCCGCTGCTGCGGCGCAAGCGACGAGCATGCGGTGATTTTCGCCGGTTCGGGCGCCACGGCGGGCATCAACAGACTGGTGCATCTCTTCGGCGTGCACGCAGCCATTGCCGCGGGCAAGAAGGTCCGCGTGGTCATTGGCCCCTACGAGCACCATTCGAACATCTTGCCCTGGCGCGAGTGCGGCGCCGACATCATTGAATTGGAAGAAAGCGCGGAAGGCGGGCCGGACCTGGTCCAGCTTGCCGCGGCGCTGAAAGCCCCGGACGATACGCTCGTCATCTGCGCGCTGTCGGCGGCCTCCAACGTGACCGGCATTGTTGCGGATGTGGCCGGCATCACCCGGCAGGTCAAACGTTCCGGCGCAAAGATGCTGTGGGACTATGCCGGCGGCGCGCCTTACCTGCCCATCCAGATGTCGCCCGCGGCCGATGCGCAGATCGACGCCATCGTGTTCTCGCCGCACAAGTTCATTGGAGGCCCCGGCGCATCGGGCGTGCTGATCGTGCGGCGCGATGCGGTGCTCGATACGACGCCCACCTGGCCTGGCGGCGGCACGGTCAAGTTCGTTTCGCCCACCGGCCATGATTACAGCGGCAGCCTGGAATCCCGGGAAGAAGCGGGCACGCCCAACGTCGTCGGGGATATTCGCGCCGCGCTGGTCCTGCTGGTGAAGGAAGCCTTGGGCGCCGGCTTCATGCAGCAGCGCAACGCCCACTTCGTGCAGCGGGCGCTTGCCGCATGGAAAGGCGCTGAACAACTGGAGCTGCTGGGTTCGCTCACCGCAACCCGTTTGCCGATCTTCTCGTTCCGTGTGCGCAACGGCAAGGGCGGCTTCGTGCATCAGCAATTGGTGACCCGCATGCTGAGCGACCGGTTCGGCATCCAGGCCCGTGGCGGCTGCGCCTGCGCCGGGCCCTATGTCCATCGTTTGCTGGACATCGACGAGGCCCAGTCGCTGCAAATGCGCCAGGCCATTCTTGACGGCCGCGAAATCGAAAAGCCCGGCTTTGTCCGATTGAATTTCAGTGTCCTGCTGTCGGACGCCAAGGCCGACTTCATCCTGGAATCCGTCCTGGCGCTGGCGGCGGACGCCGCCGACTTCGAACACCTCTACGGGTTCGATCCCAGCCGCGCCATCTTCTATCCGCACCTCGCGGACATGAAAGCCGCTTGAGGCGCATCAAGAAGGCCTGATCAGTCCTTCATCTGCAGGCCGCAGGTCCGGATCCAGGCGGCCTTCATGCCGCTCAGGTCGTCGGACGCGTCGCTCAGCGTGCGCACGACCTGCTCCGGGAATGTCACGCCCTTGCGGCGGCAGGCCTCGAAGTCGTCGCTCAGGGCAAAGCGCGCATCCAGGAGGTCCAGGCGGCCCTGGCACAGCTCGCGGTTCAACTGGAGGTCGTTCGCGGCCTCGCGGGTGCGCTGGACGTCCTGGGCCTGCTTGATGCGGACCAGTTCGGCGTTGACCAGGGCGACGCAATCGTCGCCGGCATGGACCGGCGCGCTCGCGCACGCGGCGATGATCGCGAGGGCGGCGAGGGGCCGGCGGTGCGGGGCTGCCATGCGGGGAAACCTTGGTGTCGCGTTATGAATGGCTTGCATCATAACTGCTGCGAAATGCCCCGGCGGCGCGCTGCCGCGCGCGGTCTGCCACTGCATGGAAAACCAGTATGGCAAATCGCCTGAACGCGTCTACCATCGTTGACAGTTCAATCGTTCCGAAGATCCAACCCGCAACGGGAAATGGACGTGTATCCGGCTGAAGTTCTGTTTTATCAACTCGTTACGACGGAGATGAAAGAGAATGACCAATACGCTTATCAGTGTCGATCTGGAACAGTCCCCCTACGAGAACAAGCAGATCCACAACCGCTGGCATCCGGATATTCCGATGGCCGCGTGGGTGAAGCCGGGCGACGATTTCATCCTGGAAACCTATGACTGGACCGGAGGCGCGATCAAGAACGACGACAGCGCCGACGATGTGCGCGACGTGGACCTGTCCACGGTGCATTTCCTGTCCGGCCCCGTGGGCGTGGAAGGCGCCGAGCCGGGCGACCTGCTGGTGGTCGACCTGCTGGATATCGGCGCCAAGCCCGACAGCCTGTGGGGCTTCAATGGCTTCTTCAGCCGCAACAACGGCGGCGGCTTCCTGACCGAACATTTTCCGCATGCGCAGAAATCCATCTGGGATTTCCACGGCATGTTCACGTCCTCGCGCCATATTCCCGGCGTGAATTTCGCGGGCCTGATCCACCCGGGCCTCATCGGCTGCCTGCCGGACAAGAAGCTGCTGGACACCTGGAACCGGCGCGAGCAGGCGCTGATCGACACCAATCCGAACCGCGTGCCGCCGCTGGCCAATCCGCCCGCGCCCAAGACGGCCCACATGGGCGCGCTGCAAGGCGCGGAGCGCGACAAGGCGGCAGGCGAAGGCGCGCGCACGGTGCCGCCGCGCGAGCACGGCGGCAACTGCGATATCAAGGACCTGTCGCGCGGCGCGCGCGTGTTCTTCCCGGTGTACGTCAAGGGCGGCGGGCTGTCGGTGGGCGACCTGCACTTTTCGCAGGGCGACGGGGAAATCACGTTCTGCGGCGCCATCGAAATGGCGGGCTGGGTGCACATGCGCGTGTCGCTGATCAAGGGCGGCATGGAGAAGTACGCCATCAAGAACCCGATCTTCAAGCCCAGCCCGATCACGCCTGCGTACAAGGACTACCTGATCTTCGAAGGCATTTCGGTGGACGAAGAGGGCAAGCAGCACTATCTGGACGTGAACGTCGCGTACCGGCAGGCCTGCCTGAACGCCATCGAATACCTGAAGAAATTCGGCTATTCGGGCGCGCAGGCGTATTCGCTGCTGGGCTGCGCGCCGGTGCAGGGGCATATCAGCGGGGTGGTCGATATTCCCAACTCTTGCGCCACGCTCTGGCTGCCCACCGAGATCTTCGATTTCGACATCCAGCCTTCGGCGGCGGGGCCCGTCAAGCACATCAAGGGCGGCGTGGACATGCCGCTGTCGCGCGACCGCTAGGAGACGACGATGCCGATGTATGACTATGCCTGCGCGGATTGCGGCGAATTCGCCGCGCTGCGGCCCCTGGCGCAGTGGCGCGATCCGGCGTCCTGCCCGCAATGCGGCGCGATGTCCGGCCGCATCGTGGGCGGGGCGCCGGCGGTATCGGCGCTGTCTTCGGCCGTGAACCGGGCGCGCGCGGCCAACGAGCGCAGCGCGAACGAGCCGCGCAGTTCGCGGTCCGGCCACGGCATGAACTGCGGGTGTTGTTCGGGCGGACGCGCCTCAGGCAAGACGCGTACCGCGTCCGATGGGGCGAAGTCGTTCGCGGGCGCTCGGCCCTGGATGATCAGCCACTGAGCCTGTCAGGCTTCCAGCGGCGCCACGGCGGCGCCCTGGATCTTGTGGCGGGCCAGCGCCTCGGCGACAAAGCCCGATTTCTTCATGGCTTCGACAAAGGCGGACAGGTAGGCGCTGGCCTTGTCGCCGCGGCTCTTGGGCACGCCCATGGCCTGGCGGATCAGCATGAAATGGCCGTCCAGCAGGCGCAGCCCGCCCAGGCGTTCGGCGTCGGCCTGCAGCTGTTGCTTCACGCCGGCGGCGACTTCCATGTTTTCCTGCAGGAAGATGTCGACGACGGCGGGCGAGGTGGGCGCGCGGAAGATTTCGGCCTGCTTGAGTTCGCGGGTCAGGTAGAGGTCATACGCACTGCCTTTGCCGACCACCACGCGCTGGCCTTCGCTGTCCACCTCGTCCATGCTGGCGATGGGCGAGTCCTGGCGCACCAGGTAGGCGCCTTCGATCACCACATAGGGCGCGGTGAAGGCGATCTGTTCGCCGCGCAGCGGGTCGATGGCGAAGAAGCCCACGTCGGCCTGTTCGGCCGCGACCGCGTTGACGGATTCGCCGGCGGACTTGAACACCACCAGCTCCAGCTTCACGTCCAGGCGGCGCGCAAGCTCCGTGGCCAGGTCCACCGACACGCCGCCGGGCTGGCCGGTGGCCGGGTCGGTGTTGGCCAGGATGGGGTTGCCCAGGTTGATGGACGCGCGCAGCGCGCCCGTCGGGGCGAAGGCGGAGAGCAGCTCGTGATCGGTCTTCATGGCTTCCTTTCGTGAAGAGGGCCCGCGCGGCCGGGCGCGGACGATTCCAGAAGGATAGCCGCAAGCGCGGGGCTTGCGCGACGCCTTATTGCGCGCGGCGCAGGATGTAATGCGAGGCCAGCGGGCCGGTGGGGCGCGTGCCGTCGCGATACAGCATGGTCACCTGGTTCTCGCCGACGAAATAGCGCTGGCTGTCGCCCGCGGCGTCCAGCCGGATGGTGCTGCCGTCGGATTCCCAGCTGAAGGATCCCGTCACGATCTCGGGCTGGGGCTGGCGGTCCAGGTACTGGGTCTGCTTTTCGTAGCGGCCGTCCTTCATCAGCGTCAGGCGGGTGCGGATGCCAGGGCAGTCCGCGCAGGGCAGGGTGCCTTCGTAGCTGCCCGGCCAGTCCAGCGAGTTGCGCGAGGTGTGGCCGTCCACGGGCACGGAACGGGCGGTGATGGGCTTGGAGGGCGCGCAGCCGGCAAGCAGGGCGAGCGTCAGGGCGCAGGTCAGGGTGGTTTTCATCATGGCGAGCTCCTGGGTGGCGGACTGGTCAACCCGTACCACGATACGTACAGTAACGGCTGCGTGCTGAAACGGGATGTAAAGCGCGGGGTCGCCGGCAACGGGCGGGGCTATCTTGCCCGGCCGCGCGTGCGCTAAGCTCGGCGTTCTCTCCGCGCGGGCGCGGCATTGGGCCGCTGCCGCCGCGCGCTGACCGGGGCGATCAGATGAAAGGCGAACACCATTACACCGTCACCGTGGACTGGACCGGCAACACCGGCGCCGGCACGTCCAGCTATGCGGCCTATTCCCGCGACCACCTGATCCAGGCCGCGGGCAAGCCGGACGTGCCGGGCTCCTCCGATCCGGCGTTTCGCGGCGACCCGGCGCGCTGGAATCCCGAGGACATGCTGGTGGCGTCGCTGTCCGCCTGCCACAAGCTCTGGTATCTGCATTTGTGCGCGGCCGAGGGCGTGACGGTCGAGGCGTACCGGGACGAGGCGCAGGGCGTCATGGTCGAGGACCGGGAGCGCGGCGGCGCGTTTGCGCAGGTCACGCTGCGGCCCCAGGTCACCATCCGGGCCGGCGGCGACGCCGCGCTGGCCACGGCGCTGCACGAGCGCGCGCACCACTTCTGCTTCATCGCCAATTCCGTGAATTTTCCGGTGCGGTGCGAGCCCAGCATCATTACCGCCGCATGAGCGGCGCCGCCATGCCGTTGCTTCTGCCTGACCGGCTGCAAGACCTTCCCGACCTCGGCGTGCCCGGCATGCGTTTGCGCGCCATGCGCGAGGACGACGCAGCCGGCTGGTATGCGTATCTGCGCGAGGAGCTCGTCACTCGCCACACGAGCTGGCGGCTGGACGGCCCCGGCGAACTCGCCGATCTGATCCGCGGCTATGCGCGGCCCGAGCGCTCGCACAGCGTGCGCCTGGCTATCGCCGGCCCGGACGACCGCCTCGCGGGCACGATCGGGCTGAACGAGATCTCGCTGGCGCACCGGCGCGCCGAAATCGCCTACGACATCGCTCCGGAATACTGGCGGCAGGGCCTGGCCACGAAGGCTTGCGCTGTCGTCACCGACTGGGCCCTGCAGACGCTGGGCTATGCGCGCATCCAGGCCACGGCGCTGGATTCCAATCTGGCTTGCGTGGGGGTGCTGGAGCGGTGCCGCTATCAGCGCGAAGGCCTGTTGCATGCCTACCGCGTGGTGCGCGGCGAGCCGCGCCACTTCTGGATGTATGCACGCATCTGGCCGCCTCCCGCCGTGGGCGCGGAATGCGGCTGAAGGGCGGGCGGCCCGCGGCCGGCCTGGCCTGCCGGCCGTCCGGGTTTGGCGGTAGACTCCCCGCCATCAGCCTAACGGGAAATCCATGAAATCCGCCCTGATCGTGATCGACGTCCAACGCGCGCTGTTTGAATCCTCGCCGCCGCCCTTCGACGCCGCCGACGTCCTGGCCCGCATCAATGCGCTGGCCGATGCCCACACCACCCACGACAAGCCCCATGCGAGCGGCGATCGGATCCGGGCGCACCACAATGCCACGCTGCCGGCCATCTCCAGCTTCGGCGTGAAGATCGCGGCGGTGCCGGCCGCGGATATCTTTGCCGGCGGCGCGCCGGCTTGAACGCGATGGATCCTGAACTGCTTTCCCTCTTGGTGACCCGCGACATGCCTTTCGGCAAGTACAAGGGGCGGCTGATCGCCGACCTGCCCGGGCCCTATCTGGCGTGGTTTGCGCGCAAGGGCTTTCCCCCCGGCGAACTGGGGCGGCTGCTGGCCTTGATGCATGAGCTCGATCACAACGGCCTGTCTTCGCTGCTGGATCCTTTGCGCAAATCCAGGCGGGCTCCCTAGCCGCGCCCCGCGAAACCGCAGGAAACAACTCGCGCGGATTGTGTAGCGTCTTGGCACGCCGCCTGGCGGCGGCCGGCGCTACGATAGTGCGGCGCCCCGGGGACGGCCACCGGCCCCACGCCTGGGCGCATGCTCATAGAAGAGAGGTTGCCATGAATAAACACCACGTCTCCGCCTTCCTGCTTGCCGCCCTGTGCGCGGCGGGCGCCGCGCAAGCCCAGAACGCTGCCCCCGTCACGCAGGAAATGCAGTTTCCCAGCGTCCGCTCCAAGGACGGCAGCCTCTCGCCGCCCTCGACGCTGCGCATGACGGTCTCGCCTCAGCCGGGCGCCGATCCGGTGGTCCGGGATACGCCGGAAAGCCAGGCCCAGTTTGTCCGCTGCCGCCAGGTGTCGGACCGCGCCGCCGTGTCCAATGCGCAGATGCAGGCCGGCGTGGCGCAGTGCCTGAAAGAGCTGGAGCAGCGCCGCCAGCAGTAGGCGCGAACGTCCGGCATGGCCCTGGCCGCGCAGGCGCAGGGGCTGCCGGGGGAAGGGGCCGGATTACGCGGGGGCGGCGCCGAAGCGAGTACACTTGTCCGCCGTTTTGCTTTCAGCCCCAGAACTCTCCATGATTTCCACCGCATGCGGCGTCGACTTCGGCACCTCCAACTCCACCGTAGGCTGGAGCCGTCCCGACCAGCGCGCGCTCCTCGCCTTGGAAGACGGCAAGACCACCTTGCCGTCGGCCATTTTCTTTCATGACGAGGACGCCGAGGTCAGCTATGGCCGCGCCGCCATCTCCGACTACCTGGCTGGCTACGACGGGCGCCTGATGCGCTCGATGAAGAGCCTGCTGGGCAGCTCGCTGATCGATGGCTCGACGGAGGTCCAGGGCCGTTCGATTCCGTTTCGCGTGCTGCTGACGCGGTTCATCGCCGAACTGAAGGCGCGCGCCGAGACGGCCGCCGGCCGCGGCTTTACGCGGGCGGTGCTGGGCCGGCCGGTCTTCTTCGTGGACGACAACGCCGCCGCCGACCAGACCGCCCAGGACACGCTGGGCGAGATCGCGCGCAGCGTGGGGTTCACCGATATCGAATTCCAGTTCGAGCCGCTGGCCGCCGCATTCGACTACGAATCGCAGATCGACCGCGAGGAGCTGGTGCTGGTTATCGACATCGGCGGCGGCACCTCGGACTTCTCGCTGATCCGCCTGGGGCCGGGCCGGGCCGCCAAGCCCGACCGCCGCGAAGATATCCTGGCCTATGGCGGTGTGCACATCGGCGGCGTGGATTTCGACAAGCAACTGAGCCTGGCGCATGTCATGCCCCTGCTGGGCCTGGGCAGCCAGCTGCGCAGCGGCAAGGACGTGCCGTCCACGCAGTACGGCAACCTGGCCTGCTGGCACACCATCAACCAGGCCTACACGCGCAAGGCCGCTGAACACTTCGCCTACATCCGCGCCGAAGCCGGCGACCGCGAAAAGATCGACCTGCTGCTCAACCTGGTCAAGGAACGCGCGGGCCACTGGGTGGCGGTGCAGGTGGAAGAGGCCAAGATCGCGCTGTCGGATGCGCCCGCCGCGCGCATCGACCTGTCGCGCGTCGCGCCCGAGCTGGGCGTGGACGTGACGCGCCCCTCGTTCGACGCCTGCGTGGGCCGCCTGATCGAAAAGGTCGAGGCCACGGTGGGCCAGCTGCTGCGCGACGCCGGCGTATCGACGGCCGACGTGGACACGGTGTTTTTCACGGGCGGCTCCAGCCGCGTGCCGCGCCTGCGCGAAACGGTGTCGGCGCTGGTGCCGACCGCGCGCAGCGTCGAAGGGGACTTGTTCGGCAGCATCGGCGCGGGCCTGGCGCTGGACGCCGTGCGCAAGTTCGGCTGAACCGGCCAGGCCTCGGGGGGCGATGGTAAGCTGCATGCCATGAAGCCCACACCCGACTCCCACCTCGTTGAAAAACTGCTCGCCAGCGAAGCGTCGTATGACGGCAGCTTCCTGAAGATACGCCGCGACACCGTCAGCCTGCCCAACGGCAATACCGGCATCCGCGAATATGTCGTGCATCCGGGCGCGGTGGTGGTCATTCCGCTGCTGGACGACGGCCGGGTCTTGCTGGAACGCCAGTTCCGCTACCCCATCGGCCGCGTCATGACGGAGTTCCCCGCGGGCAAGCTGGATCCGGGCGAAGACCCGCTGGCCTGCGCCAAGCGCGAGCTGCTGGAAGAAACGGGCTATACCGCGGACCAGTGGGCGCATGCCGGGGGCCTGCACCTGGCCATTGCCTATTCCACGGAAATCATCCACATCTTCTTTGCGCGCGGCTTGCGCGCCGGGCCCCGCCAGCTCGACCAGGACGAGTTCCTGGACGTGATCAGCGCGCAGCCGGCCGACCTGATCGAGGCCTGCAGCAAGGGCGAAGTCACCGACGCCAAGACGCTGACCTGCGTGCTGTGGATGCAGAACGTGCTGTCCGGCGCGTGGAAGCTGGACTGGCGGGACGACGCCGCCTGAGGCGGATCGCGCAGCGCCTGCAGGCCATGCCCGCCTACCCGGTCCTCGTCCAGCCCGCCGGCCTGCGCTTTGACGCGGACGCCGGCACGCCGGTGCTGCTGGCGGCGCAGGCGGCAGGCATCAAGTTGCCCAGTTCCTGCCGCAACGGCACCTGCCGCGCCTGCATGTGCCTGATGCTGGAAGGCTCCGTGGTCTACGGCATTGAATGGCCGGGGCTGTCGCGCGACGAAAAAGAAGAAGGCTGGATCCTGCCGTGCGTGGCGCAGGCCGCGTCGTCGCTGGAAATCCAGGCGCCGCAGGCCGCGCCGATCGAGGCCGCGCCAGCGGCCGTGCGCCCCCTTACCGGCGCCAGGCGCTAAGCGCGCGGGCAGGCAGGAGCGCGGCGGCCATGCCCGCCGCCATGCCCAGCGCCATGCCGGCGAAGGGCGCCGCGCCCGCCGACAGCGCCGCTGCGATACCCAGCCGCGCACCCAGGATCATCCCGAGGGCCATGAGCGCGGCGCAGAGCAGGCGCGCCGCCACCGGGGGCGCGACGCCCTGCGTCCGGGGCCAGGGCAAGAGCGCCGCCAGCGCCATTGCCGCGCTGCTGGCCGGCATCAGCGTCGCGTGCCGCCATGCCAGCTCGGCCAGGGTGCCCGGCGCGCCGCATGCGCTGGCCAGCAGCGCGGCGGGCGTGCGCCAGGTATCGATCAGCAGGCCGGCGGCCATGGCCGCCGTGCAGGCCAGCCACAGGCCCGCCATGCCGGCCGCGGACGGCAGCCAGCGCCTAGCCGTGGGCGTGGCAGGCTTTCTGCGGGGAGTCGTCGTAGCGGTCATGGTGGCGCACCCAGTCTCCCAGGTCGAAATGGGGCCCGTTTTCGTTGCGGCCCAGCGGCGCGAGATCCAGGTAGTTGTAGGCGCCCGCCAGGCGCTCCACCCCGCGCTCGAAGGTGGAGTAGGTGTGGAAGATCTCGCCGTCCGGATCGCGGAAGAAAGCGCTGGCCCCCGGCCGTTCCTCGACGTCGCCGTCGGCCTTGGGCACGGAGGCGCGAAAGTCGAAGTTGAAGTCGCAGCCCTCGGACGAGAACCAATCGAAGTTCCAGCCCATGCGCTGCTTGAACGCGGCCAGCCTGGCATAGGGCGCGCGCGAGACCGCCACCACCGAAATGTCATGGTGGCGCAGATGCATCAGGGCGCCGCCCAGGTGGTCGGCGAGGAACGAGCAGCCCACGCAGCCTTCCTCCCAATCGGGGCTGAACATGAAGTGATAGACGATGAGCTGGCTCTTGCCCTGGAACAGATCGGCCAAGGAGTGCGATCCGCTGGCGTCCTGGAACTGGTAGGCCTTGTCCACCTTGACCCACGGCAGGGCCATGCGGTCGCGCGCCAGCGCGTCCTGGGCATGGGTCAATTCCTTTTCGCGGCGCAGCAGCGCCTCGCGCGCGGCGTCCCACTGGTGGCGGGATACGACAGGGTGATCGGTTTGCATGGTGCGGCTCCTGGAAAGGCGGGCCCGCAGGCCCGGACGGGGCGAACGGCGGAACTCAGGCCAGGCTCGCCAGGTGATCCGCAAGCCGGTCCATCGCGCCCGACCAGCCATGTTCATGGCCGTCGCGGGTAGCCTGGTCGACAAACGGGGTCTGCAGGAAGGCAAGGTCGGTGCCCGTGCCCGCAGGGGTGAATTCAAGGGTGATCAGCGATGTTTCTTCCGGCGTGTCGCGCCAGGCCCACGTGAAGACCAGCCGGCGCTGCGGCTCTACTTCCTGGTAGCGGCCGCTGGCGTGGTGTTCGCGTCCGTCTTCGGTGGCAAACCCGACCTGGTAGGCGCCGCCTACGCGCACGTCGGTCTCGGCCATCAGGACTTGCCGGGTTTCGGCGGGGCCGAACCAGCGCATCAGCGCTTGCGGGTCCGTCCAGGCGCGCCAGACGCGTTCGACGGGGGCGTCGAAACGCCGCTGGAGCCGGAGTTCGAGGGGGGAGGTTCGGTTTGCCATGGGTGTATTTCCTCTTCGTGATAGAGATACCGCGCCAGCGAATCCAGTTGCCCGTTCCAGAACTTTTCATAGCGGGCCAGCCATGCGGACGCGGCCTGCATGGGCTCTGGCGACAGCGTGCAGCTCACCACGCGGCCGTCCTTGGCGCGGGCGATCAGGCCGGCGCCTTCCAGCACCCGCAGGTGCTTCATGAAGGCGGGCAGGGACATGGCGTGAGGCTGGGCCAGCGCGCTGACCGATGCCGATCCCTGTTCCAGGTCCGCCAGCACCCGGCGCCGCGTGCCATCGGCCAGCGCCGAAAAAATGCCGTCGAGGGTGTCGTCGTTAAAGTTAACCATAAGGTTAAGTGTCGGGCCGGCAAGGCATGCCTGTCAAGCCATGCAACTCCGGAATTTCCCTAAACCCGCGGGCAGCGTCTATTTGCCGCGCGGCTTGATGATGTCGCAGGCGGCGGCGTTGCCGGTGGTCTGGGCGCCGTCGCCCAGCAGCGCGCGCACGCCGCAGACCGATCCGAACATGCGCTTGCTGTCGTGGCCCACGCCGCCCACCTCGAAGCTGCTGTGGCGCAGCGCGACGGGTTTGGCGCCGCGGCCGGCCAGCACGTGCTCGTACTGCACGTAGCCCGTGCCGCGCGCGAGCCGGGTCGCGCCCTGGGCTTCCGCGCCGCAGGCCTTGTCCAGCAGCCGGTGCTCGGGGTTGTTGTCCGCGCCGCCCAGCAGATAGATCACGTCGCGCGCCGCGTAGCGCACGAAGAGCCGGGATTCTTCGGTTCCCCGCGCGTAGGCGGGCAGCTTGTCCGTGCCGTACTTGTACTGGTTATAGGTGGGGCAGATGCCGCGTTCGTAGGGCGCATAGCCCTTGCCGTCCGCGCGCGGCCGTTCGTTGGTCAGGTACAGGTAAGAAGAGGGGTTGGCGACGACGTAGCGCAGCGCCAGTCCGTCGCGGCGCAGCGGGCCGTCGATGTTGTTCAGCACCGCGTAGCGATGCACCAACTGCGCGCCGCCGGAGTGTCCGGCCAGCACGATGTTCGCCAGGGATGCCAGGCGCTTGCGATCGTCCAGGCTGCGCAGCAGGTCGTCAAGCACCTGGAACGAGCTGACCGGCGCGGGCCGGCCCGCCGCCTGGACGCTGTCTTCGCCGTCTTCCCAGCTGGCCTTGCGCCAGGCCGCCATGCCGCCGAAACCCGAGTCGATGGATCCGGAGAAGCGCGGCGCCAGGATCAGCGTCTCGCGCTCCCGGTCGGGGTTGCCCGCCAGCAGGGCGGCGGCGGTTTCGTAGTAGTGGTCGGCGTCGCGCTTGACGCCGTGGATGACGACGAGCACCTGCTTGATGCCGCGCAGGTCGTCCTTGGCCAGGTTGCGGTTGGCGTAGACCGGCATCTTGTACCGGTGCCCCGGCTTGCCGAGTTCCACCGTCTGCCAGCTCAGGGGCGCCGCGCGCTTGGGCGCAGGCACGATTTCATCGTAGTCGTAGGGGTCGGGCAGCGGCGTTTGGGCGCGCGCGGCCAGGGGCGCCAGCGTGGCGGCCATGGCAAGCGAGGCGGCCAGGCAGCGCGCCAGGCGCGGCCCGCGAGCCTGCCATGCCTGGGACACAGAGCTTGTGGGCGCGCGGCGCATGGCGCGGCAGACGCTCAGCAGCCGTCGTGGCCGAGCAGTTGCTTGAGCGCGGCCAGGTCCAGGATGCGGACCTCGCGCTGGTTGATCTTGATCAGGCCGTCGCGCGCAAAGCGCGAGAACAGGCGGCTGACCGTTTCCAGCGTCAGGCCCAGGTAGTTGCCGATCTCTTCGCGGCTCATGCGCAGCACGAACTCGGTGGACGAATAGCCCAGCGAGGCATAGCGCTGCGACAGGTTCAGCAGGAAGGCCGCCAGGCGCTGCTCGGACCGCATCGAGCCCAGCGAGGCCAGCATCTGGTGCGAACGGGTGATCTCGCGGCTCATCAGGCGGCGGAACTGCTGCTGCAGCGACGGCAGGTGCGCGGCCACGCGATCGACTTCGTTCAGCCGGATGACGCAGACCTCGGAATCTTCCAGCGCCACGGCGGCCGACACGTGCTTGCCATCCAGCATGCCGTCCATGCCGACGATCTCGCCCGGCAGGTGAAAGCCGGTGATCTGGATCTGGCCGGTCGCGTCTTCCAGTTGCGTCTTGAGGCTGCCGAAGCGCACGCCGTACACGGCGTCCAGCGGGTGGTCCAGCGAATACAGCGTCTTGCCTTTTTCAAGGCGGACACGCTCCTTCACCAGCTCGTCCAGCTTTTCGACTTCGGCGGCTGCCATGCCCACGGGAACGCAGACGTGCCCCAGCATACATGTGGAACAGTGAGCGGCATCAGGGGCAATGGGGACCCGTTTTTGCATACGATGACCTTTAGAGTGCCCATTGCGCGGCGGAAGGCCGGAACGGGTGCAAAGCGTGAGACAGGCGTCTATTGTAGTCCGTTGTTACTACGGGTGTCTTACCGGGCGCCGGGCAAGCCGGTAGGCAATCCAGTCCTCGCCGGCGATGGCGACGGCCGCGGCGCACAGCGCCGGGTCGACGGGGTAGTACTGGCAGGTCACCAGGCCGCCCCGGTCCGGGGCTTCCAGGCGGGCCTCGATCTCCCTGCGCACGAAAAGGCAGGGCTGGCCGGGCACGTACTCCTCGATCTCGTCCATCAGCGCGATCAGCGCCGGGTCCACCCGGAAAACGTCGCCCCGCACGCGCCTGCCGTTGTCCGCCGGGATCAGTCCGGGCCAGTCGCCAAAGTCCACCAGCATGCCCGGCACGCTGGCCGGGCCGACGTGGCAGGGAGCGGGCAGCCCCCGGCTGGCGGCGGCTTGCGCCAGATCGTTGATTTCGCCTGCTCGTAGGGTGCCGTAGACAAAAACGTATATGCTCATTGTTCAGTTGCTGCTGCACGTCGAAGAGACCATGAGGCTGGCCGGGTGTTGAAATTTTCTCATCCGGCCGCATATTCAGGTTATCGAGCCCGCCGGCACGTATCGGTCAGGCTCCCCAACAAGCCACAACGACCATTATGCGATTCGACAAACTTACTACCAAGTTCCAGCAAGCCCTGGCCGACGCTCAAAGTCTGGCCGCCCGCAACGACCACCCCTACATCGAGCCCGTCCACGTGCTGTCCGCCCTGCTGTCGGATTCCGACAGCGGCGCCGGCAGCCTGCTGGCGCGCGCCGGCGTGGCGGTCAACCGGCTGGCGCCGGCCCTGGAAAACGCCCTGAAGTCCCTGCCGCAGGTGCAGGGCGAGGACAACGTCCAGGTGGGCCGCGACCTGCAAGGCGTGCTGACGCGCACCGACAAGGAAGCCGCGCGCCGCGGCGACACCTACATCGCCAGCGAACTGTTCCTGCTGGCGCTGGCCGACGACAAGGGCGATGCCGGCCGCATCCTGCGCGACGCGGGCCTGCAGAAGAAGGCCCTGGAAGCCGCCATCGACGCCGTTCGCGGCGGCGAGAACGTCTCCGGCGCGGAAGGCGAGGCCAACCGCGAAGCCCTGTCCAAGTACACGATGGACCTGACCGAGCGCGCCCGCCAGGGCAAGCTGGATCCGGTGATCGGCCGCGACGACGAAATCCGCCGCACGATCCAGATCCTGCAGCGCCGCACCAAGAACAACCCCGTGCTGATCGGCGAGCCCGGCGTGGGCAAGACCGCCATCGTCGAGGGCCTGGCGCAGCGCATCGTCAACGACGAAGTGCCCGAGAGCCTGCGCGGCAAGCGCGTGCTGTCCCTGGACCTGGCGGCCCTGCTCGCCGGCGCCAAGTTCCGCGGCGAATTCGAAGAACGCCTGAAGGCCGTGCTCAAAGAGCTGGGCCAGGACGACGGCCGCAACATCGTCTTCATCGACGAGCTGCACACCATGGTCGGCGCGGGCAAGGCCGAAGGCGCGATGGACGCCGGCAACATGCTCAAGCCGGCGCTGGCGCGCGGCGAGCTGCATTGCATCGGCGCGACCACGCTGGACGAATACCGCAAGTACATCGAAAAGGACGCCGCGCTGGAGCGCCGCTTCCAGAAGGTGCTGGTCGACGAGCCCGATGTGGAATCCACCATCGCCATCCTGCGCGGCTTGCAGGAACGCTATGAAATCCACCACGGCGTTGAGATCACCGACCCGGCCATCGTGGCGGCGGCGGAACTGTCGCACCGCTACATCACCGACCGCTTCCTGCCCGACAAGGCCATCGACCTCATCGACGAGGCCGGCGCCCGCATCCGCATGGAAATCGACTCCAAGCCGGAGGTGATGGACAAGCTGGACCGCCGCATCATCCAGCTAAAGATCGAGCGCGAGGCCGTCAAGAAGGAAACGGACGACGCGTCCAAGCGCCGCCTGGGCGTCATCGAAGACGAACTGGAAAAGCTGCAGCGCGAGTACAACGACTACGAAGAAATCTGGAAGGCCGAGAAGGCCGCGGTGCAGGGCACCCAGGCCATCAAGGAAGAGATCGACAGCGTGCGCGCCGAGATGGCGGAACTGCAGCGCAAGGGCCAGTTCGACAAGCTGGCCGAGCTGCAGTACGGCAAGCTGCCCGATCTGGAATCGCGCCTGAAGGCCGCTGAAGTGGGCGCCGCCGAGGCGGCCGAGAACGCCGAAGGCGACGAGTCCCGTCCGCGCCTGCTGCGCACGCGGGTCGGCGCGGAGGAAATCGCCGAGGTCGTGTCGCGCGCCACCGGCATTCCCGTGTCCAAGATGATGCAGGGCGAACGCGAGAAGCTCCTGCACATGGAAGAGTTCCTGCACAAGCGCGTGGTGGGCCAGGACGAGGCCGTGCGCCTGGTGTCCGACGCCATCCGGCGTTCCCGCGCAGGCCTGGCGGACCCGGCGCGGCCGTATGGCTCGTTCCTGTTCCTGGGCCCGACGGGCGTGGGCAAGACCGAGCTGACGCGCGCCCTGGCCGAGTTCCTGTTCGACTCCGAAGAGCACATGATCCGCATCGACATGAGCGAGTTCATGGAGAAGCACTCGGTGGCGCGGCTGATCGGCGCGCCGCCCGGATACGTGGGCTACGAAGAGGGCGGCTACCTGACCGAGGCCGTGCGGCGCAAGCCCTACAGCGTCGTGCTGCTGGACGAAGTGGAAAAGGCCCATCCGGACGTGTTCAACGTGCTCCTGCAGGTGCTGGACGACGGGCGCCTGACCGACGGCCAGGGCCGCACCGTGGACTTCCGCAATACCGTGATCGTCATGACCTCCAACCTGGGTTCGCACCATATCCAGACCCTGGCGGGCCAGCCTTACGACGTGATCAAGGAAGTGGTGTGGGACGAGCTCAAGCAGACGCTGCGGCCCGAGTTCCTGAACCGCATCGATGAAGTGGTTGTGTTCCATGGCCTGGAAGCGCAGCACATCGAGTCCATTGCCCGCATCCAGCTTCGCCGCCTGGGCGAGCGCCTGGAAAAGCAGGAGATGCGCCTGGAAGTCACCGAACCGGCGCTGGCGGAACTGGCCCGCTCCGGCTTCGATCCGGTGTTTGGCGCGCGCCCCTTGAAGCGCGCGATCCAGCAGCAGATCGAGAACCCGGTGGCGCGCCTGATCCTCGAAGGCAGGTTCGGCCCGCGCGACGTGGTGCCGGTGGACTGGCAGGACGGCGAGTTCATCTTCACCCGAACGCTGCAGTAAGCAAAAGCCCGGCGCAAGCCGGGCTTTTTTTTGCCGCAGCGGTGCGGCAGGCGTCCGATATTACTGAAATTCCCACAAAAGCTGAGGTCCATCTTTCGCGGGTGTCTGACACCGTGCGGACCCGTTACCGCTTCCTCCGCGGGTGTCTGACACCGTGCGGCGGGCCGGACCCGTTACCGCTTCCTGGGCGCCGCCTCGGACAGCGCCTGTTTGATGATGGCGTTGGCCGTCCAGCGCACCACGTCGGTGAGCTCGGGCAACTCCAGTTTCCAGATGTCTTTCAGCACCAGGAACACCTCGGTGCCGTAGACCAGCGACAGCGCCTGCGCCACACGGTCCTGCTGGGTGGGC
The DNA here is from genome assembly GCF_042721735.1 of Achromobacter sp. NPDC058515. NCBI lineage: Bacteria > Pseudomonadati > Pseudomonadota > Betaproteobacteria > Burkholderiales > Alcaligenaceae > Achromobacter > Achromobacter sp. NPDC058515. The sequence continues at coordinate 55,820 of NZ_JBHXNI010000016.1, forward strand.
GTCAGGTCGGCCGCCAGCGGCGCAATGGCGCGCTTCAGGGTGTCGACGCGGTGGCCGCGCACCAGCCGGGGTTCCGCCGCCGCCTTGCCGGCGCTGGCCTCGGCGTGCTGCTGCAGGGACACCAGGATGGCGGCGCGCAGCGGCGCCTCGTGCGCTTCCAGCCGCGGGTAGGCAAAGCGCAGCAGCTCGTCGACGCGCGCGGCGGCGTCCGGCGCGCTGGAATCCCAGGCCAGGATCGGGCCCAGGCTTTCGTCCACCACGGCGGCGATCAGCGCGCTCTGGCTGGGGAAGTAGCGATAGGCGGTGGCGCGCGAGACCTGGGCGTGTTCGGCCAGCTCGGCGACGGACGGCGTGAGGCCCTGCGCCATGAGCTGGTGCGCCGCGTCCAGCAGGATCTTGCGGGTGCGCGCGCGCGGACCGTGCGGGGGCTCGCCGCTGGCCGCGGCCTGCCGGCTGGCGGGCGCGATCAGCCGGGCGCCGGCCGCTGCCGCAGGGGCCGTTTTGGCGGGGGATTCGGTTTGACGTGAGACTGGTGTCTCAGTATGATTCTTTCGTCTCATTTCTAGATTCTACAGGCCTTTTGGCCTCACATATCGAGGCGCGCACGGAGTGTAGCCGCCCACGGAGGAGTCATGACGCATACGAAGCAGCGGGTCTATGTCGCCGCGACCTACGACACGAAGGGCCACGAGGCCGAATACGTGGTGGACCTGCTCAAGCGCGACGGGCTGGACGTGGTGTCGGTGGACGTCTCCACCTCGGGCGCCGCCAGCGCGGCCATGGTGCAGGCGCAAGAGGTGGCCAAGAGCCATCCCGAAGGGGCCGGGGCCGTCTTCACCGGCGACCGCGGCACCGCCATTGCCGCCATGGCGCTGGCCTTTGAGCGCTATGCCGCGGGCAATGCCGGGATCGGCGCCTTGCTGGGCCTGGGCGGCTCGGGCGGCACCGCTCTGATCACGCCGGCCATGCGCGCGCTGCCGATCGGCACGCCCAAGGTGATGGTGTCCACCATGGCCTCCGGCAACGTCGCGCCCTATGTGGGCCCGTCGGACATCGCCATGATGTATTCCGTGACGGACGTGGCGGGCCTGAACCGCATTTCGCGCCGGGTGCTGGCCAATGCGGCCGGCGCCATCGGCGGCGCGTTCCGCCAGGCGGCCAGCGTGGCCGGCGACGACAGCCGGCCCGCCGTGGGCATCACCATGTTCGGCGTCACCACGGCCTGCGTGCAGCAGGTCACGCCGCTGCTGGAGCCGCGCTACGACTGCCTGGTGTTCCATGCCACGGGCACGGGCGGGCAGTCCATGGAAAAGCTGCTGGACAGCCATCTGCTGGCCGGCGTGCTGGACCTGACCACCACCGAGGTCTGCGATTTTCTCTTTGGCGGCGTGCTGCCCTGCACCGAGGACCGTTTCGGCGCCGTCGCCCGCACCCGCGCGCCTTACGTCGGTTCCTGCGGCGCGCTGGACATGGTCAATTTCGGCGGCATGGACACCGTCCCCGAACGCTACCGGGGCCGCAAGTTCTATCCGCACAATCCCCAGGTGACCCTGATGCGCACGACCGCCGAGGAAAACACCCGGCAGGGCGAATGGATCGCCGACCGGCTCAACCGCTGCAATGGCCCGGTGCGCTTCCTGATTCCCGAGGGCGGCGTGTCGGCGCTGGACGCGCCGGGACAGGCATTCTGGGACCCCGAAGCCGACGCTGCCCTCTTCGCCGCGCTGGAAGCCAGTCTGGTGCAGACGGCGGACCGCCGGCTGGTGCGCGTGCCTTGCCACATCAACGATCCGCTGTTCGCGCAGGCGGCGGTCGAACACTATCTTGAAATCGCCACACATTGAGGAAAGCCGTCATGCCGCGTTTTGACCGTAACGAGCTGCTGGACAAGTTTCGCGCCATGGTGCGCGCGCGCACGCCGATTGTCGGCGGCGGCGCGGGCACGGGGCTGTCGGCCAAGTGCGAGGAAGCGGGCGGCATCGACCTGATCGTGATCTATAACTCGGGCCGCTACCGCATGGCGGGCCGGGGGTCGCTGGCCGGCCTGCTGGCCTACGGCAACGCCAACGAGATCGTCGTGGACATGGGCCGCGAAGTCTTGCCCGTGGTGAAGAAAACCCCGGTGCTGGCGGGCGTGAACGGCACCGATCCGTTCTGCGACTTCGACGTGTTCCTGGACGACCTGAAGCGCCAGGGTTTCGCGGGCGTGCAGAACTTCCCCACCGTGGGCCTGATCGACGGCAACTTCCGTGCCAACCTGGAAGAGACCGGCATGGGCTATGCGCTGGAAGTCGACATGATCCGCCTGGCGCACAAGAAGGGCATGCTGACGACGCCCTACGTCTTTAACGAGGACGACGCCGTGGCCATGGCGCGCGCTGGCGCGGACATCATCGTGGCGCACATGGGCCTTACGACCGGCGGCTCCATCGGCGCCGAGACCGCGCAGACGCTGGACGATTGCGTGGCCGCCATCGACCGCATCGCCGCGGCGGCGCTGGCGGTGCGCCCGGACATCATCGTGCTGTGCCATGGCGGCCCCATCGCCATGCCCGAGGACGCCGCCCATGTGCTGCGCGCCTGCAAGCATTGCCATGGCTTCTACGGCGCCAGCTCGATGGAACGCCTGCCTACCGAGCAGGCGCTGACGGCCGCGACGCGCGAGTTCAAGAATCTGACGTTCTGAGTTTGCATTCCGCAGTTTCAATCCGCAGTTCCCACCCGCCCCGGAGCCCGCATGCCGCACACCGTACACATCAGTGCCATCATCCACGCGCCGCTGGACAAGGTCTGGCCGCTGTTCCGCGATTTCAACGGCCTGGCCGGCTGGCACCCTGGCATCGCCCAAAGCCGGCTGGAAGAGGGCGGCCGCCACGACGCGGTGGGCTCCGTGCGGCACTTGACGCTCAAGCCTTCGGGCTTTGTGCGCGAGCAATTGCTGATGCTGGATGATCCGGGCGCGTCGCTGCGCTACTCCATCATCGAGACCGACCTGCCCATGCGCGACTACGTCGCGGGGGTGTCGCTGCATCCCATTACCGAAGGCGGCGAAACGCTCGTGCAATGGTGGGCGGATTTCAGGGTCGAGGGCGCCGTCCTGGGCGACGTGGCCGCGGCGGTCGGCCAGGGCGTTTTCGCGGCCGGGCTGGCCGCGCTGGATGAAAAGCTGCGCGCCGGCTGAGGCGTCGATGCTTCCGGTGTCCGACGCCTTGCCCTTTCGCTGCTAGCGCTTGCGCGGTCCGCCTGCCGGGATGCGCTTGCAGCCGGCCGGCAGCGGCGCGGTGCGCAGGTAATCGTGAATGCCGCGGATCAGGGCCAGCGCGGCCGGGCTCAAGGGGTATTCCTTGTGGCGGATGATGCAGACCGTCCGCACGACGGTGGGCCGGGCCAGCAGCGCGAAGGCCAGTCCGGGCTCCAGCACGCGCTGCGCGGCCAATGCCGGCAGCAGCGCCACGCCCACCCCGGCCTTGACCAGCGCCGCCTGGGAGGTAGTGCTGGACGCTTCGTAGAACGGCGCGGCGGCCTCTATCGGCAGGTCGGCGCGGGCGCGCAGCAGCGCCATGATGCCCGTCTCGTCCACCACTCCCACCAGCTTGCGGTCGGCCAGGTCCGACCAGCGCATCGCGCCGTCGCCGGCGGGGCGCAGGCTGGCATCGTCCTCGCGGTACAGCACGCCGAAGCGGTCTTCCAGCAAGGCGTCGAACTGCAGGCCCGGCGCATCGGCCCAGCGGCTCGTCAGTCCGAAATCCACCTCGCGCGTGGCGACCTTGCGCTGGATGCGGCCGGAGTTGTCGTCGCTGAGATACAGGCGCACGGCCGGGTACTGCGCCGCGAACGCGGCGGCGGCGGGGGCGATGATCTGGGTGATCGCCGATGGCGCCGCCGCCACGCCGACGCGTCCGCGCTCCAGCGCGCCAAAGCGCACCACGTCCTCGATCACGCCGTCGAAATCGGCCAGCAGCCGCATCACGCGCGGCAGGAATTCCTCGCCCGCGGCGGTCAGCAGCACGCGCCGGCTGGTGCGGGCGAAGAGCTGCGTGCCCAGCGCGTCCTCCAGCTGGCGCACCAGGCTGGTCACGGACGATTGCGTCTGGAACAGGCGCTTGGCCGCGTGCGTGAAGCTGGATTCCTGAGCCACCGCCACAAAGGCGGTCAGGTGCTTCAGGGTGACATGCTTGGGCAGGCGATTCATTTCAAAACCAGATTGATGGATCAATAAAAACAATTTTTCCAGATTGATCGCGCCGACGATACTAGGGCCTTCATCAAGGCAGGGCAATCGCATGCGGCAGGAATCTCTGGATCTGATCATCGAAGGCGGCTGGCTCATCGACGGGCTGGGCGGCCCCCGGCGGCGCGCCGACGTGGGCGTGGCGGGCGAGCGCATCGCCGCCATCGGCGACCTGTCGGCGGTGGCGGCCGCGCGGCGCGTGGATGCCGGCGGCAAGATCGTGGCGCCCGGCTTCATCGACGTGCACGGCCATGACGACCTGATGTTCGTGGAAAAGCCGGACCTGGCATGGAAGACCAGCCAGGGCATCACCTCGGTCGTGGTGGGCAACTGCGGCGTGAGCGGCGCGCCCGCGCCGCTGGCGGGCAATACCGCCGCGGCGCTGGCCCTGCTGGGCGAGACCCCGCTGTTCGCCAGCATGAGCGACTACTTCGACGAGCTGCGCTTGCGCCAGCCCGTGATCAACGTCGCGGCCCTGGTGGGCCACGCCAACCTGCGCCTGGCCGCCATGCGCGACCCGCAGGCGCAGCCCACGGCCGACGAGCAGGACCTGATGCAGCGCATGCTGGCCGATGCGCTGGCGGCGGGCGCCGTGGGCTTCAGCACGGGCCTCGCGTACCAGCCGGGCGGCGTCGCGCAGCAAGCCGAGCTGGAAGGCCTGGCGCGCGTGGCCGCGGCCCGCGGCGCGATGCACACCAGCCATATCCGCAATGAGGGCGACGAGGTGGAGGCCGCCGTGGACGAGGTGCTGGCCATCGGCCGCAATACCGGCTGCGCCACCGTGCTGTCGCACCACAAGTGCATGATGCCCCGCAACTGGGGCAAGAGCCGCTTCACGCTGGCCAACATAGACCGCGCGCGCGCCGAGGGCGTGGACGTGGCGCTGGACATCTATCCCTATCCGGGCAGCTCCACCATCCTGATCCCGGAGCGCGCCGAGACCATCGCCGATATCCGCATCACCTGGTCGACCCCGCATCCGGAATGCAGCGGCGAATACCTGAGCGATATCGCCGCGCGCTGGGGCTGCGACAAGACCACCGCGGCCGAGCGCCTGTGCCCGGCGGGCGCCATCTACTTTGCGATGGACGAGGCCGAGGTGCGCCGCATCTTCCAGCATGACTGCTGCATGGTCGGCTCCGACGGGCTGCCGAACGACGCGCATCCGCATCCCCGCCTGTGGGGCAGCTTCACGCGGGTGCTGGGCCGCTATGTGCGCGAGGCCGAACTGGTGACGCTCGAAGCCGCCGTCGCCAAGATGACCGCCTTGCCCGCCCGCGTCTTCGGCCTGGCCGGACGCGGCCAGATCAGCGTTGGCGCATGGGCGGACATCGTGGTGTTCGACGCCGACACGGTCGAGGACCGCGCCACGTGGGAAGCGCCCACGCTGGCTTCCGCCGGCGTGGAGCATGTGCTGGTCAATGGCGGCCAGGTCTTTCCCGCCGTCGCCGGCATGCCGCGCCCCGGCAAGATTCTTCGCCGCGCCCCGTTCGCGCAGGACGCGGCCTGACCGCTTCGATAACAACAGCAATCCCGTCTACAGGAGACAACCCATCATGATGCGCAAGACTTGTGCCGCCCTGGCGCTGGCTGCCGTGCTGCCCGCGGCCCATGCCGCTTTTCCCGACCATCCCATTACCCTGATCGTGCCGTTCCCGGCGGGCGGTCCCACCGATATCGTCGGCCGGGTGGCCGCGGCCAAGGCGGGCGAGATCCTGGGCCAGCAGATCGTGGTGGAAAACCGCACCGGCGCGTCCGGCACGATAGGCATGGCGGCCACCGCGCGCGCCAAGCCGGACGGCTACACCGTGGGACTGGCTACTGTCAGCACGCATGGCACGGCGCCGCACCTGTTTCCCAAGCTGGCCTATGACCCCGTCAAGGACTTCACGCCGATCAGCAACCTGGTCACCAGCCCCAACATCCTCAGCGTGAACCCGAAGTTCCCGGCCAAGACGCTGGCCGACTTCGTGGCGCACGTGCGCGCCAATCCCAACAAGGACGGCTACGCCAACGCCGGCGCGGGCGGCGTGAACGATCTGGGCATGATCTGGTTCCTGCAGATCATCGGCGGCAAGATGAACAGCATTTCGTACCGCGGCTCGGCGCCCGCGCTGACCGACACGGTGGGGGGCGTGGTGCCGGTGATCTTCGACAACTTCCCGTCGTCGCTGCCCTACCTGAAGAGCAACCACCTGCATGCGCTGGCCATCACCGGCACGGCGCGCAATCCGCGCCTGCCCGACGTGCCCACGTTCGCCGAACAGGGCTACAAGGACTACGACGTGACCGCCTGGTACGGCGTGGTGGGGCCGGCGGGCATGCCGGCCGATGTGCGCGACAAGCTGGCGGACGCCTTCGCCCGCGCGGTGCGCGATCCGGCGACGGCGGCCAAGATGGAGGAGACGGGGGCGTTCCCCTTGGGCAACACGCCGGCCGAATTCGGCGAGCAGATCCGCACCGAGCGCGACCGCTGGAAGACCGTGATCGACCGCGCGCAGATCAAGCTGCAGTAAGGCCCCGCGCGGTCAGTACACGTCGCGCCGGTAGCGGCCGGCGTGCTGCATGGCCTGCAGGCGCTCGTCGCCCAGGATGTCCTGCAGGGCGGCGTCCACGCCGCCCGCCATGCCTTGCAGGCTGCCGCACACATAGATGGCGGCGCCTGCATCCGCCCAGGCGCGCACGGCATCGGCCTGTTCGCGCAGGAGGTGCTGCACATAGCGGCGCCCGGGCTGGTCGCGCGAGAAGACGGCATCCACGCGTTCCAGCGTGCCGTCATCCTTCCACGCCGCGATCTCTTCCCGGCAGAACCAATCGTGCGCGGCGTTGCGCTCGCCGAAGACCAGCCAGTTGCGCCGGTGGCCGGCGGCGCGGCGCGCCTTGACCAGGCCGCGCAGGCCCGCCAGGCCCGTGCCGTTGCCGACCAGGATCATGGGTCGGTCGTCCGGCGGCGCATGGAAATTGCGATTGGCGCGCACGCGCAGGTCGATCTCGTCGCCGGTCTGGGCAACATGGGTGAGCCAGCCGCTGCCCAGCCCAAGGCCACCGTCCGCGCCGCGCATCTGGCGCACCAGCAGCTGGATCGCGCCGTCTTCGGGCAGCGAGGCGATGGAGTATTCGCGGTGGGGCTGCAACGCGCCGCCGCGCGTCTGGCGCGGGCCGATCTCGGCGATGTCGCCGGCCTGCCAGGGGCGGGCGCCTTCGGCGGGCGGCGTCAGCGTCAGCAGGTAGCAAGGGCCGCCCTGGCTGTGCGGATTGAGCTGCACGCGGGCGGCGAGGCGCCAGGAATCGTAGACGGGCGCTTCCCAGTCGGGCAGGTCGCTGCGGCCCGCCAGCAGGCCCAGGTGGTGTTGCCAGTGGCGCAAGGCGGCCGCGTCATCGTTGTCGACTTCCACCAGATCGAACAGCGGCGTTGCGCCTTGCGCGTGCAGCCAGTCGTTCAGCCGATGGCCGAAGCCGCAGAATCGGGTGTACTCGCTGTCGCCCAGCGCCAGCACCGCATAGTGGGCGCCGGCCAGCGCCGGCGCGCCGCCCGGGGATTGCTGCATCTGCCCGGCAAAGGCCGCCGCCGCATCGGGCGGGTCGCCTTCGCCATAGGTGCTGACCACGAACAGCATGCGGCGGTAGGCGGCCAGGCGCGTCGCGTCCAGTTGGCCCAGCGCGGCCACGCGCACAGTCAGGCCGCCGGCGCGCAAGGATTCCGCGGTCTGAGCGGCCAGGGATTCGGCATAGCCCGTCTGAGAGGCGTAGGCGACCAGGAGCGTGTCTTCAGGGGCGGGCGCGTTCAGGGCCTGCAGGGCCAGCGCCTCCCGCGCCTCGTGCCGCCGGGCGCGGCGCCAGGCCCACAGGCATAGCAGCAGCCAAGCCAACACCACGCACGCCGCCGCGATCAGCCGGGTAGGGGTCATGGGCTTTCAGCGGGAATAGGCCAGGGCCTGGAACGCCGGCGTGGCGACGACGCGGAAGGCGTCGCGCTCGCGCAGGATGAAGAGCGCCGCCAGATCATGGCGGCGGGCATAGGCCAGGCCGTCGGCTTCGCCCAGCACTGTAAGGGCGGTGGCCAGGGCGTCGGCCTGCATGCAGCCCGCGTGCAGCACCGTGACCGAGGCCACGTGGTTGCGCACGGGGTGTCCGGTGCGCGGGTCGATCGTGTGGGCGTAGCGCGCCTCGCCGTCGCCGGCATGGCGGCGGTAGTCGCCGGACGTGGCGATGCTGCATTCATTCAATGGCAGCGCCATTGCGTGGTCGTCGCTGGCGTCGGGGACTTCGATGGCCACGCGCCAGGGCTGTCCGTCCGGACGCTTGCCGCGCGCGCGCAATTCGCCGCCCACTTCCACCAGGTACTGCGTGATGCCCAGGGCATCCAGCGCCATGGCGGCGCGGTCCACGCCGTAACCCTTGGCGATGGACGACAGGTCCAGATAAGTGCCGCCTTGCTGGTGCGCGGCCTGGCTGTCTTCGTCCAGCCGCACGCGCCGCCAGCCGCAGCGCAGGCGCGCGGCCTCGACGGCGGCGGGCGAGGGCGGTTCGAAGGCGCGTTGATGCGGGCCAAAACCCCAGGCGTTCACCAGCGGCCCCACCGTGGGGTCGTAGGCGCCGCCGCAGTCCTCGGCCAGCATCAGCGCATGGCGCAGCACATGGAAGAACGCGGCCGGCAGCGCCCGCCAGCCGGGGCCCGCCTCGTTGTAGCGCGTGATGTCCGAATCTGCTTCCCAGGTGCTCATCTGGGCCACCACCTCGTCCAGCGCGGCCTGGATCGCCTGCCGGGCCGAGGTCTCGGCGCATCCGGCCGGCAAGGCCATGCGCGCGGACCACGTGGTGCCCATGGTGGCGCCGGCCAGCGCCGCCGGCCGCGCCGGCATGGCGCCATAGGCGACGCGGACGGCCGGAGCCGCCGCGCCGCGCTGGGCGTAGGAAGGGGTGTTCGTCATGCGCGGCTTTGTGCTCAGGGCTGCAGCACTTCAACGGTGCCCGCGTACGACAGGCGGCGCTTCTTGGCTTGCGGCACGCTGACCTTGGCGTCTTCCATGCCGGCTTCGATCCAGTACAGGCCGGGCTGCGGCCATTTGACCGAGAACTTGCCGTCCTTGTCCGTCTTCAGCTTGATCTCGCCGACCTTGTCGCGATAGCGGCTGCCGCCGGGCACGACGTTCACTTCCAGTTCGGCGGCGGGCTTGCCGTCCAGCAGCATCTGGAAGGTGGCGGACTCGTCGGTGAACAGGTCGTTCGGGTGCGTGACGGGCGCCAGTTCCAGGCCGCGGCCCACCGGCTTGACGGCCGTGGGCTTGCCCGCGGTCACGAAGGTCTCGACGCGGCCCAGGCTTTGCGAGACTTCCAGCTCGTCCGCCTTGGCGGGCACGGCCTGCGCCAGGCCTTCCGGCTTGCCGAAGTAGCGCTTGTTCTTGCCGTCTTCCTTCCAGCGCGCGAACACGCCGTCGTTGACGACGGCCACGCGGTACGTGCCGCTCTGCTTGAGCTGCAGGTCGAAGGTGCTGCGCAGCTTGCCGCGGTTGAGGTTCTCGGCTTCGGCGGCGCTGCCGTCCGGCGCGATCACGGCCAGGCCGTCCAGGCGCAGCGGCGCGTGGTTGAAATAGAACTTGTCGTTGCCGACGGCGGCGTCGACGGTGATCCAGCTGTCGGTGCCCGACAGCACCGTCGAGGACGGCACGATCCAGACGTCATGCGCGTGCGCGGCAAAGGGCAGGCACAGCGCCAGGGCGGCGGCCAGTTTGGCGGCGGATTTCATCGTTGCGCTCCTAAAAGGCGTGTAGAGGGGAATCAGGGTTTGAGGTCGAGCGCGATGGCGCCCAGTTCGTGTTCGCCGCGCGCCGTGAGCTGCTCGGCCTTTTGGGGCGGCCACTGGAAGGGGATGCGCAACAGCTCGCGGCCGCCGACTTCGCGCGCCGCTTCCACCACCACGGCGTACTGGCCGGGCTTGAGCTGGGACAGGGGCTTGCTGGACGCGTCAAAGCTCAGGGCATGCTTGCCCACGGGCTTGGTCGCGCCGCTGACGCCGTCCACCGGGAACTGCTGGTTGCGGCCGCTGCGCCGCCACCATTGGCGCATGTCCTTGAGCCACTCGGCGCCTTCGTTGTTCTTCTTGGCCACGTCATACCAGACCGCCAGGTCGGTGGCGACGCTCTGGTCCGGGTTCTCGATCCAGATCGCCACGTAGGGACGGTGGTACTCGGCCACATCCAGGCGCGGCACCTCGATGGACAGGCCGATGTCGGCCGCGTGGGCCGTTCGGGCGATCAGGCCGGCCAACAGGGCCGGCAACAGCAGCTTGCGCATGGAAATCTCCAGGGCGGATCGATGGAATCAATGAATGAAGAGCAGGGCCAGCACCACCGGAATGACGAGGCCCAGCCCCACCATGGGCCAGGTCGCACTGCGGTTGCCGGCGTGCATCTTGAGCAGCACGAGGCCGGTCAGCGAAAAGACCAGACAGGCGACGGCGAAGATGTCCAGGAACCAGCTCCAGGCGAGGCCGGTGTTGCGGCCCTTGTGCAAATCGTTCAGGTACGAGATCCAGCCGCGGTCGGTGCGTTCGTATTCCACGTCGCCGCTCGCCAGGTCAATGGACAGCCAGGCGTCGCCGCCGGCGCGCGGCAAGGACAGGTAGATCTCGTCGGCCGACCACTCGGCGGGCCTGCCGGCGGTGGACGCATCCAGCGCGTCGTCCAGCCATCGGGCGACGGGGGCGGGCAGGGGCGCCTTCTTGTGCGCGGGCGCGGCGGACAATTGCTTCAGGACGGTGTCAGGCAAGCGGGCTTCGCGGCTGATCACCACCGCCTTGGATTCGATGTGCGAGGCGTTGTTCAGGGTCAGTCCCGTCACCGCGAATAACAGCATTCCCAGCAGGCAGAGCGCGGAGCTGATCCAGTGCCACTGATGCAGTGTCTTGAGCCAGTAGGCGCGACGGCGAGGGGTGGGTTGACTGTCCATGGGATATTGGGCGGGAAGCGGCGGATTCTAACATTTAATGAGAATTACTCTTATAGAAGCGGGCCCTGCGCGCGCAAGGAAATTTCAATCGATTTCGGGGCAGGCGCCGCTGCCGCGCCAGGCGCGGCGCGGCCCGCGGCGTGGCGCGTGCCGGCTTGCGGGGCTAAGATAGGCCACCCGCTGCAAACACCGGAGGTCAGTCATGCTTGAACAGCAAGTCGTGGATCACATTGGCCGTCATTGGGGATGGGTGGCGCTGCGCGGCGTTGTCGCCATCCTGTTCGGTTTCATGGCGATGTTCATGCCGGCCATCACCTTGTCGGCGCTGGTGATGGTGTGGGGAGCCTTCGCGCTGGTGGACGGCGTGCTGGCGCTGATCGCCGGGCTGCGCATCCGGGACCACGGCAAGCCGCTGTGGGCGCTCGTCATCGTGGGCCTGCTGGGAGTTGCCGCGGGCATCGTCACCTTCGTCTGGCCCGGGCTGACCGCGTTGATCCTGCTCTACATCATCGCGATCTGGGCGCTGGTGGCGGGCGTGTTCCAGGTCATCGCCGCAATCCGTTTTCGCAAGGCCATCCGCAACGAATGGCTGCTGGGCCTTTCCGGCCTGGTGTCCATCCTGTTTGGCGGCATGCTGATCATGCAGCCGGGCGCGGGCGCGCTGGCGCTGGTGTGGGTGATCGGCATCTACGCCGTGTTTTTCGGCATACTGCTACTGGTCTTTTCCTTCCGCCTCAAGCAGCACGCCGCTTCCTGACGTTCATGTCCGCCTATCAAACGCTGGTCCCCCTGAATTTCCTGGCCGTGGGCCTGGGCGCCGTCCTGGGCGCCTGGGCCCGCTGGCTGGTCAGCCTTTGGCTGAACGTCGAGTCCTGGCCCTGGGGCACCTTCGCGGTGAACCTGGCCGGCGGCTACCTCGTGGGCCTGGTGCTGGCGCTGGTGGCCGGCCATCCGGAATGGCCGGCCTGGGTGCGGCTGGGGGCCATTACCGGTTTCATGGGCGGCCTGACCACGTTTTCAACCTTCTCGGCGGAAACGGTGGGCATGCTGGAGCGGGGCGCCTACGCCAGCGCACTGGGGTATGCAGGGTTCAGCCTGGCCGGATCGCTTGCGCTGACGATGGCCGGCATCGCCACGGCCAGCCTGCTGCGCTAGAAGTCAAAAGGCTGTTTCAAGCGCTTGCCCGCGCCGGAATGGCGGCGGGCAGCCAGGTGGGCTGGCCGGGCATGTCGTGGGCTTGCATGTTCATGCGGTATTCATAGCGGTCGGGCCGGTACTGGGCATGCAGCCATTCGACCGGACGGCCCGAGTCGTCGCGCACCACGCGATGCAGGCTGAGCAGGGCCGAGCCCACCGGCACATCGAGCAGCTCGGCCACGCCGGGCTCGGCCAGCACCGCCGAAATCGATTGCTCGGCGCGCGCCACCCGCACGCCCAGGTCCCGAAAAATGGCCAGCAGCGGCTTGGACCCCAGGTCTTTGCGGCGTATGCGCTGGCCGATGTCGTTGGGCACGAAAGTGGTCAGATAGGAGAATGGCTGGCCCTGGTGGCTGCGCACCCGCACCGCGCGCTGCACCAGGACGCCGGCAGCCAGCTCAAGACGCGCCGCCACCAGGGGCGTCGCCGGCGCGGTATCGAGTTCCAGCAGGCGCACCTGGGTGTGCATGCCCATGCGGGCCAGGTGCGCCATCAGGGCATCGATGTCGGAAGCTCCCTGCGGGGCCGACAACTGCGCGTGGCCGACGGCGAACGTGCCGCGTCCTTGGCGGCGCTTGATCAGGCCGTCGGATTCCAGCATGTCGAGCGAACGCCGCATGGTCAGGCGCGATACGCCGTATTCGGCCGCCAGCGCGTTTTCGCCCGGCATGGCCGTGTCCGCGGCAAATCCGCCCGCCTGCAGTCGTTGCTTTAGCAGCAGATATACCTTGTGATAAAGAGGCAGCGGGCTTTCGGACACGGCGGAACTCCAGTCAGGGAAAAATCAATCGACCGTCGCGCCGGTGAACTTGACGATCTCGGCGTAGCGCTCGATATCCTTGCGCACGAAGGCGCCAAGTTCCGCCGGGCTGCTGCTGACCGCGCTGGCGGCCTCGCGCTCGAGCAGGTGGCGGAATTCAGGCGTATCGACCGCCTTGCGCGCCGCGGCATTGAGCATCGCGAGCGTCTCGGGCGGCAGCCTGGCGGGGCCGAACAGGGCAAACCACGCATTCGATTCGAAACCCTGGATGGTATCGCCTATGGGCGGCACGCCGGGAAACTGGGGCAGCGCCTTCGGGCTGGTGACGCCCAGCGCCTTGAGCGCGCCGCTCTTGATGTGCGGCAGGGCATTGAGCGAACTGGCGAACATCATGTCCACCTGGCCGCCCAGCAGGTCGGTGATGGCGGGCGCCGTGCCCTTGTACGGCACATTCAGGATGTTCAGTCCGGCCATCATCTTCATGCGCTCGCCGGCCATGTGCAGCGACGAACCGATGGCGCCCAGCGCCATGGTGTACTTGCCGGGGCTGGCCTTCACCAGCGACACGAATTCCGGCATGGAGCGGGCCGGGAAGTCCTTGCGCGCGACCAGCACGCTGGGCACGTTGGCCAGCATGCTGACAGGCGTGAAATCGCCTATCGGGTCGAACGGCAGGTTCCGGTACAGGGAGGCGTTGATGGAAAAGCTGGTGAACGTGACCAGCAAGGTGTTGCCGTCAGGGGGGCTCTTGGCGACATAGTCGGCGGCGATATTGCCGCCCGCGCCCGGCTTGTTCTCGACCAGCACGGGGCGCGCGAGATCCTGCGACATGTGCTGCGCGATGCTGCGCGCCACGGTATCCGTGGTGCCGCCCGGCGGGGCGCCCACGACCAGCTTGATGGCGTTGCCCTGGGCAAGGGCGGGGGCCAGCGGCAATGCCAGCGCGCCCAACAGCGCGCAGGCCGCGCCGATGCGATGCAGTCCCTGCATGATTTGTCTCCTGATATGTTGTATTGAGGACAATACAAGTATATTGAGACCGCCCGGCGGACGCCAGATCGCCTGTGAACGGGCCCTAGGCGTCTTGCGCCTTGGCGTACTCCACGATGGCAATGTCGCGAAACGCCTGAATCAGCGCCAGCCGCGGCGACACGCGCGACCAGATCAGGCCGAAGCGGCGCGGTTCGCAGTGCGCGGGCAGCGGCAGGGCCAGCAGGCCCAGGCGTTCGATCGCGCCGTTGGTCGATCTGGGCAGGATCGCCACGCCCAGGTCCCGGCTCACCATCACTGCTATCGATTCGATCGCGTTCAGCTCGAAGCGGTCGCGCGGCGTGATGCCGACGCGGCGCAGATAGTCTTCGACGTGGCGCCCGCTCCAGTCGTTGCGCTGGTAGCGGATGAAGGGCTCGCCGGTCAGCAGGCTGTGCGGATGCCGGCCCGCGTGGCGCGGGGCCGCCGCCAGCACATAGGGTTCTTCGCGCAGCAACTGCCAGCCCAGGCTCTTGGACAAGGGATAGGGCGCCTCCAGCGCGATCGCCGCGTCCAGCTCGCCGCTTTCAATGGCGGGATAGAAGCGCGCCGAGTGTCCCGGTTGGATTTCCACGCTGACCAGCGGATGCCGCCCGACCAGATGTTCCAGGATGGCGGGCACCATGGAGTTCAGCGCCGTATTGCCGGCGCCCAGCCTGAGCTCGCCCATCATCTCGTCGGACCGGGCCAGATAGCGGATCTTCTCGATCCGTTCCAGGACCTCGCGCATCGGTCCGATCAGTTCGATCGCCTTGGCCGTCAGGTGCACCGTGCGCCCGGCGCGCGCCACCAGCGGCACTCCCAGGTCCTGTTCCAGCTTGCGCACCTGCTGCGCCACGGCGCCGTGTGTGAGTCCGAGCCGGCGGGCGGCCTCGGCCATGGAGCCGTGCTGGGCCACGGCGGCCAGCGTGTGCAGGAAGTCGGTGTTCATGATGATAGATATTCTATCTTCTTATCGTATCCCGGCTTTCCCCTGACGCGATTCGGCGCGGTCACAATGCGGCCAGGAGACATCAATGAGAAGCAAGCTTTTTGTTCCGGCATCGCGCCCGGAACTGTTCGACAAAGCCATGGCCAGCCAGGCGGATGCGCTGTCTTTCGATCTGGAGGACGCGGTCGCGCCGGCGCGCAAGCAGGCCGCGCGGGAAGGCCTGGCCAACTGGCTGGCGTCGCCGGCGTTTGGCGCAGCGCACGCGCAACATCCCAAGAAAATTATCGTTCGCGTGAACGCGTCCGATACTCCCTACTTTGCGGGCGACCTGGACGCGCTGGCGCGGTCGCCCATCGATGTGCTGAACCTGCCCAAGGTCGAAGGCCCGGATGCGCTGCGCGCCGCCGCCGGCGAGGCCATCGCGGCCGGATTCCGGGGCGAGTTCCTGGTGACGGTTGAAACGCCGCAGGCGCTGGCCCGCGCGGCCGAACTGGCGGCGGCGCACCCGCGCGTCGCGGGGCTGCAGCTGGGGCTGGCCGACCTCTTCGAGCCGCTGGGCATCGACCGTTACCAGCCCGAGACGCTGCGCGCGGTGATGCTGGCCTTGCGGCTGGGCGCCGGTTGCGCGGGCAAGTACGCCATGGATGCCGCCTATGCCCGGGTGCGCGATGCCGAGGGCTTTCGCGCCGAAGCGCAGCTGGCGCGTTCCTTGGGTTTCCTGGGCAAATCCTGCGTGCATCCCAGCCAGGTCGCCATCGCCAACGAGGTGTTCGGTTTCAGCGCCGAAGAGGTCGAAGCGGCCGAGCGGATCGTGGCGGCCAGCCGCGAGCAGGACGGGGTGGGCGCCTTTGTGCTGGACGGGAAGATGATCGACGCGCCCTTTGTGCGCCGCGCCCGCGACGTCCTGCTGGCGGCCGGTCGGGCGGCCTGAACCGGGTTGGCGCTGTCCGCGGCAGAGCCCGCGCATTTATCGAGTGAATTGCATGATGGAACATGAAACCCCCGTTCAACTGCCGCTGGCAGGCATCAAGGTCCTGGACCTGAGCGCCTATATCGCGGGCCCCTACGGCTGCGCGCTGCTGGGCGACATGGGCGCGGACGTGATCAAGGTCGAGCCGCCCGAAGGCGACAATCTGCGCAAGTACCCGTCGACGCTGGCGGCCGAGAGCCGCGCCTTCCTGGGCGTCAACCGCAACAAGCGCGGCCTGTGCCTGAACCTGAAGGAAGCGGAGGGCTACGAGGTCCTGGTCAGGCTGGTGCGCGAGGCCGACGTGCTGGTCCACAATTTCAGGCCGGGCGTCCCGGAACGGCTGCGGATCGACTTCGCCACGCTGGCTGCCGTCAACCCGCGCCTTATCTATTGCGCGATGACCGGCTACGGCGCGGCCGGTCCGATGGCCCGCCACGCGGGCTACGACCAGGTGCTGCAGTCCATGACCGGCATGTGCGCGGCGCAAGCCAAGGCTGACGGCCCGCCGGAGGTGCTGTACGGGTCGGTGGTGGACTATTACGGCGCCGCGCTGATCTCCAACAGCGTGTCGGCCGCGCTTTACCGCCGCGAGAAGACGGGGCAGGGACAGGCCATCGAGGTCTCGCTGCTGGGCAGCGCGCTGGCCATGCAATCGGCCCGTCTGGTCTGGGCCGAGGGCGAGCCGCGCCGAATCGAGCGCGACATGCGCTCGGGCGGCATCACCGGCATCCACCCCACCCGCGAGGGCCATCTTTATCTGTCGGCCAACACGCCGCATTTCTGGCGCGCCCTGTGCGGCCACCTGGATCTGCCGGACCTGGCGGACCATCCCGACTACGACACGGTCAAGAAGCGCGCGGCCCAGGCGTCGGCGCTGGTGCCGCTGGTGCGCCGGGCCCTGGCGCGCGCCTCGGCGCGCGAGTGGGCCGAGCGCTTTGGCCAGAGCGTGCCTTGCGCGGAAGTCAGGCAGGTCGAGGACATGTTCGACCACCCGCAGGTGCAGGCCATGGGATTCATGCGCCCGTATCGCAGCGAGCAGACCGGCGACTATCTGGGCCTGGCGCAATGGGCGCAGTTTGGCGAGGCCGCGAAGAATCCGGCGCCCGCCGGCGCCGCCGCCGGCCGCGCCGCGCCGGGCCTGGGCGAACACAGCCGCAAGATACTGTCCACGCTGGGATACACCGCGGACGAAGTGGACCATTTGCTGCATTCCTCCGTGGTGCAATAAGCCCGACAACGATGACAAGAATCGTCCGGAAAAGGGCGAGGAGACAGGGACCATGAATCAACCACAACGGTACCTCCGCCGTCCGGAAGGATCGAACTGGGGCGATTTCGGGCACGATGACCAGCTCGGAACGCTCAACCACCTGGACAGCCAGGCGCGCCTGGCCGCCATCGCCGAAATCCGCACCGGGCTTTCGTTTTCCCTGAGCCTGCCGCTGACGGTGCCGCGCGCGCCCGTGCTCAATCCGCGCCGCAAGGGGCCGGTGATCCAGCCCGCCGAGAAGAACGGGGTGCCGGTATACCGCTATCCGCTCGGACGCGACGTGCCCGGCGCCACGGATGTCATCAGCGACGACCGCGTCACGCTGTCTCCGCAGTACTCCACGCAGTGGGATGCGCTGGGCCACGTGGGCTCGATGTACGACGCGCATGGCACGGGCCAGGCGCAGCCCACCGGCTACAACGGCTTTGCCGTCAGCGAGCCGGCGGCCGAGAACTTCGCCGGCACACGCGACCTGTCCATCGCGCCGATGGCGCGCCACGGCATCCAGGGGCGCGGCGTCATGGTGGACCTGCGCGCCCGCTTTGGCGATGCGCAGCGCAAGGTTTCCCATCGCGACCTGATGGATGTGATGCGCGCCGACGGCGTCCAGGTGCGCCCGGGGGACGTGCTGTGCCTGCATACCGGACTGGCCGACCTGGCGCTGACGCTGGGCGACGACGAGCAGGAGCGGCTCAGGACGAGCTGCTGCGTGCTGGATGGCGCCGATGCGGAACTGCTGGCGTGGATCAAGGACAGCCGGATCGCGGCCATCGCCGCCGACAACCACGCGGTGGAACTGCGCAACCACCACCTGGACGCGGCCCAGGGGCCGCTGCTGCCGCTGCATGAGCAATGCCTCTTCAAGCTGGGCCTGCCTTTGGGCGAGCTCTGGCACCTGACCCCGCTGGCGCAATGGTTGCGCCAGCACGGCAGGCACGCCTTTTTCCTGACCGCGGCGCCCATGTACGTGCCCGGCCTGGTGGGCGCGCCGGTCAACCCCATCGCGACTGTCTGACTTCGTCGGACGGATCGCGCCACGATGCATGATTGATTGAACATCCCCGCAGGGGAGACATGAGGAGCACACATGAAGAAGACCCGTCACGCGGCCTTGGCCGCACTGCGTCCGCTGGCCGCCGCCATCGGCCTGGCCAGCGCGTTGGGCACGGCGCACGCCGCCGGCTATCCCGACCAGCCCATCACCGTGGTGGTGCCGTACTCCGCCGGCGGCGGGGCTGACAACGCCGCGCGCATCATCGCCCAAGGCATGGGCGAAGTCGCCGGCCAGAGCGTGGTGATCGAGAACAAGGGCGGCGCCAGCGGCTCCATCGGCGCGGCCTTTGTGGCGCGCGCGAAGCCCGACGGCTACACGGTGCTGTATGACGCCTCGGCCTTCTCCATCAATCCGGTGCTGCGCAAGCTGCCCTACGACGCGAAGAAGGACTTCATTCCGGTCTCGCAGGCTGTCAGCGTGCCCAACATCCTGGTGGCCGCGCCCGGCTCGGCTTTCAACAACCTGCCCGACTTCATCAAGGCGGCGCGCGCCCATCCGGGCAAGTACACCTTTGCGTCATACGGGCCGGGCAGCCTGGCGCAGATGGCCGCCGAACTGCTGAAGAAGGACGCTGGCGTGGATGTGGTGCATGTCCCCTACAAGGGCGGCGCGCCGGCCATCGTGGACGTCATGGGCGGACAGGTCGACGTCTATTTCGCCAACGCCGCGTCCAGCCTGAACTACGTCAGCGGCGGCAAGCTGAAGGCGCTGGCGGTATCGTCGGCCAAGCGCATGCCGGAACTGCCCGACGTGGCCACGGTGGGCGAAGGCGGCATCAAGGATTTCGACGTGGTCGAATGGAACGGATTCTTCCTGCCGGCAGGCGCCAGTCCGGAAGTGGTGGCCAGGCTGCAGGAACTGGTGCAAAAGGCGCTGGCCCGCCCCGAGACCCGCGACAAGCTCGCCAAGCTGGGGCTGACGCCGGTGGGCAGCAGCGCGGCGGATTTCGCCCGGTTCGTCGATGCCGAACAGATCCGCTGGGCCGATGTCGTGAAAACCAATAGCATCACGGTGAACTGATCCCGCAGGGCGGCGGAACGGGCGTATCGTCGCCCCTTCCGCCGTTTCCCTCATGTCGAAAGGAGATTCACCAGATGAGCCGGGAAGACGATTTCGAGCGCGGCCTGGCCAACCGCCGCGCCGTGCTGGGCGATGAATGGGTGCAGCGTTCGCTGGACCGCGCCACCACGTTCACCGCCGACTACCAGAACCTGATCACGCGCTACGCCTGGCACGATATCTGGAGCCGCCCGGGCCTGCCGCACAAGGCCCGGCGCATGATGGTGCTGGCGGTGACCCTGTCGCTGGGCCGCTGGGAAGAATTCGAGTTGCATGTGCGCGCCGCGCTGACGGCGCAGGACGCGTCGCGCCTGACGCCCGACGAACTCAAGGAAGTGCTGCTGCAGAACGCGATCTACGCGGGCGTGCCGGCGGCCAACACGGCCTTCAACCTGGCCCAGAACATCCTGCGCGAGGTGGCCGCCCAGATCGGCTATGACCTGGCCACGGCGGACCCGCGCCAGGCGGACCTGTTCGGCGGCGCGCCTGCCTGAGCCGCCCTCGCGCACGTGGGCGGGACGACGGGCGCCGCCGCGCGCTCCGCCGTTTCAGCCTGCGCGGGGATTGAGCACGCGGGCGGCCTGCAGGCCGCTGCGCACCGCGCCTTCCAGCACGCCGGGATAGCCGGTGTCGGTCCAGTCGCCGGCCAGCGCCAGCGTCGGCCAGGGCGTGGAGTTCAGCGGCCGGGTCAGGCCCGGAACCGCGGCGAAGGTGGCGCGCTTCTCGATGAACAGCTCCGCAGCCGATATCTCCGGCAGGGGAGGCAGCCGAGAGGGATGGCTGGCCGCCTGTTCGGCCACCTGGTCGATCATTGCCTCGATGACCTGGCGGCGGTTGCGGTCGCCGATGCCGGTGGCGGCGCTGGCCACCACGGCCAGTTCTCCCGCCTTGACGTCGCCGGCCAGCTGGGCGCGGTCGAACAGCCATTGGCCGATATGGCCCCGGGACGCATCCTCGCGCAGCATCATCATGGGCTCGGGCAGGCGCCATGGGTCCGCCAGGCGCAGATTCAGCGTCGCGATGGGCAGGTAGTCGAAGGCCTTGAGCGCATCGAGCAGGCCGGTGGCGCCGGCTTCGCGCAATGGGGCGTCCAGCAGGCGCGCCGCGAAGGTGGGCGGCACGGCCAGCACGGCGGCGTCAAAGCGTTCCTGATTGATGTCGATGCCGTCGGCGGACGGGAGCAGCTGGCGCACCGTGCTGCCGTAGCGCATGGTGACCTGGCGCGCCGCGGCGTCCGGCCACAGCGCGGACAGGTCCGTGCAGGGCAGCAGCAGGTCGCTGTCTTCGCGCGCGCCGGCCAGGCTGTCGCGCAGCACGCGGGCAAACAGCGCGGCGCTGGCCGTGGCGATCGGGGTGTTCAGGGCCGCCAGGCAGAGCGGGTCCCAGATCTGGCGGATCAGTACGTCGGACTGCTGGTGGTAATGCAGCAGGTGCAGCACGGTCCAGTCGCGCGGCGGCGTCCAGGACATGGCCTTCAGCCCGCGCATCAGGCGCAGGGTCGCCAAGCGGTCTGCCCATGACAGGCCGCGGGCGCGCAGGATGGCCGCCGCCATGTGCAAGGGGGCGGGCAGGCGCGGCGCGGACAGCCGGAAGCGGCCGTCCAGGCTGGCCAGCCGCAAGGGCCGGCGCATCAGCAAGGCATCGGGGTTGCGGCCCACCCGGCGCATCAGGGCCAGGGTGTGCTTGTAGGCGCCCGACAGCAGGTGCTGACCGTTGTCCAGCGGTGCGTCGAAGTCGCCGTGAAAGACGCGCCGGGCGCGTCCGCCAGGAGTATGGCCGGCCTCGAACACCGTGACCTTGGCGCCGGCTTCGCGCAGGGCGACGCTGGCGGCCAGCCCGGCCCAGCCCGCGCCGATGACCGCGGCCTTCACCGCGCCAACCGGCGGACCAGTCCGCGTCCGCCGCCCACCCAGGTCTTCCAGGCGAGCCAGAGCTTGCGCAGGGGCGTGAGCGAAATGCGCTGGTGCAGCACCTGCCAGTTGTCGCGCTCGATCTCGTCGAGCAGGGCGTGATAGATGGCGGCCATCATCAGGCCCGGGCGCTGCGACCGGCGGTCGGCCTCGGGCAGGTTGCTCATCGCCTCGCGGTACAGCTCGCGGGCGCGGTCGGCCTGGAACTTCATCAGCGCGCTGAAGCGTTCGGAGTATTCGCCGTTCAGGATGTCCGAGGCCTTGACCTCGAACTGCTGCATGTCGTTGACCGGGATGTAGATGCGGCCGCGGCGGGCGTCGTCGCCCACATCGCGGATGATGTTCGTCATCTGGAACGCCAGGCCCAGCTTTTCCGCGTAGACCAGGGTCTTGGGGTCGGAGTAGCCGAACACGCCGGCGGACAGCTCGCCCACCACGCCGGCCGCGTGCCAGCAATACTTGCGCAGGCCGGGCCAGTCCAGGTAGCGGGTCTGGTCCAGGTCCATTTCCATGCCGTCGACCACGGCCAGCAGGCGTTCGCGGGTAATCGAACAGCTTTGCAGGTGCGGCTGCAGCGCCCGCGTCACGGGGTGTTCGGGCTTGCCGTCGAACATCTGGTCGACTTGCGTGCGCCACCAGGCCAGCTTGATGCGGGCGAGCGACGGGTCGGTGCATTCGTCGACCACGTCGTCCACTTCGCGGCAGTAGGCGTACAGGGCCGTGATGGCGCGCCGGCGTTCGGGCGGCAGGAACAGGAAGGAATAGTAGAAGCTGGAACCGCTTTTGGCGGCTTTCTCCTGGCAATACTCGTCAGGCGTCATATCTGTTACTTAATGGAGCGCCACAGCATGATGGCCCAGTCTTTGGCGCCCAATTCGGGGCGATTCATGAATACATCGTAGCCGCTCGCCTCGATACGCTCCAGCACGCGCAGCCCGCCTTGCACCACCAGGCGCAGTTCCAGGCCGATGCGGCCCGGCAGGCGGCGCGCCAGCGGAGCGCCGAAGTGTAGCAGCGCCCGCGTGCGTTCGACCTCGAACGCCATCAGTTCGCGCCAGGCGGGCGTCAGGCGGCAGGCGGCCAGGTCGTCGTCGGAGACGCCGTGGCGGCGCAGGTCTTCCTGCGGCAGGTAGACGCGCTGCTTGTGCCAGTCCACCCGCACATCCTGCCAGAAGTTCACCTGCTGCAGGCCGGTGCAGATGGCGTCGGACTCGGCCATGTTCTGCGGATTGCTGGCGTCGAACAGGTGCAGCATCAGCCGCCCGACCGGGTTGGCCGAGCGGGCGCAGTAGTCGACAAGGGCGGAATAGTCTTCGTAGCGCTTGACGCTGATGTCCTGCTCGAAGGCGGACAGCAGGTCGTAGAAGGGCGTGATGGGAAGCTGGTGCCGGGCGATGGTCTGGGCCAGCGGCGTGAAAATGTCGGCCAGCGGGGGCAGGCCGGGCGCGGGCGGCGTGCCCGGTTCGGCGCCGATGCGATGCAGCTCGGCGCGGAACGCGGACAGCTGGCTGAGGCGTTCGGCGTCGGTCGCGCTGCCTTCATCGGCGATATCGTCCGCGGCGCGGGCGAACCGGTAGATATCGGTCACGGCGCCGCGCAGCCTGCGCGGCAGCAGCAGCGAGGCGACGGGAAAGTTCTCGTAGTGATCGATGGACATAGGCTAGGGGTGGATGTGGCGCAAAGGGCCGTATTGCTTCATTTTAGAGTAGTCGTTTTCCATGCCATGCCGCCATGCCGCGGGTGCGGGGATCAGTTAGACTTAAGCGCCACAGGATCTCACATCATGCCGCGCCCCATATCCGCCACCGTCTCCGTCTCAGCTCTTGCGCACAACCTTGCCGCCGTGCGCCGCCACCTCGACCAGACCGCCGCCGCCGCCGCGGGCGTGCCGCCCTCGATCTGGGCGGTCATCAAGGCCAATGCGTACGGACACGGCATCGAGCAGGCGGTCGCGGGGTTTTCCAAGGCCCAGGGGCTGGCGATGCTGGACCTGGACGAAGCCGTGCGCTGCCGCGAGGCAGGGTGGGGCGGGCCGATCCTGATGCTGGAGGGGTTTTTCGAGCCCTCCGACCTCGACATCATCGACCGCTACCACCTCAGCACCACCGTCCACCACCGGGAACAGCTGGACATGCTGGCCCGCGCCCGGTTTTCGCGCCGCGTCGACATCATGCTCAAGCTCAACAGCGGCATGAACCGGCTGGGCTTCAGCCCGGCAGCCTATCCCGCCGCGCATGAGCGCGCCGTGCTGCTGCAACAGCAGGGCACCGTGGGCTCGATCGGCAAGATGACCCATTTCGCCTGCGCCGACGGTCCCCAGGGCGTGAACGAACAACTGAGCGTGTTTAATTCGGTGACGCATAAGCTGCCGGGCGCCATCAGCGTCTGCAACTCCGCCGCCGCGCTGCGCTTCGCCGATATCGCCGTCGGATCCGAAACCCAGACGCACTGGGTGCGGCCGGGCATCTGCCTGTACGGCGCTTCGCCGTTCGCCGACGCCGAGGCCTCCTCGTTCGGCCTGAGGCCGGCCATGTCGCTCAGTTCGGAAATCATCGCGGTGCAGGAACTCAAGACCGGCGATTCCGTCGGCTACGGCGCGATTTTCCGCGCCGAACGCGCCATGCGCATCGGCATCGTGGCCTGCGGCTATGCTGACGGCTATCCCCGCCACGCCACGACCGGCACCCCGGTCGTGGTGGCTGGCATCCGGACCCAGCTTGTGGGCCGGGTCTCCATGGACATGCTGATCGTCGATCTGGGGCCCGTCCCCGCCGCCGGCGTCGGGTCGCCCGTGTCGCTTTGGGGCGAAGACGGCCCCTCCGTGGACGAAGTGGCCCAGGCGGCCGGCACCATCGGCTACGAGCTGCTTTGCGCCTTGGCGCCCCGCGTCCCGGTCACCCGCGACACCTGAGCCGGCCGCCTGAAAGGGCCGGCCGGCAGCGGCCAGCCGGGGCGTCCAGCGTGCAAGAATTGCTACGCAATTTACAAGACAGGCGCCGCCGGATGGTGTCTACTTGGAAAACCGGGCGCCCAAGCGCCCGTTTTTGACCAAGAAAACAGACTACGAGGTTTCAATCCATGAAGGACAAATGCGTGCTCATTACGGGCGCCACCAAAGGCATCGGCTGGGCGCTTACTCAGCGGCTGTCCGACATGGGCTGTCACGTGGTCGGCATTGCGCGGAACACGACGGATGTGGATTTCCCCGGCTATCTGTACGCCTGCGACCTGGCCGACGCCGGCCGCACCGAGGAAGTGCTGCGCGAGATCCGCGAGAAATTCCCCGTCGACGCCGTGGTCAACAATGTCGGCATCGTCTCGCCGCAGCCGCTGGGCGAGATCGACCTGGCAACGCTCTATAACGTGCTCGACCTGAACGTGCGCGTGGCGGTGCAGGTCACCCAGGCCTTCGTCGAATCCATGAAAGTGCGCCGCGCCGGCCGCATCGTCAACGTCGTCAGCCGCGCCATCCACGGCGGACTGGACCGCACCGCCTATTCCGCCGCCAAGAGCGCGCTGGTGGGCTGCACCCGCACCTGGGCGCTGGAGCTTGCCGAATACGGCGTCACCGCCAACGCGGTTGCGCCCGGTCCGATCGAAACCGAAATGTTCCGCGCCACCCGCCCCGCGGGCAGCGAAGGCGAGAAGCGCGCCCTGGCGTCGGTTCCCATGAAGCGCCTGGGCACGCCGGCCGAAGTGGCGGCCGCCATTGCTTTCCTGCTGTCCGACGACGCGGGGTTCATCACCGGCCAGGTGCTGGGCGTGGACGGCGGCGGGAGCCTCGGCGGCCGTTCGTAAGCCAGCCAATCCGCGCCATCCGGAACGCACCTTCGGGTGCGTTTTTTATGGGCAAATTCCGGAAGGGCGCGCGGCGCGGGGCGTTTTCTATTGCCCGGCCGGGGCGGCGTCCTGCAATGCGCGCGCCTCGGTGCGCAGCGCCTCCAGGAACCGAGTCAGCGCCGGAGCTGGCTCCACATGCGCGCGCTGCACCACGCCCACGGGCGGCAGGCTCCAGTCCGGCTTGAACTTCAGGATCGCCAGCACGCCCAGCGCGGCGTAGTGCTGGGCGACGGCGCGCGGCATCGCCGCCAGCATGTCGCCGCCGCGCAAGAGCACTTCATTGGCCAGCAGCGACACCGATTCGGCCACGGGCGCGGGCAGGGCCTGGCCCTCTTGCGCGAAGTAGGCGTCGATGCGCTGGCGCAGCGGCGCTTCGGGCGGCGGCAGGACCCAGTCCTGGCGCGCGAGCGCGGCCGCGGTGATGCGCGTGGACTTCGCCAGCGGATGGCCGATGCGCGCCACCACGCAGATGGGTTCGTCATACAGCACTTCGGTCCGGAACACGGCTTGCGCCGCGCCCAGCATCAGCCGGCCCAGCACGCAATCGAGCTCGCCGCGCGCCAGGCTGGCCAGCAGCGTGTCGTGCGCGCCTTCCTCCAGCATGACCGTGACGCCCGGATGATCCGCGCGCATCCGCTGGATGGCGCGCGGCACCAGCACGGGCAGCGCCACGGGCTGCACGCCCACCCGGATGCGGCCGCTGGCGCCCGCGGCCAGGGCGGCGATCTCGTTGCGCGCGCCGGACAGGTCCGCCAGCAGCACGTCCGTCTTGCTGGCCAGCGCCTGCCCAAAGGCCGTGGGGGCGATGCCCCGGCGGGAGCGCACAAAGAGGGTCACCCCGAACATGTCCTCCAGCTCCAGCAGCAGCTTGCTGGCCGCGGGCTGCGTCATTCCCAGGCGCGCTGCCGCCTTGTGCACGCTGCCCAGCGAGTGCAGCGCCTGCAGCAGGTCCAGGTGGCGCAGGCGCAGGCGTCCGCTGATGTGGCGAAGGTCGGGAATGCGGGGGGTGGCGGGCATGGTTGCGGTGATTCCAATAGGTTTTCACAGCATTCTAATAATTGATCATTCGGTATGCACTACGTTCCTATACTGGCCTGGTGCTCAAACCGCTTTTCCGCTTCCGACCAAGAGAGGGTTGCCGATGAAGATCACCATGCTGGGTACTGGCGCCGCCTTGCCCGACCCCGACCGCGCGCAGTCCGCCATCCTGCTGACGCTGGACGATGACAGGCACTATCTGTTTGACTGCGGCGAAGGCGCCACGCGGCAGATGGTGCGCGCCAACGTCGATCCTGCCAAGGTGGGCTTTGTCTTCCTGACCCATCTCCACCACGACCACATCTGCGACTACCCGTACTTCGTCATTTCCAGCTGGATACTCAACAAGGAGGGCTCGCCGCTGGTGCTGGGCCCGAAGGGCACGAAGCACTTCGTGGACCATCTGTTCGAGAACGGCGCCTATCACACCGATTTCCAGGCCCGCGCCGCCTACCCGGTGCGCCAGCGCAACCTGGAGGCGATGCGGCCCGAAGTGCGCGAGGTCAGTCCGGGCGTCGTGTTCGAGGACGACAAGGTGCGCATTTCGGTGGACTGGGTGGAACACATTCCCCGGGATGTCTGCGAATGCTTCGGCGTGCGCGTGGAGGCCGAGGGCAAGGTCATCGCCTTCAGCGGCGACACCGCGCCCTGCGAGGCGATGGTGCGCCTGGCCCAGGATGCCGACCTGCTTATCCACGAATGCACCTTCCCCGAGTCCTTCATCGCGCACCGCGCCAAGACCGGCGTGGGCACGTATGCGCATACCAGCCCGACCGACCTGGGCAAGATCGCGCGCCAGGCCAATGTGAAGAGCCTGGTGGCCACGCACTTCGGGCACTTCGACTCCACCAGCCCGGTGCTCAAGCGCGCCGCCGCCAAGCACCTGCCGGTGGAGCTGATGGGGCCGCACCTGATGGACGAAATCGTGGCCGACATCCGCAAGCACTATTCCGGTCCGCTGAGGCTGGCCCATGACCTGATGCGTATCGACCTGTAGCGTTCACGACCATGAATGGCCGGCCATCCTGCCCGGCGGCCTGGGAGAACACGATGCCGTACCGATCTTGTGCCGTATCCGTCTTGCTTGCCTTCGGCCTGGCGGCGTTGCCGCTGGCTGCCCGGGCGGAGTATCCCGAACACCCCATCCGCGTGGTCCTGCCGTATGCGCCGGGCGCGGCGGGCGATATCGCCATGCGGCAGGTCCAGCCGCTACTGGAAAAGCGGCTGGGCCAGCCCGTGGTGGTGGATTACCGGACGGGTGCCGGGGGCAACATCGGCGCGCAGGAAGTGGCGCGCGCCAAGCCCGACGGGTACACGCTGATGCTTGGCGCCACCAACAACTTCGTCATCAATCAGTTCCTGTACCGCAAGCTGGGCTTCGATCCGCTGGCCGACCTGGAACCGGTGGGCAAGCTGGCGGACGTGCCGGCCTTCGTCTACGTCAGCGCCCAGGTGCCGGCGGCGGACTACGCGCAGTTCGAACAGTACGCGCGCGCGCAGGACGGCAAGCTGAACTACGGGTCTCCCGGCACGGGCACCACGCCGCACCTGTCGGGCTACCGGCTGTCCAGGGCAATGGGCGTCGACATGATGCACATCGCCTACCGGGGTTCGGCGCCGGGCGTGCAGGCCTTGCTTGCCAACGAGATCCAGCTGTACATCGGCGGCTACAGCGTGGGGGCCGCCTACATGCCGCAGGGCAGGATACGGGCCCTGGCCGTGGCGGCGCCCGAACGGTTTGCCGGGCTGCCCGATGTGCCCACCGCCGCGCAGGCTGGCATGCCGGACGCGGTCCAGGGCAACTGGTGGGGATTCGCCGCGCCCAAGGGCACGCCCTCCGACCGCATCGCGCGCTTCGCCGACGCCTTGCACGAGGTGCTGGGCCTGCCGGAAGTCCGCCAGGCGTACCTGGCCAACGGTTTCGTGCCCGGCCAGGATACGCCGGCGGCGTTTGGCGATGCGTGGCGCAGCGAAGCGCGGCAATGGGAGGCGGTCGTGCGCGAGTCCGGCGCGGTCATGGGCAACTAGGCCGCGCCGCGATGCCAGGGGCTCAGTACGGGCCCTTGCCCGCCGCCACCGCCGTCAGGTCCTTGAACTCGCCCGCCAGCCTTTCGGCGGCGCGCGCCAGCAGCACGGCGTCCACGCCCACCGCGACGAAGGTCGCGCCCAGCGCCAGGTAATGCCTGGCCTGGGCCACGCCGCTGTGCAGGATGCCCGCGGCCTTGCCGGAACGCACGATGCGCGTGATGGCGTCGTCGATCGCCTTCACGACCTCGGGGTGTTCCGGCTGCCCCAGGTAGCCCATGCTGGCCGACAGGTCGGCCGGGCCGATGAAGGCGCCGTCCACGCCGTCCACGGCCAGGATCTCGTCCAGCGCCTCGACGCCCCGCGGCGTTTCGATCTGCACCAGCACGCACATTTCGCCGTTGGCGCGCTCCAGGTAGTTCGGAATGCGGTTCCAGCGCGACGAACGCGCCAGCGCGCTGCCCACGCCGCGTATGCCCTGGGGCGGATAGCGCACGGCGGCCACCGCGGCGGCGGCCTCTTCGGCGGACTGGATCATGGGCACCAGCAGCGTCTGCGCGCCGGTGTCCAGGATCTGCTTGATCTGGACCGGGTCGTTCCAGGCCGGGCGCACCACCGGCGCCACCGGATAGGCCGCCACGGATTGCAGCTGGGCCAGGGTGGAGTCCAGCGTGTTGGGCGCGTGCTCGCCGTCGATCAGCAGCCAGTCGAAGCCGGCGCCTGCAACGATCTCGGAGGTATAGGCGCTGGCCAGGCCGGCCCACAGGCCGATCTGGGGCTTGCCGTCGCGCAAGGCTTGCTTGAAGGTATTGGTCAGGATATCCATGGACTGCGGATCGCTCAGATGAAATGACAGTTGACGGAACCGAGCACGCCGTAGTCGACATTGAAGGTGTCGCCGGGGCGGGCGGCCACCGGCCGGGTGAAGGAACCCGACAGGATGATCTCGCCTGCTTCCAGCGCCACATCATGGGCGGCCAGTTTGTTAGCCAGCCATACTACGCCATTGGCCGGGTGATTCAAGACGCCGGCGGCGACGCCCGTTTCCTCGATGACGGCGTTGCGCGACAGGATCGCGCCGATCCAGCGCAGGTCCAGCTCGCCGATCTTCACCGGCCGTCCGCCCATCACCACGCCCGCGTTGGCGGCGTTGTCGGCGATGGTGTCGAACACCTTGCGCGGCCGCTTGGTGTCGGGGTCGATGCCGTGCGAGCGGGCGTCGATGATCTCCAGCGCGGGGATCACGTAGTCCACCGCGTCGTATACCTGGAACAAGGTGACGTTGGGGCCTTCCAGGCGCTTGCCCAGCACGAAGGCAAGCTCCACTTCCAGCCGCGGCAGGATGTAGCGGCCGGCCGGAATATCGGCGCCGTCCTCGAAGAACATGTCGTCCAGCAGCATGCCGAAGTCGGGCTCCTCGATCTGGGACGCCTGCTGCATGGCGCGCGAGGTCAGGCCGATCTTGTGCCCGCGCTTCACGCGTCCCTCGCCTAGCTTGATGTCCATCCAGGCGCGCTGGATGGCGTAGGCGTCGGCGATGCCGATGTCGGGGTATTCCAGCGAGATCTGGCGGATCTGCTTGCGGGCGCGCTCGGCGTCATGCAGGCGCGCGGCGATGGCGTGTACGGTCTGGGTGTCCAGCATGGAGTGTCCTGTGTGGGTGGGATTCAGGCGGGAAAGGGGACCAGCGTATTGACCAGTCTTCCGATGCCTTCGATTTCAGTCACGACCTCGTCGCCGGGCATGACGTTGACGATGCCGTCGGGCGTGCCGGTCAGGATCAGGTCGCCGGGCGACAGCGTCATGAAGCTGCTGAAGTACTCGATCAGCGCGGGGACGTCGAACACCATGTCGCGGGTGTTGCCGCGCTGGGTTTCGACGCCGTTGACCGTGGTGCGCAGGTTCAGGTTCATGGGGTCTGGCACGTCGTCGCGATCGACCAGCCAGGGGCCCAGCGGCGTGCAGGTGTCGCGGCTTTTCACGCGCAGGTTGGGGCGATACCAGTTCTCCAGGTAGTCGCGCAGCGCGTAGTCGTTGGCCACGGTGTAGCCGGCCACGTAGTCGTAGGCCTGGCTGCGCGGGACCCGGCTGGCGGACTTGCCGATCACGACCGCCAGCTCGCATTCATAGTGCATGAAGGCCACGTCGGCGGGACGCAGGGTCTGGGCGCGGTGTCCGACAAAGGTGTTGGCCGCCTTCAGGAAACCCAGCGGTTCTTCGGGGGCCTTGAAGGCCAGCTCGCGGGCATGGTCCGCGTAGTTGATGGCCAGCGTGAAGGTCGTGCGGGGTTCGATGGGCGGCAGCCACGTCACCGCGTCTTCGGCAAGAATGCGGCCGTCGGACAGGCGGACCCCGCCCTGGCCGGCATCGGTGGCGGCGTGGATCTCGCCGTCAAGGGCAATGCGTGCGTGTTTCATGGTCTGGGCCTCAGGCGTGGCCGGCGGCCAGCAGGTTGCCCAGCGTGCCGACCTGAGCGATGCGGATGTCGTAGCGCTGTCCCGCGCGCACTTGCGGCGCGCCGTGGGGGGCGCCTGCCAGCAGCATGTCGCCGGCCTCGAAGCTCATGAATTCCGTGACGTCGGCGATCAGCCGCGCGACCGGACGGATCAGGTCGGCGGTGCTGGCGCGCTGCGCCGCCTTGCCGTCCACGAGGACCTCGATGTCCAGCGAGTCGGGATCGGCGACGGCGGCGGCGGGGACCAGTCCGCGGCTCATGGGGCAGAAGCCGTCGCGGCATTTCTGCTTGAGCGCGGGGCGGAAATAGCTGGCGTGCGGCACGGACAAATCGGCCACGACGCGATAGCCCGCCACATAGCCCAGGGCGTCGGCCTCGCTCACGCGCGTGGCGCGGCGGGCGAACACCACGCCCAGGCAGGCGCCGACCTCCACGGCCTCCACATCGGCCGGCAGGGTGATGACGGCGCCGTCCTGCGCATAGGTGTTGGCGGGCTTGATGTAGAGCAGGGGCGCTTTGGGAGCCGCCTTGTAGGGGGCCGCGTCCACCGCGTTTCCGAGCGCGGCCAGCGCCTGGCGGGTGTTCAGCGCGACGCCCACCACCGTGCGGGGCAGCCTGGCCGCCGCCTCGGCGGCGCGCGCCGCCAGGTGTTCGCGATAGTTGTTCTGCTTGTAGTTCAGCACCGGATCGGCCTCTTCGATCTGCATCGAGATGCCCAGGGGGCGCGCGGCCATCTGCGGGGCCAGCGCCCGGGTCAGAGCCTGGAACACGCGTTCGCCCAGGGCGGCCTTCTGTTCGGCGTTGCGGCCGTGGCCGATGCGCAGCACTACGTGGACGAAGGCGTTGTCGGGGTGGCCATCGACGATCAGGCTATCGTCCACGCGCAGCGCGCGGGTGCGCGCGCCGACAAGCGGAAACAGGCTGCCGTCGCCGACCGCGGCGCTTTGCACGGTCTGCATGAGCGTGCGCGTATCCAGTTCCAGGTTGCCCGAATACTCGATCCAGATATGGGGCATGGCCCCTCCGCATTAGGTATTTATCATGTTAATAATATAGCGACACGGAGGGCGTCCGGATCGGGATTTCCCGACGTTGACAGCATCGCCCAGCCACCATAATGTTAACGTGTTAATTACATCTTGTCCGCCCTTGTCCGGGCGCGGGCACAGGCAAGGAGCCGCGCGTGAGCATCAAGCACTGGATCAATGGCCGGCAGGTCGACAGCCGGGACCGCTTCATCACGTATAACCCCGCCACGGGCGCCGCCATCGACGAAGTGGCCGCGGGCGGCCAGGCCGAGATCGACGCCGCCGTGTCGGCCGCCGCCGACGCCTTTCCCAAGTGGGCCGGCACGCCCGCCAAGGAGCGCGCCCGCCTGATGCGCCGGCTTGGCGAACTGATCGACCAGAACGTGCCGCGGCTGGCCGAACTGGAAACGCAGGACACCGGCCTGCCGATTTCGCAGACGCGCAAGCAACTCATCCCGCGCGCCTCCGAGAATTTCAATTTCTTCGCCGAAGTGTGCACGCGCATGAATGGCCACACCTATCCGGTGGACGACCAGATGCTGAACTACACGCTGCATCAGCCGGTCGGCGTGTGCGCGCTGGTGTCGCCGTGGAACGTGCCCTTCATGACCGCCACCTGGAAGACGGCGCCGTGCCTGGCGCTGGGAAATACCGCCGTGCTGAAGATGTCTGAACTGTCGCCGCTGACCGCCGACCAGCTCGGCATGCTGGCGCTGGAAGCCGGCATCCCGGCCGGCGTGCTGAACGTAGTGCAGGGCTACGGGGCCACGGCCGGCGACGCGCTGGTGCGCCATCCCGGCGTGCGCGCCATTTCGTTCACGGGCGGCACGGCGACGGGCAGGAAGATCCTGTCCAGCGGGGGCGGCATCAAGAAGTACTCGATGGAACTGGGCGGCAAGTCGCCGGTGCTGATCTTTGACGACGCGGACGTCGAACGCGCGCTGGACGCGGCCCTGTTCACGATCTTCTCGCTCAATGGCGAACGCTGCACGGCGGGGTCGCGCATCTTCGTCCAGCAGACGATCTACGCCGACTTCGCGCGCAGGTTCGCCGAGCGCGCGCAGCGCCTGGCGGTGGGCGATCCCACGGACGAGAAGACCCATGTGGGCGCGATGATCACGCGCCAGCACTGGGAAAAGGTCACGGGCTACATCCGCCTGGCGGAGCAGGAAGGCGCGCGCATCCTGGCCGGCGGCGCGCAGCCGCCCGCCGGGCTGCCCGCGCATCTGGCGGGCGGCAGCTTCGTGCGCCCCACGGTGCTGGCCGATGTCCACAACCGCATGCGCTGCGCACAGGAAGAGATCTTCGGTCCGGTGGCCTGCCTGCTGCCGTTCAAGGACGAGGCCGAGGGCCTCGCGCTGGCCAACGATGTGAAGTATGGCCTCGCGTCCTATATCTGGACCAGCGACATCGGGCGCGCGCATCGCCTGGCCCGCGGCATCGAGGCCGGCATGGTGTTCATCAACAGCCAGAACGTGCGCGACCTGCGCCAGCCGTTCGGCGGCGTCAAGGAATCCGGCACGGGCCGCGAAGGCGGCGAGTACAGCTTCGAGGTCTACACCGAGGTCAAGAACGTATGCGTGTCGCTGGGCAACCACCCCATACCGAAATGGGGCGCCTGAGTCCGCGCCGAATCGATAAGAACGAGGAGACAACTATCATGGGTAAGCTCGCGCTGGCGGCCAAGGTCACGCATGTGCCGTCCATGTACCTGTCGGAACTGCCCGGCAAGCATCAGGGCTGCCGCGAGGCCGCCATCCAGGGGCACCGCATCATCGGCCAGCGGTGCCGCGACCTGGAGGTCGACACCATCGTGGTGCTGGACGTGCACTGGCTGGTCAACGCGGGCTACCACGTGAACTGCAATGGCGCCTTCAAGGGCCGCTACACCAGCAACGAACTGCCGCACTTCATCAAGGACATGGATTACGCCTACCGCGGCAACCCCGGCTTGGGACGCCGCATTGCCGAGTGCGCGAATGCCGCGGGCGTGGGCACGCGCTCGCACGAGATCGACAGCCTGGAACTGGAATACGGCACGCTCGTGCCGATGCGCTACATGAACGGCGACGGCCGCTATGCGGTAGTGTCGGTGGCGGCGTGGTGCGCGTGGCACACGCTGGACGAAAGCCGCCGCTTTGGCGCCGCGCTGCGCCAGGCCATCGAGGCCAGCGGCAACCGCGTGGCGGTACTGGCCAGCGGATCGCTGTCGCACCGCTTCAATGACAACGGCAGCCCCGAGGCCGCGATGCACGGCATCAGCCGCGAGTTCTACCGACAGGTGGATCTGCGGGTGGTGGACTTGTGGCGCCAGGGCGACTGGAAGACGTTCTGCGCCATGCTGCCCGAATACGCGCAGCTGTGCGTGGGCGAGGGCGGCATGCATGACACCGCCATGCTGCTGGGGCTGCTGGGCTGGGACGGCTACGACAAGCCGGCGGAGATCGTCACCGATTACTTCACCAGTTCCGGCACGGGCCAGATCAACGCGATCCTGCCGGTGCCGGCCTGACTACTTTTCGTCGGCGTCGGCCGCTCCGGAGGCGTCGCGCTTGATCAGGTCGACCATGGCGTCCACGTCGCGGTACAGGCGGTCCAGCAATTCCTTGCCGATCTTCTCTTCGATTTCCTGGTACTTCGCGTCTACGTGAGGGCGCATGCGGTCGATGAGCTTGTTGCTCTTGGCCGTCAGGGAAATCTCCTGGCGCCGCTGATCGGCGCTGGAACGCACGCGCTTGATCAGGCCCTGCTCTTCCATCCCGGCCAGCATGCGGGTGAGGCTGGGGCTCAGGATCTGGCAACTGCGCGCGATCTGGTTGGGTTCCATGGAACGCACCTCGCTCAAGGTGCGCAGTACGCGCCATTGCTGCTCTGTGACGCCCGCCGCGTGCAGCACGGGACGGAAATGCGCCATCAGGGTTTCGCGTGCGTAGAGCAGCAGGTGGGGCAGATTGCGGTGGTGGAAGCTCGGACTCATGGCGGCTATGTTAGCAAGAAGCCGCCGAATATTTGACCGATTCGTTGCGCCGCCAGCCATCGGCCCCGCGCGGCGCGCGGAGCCGATTAAGGGGCCGGATCGGCCGGTCAGATGGGATTCTGCCGGGCCAGCTCTTGCAGGTCGTCCGGCAGGGCGAAGTCGGGCGCGCCTTGCTGCAGTTCGCGCAGCGCCTGCACGGCTTCTTCCTCGCGGTCGTCCACGATCAGGGTCCGGATCTGGGCCACGCGGGCGCCGATCTCCTGTTCGGTGTAGGCCACGACTTCCACCTGGGCGGCTTCGCCCTGCGCGGTCTCTGCCGCGGCGGCTTCAGGCGCGGCCGGGCTTGCGGGCTCGGCGGCCGGGGGCTGGCTCGCGGCGGGTTCCGCCTGCGGCGCGACGACGCGCTGCATGACAGGCGCGGCCGGCTGGGCGTCCGTCAGGACGGGTTCAGGCGCGGAAGCGCGTTCCGGGCTGCCATCGGATTCCTGGGGGGCGATGAGTTGCGCGTTGATGTCGGACAAGTCGGCGCTCTCGCGCATGTCGGTCCAGGCAAACAGGCCCACGACCATCGCGGCGCACGCGGCGGCGCCCCATCCGGGGTGCCAGCTATGGCCGGGATGCCAGCTGCGTCGCACCGCGGCGTCTAGTTCGGGACTGGTCCCGGGGCCGGGCTTGCGATACAGGGCGCGCAGTTCCCGTTCATCGTCTTCATCGAAAGGGGGGCGATAGGTAATGCTCATGCGCGTACTCCTCGCGCATACGCCAGGTGGCAGGGCGTATCCGCGTTTGACCTCTGCGTGCGCCGCGCCGGTGGTCCGGCGATCTCGTCGTGGCTCGGGTCTTGTTCCGGTTTAGGCGGCCTTGTGGAAAGCCGCAGGTGATTGCGCCGCGATTCCCGCCGCCGCGCGCCTTGCTGGCGTCTGGCATGGGGTATGCCGTCCTGGACCGGACGGTTCGACAATGCGCTGCACCTCCCGATTATGCGCGATTTGCAGAGATCCGGCAGGAAATTTCTTGTGTTTGCATGGTGTAACTTCAGCCCGTCCCTTTTTGTGAAAGCGAAATGACAGATTCGCGCGCCGATGCGTCCCGCGTTGCCGGTACACTTTCGCGCATGGCCAAATCCCGAACCGTATACGTGTGCGCCGACTGCGGCGGCACCACCCCGAAGTGGCAGGGCAAATGCCCGCATTGCAACGCCTGGAACACCCTTGAAGAAACGGTGGAGTCGTCGACGCCCGCCGCGGCCGCCCACCGCTATGCGCCGCTGGCTTCCACCAGCCCGGTGCGCAGCCTGTCCGAGATCGAGGCCCGCGAGACCCCGCGCCAGCCCACCGGCCTGGAAGAATTCGACCGCGTGCTGGGCGGCGGCCTGGTGGCCGGCGCCGTGGTGCTGATCGGCGGCGACCCGGGCATCGGCAAGTCGACGCTGCTCTTGCAAGCTCTGGCCTCGCTCTCCGAGACCAGCAACGTGCTGTATGTGACCGGCGAGGAATCCGCCGAACAGGTGGCGCTGCGCGCGCGCCGCCTGGGCTTGCAGACGGGCAATGTCAACCTGCTGGCGGAGATCCGCCTGGAAGCCATCCAGTCAGCGGTATCGGAGCAAAAGCCCACGGTCGCGGTCATCGACTCGATCCAGACGCTCTATAGCGGCGAATTGAGCGCGGCGCCTGGCTCGGTGTCGCAGGTGCGCGAATGCGCGGCGCAGCTGACGCGCCTGGCCAAGCAGACCGGCATCGCCATTGTCATGATCGGCCACGTGACCAAGGACGGCTCGCTGGCGGGGCCGCGCGTGCTGGAGCACATCGTCGACACGGTGCTGTACTTCGAAGGCGATACGCATTCGTCCTTCCGCCTGGTGCGCGCCTTCAAGAACCGCTTCGGCGCGGTCAATGAATTGGGCGTCTTCGCCATGACGGACCGCGGCCTGCGCGGCGTGGCCAACCCGTCCGCATTGTTCCTGTCGCAGCATGAACAGCAGGTGGCGGGTTCCTGCGTGATGGCCACGCAGGAAGGCACGCGCCCGCTGCTGGTGGAGATCCAGGCGCTGGTGGACAGTTCCCACGCGCCCAACCCGCGCCGGCTCACCGTCGGCCTGGAAGGCAACCGCCTGGCCATGCTGCTGGCGGTGCTGCACCGTCATGCGGGCGTGTCCACGTTCGACCAGGACGTCTTCGTCAATGCGGTGGGCGGCGTGCGCATCACGGAACCCGCCGCGGACTTGCCGGTGCTGCTGGCCATCATGTCCTCGCTGCGCGACAAGCCTTTGCCGCGCGGCCTGATCGCCTTCGGCGAAGTCGGGCTGGCCGGCGAGATCCGGCCCGCGCCGCGCGGCCAGGAGCGCCTGCGCGAAGCCGCCAAGCTCGGTTTCTCGATCGCGCTGATCCCCAAGGCCAACGCGCCGCGCCAGCCCATCGAAGGGCTGGAGATCTGGGCCGTGGACCGGCTGGACGCCGCGCTGGACAAGCTGCGCTGAGGCCAGGGGGCCGCAGCCTTTCACTTTCTGATCGCCCTCCCTGGACAAGGCCGGGCCTGCTGGAGCAAGACGTGAGTCTGTTTGTTATCGCCGCGTGCCTGGCCGCGGGCAGCCTGATCGGGTTCATGGGCGGCGTGCTGGGCATCGGGGGCGGGCTGATCGCCATTCCCGCGCTGGTCCTGCTGTTGGGGATGTCGCAGCAATTGGCGCAGGGCACGGCGCTGATCATGGTCCTGCCCACCATCATGATGGCCGTGCGCAAGTACAACCAGCAGGCGCGCATCGACAAGCGCGTGGCGCTGGCGGGCGCGGCCA
This sequence comes from Achromobacter sp. NPDC058515, assembly GCF_042721735.1. Taxonomy (NCBI): domain Bacteria; kingdom Pseudomonadati; phylum Pseudomonadota; class Betaproteobacteria; order Burkholderiales; family Alcaligenaceae; genus Achromobacter; species Achromobacter sp. NPDC058515. The sequence continues at coordinate 93,333 of NZ_JBHXNI010000016.1, forward strand.
GCGCGGTCGCATTCACCTGGGTGGGCGCGCGGCTGGCGCTGGGCGTGGACTCCAGCGTCCTGCGCCAGAGCTTCGCGGTGTTCCTGTTCTTCATCGCGCTGTTCTATGCATGGCAGACGTGGCGCGCCTCGCGCCCCGCCGCCACGCGCGCGCAGTCCCCCAAGCGCGACGCGCCCGTCTTCACGCCGCGCCGCGCCAGCGTGCTGGGCATCTTGTGCGGCACCCTGGGCGGCTTCTTCGGCGTGGGCGGCGCAGTGCTGGCCGTGCCCATCATCACCACGGTCTTCCGCCTGCCGCAGACCACCGCGCAGGCGCTGGCGCTGAGCATGGTGATCCCGGGCTCCACCATCGCGCTCATCACCTACACCTGGGCAGGGCAGGCGAACTGGATGGTCGGCGCGCCGCTGGCCATCGGCAGCCTCCTGTTCGTGCCCATCGGCGTGCGGCTCGCGTACCGGCTTCCTGAACGAAAGCTGAGAGCAAGCTTCGCGATCATGCTGTTCGCCACCGTCGCGCTGCTCGCGTTCGAGGGCTAGCCGTGGTCCGGGTTCGCGGCGGGCAACCCGTGGCAAGTATCGGCATGTCGACAGGTGTCTGACACCTTGGTGGGCATGTCGGCAGGTGTCTGACACCCTCGTGACGCCAGTACAAGTCGAAGACCCTCTCTCGCGGGTGTCAGACACCGAGGTCTCTCGCAGGTGTCAGACACCGAGGTCTCGCAGGTGTCAGACACCGAGACAGTCATGACGAAGCGTTAGCGCCGGAAAATTTATGGTTCGGCGCTGAACCTTCTGGATGGACCGGGTTCCAACGGGGTACGGGCCAAGCGGCGATGTTGCCGCCCCGTGTCGGAAAAAGGCCATGGGCCTTCACCATTCAGGAGTTCATGAAATGACGACTCACTCCCGCATTGCTGCGTTCTTGTCCACCTCGGCCCTGTGCCTCGGCCTTGTTGCGGCGCCTTCGGCGTTCGCGGCTGGCGCCGATGCCACGACCAAGGCAGGAGAGAGCAAGACCCAAGCGCAGCACAAGCATCACAAGTCCGATAAGGCGTCCGCCAAGCATGGGGCGACGAAATCGGGTGGGGCCGCAAAGACGGTGAAGTAATCGCGACGGGCGGCAACGCCCAAGTTCCTTTGCGTAAAAGACTGCCGGTTCCGCGGGGGGCCGGAAAGTCGAAAGCCTCTCGGTATGGGCGCCGAGAGGCTTTTTCATTTCTGCTCCGCGCCCGCATGGGCGGCCGCGGCTGACAACGGGCTTACTCCACCGGCGTGACCACGCGGCCGGTTTCGAAGAACGCCTGCAGGTTCTCCAGCATCATGTTTTCCATGGCCAGGCGCGTTTCCTCCGTGGCGCTGCCGACGTGCGGCAGCAGCACGGCCTTGTCGCTCTTGATCAGGGATTCGGGCACCTTGGGCTCGTGCTCGAACACGTCGAGCGCGGCGCAGCCCAGCTTGCCGGCTTCGAGCGCGGCGACCAGCGCGGTCTCGTCGATGACGGGGCCGCGCGCGATGTTCACGATGATGCCCTTGGGGCCCAGGGCTTCCAGCACTTCGCGGTTAACCAGATGCCGCGTGCTGGGGCCGCCGACGGTGGCCACGATGAGGAAGTCGGCCCACTTGGCCAGATCCGTGAGCGAGGCCTCGTAGCCGTAGGCGATGTCGTCGCGCTTCCTGCGGTTGTGATAGCGCACGTCCATGTCGAAGCCCGTGCCCCGCTTGGCGATGGCTTCGCCGATGCGGCCCAGGCCCACGATGCCCAGCTTCTTGCCGCTGACGCGCAGGCCCAGCGGGATGCTGCCATGCACCTGGCCCCACTGGCCGGCGCGCACGAAGCGTTCGCCCTGGCCCATGCGGCGGGCGCCGGCGATGAGCAGGCCCCAGGCAAGATCGGCGACGCAGTCCGTCAGCACGTCAGGCGTGTTGCTGACCAGCACGCCGCGCTGGCGGGCGGCCTCGACGTCAATGGTTTCGTAGCCCACGCCCCAGCTGCAGATGGCCTTCAGGTCGGGCAGGGCGTTGATGAGTTCGGCGTTGGCGCCGAAGTTCGCGGACGTGACGACGGCGGTGACGCCCTTGCCGTGCTCGGCCAGCGCGGCCTTGCGGTCCGGGTACTTCCACAGCTCGACGACGTCGTAGCCGTCCGCGAGACGCTTGTTGGCGGAAGGGGAGCCGGCCAGCGAGCCGACCTGGATGATGCGTTGCTTGGTGGTCATGTTGTCGTACGGTTGGGTGGGGAAGGCTTCATGCTACTTGATTCAAGCTTGGATCCGGCTGACGGGGATGCCCGCAAGCGGGCATCCCCATGTGCTTATTCCAACTGGATATTTGCCTTCTGGATCACGTCCTTCCAGCGCTTGACTTCGCCCTGCTGGAACTCGGTGAATTGCTGCGGGGTGTTGGCCACGACCTCGAAGCCCATTCCTTGCAGCGTCTTCTCGGTCTGCGGATCGCGCAGCGCCGTCCGCAAGGCCTTGGACAGCTGGTCCACGATGGGCTGCGGGGTGCCCTTGGGCACGGCAAAGCCCTGCCAGGAGTACACCACCATGTCCTTGATGCCGGCTTCGGCCAGCGTGGGCACGTCGGGCAGGTCGGTCGCGCGCGCGTCGCCGGTGATGGCCAAGGCCTTGAGCTTGCCCGCCTTGATGTGGTTCTGCACCGCGCCCAGGTTCTGGAACGACACGTTGACCTGGCCGCCGATCAGGTCGGCGATCGCGGCGCCGCCGCCCTTGTAGGGCACGTCCACGCCCGTGCTTTGCGTGCGCTGGCGAAACAGCACGGCCGACAGGTGGTCGGACGAGCCCGTGCCTGAGGACGCATACGACACCCTGCCCGGATTCTTCTTCGCGTACTCGACCAGTTCGGCGACGGTGCTGGCGGGAAAGGTGGTTGCGGCGACGAGCACGTTGGGATTGCGAACGGCCTGCGTCAGGTACGCGAAATCCTTGCTGGGGTTGTAGGACAGGTTCTTGTAGAGCGCCTCGTTGATGGCGAAGGTGCCGATCGAGCCGACCATCATTGTGTAGCCGTCGGGCGTGGAGCGGGACAGCGCCTGCGCGCCGATGGCGCTGTTGGCGCCGGGCTTGTTCTCGACCACGAAGGTCTGGCCCAGGATCTTCGACAGCGCGGGCGTGACCGAACGCGCGGTGATGTCGGAAGAGCCGCCCGGCACGAAGGGCACAATCATGGTGACGGGTTTTTCGGGGTAGCCGGCGGCCTGCGCCGCCGGCGCGCCAAGCACAACGGCGCCCGCCGCGACGACGGCGCTGATCAGTTTGTTCATGGTGTCTCCTGGTTCGCGTGATGATGAAGAGCCCGCCGCCCACGCGTTGCGGACGGGCCCGGATCAACGCCGGGTCAGTCGACCTTGGCGCCGGATTGCTTTACGACCTCGGCCCACTTGACGGTTTCCTGAGCCATGAACTGTTTGAATTGGGTGGGGGTGTTGCCTGACGGCGTGGCGCCCTGGGCCTGCAGCTGGGCGCGCACGGGTTCCTGCTGCAAGGCGGCGGCCACGTCGCGCTGGATCTTCTGCACGATTTCCGGCGGCGTGCCCGCTGGGGCCAGCAGGCCGAACCAGCTTGACGCTTCATAGCCCTTGACGCCGGCCTCGGCCATCGTGGGGACATCGGGCAGCGCGGGCGAGCGGCTGGCGGTGGTCACGGCCAGGGGGCGCAGCTTGCCGCCTTTGATGAAGCCCATGGATGAAGGCAGGTTGTCGAAGATCAGGTCGGCGGACCCCGCCATCACGTCGGTCAGGGCGGGGCTGCTGCCCTTGTAGGGCACGTGCGTCATGCGCGTGCCCGTCATGCTCTGGAACAGCTCGCCCGACAGGTGCGTGGACGTGCCGTTGCCGGTGGAGGCCATGTTCACGCTGCCGGGGTTGGCCTTCAGGTACTTGATCAGGTCCGCCACCGTGCGGATGCCGTGCTTGTCCGCGAACTTGGGATTGAGCTCGAGGATGTTGGGCACCGGGATGACCAGCGTGACCGGCACGAAGTCCTTGACGGGGTCGTAGGGCAGCTTGGCGTAGACGGACTGGTTGATGGCGTGCGTGCTGACCGTGCCCATCAGCAAGGTGTAGCCGTCGGGGGTGGCGCGCGCGGCCTCCGCCGTGCCGACGTTGCCGCCCGCGCCGGCCTTGTTGTCCACCACCACGGCCTTGTTCCAGCTCTTGCCCAGCTCGGCCGCCACCACGCGCGCGGCGATGTCGGCGGTGCCGCCGGCGGGGAAGGGCACGACGATCTTGACGTCGCGTTCGGGGTAGTCCGCCAGCGCCGGCGCGGCCGGCAGTAGAAAGGCGGTGGCCGTCAGCAGGGCGGCCGTGATGAACCGGCCTCGCACAGGGGCTGCATGCATGGAATTCGTCTCCTCGGTGTGCGCGTGGCCGCGCATCGTTTCTGGGGGGTATTCCGCTCCCGGCGCCGCCGGGGGCTTTGACGCCGCATGGCGCCTGGGCGCCATGCGTAATGTGCTGCCGATCTACTTGTAAAACAAATATAGGTATTGAGCTTATGCTTGTCAACCAAGTATACTTTTTTCACCTTACTTATCTGACAACTGGATCAGCCAGGAGCCCGTCCATGAAAACTTCCCCGGTCACCGCCCAGGACTTGCAGCGCTCGGTCATCGCCGTCCCGCCCCTGGCCCGCCACGCCGACCTGTCCTTGAACGAAGCGGCCAACAAGGCCCTGCTCGGCCACCTGGAAGCGGGCGGCGTGCGCAACGTGATGTACGGCGGCAACGCCAACTTCTACAACGTGGGCGTGAGCGAATACGCGCGCATCGTGGACATGCTGGCCGGGCTGGCCGGCGCGGACACCTGGATCCTGCCTTCGGTGGGCCCCGACTACGGAAAGATGATGGACCAGGCCGCGATCCTGCGTTCGCGTCCGTTCCCGACGGCGATGCTGCTGCCCATGGCCTTCCCCTATACCGACGCCGGCCTGGCGGACGGCGTGCGCCGCTTCACGGACGCGCTGGGCAAGCCGGCGGTGATCTACATCAAGTCGGCTGACTACCTGGCCCCGGAGACGGCGGCGCGCCTGATCGAAGAAGGCCGCATCGCCGCCTTCAAGTACGCGGTCGTGCGCGACGACCCCGCCAAGGACGCCTACCTGTCGGCCATGCTGCAAGCCGTGGATTCGCGCTGGATCGTCAGCGGCATCGGCGAGCGTCCGGCCATCGTCCACTACCGCGACTTCGGCTTGAAGAGCTTCACCTCGGGTTCGGTCTGCGTGGCGCCGCGCGGCTCCATGCGGCTGCTGCATCTGCTGCGCGACGGCCGCTACGACGAAGCCGAGGCCGTGCGCGAACACTACCTGGGCCTGGAGGACTGCCGCGACGGCATCAGCCCCATCCGCGTGCTGCACGACGCGGTGACCTTGTCTGGCGTGGCGGACATGGGACCGATGCTGCCGCTCCTGACGGGCATCTCCAGCGCCGAGCGCGAACGCGTGGCGCCCGTGGCGCGCGCGCTGGCCGCCTGGGACCGCGAAACCGCAACGGCGTGAATGCCCGCGGCATGGCCGGACGCCGCTCCCTTCGTCGCGCAATGACGGTACGATGAGCGCTGTCCACACATCGTGAGTAGCGCCTCGGGGCCTGTTCCGCGTATGTGGACAGGCCCTATTACGAGGAGGTTTCGTGGCCCGACCCAAAGCATCGCCCCCACCCGCGCCGCAAGCGCCCGCCGAGCCAGACGTTCCAGGCGCGCTGGTGCTGGAGCGCGGTCACCGGGTGCGGCTGGCGGACCAGCTGTACGGACAGATCTTCGAACAGATCGTGTCCGGCGGACTCAACGTCGGCGACAAGCTGCCGTCCGAAAACGAAATATCCGAACGCTTCGGCGTGTCGCGGCCGGTCGTGCGCGAAGCGCTGCTGCGCTTGCGCGCCGATGGCCTCATCACCGCGCACCAGGGGCTGGGCACCTTCGTCAGCCATCAGCCCGCGCCGCGCCTGAAGACCTTCAACGACGTGCAGAACGTCAGCGCCTATCTGCGGGCGCAAGAGGTCCGCGTGGCGCTGGAAGGCGACGCCGCGCGCCTGGCGGCCCTGCGCCGCACCGACGAACAGCTCAAGAAGATCGCCGACGCGCACGCGGCGTTCGCCGACACCCTGGCGCGCGGACAGGTGTCCGCCGAGGCTGACCTGGCGTTTCACGCCAGCATCGCGGAAGCGAGCGGCAACGACTTCTACCTGGGCGTGCTGGAGAGCATCCACGACTCCATCAGCGGCTTCATGCGCCTAACCTTGAACCTGACGCGCACGGGTTCGCGGCAGCGCGCGCAACGCGTCGTCGACGAGCACGCCACCATTCTGGACGCCATCCGCGAACAGGACGGCGAGCGCGCCCGCGTCGCCATGCAATTCCATCTGGGCCAGGCCCGGCACCGGCTGGTGGATCGCGACCGCGATTGACCCGGTTCCAGGCCCGCCGCGACAAGCCAAGTACAACAGGAGACAAACAGTGCGAGGGAATGGATCAAGCGCAACGGACGTGCCGGTGGAGCAGGTCCGGGAACAGATATTGCAGGTGCTGATGGCCTGGGGCATGGACGAGGACCTGGCGCACACCACGGCCGGCCTGATGGCGCGCACGGATCTGCTGGGCATCGACTCGCACGGCATTTCCATGTTGCCCGCCTACGAGGAAAAATGGCGCGCGGGCACCCTGCGGCTCGATGCCCGCGCCCGCGTGGTGCGCGACGGCGGCGCCAGCGCGCTGATCGACGGCATGGGCGGACTGGGCTATCCCGTCGCCGCGCAGGCCATGCATCTGGCGGTGGACAAGGCCCTGGAGCACGGCGTGGGCGCCGTGTCGGTCTGCAACTCGCATCACTTCGGCGCGGCCGGCGTCTATGCGCGCATCGCGGTCGAGCGCGGCGTGGTCGGGCTGGTGACCAGCAGCGCCAACGGCGTCATCATGGTGCCCACGCGGGGCGCCATGCCCATGCTGGGCACCAACCCCATCGCCTTCGGCGCGCCCGCCGCCTACAACGAGCCTTTTGTGCTGGATATGGCGACCACCACCGTCGCGGCCAACAAGGTCAAGGTCTATGACTTCCTGGGCAAGCCCTTGCCGCCGGGCTGGGCAGTGGACGGGAAGGGCGCGGCGGTCACGGACGCCGATGCCGCCATGCAGTTCATCTTCAAGCATCCCGAGGGCGGCCTGACGCCGCTGGGCGGCACGTCCGCGATGAGCAGCCACAAAGGCTACGGCCTGGCGATGATGGCGCAGATCCTGGGCGGCACGCTCAGCGGCAGCGCCTTTGCCGTGCGGCGCGCGGCGACCCGGCGTCCGGGCGAGCCGGACGACGTGGGGCATTTCTTCCTGGCGCTCAACCCCGACGCCTTCCGCGCGGCGGGCTCGTTCGAGTCCGACATGGACGACATGATCGACGCCCTGCACGACACGCCGCCCGCTGATCCCTCCGAGCCGGTGCTGGTGGCGGGCGAGCCCGAAGCCGCCGAACGCGCGCGCCGGCTGCGGGTAGGCATTCCGATTCCCGCCGCGCTGGCCGAGCGCCTGCGCGGCATCTGCGAGCGCGCCGGCACGCCCTACCTGCTGGATCCGGCCTGATTCGACATTTCCCATAAATCCCCGCCCAAGAGCAGAGGAAGCGAGACATGAGCAATTCCGACAAGCGCAAGAAGCCCGAAGACCTGCGCAGCCACCGCTGGTACGGCGTCAAAGACCTGCGATCCTTCGGCCACCGTTCGCGCACGGCGCAGATGGGCTATCACCGGTCGGACTACGCCGGCAAGCCGGTGATCGCCATCATCAATACCTGGAGCGACATCAACCCCTGCCACAGCCATTTCAAGCAGCGGGTCGAAGAGGTCAAGCGCGGCATCTGGCAGGCGGGAGGCTTCCCGGTGGAAATGCCCGCCATGAGCCTGTCCGAGCCCTTCCAGAAACCCACGACCATGCTCTACCGCAACCTGCTTGCGATGGAGACCGAAGAGCTGCTGCGCTCTTATCCCGCCGACGGCTGCGTGCTGATGGGCGGCTGCGACAAGACCACGCCCGCGCTCATCATGGGGGCGGTGTCGATGGACCTGCCGACGATCTTCGTGCCGGCCGGGCCCATGCTGCGCGGCAACTGGAACGGCAATACGCTGGGCTCCGGTTCCGACACGTGGAAGTACTGGGCGGAGCTGCGCGCCGGCAACATCACCGAGGAAGACTGGCAGGGCGTGGAGGACGGCATTGCGCGGTCTCCGGGCCATTGCATGACGATGGGCACGGCGTCCACCATGACGGGCGCGGTCGAGGCGCTGGGCCTGTGCCTGTCGGGCGCATCGTCCATTCCCGCGCCGGACTCGCGCCATGCGCAGATGGCCAGCCTGACGGGCAAGCGCATCGTGGAAATGGTCTGGGAAGACCTGAAGCCGTCCGACCTGCTGACCGCCGCCTCGTACGACAACGCCGTGCGCACGGTGCTGGCCTTGTCCGGATCGACGAACTCGGTGGTGCACCTGATCGCCATGGCGCGCCGCAGCGGCTTCGGGCTGGACCTGGACCGCTTCGACCACCTGGCGCGCACGACGCCGGTGCTGGCCAACCTGCGCCCGGCGGGCAAGTACCTGATGGAAGACTTCTATTACGCGGGCGGCCTGCGCGCCATGCTGGTGCAGCTGGGCGACCTGCTCGACACCTCGCAGCGGACGGTGGACGGGCGCACGCTGGGCGAGAACATCGCGGGCGCGCGCATCTTCAACGAAGACGTGATCCGTCCGCGCGCGCAGGCGCTGATCGAGCGCGACGGGCTGGCTGTCCTGCGCGGCAACCTCGCGCCCGACGGCGCCGTGATCAAGCCGCCCGCGATGGAAGCGCGGCTGCAGGTGCATACGGGCCGCGCGGTCGTGTTCAAGGACTACAACGACATGGCGGCGCGCATCGACGATCCGGACCTGGACGTGGACGCCGACAGCGTCATCGTCCTGCAGAACGCCGGGCCGCAGGGCGCGCCCGGCATGCCGGAGTGGGGCCAACTGCCCATCCCGCAGAAGCTGCTCAAGGAAGGCGTGCGCGACATGGTGCGGATTTCGGATGCGCGCATGAGCGGCACCAGCTACGGCGCCTGTGTGCTGCACGTGGCGCCCGAGGCCTATGTGGGCGGGCCGCTGGCGCTGGTCAAGGACGGCGACCGCATCACGCTGGACGTGCCTGCCCGCAGGCTGGAACTGCTGGTTTCCGACGCCGAGCTGGCCGAGCGCCGCGCCGCCTGGCAAACGCCGCCGCCCCGTTTCGAGCGCGGCTACGGCGTGCTGTACCTGAAGCATATCGGCCAGGCGGACACGGGCTGCGATTTTGATTTTCTGCAGAGCGAGACGCGCGCCAAGGCCGCGGGCGAGCCTGAAATCCACTGACCCGGACACCGGGCGCAATACTTAAAAAAACCAACGAGGAGACAACCCATGCAACAAAACAAGCAGCCTGCGCGCAGACGCCTGGCCATCCTGGCCGCGGCGGCAATGGGAGCGGTGGCCATGCTGCCGGGCGCCCTGATGGCGCAGGCGGGAACGTGGCCCGCCAGGCAGTTGAAGCTGGTCGTGCCGTTCCCCGCGGGCGGCAGCACCGATTCCGTGGGCCGCCTGCTGGCGGCGGAGCTGTCCAAGGAGCTGGGGCAGACCGTCGTGGTCGAGAACAAGGGAGGCGCCAACGGCAACATCGGCTCGGACGTGGTGGCCAAGGCCGAGCCGGACGGCTACACGCTGCTGTTGTCCGGCGTCGGGTCCAACGCCATCAGCTACGCGGTCTACCAGAACATGCCGTACCGCAACACTGACTTCGCCCACATCTCGCTCCTGGCCACCGGCCCTAACGTGCTCGTCGCCAATAACGAGTTTCCCGGCAAGACTTTCGCCGACTTCATCAAGCTCGCGCGCGAGAATCCCGGCAAGTACACGCACGCCAGTTCCGGCAGCGGCTCCTCCGGCCACCTGGCCATGGAGATGCTCAAGCAGGACGCCAAGATCGACCTGGTCCACGTGCCCTACAAGGGCGGCGCGGCGGCCATCACGGACCTCATCGGAGGCCGCGTCTCGGTGCTGTTCCTGAACCAGGACGCGCTGCTGCCGCAGGTCGCCTCGGGCAAGGTGCGCGCGCTGGCGGTGGCCAGCGCGAAGCGCAACCCGGCCTATCCCGATACGCCCACGGTGGCGGAGTCGGGCTATCCGGGCTTTTCCGCCGAGTCGTGGTTCGGCCTGTCCGCGCCCGCGAAGACGCCGCCCGCCGTGATCGACCGCCTGAACCAGGCAACGGTGAAGGCGCTGTCCTCGCCCGAGATCCGGCAGAAGCTGGAAAGCGTGGGCTTCGTGGTGGTGGGCAATGATCCGAAGTCGTTCTCGGCTTTCGTCGATGTCGAGATCGCCAAGTGGGGCAAGGCGGCCAAGGCCTCCGGCGCCAAGCTGGATTGAACGCAGGGCCGGGCCGCGGCCCGGCCTGACTCTTATTTTTTTACTATTGAAGGCGGCAATGAACTCACCTCTACCCAACCGTTTCCGGCAACGCATCCTGGCCCGCGAACGGCTCATCGGATTCTGGATGTGCATGTCCAGCCACATCACCGCCGAACTGGTCGGGCTGGCGGATTTCGACTGGCTGCTGCTGGACGGCGAGCACTCGCCCAACGAGGTGCCGATGTTCCTGCAACAGCTCCAGGCCCTGCAGGGCAGCGCCAGCGCCGCCGTGGGCCGGCCGTCCTGGAACGATCCGGTCCAGATCAAGCGCCTGCTGGACATCGGCTTCTACAACCTGCTGATTCCGTTCATCGAATCCGAGGCGGACGCGCGCCTGGCGGTGGCCGCCACGCGCTATCCGCCGCAGGGCATCCGCGGCGTGGCGGGCGCGCAGCGCAGCAACCGCTACGGCACGGTGCCGGATTACCTGCAGACCATCAACGACAACATCTGCGTGCTGCTGCAGATCGAAAGCCGGCCGGGAATCGAGGCGGTGGACGAGATTGCGTCGGTAGAGGGCGTGGATGGCGTGTTCATCGGACCGTCCGACCTGGCCGCGGCCCTGGGCCATATCGGCAATCCTGGCCATCCCGAGGTGCAGGAAGCCATCCGCCACCTGCACCAGCACGTGTCCGCGCAGGGCAAGGCGGTGGGCATCCTGGCGCCGGTGCATGCCGATGCGCGGCGCTACCTGGACATGGGCATGCACTTTGTGGCGGTGGGCACGGACCTGGGCGTGTTCAAGCAGGCGACCTTCGCGCTGCGCGAGGCGTTTCCCACGTAACCCTTCCGTGTGTCAGGCGCCGGCAATCGGATACGGCAGGTGTCAGACACGCGAGGTGTCTGACACCTGAGGGTGCACGGTGTCTGACACCTGAGGGTGGGGCTCCTCCAGCGCCAGCAGGTCGGCGACCGTCTGGCGGCGGCGGATCAGGCGGGCTTCGCCCTGGTCCAGCAGCACTTCCGGCGCCAGCGGACGGCTGTTGTAGTTGGAGGACATCGACGAGCCGTAGGCGCCCGCGTTGTGAAAGACCATGAAATCGCCGATGCGCGGCTGCGGCAGCAACTGGTCGGACATGACGCCGCCTTCGTTCTGCGTGAACACGTCGCCCGACTCGCACAGCGGGCCGGCCACGGCGATGCGGGTCTCGGCCGCGCTGGGCGGGTGTCCGCCGTCCGGCGCATGCACCGAAATGCGGTGATAGCTGCCGTACATGGCCGGACGCATCAGGTCGTTGAATCCCGCGTCCACCAGCGCGAAGTCGCGCTCGGGGCGGCGGTTGACGGCATGCACTTCCGACACCAGCACGCCGGCCTCGGCGACCAGGAAGCGGCCCGGTTCGATCTCCAGGCGGACGTCGTGCCCCAGGTGTTGCGCAATGCGCTTGCGCGCCGCATCCCATTGCTCGAAGTAGTGGTCGCAGTCGATGCGCGGCTCGCCTTCGCGATAGGGAATGGACAGGCCGCCGCCCGCGGAGATGGCCTCGATATCGTGATCCAGCGACTTCACCACGTCGACCATGGCGTCGCACACGCTGGACAGGTGGCCGTAGTCGACGCCGGAGCCGATGTGTATGTGGATGCCGACGAGCTTCAGCCCATGGCGGCGCACGATGGACACGGCTTCGGCCACGTCGTCGATCCAGATGCCGTGCTTGCTTTGCGGGCCGCCCGTGTTGGTCTTGTTGCTGTGGCCGTGGCCAAAGCCCGGGTTGATGCGCAGCCACACGCGGTGGCCCGGCGAGGCCTGGCCGACGCGGGACAGCATGTCCAGCGAGCCCGCGTTCACCGTGATGCGGTGCTTGAGGACGGCGGCCAGCGTGGCGTGGTCGATCAGGTCGGCGGTGAAGACGATGCCTTCGGGTTCATCCTGCGGCCGGAAGCCGGCCGCCAGGCTGCGCTCGATCTCGCCCAGCGACACCGCGTCCACGACCGCGCCTTCCGAGCGCATCAGGCGCAGGATGTGCAGGTTCGAGCAGGCTTTCTGCGCGTAGCGGACCGTGTCGAAGCGGCGCAGTTGCGCGATGCGTTCGCGGATGACGGCGGCGTCGTACACCCATAGCGGCGTGCCGTGCTGGGCGGCGAGTCGGGTGAGTTGGCGCGGATCGAATGCCATGGCGTGCTGGACCTTATGGGAATGAAGCGAAGGCGGCATGATGCCCGTCTCTGGTCATCCAGTAAAATGCTTTGATGTCAAAGGTCGATTCATTTCTGATATGGGGTGGGCGATGCTGACGCATCGGCATGTCGAGGTTTTCCGGGCGGTGATGATTGCCGGCAGCGTGACCAAGGCGGCGGACCTGCTCAGCACGTCGCAACCCACGGTAAGCCGGGAGCTCGCCCGCATGGAGCAGTCCATAGGCTTTGCGCTGTTCGAGCGGCTGGCGGGGCGCTTGCGGCCCACCATGCCGGCGCTGGCGCTGTTCGAAGAGGTCCGGCAGTCCTACGCCGGCCTGGAGCGGGTGGCTTCCGCCGCGGCGCGCCTGCGGGCGTTCCGGGGCGGCCAGTTGTCGGTGATCGCCTTGCCGGCGTTTTCCCATTCCATCCTGCCCGACGCCTTCCTGCGGTTTCACGGCCGGCACCCGGGCGTAAGCCTGTCGGTGGAAACGCAGGAATCGCCCTTGCTGGAGGAATGGCTGACCGCGCAGCGCTATGACCTCGGCCTGACCGAGCACGACACGGCGCCGGCCGGCACGCGGGTCGAGCTGCTGCTGCAAGTGGATGAGGTCTGCGTGCTGCCCGACGGCCATCCGCTGCTGGCGCGGCGGGCCATCGCGCTGTCCGACTTCGAGGGGCAGGCTTTTGTCAGCCTGTCTTCTAGCGACCCTTACCGCATCCAGATCGACGAGGCGTTTGGCGAGGCGGGAGTGCTGCGGCGCTCCATCGTCGAAACCCCGACCGCCGTGTCCGTCTGCACGTTCGTGCGGCAGGGCCTTGGCCTGGCCATCGTCAATCCGCTGACCGCGCTGGATTTCGCCGGGCGCGGATTGCATATCCGCCCGTTGACGCGCTCGTTCCCGTTTCGCGTCAATATGGTGTTTCCGGAGCATCGCCCCGGCAATCCGCTGGTGGACGCTTTCGCGGTGTCGCTGCGCGAGGCGGGAAGCGCCATCGAAAGCAGGCTGGCGTCCCGCAAGGGATAAGCGTGCGTTTCGCGCAGGCAACAAAAAAGGATGCCCGGGGGCATCCTTCTTCATTTGCCGTATTCATGACGCCCCAAAAAGCAGGGGCGGCAGAATCTTAGGCCAGCGCCTTGATGGCGGCAGCCAGGCGGCTCTTGTGACGAGCGGCCTTGTTCTTGTGGATGATGTTCTTGTCAGCCACGCGATCGATCACGCTGGAGGCCTTCTGGAACACGTCGCCAGCCGCAGCCTTGTCGCCAGCGGCGATGGATTGGCGAACGCGCTTGATGGCGGTGCGCAGCATCGAGCGCAGGCTGGAATTGTGCTTGTTGCGCTCAACGGATTGGCGAGCGCGCTTGCGGGCTTGGGCGGTATTGGCCATGTTGCTATATAAGTTGAATTCGGCAAAGTCGAACATTGTAGCAAGTCCCTAAGGGATTGCAAGCTTTTAATGTCGCTTCAACCGATGGAGCGCCCGTCAACCGGGCGGGGGGCGCTGATGGGAGGAATCCCCGGGCTGGAGAACCCGTGCGGATGGTCCTCATGAAAAGCCTTGAGGAAAACCCGCGGCGCCTACTGGATAAAAACACCGTAACGAGTATACAACGGAAGCGGCCCTGGGACACAGCCCCGGGCGTCGGCGTTGTCAGGTGGCGACGTTGATCGAAACGAACCACGGGGTGAAGCGGCGGACGTGGATGGGCATCAGGTCCTGCAGGCTGTCCAGCGCCGCGTCGGTATCGTCGAGCGGGAAGTGGCCCGACACGGGCAAGCCGCCGGCAGCCATCGACACGCGCAGCGTGCCGCTGCGGTAGGGACGCAGCGCGGCGATCACCTCGGCCAGCGGACGGCCCCGGGCATCCACCCAGCCGGCTTCCCAGGCCGCTTCGGCCATCAGCTCGGCGCGCGGGGTGTCCATGCGGGCATTGTCGAAACGGGCGCCGGTGCCGGCGCGGATGGTGCCGTGGGCCCCGGCCATGGTTTCGACCTCGACTTCGTGTTCGTGCACCACCACCACGGTGCGCTGGGCCTGCTGGCGCACCATGTAGCGTGTGCCCAGGGCGCGCACCGTGCCTTGGGCGGTCTGGACCAGGAATGGACGGCGCGCGTCGGGCGCGACCGATACCGTGACCGCGCCGTCGAGCAGGCGGACCTGGCGATAGGCCGGGGTGAAGTCCAGGTTGACGCGGCTGCGGGCGTCCAGCAACAGCTGGCTGCCGTCGGACAGCACATAGCGGCGGCGCTCGCCCGTTGCCGTGGCGGCGTCGGCGGCTACGTTGTTCAGGGGGTAGAAGGCGTTGCCGACGTAGGCGGCAAAGGCGCCCGTACCGGCGAGCGCGAGCGAGCCTGCCAGAAAGCGGCGGCGCGGGGGCGCGATGGCCGGCGGCGGAGGCGGGATCAGGGGTTGCGTGGCGGTGCTGCCGGCGGGATATCCCGCCGGGTAGGCGTCGCCGAGCCGGCCGAACGTCGACCCCGCCAGCGAGCCCGTCAGCTGCTGCCAGGCATTTTCATGGACAGGGTCAGCCGCGCGCCACGCCAGGAAGTCGTTGTAGTCCTGCGCAGTGGCTTTACCCGAGCGCAGCAATAGCAACCAATTGATCACCTGGTCCGCCATGGGTTGTCCTTGGGCGTACTTCACTTCATCTCCCCGCAGCCGTGGCCTGGCGGGGATCCGTTTAATGGCAATTTTTAAATAATAAAGGTTTTTTACTAAAGATTACGGTCCGCTTGTCAATTATTGACGAAATTAGTGCAAAAAGCCGGCATAAAGGCCGGCTTTTGGACGGGAATGTAGTCTGAACAGCCGAAATTACCGCGTCGGGCGTCGTCCGAAGTCCCTCGGACGGAATCCAAATAGTAACAACATTCCGAAGTAGACCACGCCGCTGGCGGCCAATACGCCGGCCAGCAGGGCGGCCCTCTGGCCGGGGTGGGCTTGCAGCGCAAGCCAGTCGATTCGTCCGTCCGCATACCAGAGCAGGGCCGCCAGCCCCGCCAGGGCGGGCAGCAGGCGCAGCGTGAACACGGCCCAGCCGGCGCCGGGCTGGTAGAGGCCTCTGCGGCGCAGGCCGATCAGCAGCGCCAGCGCGTTCAGGCAGGCGCCCAGGCCGATGGCCAAAGCCAGTCCGGCATGCGCCATCACGGGCACCAGCGCCAGGTTGAGGAGTTGCGTCAGGATCAGCACGCCGATGGCGATCTTCACGGGCGTGCGGATGTCCTGCTTGGCATAGAAGCCGGGGGCAAGGATCTTCACCGCAAGCAGGCCGATCAGGCCGGCGGAATACGAAATAACAGCCAGCCGGGTCTGCAGCACGTCCTGGGCGGCAAAGGCGCCGTAGTGGAACAGGGTGGCG
Organism: Achromobacter sp. NPDC058515; assembly: GCF_042721735.1. NCBI lineage: Bacteria > Pseudomonadati > Pseudomonadota > Betaproteobacteria > Burkholderiales > Alcaligenaceae > Achromobacter > Achromobacter sp. NPDC058515. Next base: position 109,275 of record NZ_JBHXNI010000016.1, read on the forward strand.
ACCAGGCCGTCGGACAGCAGCGCCATCCCCACCGCGGCGGGCAGGCCCAGCAGCAGCACCAGCCGCAGGCCCCAGTCCAGCAGCGCGCTGTAGCCGCCGTGGTCGTCGCGCGCGTGGGCCGCGGACAGGCTGGGCAGCAGGACCGTGCCCAGGGCCACGCCCAGCAGCGCCGTGGGGAATTCCATCAGGCGGTCGGCGAACGACAGCCAGGTCACGCTGCCCGGGGTCAGCCAGGTGGCGATGTTGGTGTTGATCAGCAGCGAGATCTGCGCCACGGACACGCCCAGCGTGGCGGGCGCCATTTGCTTGAGGATGCGCTGGACGGTGGGGTCGGCCCAGGCCTGGCGAAAGCGCAAGGAAAAGCGCGGAGTCAGGCCCAGCCGCGCCAAGGCCGTCCATTGCACGGCCAGCTGCGCGACCCCGCCGATCATGACGCCGACGGCCAGCGCATAGACCGGCACGTCCATGCGCGGCGCAAGCCAGATGCAGGCGGCGATCATCGAGAGGTTGAGCAGCACCGGCGTGAAGGCGGGCACGGCAAAGCGGCGCCAGGTATTGAGCACGCCCGAGGCGAAGGCAATCAGTGACATGCAGAAGATGTAGGGGAACATCATCCGCGTCATCCAGACGGCGGCGCCGAATTCGGTATCGCGGGCCGCGCCGCGCAGGCCGCTGGCCATGGCGGACACCACCCACGGCGCCGCGGCGATGCCGATCAGCGTGATCAGCATCAGCGCCGCGGTCAGCAGCAGGGCCACGCGGTCCAGCAGGGTGCGGACCTCTTCTTCGCTGCGGTTGTTGCGCGCCGCGCCCAGGATGGGCACGAACGCCTGCGCGAAAGCGCCTTCGGCGAACAGGCGGCGCAACAGGTTGGGGATGCGGAAAGCGACCCAGAAGGCGTCGGTGATGGGGCCGGCGCCAAAGGCGCGGGCCACCAGGATGTCGCGGATCAGGCCGGAAATGCGGGACAGCAAGGTAAAGCTGCTGACCGTGGCCGCCGAACGAAACAGGCTCATGGATGGACTACTGAAAAAGGTGCGGGCCGGCCCGGTGCGACTGCTTGGAGCGAGTTGGCGTCAACCAGAAAGGCAGGCCCACATCGTGGGCCTGCCTTTGTACTACATCACTTCGGGGGCATGCGGATGGCGCCGTCCAGGCGGATGGTCTCGCCGTTGAGCATGTCGTTGGTGATGATGCTCTGGACCAGCTTGGCGTAGTCTTCCGGACGGCCCAGGCGGGCGGGGAAGGGGATGCTGGCGGCCAGCGAGTCCTGCACTTCCTGCGGCATGCCGAAGATCATCGGCGTGCCGAAGATGCCCGGGGCGATGGTCATGCAGCGGATGCCGGTCTTGGCCAGGTCGCGCGCGATGGGCAGCGTCATGCCGGCGACGCCTGCCTTCGACGCGGCGTAGGCCGCCTGGCCGATCTGGCCGTCGAATGCGGCAACCGAGGCCGTGTTGATCATCACGCCGCGCTCGCCGGTGGGCTCGGGGGCGTTGGCGCTCATGGCCTCGGCGGCCAGGCGCATCATGTTGAAGCTGCCGATCAGGTTGATCGACACGACCTTCTGGAACAGGTCCAGCGGATGCGCGCCGTTCTTGCCCACGATCTTGGCTGCGGGCGCGACGCCCGCGCAGTTGATCAGGCCAAACAGCTTGCCGAGCTCGCCGGCGGCGGCCACGGCGTTCTTGCCGTCGGCTTCCTGCGTCACGTCGCAATGCACGTAGCGCTGGCCCAGTTCCTTGGCCAGGGCTTCGCCCGGGGCGTCCTGCACGTCGGCGATGACGACCTTGGCGCCGTTCTCCACCAGCATGCGCACGGTGCCTGCACCCAGGCCGGACGCGCCGCCCGTAACGATGAATACCTTGTTCGCGATTTCCATGTATCTACCACCAGATCAGTTCAAGGGAAGGGAAGCGGCGCGGCGGGGCGCCGAATGCGACAAGGCCTTCGGGCCGGAGCCGGAACGCATTGCGTCCGGCCGGCGCCGAAGGCCTTTGGGCCATCGAGGCGCCAGATCAGCTCTTGACGGCCTCGAACAGGCGCGACTTGATTTCGTCGACGGCGCCCACGCCCGAAATCTTGCGGTACTTCGGGGCCAGTCCGGCGTCCTGCTGCGCCCAGGTCGAGTAGTAATCGACCAGGGGGCGGGTCTGCTCGCGGTAGACGGACAGGCGGTGGCGCACGGTTTCCTCGCGGTCGTCGTCGCGCTGGATCAGGTCTTCGCCGGTGACGTCGTCCTTGCCTTGCGCCTTGGGCGGGTTGAAGCGCACGTGGTAGCTGCGGCCGCTGGGCTGGTGCACGCGGCGTCCGCTCATGCGTTCGATGATGTCTTCTTCGGGAACTTCGATTTCCACCACGTAGTCCAGCTTGACGCCGGCGCTCTTTAACGCGTCGGCTTGCGGGATGGTGCGGGGGAAGCCGTCGAACAGGTAGCCGCTGGCGCAGTCGGGCTGCTTCAGGCGGTCTTGCACCAGGCCGATGATGATCTCGTCGGAAACCAGACCGCCGGCGTCCATAACCTTTTTGGCTTCAAGACCCAGAGGGGTGCCCGCCTTCACGGCGGCGCGCAGCATGTCGCCGGTGGAGATCTGGGGAATGCCAAAGTGCTGCGTTAGAAACGCGGCCTGGGTGCCTTTGCCGGCGCCGGGGGGTCCGAGCAAGATGAGACGCATGAGTGCTCCTGATGGGGTTTATTTTTTGTGATCCGGGGGATTATGCCGCAACGCAGCAGCCAATGCGGGGCTGCGCCATGGGAAATAACCCTTATATCTGTTTGCTGTAGATCAAGCGGACGCGTTCCAGGTCCGCCGGGGTATCGACACCCGCGGCAGGAGCGCTGGACGCCCGGTGGACGACGATAGCGTGGCCATGTTCCATGGCGCGCAGCTGCTCCAGCGATTCGAACCGTTCCAGCACGCCTTGCGGCAGGGTCGGGTAGCGGCGCAGGAACGACGCGCGATAGGCGTACAGGCCGATGTGATGCCAGGCGGGCAGGCCGTCGGCCAGCACGCGTTCGCCGGACGCCAGCGCGTCGCGGGCCCAGGGGATGGGCGCGCGCGAAAAGTACAGCGCGCGGTCGTCCGCGGCGCAGACCAGCTTCACGACGTTGGGATTGAACAGCGCCTCGGCGTCGGCCAGGGGGCAGGCGCAGGTGGCGATGTCGGCCTCGGGGCAGGCCCGCAGCTTGGCCGCCACCGCGTCGATGAGTTCGGGCTCGATCAGGGGTTCGTCGCCCTGGACGTTCACCACGATGGCGTCATCGGGCAGGCCCAGTTGTTCAACCGCTTCAGCCAGCCTGTCGGTGCCGGTGGGGTGGTCGCCGCGCGTCATGAGCGCCCGCAGGCCATGCGCCTGGACCGCCTGCTGGACGCGGACGTCGTCGGTGGCGACATAGAGCTGCGAGGCGCCGGACAGGGCGGCGCGCTCGGCGGTGCGCACGACCATGGGCTTGCCCGCGATGTCGGCGAGCGGCTTGTCGGGCAGGCGGGTCGAGGCGGTGCGCGCCGGGATGATGGCGATGAAGCTCACGATGCGGCGTTCAGTGGGAAGCGGGGGTGTCGTCCAGCACGCGGGCTTCCGATTCCAGCATGACGGGAATGCCGTCGCGCAGGGGGAAAGCCAGGCGGTCGGCGCGGCAGACCAGTTCGGCTTGCTGCCGGTCGTGTTCGAGGCGGCCCTTGCACAAGGGGCAGACGAGGATGTCGAGAAGGCGGGATTCCATGACCGGGATTCTAAAACAGTTTCCGCTGGGACAGGACCCGCCGGAGGGCGGAGAAATCGCGTCCGCGCCTTGTCCGGGGCGTCCGCTTTATCTTCGTTTGTAGGTTGCTGATATGTTTTGAATCAAGTGGCGCGGCCAAGCCGGCGTTTTTCTAGGACCGCGCGGGGCGGCGCAGCGCCTGCGCCAGCCAGTCGAACAGCTGCGGGTCCGAGAAGCCGGCCCGCACCGGCACTTCCCACAAGCGCGGGTCGTCCAGCGCGGCGCATTTGATGGCGTCCTTGGACGTGACCAGGATCGTGTCCGCCTTCAGCGTCTGGAACGGCGTCACGGCGTAATCGTGGTGGTCCGGCAGCGCCAGGGTGGTTTCCAGCGTGATGCCGGCGGCGCGCAGGGTCGTGAAAAACCGTTCGGGGTTGCCGATGCCGGCCGCCGCCGCGATGCGCGGCAGCCCGGCGAAGGCGGGCAGGGGGCGGGTGGCGCGGCCCTCGACCTGCCTGGCGTCTCCCGGTTCCAGCCACATGCGGACCTGGCGCGGGCGGCCGCCCGCGCCGGCGGCGTCCGGCGTGCCGGCGGGCGTGCCGATATTGGTCACCACCGCGTCCACGTCGCGCAGCCGGCTGGCCGGTTCGCGCAGCGGCCCGGCGGGCAGCAGGCGGCCGTTGCCGACGCCGCGCTCGTCCTGCACGACGATTTCGATGTCGCGGGCCAGCGCCAGGTGCTGCAGGCCGTCGTCGGACACGATCACGTCCACCTTGGGATGCGCCCGCAGCAGGGCCTGCGCGGCCAGGGCGCGCTTCGGGTGGATGGACACGGGCGCGCCGGTGGCGCGCGCGATCAGCGCGGGCTCATCGCCGAACCGGGCCGCTTCCAGCGAGCCCAGCCCGACGCGGGCATGCGGACCGACCTTGACGCCATAGCCGCGGCTGACCACGCCCGGCGTGAACCCGCGCGCGCGCAGGCCTTCGACGGTGGCGATCACCATGGGCGTCTTGCCGGTGCCGCCTACGTAGACGTTGCCGATCACGACCACGGGCACGGGCGCCCGGTAGGCGGCCTTGCTGCCGGCCAGATACTGCGCGCGCTTGCGCGCCACCGCCCACGCGGTCAGCGCGGACAGGGGACGCAATGCAGTGGAGAGCCAGCCGCCGTGCTGCCATTGGCGTGCCAGCAGCGATGGCGAAGCGCGTTTGTCGGTCACCGGGCGGTCTGGGCGGCGAAATTGACGCGGCCGATGCCGGCCAGCCGGGCCGCTTCCATGACGTTGATCACGGACTGGTGGGTGGCCTGCGCGTCGGCATTGATGATGACCAGCGGTTCGGTCTTGCCGGCGGCGGCCTGGCGCAGGACGTCGGCGATCTCGGGCGGCGTGGAGACGTCGATGAGCGTGCCGTTGAGCGCAAAGCGTCCGTCCTGGCTCACGGCCACTTCCAGCGCCGGGGGCGTGTCCTGCTGGGTGGAAGCCTCGGGCAGCGTCACCTTCAGCTGGGTGAACCGCGCGAACGACGTGGTTGCCGCCAGGAAGATCAGGATGACCAGCAGGACGTCGATGAGCGGGATCAGGTTGATGTCCAGCTCGTCGCGCTCGCCCCGGGAGCCTCGGAAATTCATGAACGGCCCTCGCGCGCGCCGGACGTGGGGGAGATGGCGCGGATCAGGCGCGAGGCGGCCTGCTCCATGGCGCTGAGGTAGCCGTCCACGCGGCCGCGCAGGTAGCGGTGCGCGATCATGGCGGGAATGGCGATGAGGATGCCGAAGCCGGTGTTGTACAGGGCCATCGAGATGCCGCGCGCCAGCTGGGCCGGGTCGCCGCCGCCGGGCGTATAGGAGCCGAAGATCTCGATCATGCCGACGACGGTGCCGAACAGGCCCATCAGCGGCGCGACGACGGCGATGGTGCCGATGGCGGAGATGTAGCGGCTGAGGTCATGCGCGACTACCCGGCCGGCGTCCTCGACCACGTTGCGCAGCTCTTCGCGGGGCAGGTGGCGATGGCGCATCACCTCGGCCAGCACCCGCCCCAGCGGCGAGTTGCGTTCCAGCCGGTGGATCGATTCGGGGGTGTCCTGATGGTTGCGCAGCATCTCCACGACCTGGTCGTTCAGGCCGCGTGGCAGGATCAGGCTTCGGCGCAGGGAAAGGAAGCGCTCGAAGATCAGCGCCAAGCCCAGCACGGATGTCGCCAGCAGGGGCCAGATCGGCCAGCCGGCCTCGCGCAAAATGGAAAGCAAAGCGTTCAACTCCTGGGGAGCCGGGGCGCGCCGGGCGGCGCGCGTTGGCGTCTGAACAAGCCGAAACTGTAACGGTGCGGCGGACTTGTGGCAAGGCGGGACGATCCCGAAACTATCCACAGAATCTGTGGATAATTCTGTGCAAAACTTCGCCGGAACGCTTATGGACACAGGGCGCGCGCTTGTTTGCTTCAATTTCGCGCACCGTAATTGATGTAAAAACGCCATAAAAATCAACTGCTTGCACCGAGAATGCTGGCTGTCTGGGCAGTTGCTGCAATTTCCTGGGGACGCGGTATCATGGCGCCCCGCTACGTATGCCCTGTGGACAGGTATGCATCGGAAAGCCTCATGACAATTGAATTTGCAGTCACAAACAACGCGTTTACGCGGGATATCCTGACGGTTGCCCAGCTGAACCAAGCCGTGGGGCAGTTGTTGGAGCGCAGCATCCCGGCGTTATGGGTGCGCGGAGAGATTTCCAATTTCACGCAGGCGGCTTCCGGGCATTGGTACTTCACGCTCAAGGACAGCCGCGCCTCCGTGCGGGCTGTCATGTTCCGCGGCCGCGCCAGCGCGGTGGGTTTCGTGCCCAGGGCGGGCGACCAGGTGGAAATCCGGGCCCGGGTTTCCCTGTACGAGCCCCGCGGCGACTACCAACTGCAGGCCGACGCCATGCGCCGCGCCGGCCTGGGCAACCTCTATGAGGCCTTCCTGCGGCTGAAAGAGCAACTGGCGTCCGAAGGCCTGTTCGATCCGGCCCGCAAGCGCGACCCCGTCCGCCTGCCGCGCGCGATCGGCGTGGTCACCTCCCTGCACGCCGCCGCGCTGCGCGACGTCCTGTCGGCGCTGGCCCGCCGCGCGCCCCAGGTGCCGGTCATCATCTATCCGGCGCCGGTGCAGGGCGCGGACGCGGCCGCCAGGCTGGCCGCGCAGGTGCGGATGGCCAACCAGCGCGCCGAGGTGGACACGCTGCTGCTCGTGCGCGGCGGCGGCAGCATCGAAGACCTCTGGAGCTTCAATGACGAGGATCTGGCCCGCCAGGTGGCGGCCAGCGAGATTCCGGTCATCAGCGGCGTCGGGCACGAGACCGATTTCACGATCGTGGACTTCGTGTCCGATGTGCGGGCGCCCACGCCGACGGCCGCGGCCGAGCTGGCCTGCGCGCCGCGCTCCGAATTGCTGGGCCGGGTCATGCAGGCCGCCCAGTCGATGGCGCGCGGCCAGCAGCGCAGGCTGGAGCGCGCGGCCCAGCGCCTGGACCGGGCGGCCGCGCAACTGGTGTCCCCGGCCCAGCGCCTGGAGCACCAGCGCGAACGGCTGAACAGTCTGCGCTTCCGCCTGGCTTCGGCCTGGTCCGCGCCGCAAGGCCGCCGCACCGCGCGCGTCAACCTGCTTGCCCAGCGGCTGACGCATCGCGTCCCGGATACGGGCCGCGCCGCCGACCGCCTGGCCGGCGCCGTGCGGCAATTGGGCCTGGCCCATGCGCGCCTGCTCGTCCAGGGCCGCAACCGCCTGGCTGCCGCCACCGGGCAACTGCGCGCGCTGGATCCGGGCAATACGCTGGCGCGCGGATATGCGATTGCCCGCGATGCCGAAGGCCGCATCGTGCGCGATGCCGGCGGCCTGTCCGCCGGGCAGGCGCTGGACCTGAGCTTTGCGCAGGGCGGCGCCCAGGTCCAGGTCCAGCAGACTCGCAAGACGCGCGACGCCACCTGATGTGAACTGCGTCGCATGTGTCCGTTAACCCCGCGCGGACGCGGGGTTAACGCGGTATCCTCATTAGTTGCCGATACAATTGAACGGCTTGATCGTGCACTCAACAGAAGGAACCATCACATGGCACATACTCTTCCCCCCCTGCCTTACGAACTGGACGCGCTGGCTCCGCATATCTCCAAGGAAACGCTGGAGTTCCACTACGGCAAGCACCATCAGACCTACGTCACGAACCTGAACAACCTGATCCCGGGTACGGAATTCGAAACGCTGTCGCTGGAAGACATCGTGAAGAAGTCCTCGGGTGGCATTTTCAACAACGCCGCCCAGATCTGGAACCACACGTTCTACTGGAACAGCCTGGCCCCCAAGGCTGGCGGCGCACCCTCGGGCAAGCTGGCTGACGCCATCAATGCCAAGTGGGGCAGCTTCGACGCTTTCAAGGAAGCGTTCAACAAGTCGGCAGCCGGCAACTTCGGTTCGGGCTGGACCTGGCTGGTCAAGAAGACCGACGGCACGGTCGACATCGTCAACACCAGCAACGCCGCCACCCCGCTGACGACGGCCGACACGCCGCTGCTCACCTGTGATGTCTGGGAACACGCCTACTACATCGACTACCGCAATGCCCGTCCCAAGTACCTGGAAAACTTCTGGGCACTGGTGAACTGGGAATTCGCCGCCAAGAACTTTGCCTGACCGGCAAGCGCAGGCGAGCACGCGGCGCCAGCGCCGCTGCCCCTGACAAGAACCCCTCGCACACGCGAGGGGTTTTTCTTTTTGCGCGGAAAAACAGCGTTTCAAAACCCTGTCGATTGTCGATTTCATTGCCGCGAAGTGACGAATAAACACCCTTTTTTTCAGGGTTATCCCTAGGAAATCCGCCCGCTATCGTTGCCACCGGTCTGCGACTGAACCACGGGGCCCACGACTGCGGCATGCCCGCCATAAACCGGGGTAATTACAGGGAAGGGAAGCATGTTGCGGTTATTTTCGGGGTTGCGCATTGGCGCTCGTCTGACGGGCGCGTTTCTGCTGGTGGCGGTGATAGGAGGAGCGATCGGGGCCTTTGGCGTCTGGGGGCTGGCCCGCATCAATGACATGAACGACCGGCTTTACGACACCGAGCTGCGCGGCATCTCGGACATGAAAGAGGCCAACATCAATCTAATCTACGCGGGCCGCGCGCGCAGCGGCTACCTGGCCGCGTCCACGGACCAGGAGCGCCAGGCGCTGCGCAAGCAGTTCGATGACGCCGTCAAGACCATGGACGCGCTGCGCGAAAAGGCCAGCGCGAACTTCTACGCGGAAGAGGGCAAGCGCTTGCTGGCGCAGTTCGCCGAAACCGAGGCGATCTGGAAGCGCGAGTCGGCGGCGTTCTTCGACGCGGCGCGGTCGCAAGCCTTGACGCAGAGCGATCCACGCGTGGCCGAGATCGAGAAGCGCGTGATCACCACGTCCGAGAAGCTCGACAGCCTGATGACGAGCCTGGCGGTGGGCAAGGAGAAGACGGCGGCGCAGACCGTGCAGGAAGGCACGGACCTGTACGGCACGGTGCGGGCAGTCATGATCACCCTGGCGGTGGCGGGCGTGGCCATCGGCATGCTGCTGGGGTGGCTCGTCACGCGCGGCATCGTGCGTCCGCTGGACCAGGCGGTCAAGGCCGCCCGCCAGGTGGCCGCGGGCGACCTCACCACGGATATCCGGGTCGCCACGCGCGATGAAACCGGCGACCTGATGGGCGCGCTGAAGGCCATGAACGAAAGCCTGGCCCGCATCGTCAAGGACGTGCGCGACGGTTGCGAGAGCATAGCCTCGGCATCCTCGCAGATTGCCCAGGGCAACTCCGACCTGTCGCAGCGCACCGAAGAGCAGGCCTCGTCGCTGGAAGAGACCGCGGCGTCGATGGAAGAGCTGACCAGCACCGTGCAGCAGAACGCCAGCAACGCCAGCGAGGCCGACCGTCTGGTCAGCCAGGCGTCCAGCGTCGCCGTCCGCGGCGGCGAGGTGGTCGAAGGCGTGGTCCAGACCATGAGCGCGATCTCCGACAGTTCGCGCCGCATCGCCGATATCACGGGCGTGATCGACGGCATCGCCTTCCAGACCAACATCCTGGCGCTCAACGCCGCCGTGGAAGCGGCGCGCGCGGGCGAACAGGGCCGCGGCTTTGCCGTCGTCGCGGGCGAGGTGCGCACCTTGGCGCAGCGCTCGGCGGTCGCCGCCAAGGAAATCAAGGCCTTGATCGACGAATCCGTCACGCGCGTCGAAGGCGGCACGCGGCAGGTGGACGAAGCCGGCCGCACGATGCGCGAAGTGGTGGACAGCGTGCGCCAGGTCGCAACGCTGGTGCGCGAGATCGCCAGCGCTTCGGAAGAGCAGTCGTCCGGCATCGGCCAGGTGAACCAGGCCGTGGCGCAGATGGATGCGGTGACCCAGCAGAATGCCGCGCTGGTGGAAGAGGCGGCCGCCGCTGCCGCCAGCATGCAGGAGCAGGCCGGCCGCCTGGCGCAGGAAGTGCGCCGCTTCAAGGTCGACGCGGGCGGCGGCTCCGCGCAGGAAGCCCAGGCCCGGCTGATGCAGGCCCCGCGCAAGCCGGCGGCATCCGCCGCGCGGCCGGTAGCGGCGCGGCCCGCCCTGGCGCGCGCGTCGGAAGACGACTGGTCGGCGTTCTGACCGGCGCCTTCGGGGCGGCGGCGCGATGACCGCGGTTCAGGCTGCGGGCGAGGCGGGAGTGGTATGGTTAGCCACCTCCCGCCGCCTTCGCGCCGACCATGAGCCTGCCCGACCCCTTACGCCGGATCATTGCCCGCACGCGCCGGCTATCGCGCCGCAAGGTGCGCCAGATCAATCGCCTGTCGCGCAAGAGCATGCAGTTCGGACTGCTGCTTGGGGGCGCCGCCCTCGTGGCCCTGATGTCGCTGGGCTTTACCTATCTGGCCGACAAGGCGCTGGACTGGAACCGCCAGTGGGTGGCCTACAACGGCTGGCTGGCGCTGCTGGTGACGCCGCTCAGCCTGGCCGCCTTGCGCTGGCTGACCCTGCGCTATGCGCCCAATGCGGCCGGCAGCGGCATTCCCCAAGTCATCGGCGCCCTTTCCCTGCCGCCCGGCCCCAGCCAGAAGAGCCTGGTGTCGCTGGGGCAGACGCTGTGGAAGATTCCGCTCGCATTCTTCGGCATGCTGGCCGGCGCCTCGATCGGCCGGGAGGGGCCGTCGGTGCAGGTCGGGGCGGCCCTCATGCTGTCCTGGGGCGAATTCTGGAAGCGGCGCGGCGTGCAGCTGCGGGGCTTCCATGCCAATGAACTGATCGCCGCCGGCGCCGCGGGCGGCCTGGCGGCCGCCTTCAATGCGCCGCTGGCGGGCGTCATCTTCGCCATCGAGGAACTGGGACGGGGCACCGTGCTGCGCTGGCAGCGGCTGGTGCTGATCGGCGTGCTGGCCGCGGGCTTCCTGGTGGTGGCGGTGATGGGCAACAATCCCTACTTCGGGACGTTCGGCGGCGCGCCGCTCGCCCAGAACATGCTGATGTGGATCGTGATCTGCGGCGCGCTCAACGGCGCGCTGGGCGGCATCTTCGCCCGCTTGCTGGGCAAGGGCCCGGCGGGCGCGGCGCCGCTGTCCTGGCGCGCCTGGATACGCGCCCATCCCATCTGGACCGCCTTCATCATGGGGCTGGCGCTGGCCGTCATCGGCCTGTGCACCGCCGGCAGCGTCTATGGAACCGGCTATGCGGCGGCGGCGGATCTGCTCAACGGCAAGGAATCGGTGCCGGCCGGCTTCGGGCTGGCCAAGCTGGCGGCCACCGTCGCGTCGTATTGGGCGGGCATTCCCGGCGGCATCTTCACGCCGGCGCTGACCACCGGCGCGGGCATCGGCCATCACATCTGGCAACTGGCGGGCGAGGGCGTCGACCAGCGCGTGCTCGTCCTGGTGTCGATGGCCGCCTTCCTGGCCGCGGCCACGCAGGCGCCGCTGACCGCCAGCGTCGTGGTGATGGAAATGACGGGCAGCCAGCCCATGCTGTTCTGGCTGCTGGTGGGGTCGCTGCTGGCTTCCGGCGTGTCGCGCCAATTCTGCCCGCAGCCCTTCTATCATCTGGCGGCGGGGCGCTTTCGCCGGCAGGCCGTCGTGGACGCGGGGCGGGCCGCCAAACCCGCAGCGCCCTGAAATCGTGCATCATTGCCCCATGGGCGCGCGCGCTCAAGTGAACAGCCATTGGACACTGTCCGTGCTGCGGACATCCTGACCATGCACCAACTTGGCGCGAAAGCGCTGCGTTAACATCGATCGATCCCGTTTTTCCTCACTTCACTCCGAGCTTCTCATGACCGTGAATGCCTTTATTTGTGATGCGATCCGCACTCCCTTCGGCCGCTACGGCGGCGCGCTGGCTTCCGTGCGCCCCGACGATCTGGCTGCCGTAGCCATCAAGGCCCTGGTGGCGCGCAACCCCGGCGTGCGCTGGGAAGAACTGGACGACGCCATCATGGGCTGCGCGAACCAGGCCGGTGAAGACAACCGCAACGTGGCCCGCATGGCCACGCTGCTGGCCGGCCTGCCCATCGAAGTGCCCGGCGCCACGGTCAACCGCCTGTGCGGTTCGGGGCTGGACGCCATCGGCGGCGCCGCGCGCGCCATCCGCGCCGGCGAAGCCGGCCTGATGCTGGCGGGCGGCGTGGAAAGCATGAGCCGCGCGCCCTTCGTCATGGGCAAGGCCGACAGCGCTTTCTCGCGTAGCGCCGCCATCTATGACACCACGATCGGCTGGCGCTTCATCAACAAGCTGATGAAGGCGCAGTACGGCGTGGACTCGATGCCCGAAACGGCCGAGAACGTCGCCGACGATTTCAACATCAGCCGCGCCGACCAGGACCTGTTCGCCTTGGCCAGCCAGCAAAAGACGGCCCGCGCCCAGAAGGAAGGCTTCTTCGACGCCGAGATCGTGCCGGTCTCGATTGCCCAGAAAAAGGGCGACCCCGTCATCGTTTCCAAGGACGAGCACCCGCGTGAAACCACGCTGGAATCGCTGGCCAAGCTCAAGGGCGTGGTCCGCGAAGGCGGCAGCGTCACGGCCGGCAACGCGTCGGGCGTGAACGACGGCGCCGCCGCGCTGCTGCTGGCCGACGAAAAGGCCGCTGCCCGCCACGGCCTGACCCCGCGTGCGCGCGTCGTGGGCATGGCGACCGCCGGCGTTGCGCCGCGCATCATGGGCATCGGCCCGGCGCCCGCCACGCTGAAGGTGCTGGCCCAGACCGGCCTGACGCTGGACCAGATGGACGTGATCGAGCTGAACGAAGCGTTTGCCGCCCAGGGCCTGGCCGTGCTGCGCCAGCTGGGCATTGCCGACAATGACCCGCGCGTGAACCCCAACGGTGGCGCGATCGCCCTGGGCCACCCGTTGGGCGCCAGCGGCGCGCGCCTGGCCACCACCGCGATCAACCAGCTGCACCGCACCGGCGGCCGCTATGCGCTTTGCACGATGTGCATCGGCGTCGGCCAGGGCATCGCGCTGATCATCGAGCGCGTCTGAGCGCCGTTCCCGCCGCCAAGCCGGGGCGGGAATGAAAAGGGAGCCCCGCGGGGCTCCCTTTTTGCATTCGCGGCAGGGCGCTGGGCCCCGGCGCGCCGTTCAGGGCAAGCCGTCCAGCTTCTTGCCCGCCTTGATGCCATGCTGCTCGAACCAGCCCTGGGCCATTTCCAGGGCGTAGCGCACTGGCTTCTTGGCGCAATGCGGGTCTTCGGTCTGCGGCGCCATGTCGTCGATGTTGACGATCGTGCCGTCGTCGGCGATAAAGGCAATCGAGAGCGGCAGGAGCGTATTGCGCATCCAGAAGCACTGCACGTCCGGCTGTTCGAAAACGAACAGCATGCCGTCGTTGCCCGCGAGCTCCTTACGGAACATCAGGCCGTCGCGGCGGGTGGCTTCCGTGTTGGCGACTTCTGCGCGGATAATATGGATGCCGGCCGACAGTTGCGTGGTGGGCAGCGGGGCTTGCGGGCCTGTCTGCGCCTGCGCGGCGGCGGGCAGGGCGACGGCCGCGGCGGCCAATGCCAGGGCTGCGGCTTTCAGCGTTGCGGCTTTAAAGAACGAGAACGCTGTTTTGAACAACGTATGATCAACGGGAAACAAAACGGCATTCTTCAGCATGGCCCGGCGCAGTAATAAGAAAATAACAAGGCGGGGCCCGAAAGCCCCGCCTGGATAATGGCGCAACCTTACCGTTGCGCCTTAAAGGGTAACTCAGGCAGCCGTGATATTCAGCGCCTGCTTGCCTTTAGGCCCCTGGATAATCTCGAAGGCTACTTTCTGGCCTTCTTTCAGGGTTTTAAAACCATTCATCTGGATGGACGAGAAGTGGGCGAACAGATCTTCACCGCCGTCGTCGGGCGTAATGAAGCCAAACCCCTTTGCATCGTTGAACCATTTGACGGTGCCCGTCGATTTGGGATTGTCCCCTTGGACGGCGGTTGCGGTCGAATCTGACATGCGGCCTGCCTCATTGAATCGTATGTTGACAGAAGGGCATTGTGGTCTAGACCCCTGTCCCCCCTCCGGCTTCCTGGCAGATTTTCGATGAATTGAAAACCCCAGAATGCGTGGATAATGCGCCGCTTTTCTTCGTTGCGTCAAGTATGGATACTACGTATTTCTGCGTGTAATTTTCAGTAAGTTGAGTGGTTGCCGTCCCCAGTTTAAATAGAATACCCGCCCTATGAGTTCTACCTTGGATACCCAGCATGATTTGGTCGTCGAGAAGGCATCGGCTCGCACCGCGCCGCCTCCGATGTACCAGGTGTTGTTGCTCAATGACGACTACACGCCAATGGAGTTCGTCGTGAAAGTGCTGCAGAAGTTCTTCAATAAGAATCAGGAAGAGGCGACACGGATCATGTTGCAGGTGCATCACGAAGGACGCGGCGTGTGCGGGGTATATCCGCGCGACCTGGCCGCGACACGCATTGCCCAGGTCGGGCAGTATGCGCGGGCGCGCCAGCACCCGCTTCAGTGCGTGATGGAACCGGTTTGATACCAACAATGAAAGCGCCGCCAGCAATGGCGGCGTTGTGCTGTCCATTGCGTTCAGGGCTCTAGTGTGAACAGCCGCGTACCGAGAAGCGTGCGGCGCATGTTGGGTCGGCAGCTCCGCCGCTAAGGAGTGTTGCATTCGAGTAGGCGGGGAGGTTGGCCGTGAGTGGAAAGATCAGCAAGACCTGGCTGGCGGTTGCCAGTGTTGCGGTGTTGGCGGGCGCCATCGGCATAGGCTGGTGGATGGGCAAGGACCGGCAGGCGGCAAGCCCGGCCCCCGCGCCATCTTCCCAAACCGCGGCCCCCACGGCCCCGCAAGCGACAGGCGGCGCCCCGGCGTTGCCCGCCAGCGCGGTGGTCGGCGCGGCCGATCCCTTTGCCGCGCTGACCTGCCAGCCGCGCCAATACAACGACGCGCTGGCGCTGTCCGTCACGTTCACCCAGCCCGTGGACGCCAAGGCCAACCTGGACAGCTTCCTGCAGGTGACAGACACCGGCGCCACGTCGGGCAAGGTCGACGACGACAGCGAATCCGCCGCGTCGGCGGGCGACCAGCCCGCCTCGGTGAAGCCGGGCGATTCCGCGCCCAAGGGCAAGATCGTCAAGGGCAGCTGGGTCGTGGGCGAAAACCCGCGCATGGTGTATTTCCCCTATGTTTCCCCGCAGCGCAAGTACGCCATCACGGTGCGCGCAGGCCTGCCCGGCGCGGGCGACAAGGTCAAGCTGGCCGAGGGCTCGCATTGCGAAGTGAACACGCAGGCCATGCCGCCGTCCTTCTATTTCGCCAGCCGCGGCGTGGTGCTGCCGGCCGGACAGAATGGCGGTCTGCCCGTGGCCACGGTGAACGTGCCCGAGGTGGACGTGCAATTCCTGCGCGTGGCCCCCGAGCGCGTGCCCGAGCTGTTTGAAACCGTCCTGGGCATCGGCCGCAACACGAGCGCCGCGTCCGACGACGAGGACGGCGGCCGCTACGACGAAGACGACGGCTGGCGCTATTCCGACAACCGCAGCCTGAAGGGCTCGGTCAGCAACTGGGACCTGGACCGCCTGAACTCGCTGACGACCAGCGTCTATCAGGGCCGCTTCGTCACCGACGACAAGCCCAACCGTCGCCATGTCACGTTCCTGCCCGTTGAAGGCGTCAAGGAACTGCAAGAGCCCGGCATCTATATCGCGGTCATGAGCCAGCCCGGCCGCTTCCGCTATGAATATCAGGTGACATACTTCTATGTCAGCGACATCGGCCTGCACGCGCGCCGCTACAGCGACCGCATCGAAGCCTATTCCGTGTCGCTAAAGAGCGGCCAGGCGATATCGGGCGCCGTGTTCGAACTGGTGGACGGCGCCGGCAAATCGCTGGCCAAGGCCGCCGCCGACGCGCAGGGCCATGTCCGCTTCGACGGCAGTTTCGCCAACGCGCGCGTCATCCGCGCCTCGCGCGACAAGGAAATGACGGTGCTGGCGCTGGCCGAGCCGGCTCTGGACCTGTCCGAGTTCGACACGGGCGGGCATGCGTCGCGCCCCAACAACCTGTTCGTCTACGCCGGCCGCAATCTGTACCGCCCCGGCGAGACCTTCACGGTCTCGGTGCTGCCGCGCGACCTGGACGGACGCGTGCTGGCGCCGTCGCCCCTGACCGCCACGCTCAAGCGTCCCGATGGGCGCACCGTGCAGACCACGCTCTGGCAACCCAAAAAGGACCTGCCGGGCTACGTCGAGCGCGCGATCGATCTGCCGCTGGACGCGCAGACCGGTTCGTGGCTGCTCGAGTTGCGCGTCGATCCCGCATCGCGCGCGCCCGACGCGTCCTGGAAGTTCCAGGTCGAGGAATTCCTGCCCGAGCGCATGAAGATGGCGCTCACGTCCGAACAGCAGGTGCTGTCGCCGGACGATGAACTGACCGTGGATGTGCAGGGCGACTATCTCTATGGCGCGCCCGCCGCGGGCAACCGCCTCCTGTCCACGTTCCAGGTCAAGCGCGACCGTTACGCGCTGGCCCAGCAGTGGCCGGGCTTCATCTTTGGCGATGTGGCCGACGACACGCGCCGCAGCTTCGGCGAACTGCCCGAGGCGGCGCTGGACGACAAGGGTTACGCGCAGCTGGAAGTCAACCCGAACACGGCAGGCACGCATTCGCCCATGAAGGTGCGGGTGTCGGCCAGCCTGCTGGAATCCGG
The DNA here is from genome assembly GCF_042721735.1 of Achromobacter sp. NPDC058515. NCBI lineage: Bacteria > Pseudomonadati > Pseudomonadota > Betaproteobacteria > Burkholderiales > Alcaligenaceae > Achromobacter > Achromobacter sp. NPDC058515. Next base: position 126,149 of record NZ_JBHXNI010000016.1, read on the forward strand.
CGGCCGCCCGGTAGTGCGTTCCATCGAGCGCAGCGTCTGGCCCGCCGCCAAGCTGATCGCCGTGCGTCCGCAATTCGACAGCGACGTGGCCCGCGAAGGCGCGCCCGCCGGTTTCGAAGTGATCCGCGCGAATGCCGAAGGCAAGATCGAGCCGCTGGCCCAGGCCCAGATGCGCCTGTTCCGCGAAGAGCGCCAGTATTACTGGCGGTTTGACGACCAGCGCGGCTGGAACAGCGGCTACACGGAAACCGAGGAACTGGTGGACTCGCGCGAGATCGCGCTGAATGACCGCGTCCAGCTGACCGTCCCGGTCAAATGGGGCCGCTACCGCCTCGAGATCGCGGACCCGGAAACGGGCCAGACCATGCGCTACCGCTTCTATGCGGGCTGGAACGCGCAGGACGCCGACGCCATGGGCAATCGTCCGGACCGCGTGCAGATGAAGCTGGAAGGCGTGCCGGCCAAGCCGGGCGACAGCGTCAAGCTGACGCTTACGCCGCCGCACGACGGCCAGGCGCTGATCACCGTCGAAGGCGACCGCATGCTGTGGTCCGCCTGGGTGGCCGTGAAGGCGACGGGCACGCAGGTCGAGATCCCCATCGACAAGAGCTGGAAGCGCCACGACCTGTACGTTGCCGCGGCGGTGTTCCGTCCCGGCAGCGAGGGCGACCGCGTGACCCCGGCGCGCGCGCTGGGCCTGGCTTTCCTGCCGATCGCCAGCGCCGACCGCAAGCTGGACGTCAAGCTGACCGCCGCGCCCAAGGTCGTGCCCGAGACCAAGACGACCGTGCGCGTCAAGGTCGACGGCGCCCAGGGCAAGCAGGCCACGGTGACCTTGTCCGCCGTGGACGTGGGCATCCTGAACATCAACCAGTACGCCACGCCCGATCCGCTGGACTACTTCTTCGGCAAGCACCGCTACGCGCCCGAATTGCTGGACATGTACGGCAAGCTGATCGAGAAGATGGACGGCACCAAGGGCAAGCTGAAGTGGGGCGGCGACGCCGCGATGCGCGGCGACAGCAAGAGCCTGCCGAAGAAGGTCAAGCTGGTCGACCTGTTCTCCGGCCCGGTCCTGCTTAACGCGCAGGGCGAGGCGGACATCCCCCTGGACCTGCCCGACTTCAACGGCACGCTGCGCCTGATGGCCGTGGCCTTCACGCCCGACAACTACGGCAGCGCCGACACCGAAATGGTGGTGGCCGCTCCCATCGTGGCCGAGCTGAACACCCCGCGCTTCATCACGCCGGGCGACCAGGCCGCGATCGCGCTGGACGTGACCAACCTGAGCGGCGCCGAGCAGAAGGTGTCGATCAAGCTGGAGGCCCTGGATCCGCTGGCCATCATCGATGGCGTGCGCACCATTACGCTGAAGGACAAGCAACGGACGACGCTGCGCTTTAACGCGACCACCACCGGCTCGTACGGCCTGGGCCTGATGCGCCTGACCGTGGACGGGCAGGGCGGCGGCAAGCCCGTGCACATCGTGCGCGAATCGGTGCTGCAGGTGCAGCCGGCCTACGCGGCCGAGCGCCAGGTGCGGCGCCTGCGCCTGAATCCGGGCGAGTCCCAGGCGCCGCAGGCGTCGTGGGTGGCATCCTACTATCCGGATTCCACGACCGTCAGCATGACCGTCTCGAACCGTCCGCCGTTCAACGTCAACCGCCTGGTCGAAGGCCTGCTCACCTATCCCTATGGATGCACCGAGCAGACCATCAGCGCGGCCATGCCGTGGGTGATGCTCGACGAGGACGCGGCCAAGCAGTTCGGCCTGAAGCCGCGCACCCAGGCGGAACGCGCCGCCAAGGTGGCGGGCGCCATCGGCCGCCTGTCCGGCATGCGCAATTCGGTGGGTTCCTACAACCTGTGGAGCGGCGCATCGTCCCGCGACGTGTGGCTGACGGCCTATGCCGTGGGCTTCATGCAGGATGCGCGCGACAAGGGCTTTGAAGTGCCGGAGGCGTCGCTGGACCGTTCGCGACAGTGGCTGCTGGAGCAGGTGCAGCAGAGCACGGGCGGATTCGGCACATGGTCGGCCAACCTGCGCCGCAACGTCGAAGCGGGCCGCATCGACAGCGGCGACGCCAATGTCTTGCGCGAAGACCATCGGCGCTTTGCCGGCCTGGCCACCGCCGCGCTCGCGCTGGCGCGCGACAAGAAGGCGCCCCTGTCGACCGTGCGCCAGCTCTTTGACAATTACCAGGAGCGCGCGCGTTCGCCGCTGCCGCTGGTCCAGCTGGCCGCCGCGTTCAAGCTGATGGGCGATGAAGGGCGCATGAAGCAGGCGCTCGACCTGGCCATGACGCGCGCCTACGGCATCAATGCCGGCAACCGGAGCAGCGCCTACTACGACGAGTGGATGGGCGACTACGGCAGCAGCGTGCGCGACTACGCGCTGTCCTATGCGCTGCTCAGCCAGTACGAGCTTCGCCACGAGCGCAGTGAGACCTTGCTGACGCAACTGGCGGGCCGCCTGGGCAACCGCGCCTATCTGTCCACGCAAGAGCAGATGGCGCTGTTGCTGGCCGCGCGCGCGGCCGGCGGCGACAAGGGCGCGCCGTGGGAAGCCACGCTCACGGTCAACGGCGCGCGCAAGCCGCTCGCCGGCGGCAAGAGCGACCAGACCGTCTCGCTGACGGCGGCCGAACTGGCGGGCGCGCAACTGCTGAACACCGGCAGCCAGTCCCTGTTCGTCGAATACGACATCCAGGGCAGCCCGACCGCGACGCCCGCGCCGCGCAACGACATCATCCAGCTCAAGCGCGGCTGGTACCGTCCGGACGGCCGTCCCTGGGATGGCGGCACGCTGCAGACCGGCGACATGCTGGTGGTCTGGGTGCAGGCCAGCGCCAACCAGAACATCCCCGACGGGCTGCTGGTGGACCGCGTGCCGGCCGGGTTTGAAGTCGAGAACCTGAACCTGTCGCAAAGCCCCGAGATGCAGGAATGGACGATCGGCGGACGCCGCGTGGCCGAAGCCATGTCCGATTCGAACATCAAGCATCGCGAGTTCCGCGACGACCGCTACGTGGCGGCGGTTTCGCTGGGCCGCGGCAAGGTGGACGTGTTCTATCTGGTGCGCGTCGTGACGCCGGGCCGCTACGCGGTGCCGTCGACGATGGCCGAGGATATGTACCGCCCCGAAATCCGCGGCGTGGGTGAGCAATGGAGCACGGTCGAAATCCGCGATCGCGGCGCCAGGCGTCCTTGAACGCCGACGCCACCCCGGCGGCGGGCGCTGCGCGCGTCCGCCGCTGGCGGCGGCGCGCAATCCTTGCGGCCAGCGCGTTGTCGGCGCTGGCCGTGTTGCTGTTCGCGCTGGACCGCCTCTATCCGCTGCCTCCCATCGATTCGGGCGGAGCGGCGGTCGTCGTGGCCGCCGACGGCACGCCCTTGCGCAACTACCCCAGCCGCGATGGCATCTGGCGCTACCCGGTCAAGCCGGACCAGGTGTCCGAACGCTACCTGGAAACCCTGCTGACGTACGAGGACCGCTGGTTCTACTGGCACCCCGGGGTGAACCCGGTGGCGCTGGCGCGCGCGGGCTGGCAGTGGGCCACCAACCGCCGGATCGTGTCGGGCGGATCCACGCTGACCATGCAGGTCGCGCGGCTGATCGATCCGCAACTGGCCGGCAAGCCCTCGCGCTCGATGTCCGCGAAAGCGCGGCAGGCCTGGCGCGCTGTGCAGCTGGAAATGCATTACAGCAAGGACGAGATCCTGTCGCTCTACCTGACCCATGCCCCGATGGGCGGCATCGTGGAAGGGGTGGAGATGGGCTCGCGGCTGTGGCTGGGCAAGCCGGCCCGCGACCTCAGCCCGGCCGAGGCCGCCATGCTGACCGCCTTGCCGCAGGCGCCCTCGCGCCTGCGCCCCGACCGCCATCCCGAGGCCGCGCAGGCCGCGCGCGACAAGGTGCTGGACCGCATGGCCGAGCTTGGCCGCTGGACGCCGGCCGAGGTGGCCGATGCCAAGATCGAAACCGTGATCGCGCCGCCGCTGCGGGCGCGCTGGCTGGCGCCGCTGGCCGCGCAACGGCTGTTGCAGGAAGCGGGCGGGCGGTCCGCCGCGCGCCGCCCGGGAGAGCGGCCGCCGCTGGTGACCTCCACCCTGGACGCCGATATGCAGGCCGCCGTGGAGCGCATGCTGCTGGACCGGGTCGACAACCTCCCGCCCAAAGTGTCGATGGCGGTGCTGGTGATGGACAACGACACGCTGGAGGTCAAGGCCTACGCGGGGTCGGCGGACTTTTCCGACGATACCCGCTATGCCCACGTGGATATGGTGCGCGGCGTGCGCTCGCCGGGCTCCACGCTCAAGCCGTTCCTGTATGCCCAGGCGCTGGACGAGGGGCTGATCCACTCCGAAAGCCTGCTGATCGACGCGCCCATGTCGTTCGGGGGCTATGCGCCGGGCAATTTCCAGGCGGCGTTCGCCGGGCCGATCAGCGTGGCGCAAGCCCTGCAGCGGTCCCTGAACGTGCCCGCCGTGGACTTGCTGGACCGCGTCGGTCCCGTGAGTTTTGCCTCGGTTATGCTGGCGGGAGGCGTGAAGTTACGTTTGCCTGCCGGCGCGCAACCAAATTTGAGCTTGATTTTGGGCGGGGGCGGCACCACATTGGAAGAACTGGTGGGCGCTTACCGGGCCTTGGCCCGCGGCGGCGTCTCCGGGCGGCCCCGCCTCAGGGCGGAGCAACCGGTGGTCGAGTCCCGTATGATGAGTCCTGGCGCGGCCTGGATCGTTCGCGATATCCTGGAAGGCGGCGGGCACCCGGACCGGCCGTTCTACCAGTCGGGCAGCCCGGCCCGGCAACTGGCCTGGAAAACCGGAACCAGTTTCGGATTCCGGGACGCCTGGGCGGTCGGAGTGACCGACGGATGGACGATCGGCGTTTGGGTCGGACGTCCGGACGGCACGCCGAACCCGGGGTTTTTCGGGGCGAATGTCGCGGCGCCGCTACTGCAGGATATTGTGGCGGCGTTGCCGGAAGGCGCTCAGCAGGTCCGCGTCAGGCCCGAAACGGTGCAGGCGGTCGTGACGTGCTGGCCCTTGGGCTACAGGCTGGGCAGCGTGCCCTCGGGAGAATGTCCCGAGCAGCGCGCGGCATGGACGCTGAATCAAACGGCGCCGCCGTCGTTTGCCGGCTATGCCGACGCCACCAAGGGGCCGTTGCGGCTGGGCGGCGTGGCCAATGGCTCGGTGCTGCGGCCCGTGCCCGGCAGGCAGCAGGTGGCGCTGGATGTGGATGTGCAAGGCGCAGAAGGCGAAGTATGGTGGATGCTCGACGGCCGTGTTGCAAGTCATGGCGCGGCGGGTCATCCGTTTAATTTAGTGCTGGCGCAAGACGGCCGGTATACGCTTACCGTCATGGATACACATGGCCGCCACGATAGCGTGGTTTTTGAAATCGCTGGCGTTACGCCATGATCGGCATAGAATATGAATCGTGTATTTGACCGCTTCGATGCGTTACGGAGGAAGCGTGATTTCCCAAGAGCTTGAAGTCAGCCTGCATATGGCTTTCGTCGAGGCCCGTTCGGCCCGGCACGAATTTATCACCGTCGAGCATTTGCTGTTGTCGCTGCTCGACAACGCTTCTGCCGTCGAGGTGCTGCGCGCATGCGCCGCCAATCTGGATGACCTGCGTCGCAACCTGCGCCAGTTCGTCTCGGAAAACACTCCGGTGATTCCGAGCGGCGCCGAGGTCGACACGCAGCCGACGCTGGGTTTCCAGCGCGTCATCCAGCGCGCGATCATGCATGTTTCCGCGGGGGGCACCGGCAAGAAGCCGGTCACCGGCGCGAACGTGCTGGTGGCCATTTTCGGCGAAAAGGATTCGCACGCCGTGTACTACCTGCAACAGCAGGGCGTGACACGGCTGGATGTCGTCAACTTCCTGTCGCATGGCATTACCAAACAGCCGCAGGTGGAGTCCGCCGCCGTGCAGAAAGAGCAGCAGCCCAATGGCGAAGAACAGGGCGAATCGCGTCAGTCGCCGCTGGACCAGTACGCCACCGACCTGAACGCCGCCGCGCTCGCGGGCCGCATCGATCCCCTGATCGGACGCGAGCACGAAGTCGAACGCGTCATCCAGGTGCTGTGCCGCCGCCGCAAGAACAACCCGCTGCTGGTCGGCGAGGCCGGCGTGGGCAAGACCGCCATCGCCGAAGGCCTGGCCTGGCGCATCACGCGCGGCGAAGTGCCGGAAATCCTGCAGGCCGCCCAGGTCTTTTCGCTGGACATGGGCGCCTTGCTCGCGGGCACCAAGTACCGCGGCGATTTCGAACAGCGTCTGAAGGGTGTGCTCAAGCAGATCCGCGGCAACCCCGACGCCATTCTGTTCATCGATGAAATCCACACGCTGATCGGCGCCGGCTCGGCCTCGGGCGGCACGCTGGATGCGTCCAACCTGCTCAAGCCGGCCCTGTCTTCCGGCCAGCTCAAGTGCATCGGCGCGACCACGTACACCGAATACCGCGGCGTGTTCGAAAAAGACCACGCGCTGTCGCGCCGGTTCCAGAAGATCGACGTGCCCGAGCCCAGCATCGAACAGACCGTGCAGATCCTGCGCGGCCTGAAGAGCCGCTTCGAAGAGCACCACAGCGTGCGCTATTCGGCTGCCGCGCTGTCGGCCGCCGCGGAGCTCTCGGCCCGCTTCATCAACGACCGCCACCTGCCCGACAAGGCCATCGACGTGATCGACGAGGCCGGCGCCGCGCAGCGCCTGCTGCCGCGCTCGCGCCAGAAGAAGGTGATCGGCAAGGTGGACATCGAGAACATCGTGTCCAAGATCGCGCGCATTCCGCCGCAGTCGGTCTCCAACGACGACCGCAGCAAGCTCGCCACCCTGGACCGCGACCTGAAGACCGTGGTGTTCGGCCAGGACGGCGCCATCGATGCGCTGTCCGCCGCCATCAAGATGGCGCGCTCGGGCCTGGGCAAGCCGGAAAAGCCGATCGGCGCCTTCCTGCTTTCCGGCCCCACGGGCGTGGGCAAGACCGAAGTGGCCCGCCAACTGGCGTTCACGCTCGGGGTGGAGCTGCTGCGCTTCGACATGTCGGAATACATGGAACGCCACGCGGTGTCGCGCCTGATCGGCGCGCCTCCGGGATACGTGGGGTTCGACCAGGGCGGCCTCCTGACCGAAGCCATCACCAAGCAGCCGCACTGCGTGCTGCTGCTCGATGAAATCGAAAAGGCGCACCCGGATGTCTTCAACATCCTGCTGCAGGTCATGGACCACGGCACCCTGACCGACAACAACGGCCGCAAGGCCGACTTCCGCAACGTCATCCTCATCATGACGACCAACGCGGGAGCCGAGACCCTGAACCGTCCGTCGATCGGCTTTTCGAATTCGCGGATGGTGGGCGACGAAATGGCGGAAATCCGCCGCATGTTCACGCCCGAGTTCCGCAACCGCCTGGACGCGATCATTCCCTTCGCGTCGCTGGACCGCGACGTCATCCTGCGCGTGGTGGACAAGTTCCTCATGCAGCTGGAAGACCAGCTGCATGAGCGCCGCGTGGAAGCCGTATTCACCACGCGCCTGCGTGAACATCTTGCCAAGGAGGGGTTCGACCCGCTCATGGGTGCGCGTCCCATGCAACGCCTTATCCAGGACACCATCCGGCGCGCGCTGGCCGACGAGCTGCTGTTCGGCAAGCTGGTCGACGGCGGCTCGGTCACGGTCGACCTGGACGATGCGGGCAAGGTTACGCTGGACTTCGACGACAGCGGCAAGCCGCCTTCGTCGGACGCGCCGGACAAGCAGGAAGTCGAACTGGTCGACTAATGACCGCGGACCGCCAGCCGCTGATCGAATGCGAACACTGCGCAAGCATTTATCGCCGACATCAGCTCGAACCTGACGAGACCGCCAATTGCGCCCGCTGCGGAGCCATACTCTGGCGCTACAGCGGGCTTACTTTGTCCAATTGGCTGGCGCTCGCGATCTCCGCCTTGATCATCTTCGGGGTGGCCAACGCTTATCCGGTCGCATCGATGGCCGTACAGGGCATGGTGCAGCAGGCGTCCTTGCCGGACGCCATTTCCATTACCTGGCGCCAGGGCCACTGGGTGGTCGCGGTGATGACCGGCCTGGCCGGCTTTGTGCTGCCGCTGTTGCAGCTGACTGTCCTGCTCTGGGTGCTTGGCCCCTTGTCCCAAGGCCGCGAACCCGTCGCTTTTCGCGGCGCCATGCGGTTGCTGGGCGCGCTTCGGCCCTGGTGCATGATTCCGGTGTTCCTCCTGGGCGTGCTGGTCGCGGTGGTCAAGCTGGCCGGCATGGCGGCGGTGGCGCCGGGCATCGGGCTGGCCGCCTTCGGCGTCCTGACCGTCCTGCTGACCATGCTGGGCCGCCTGTCGCCGCATGTGCTCTGGCGATATGCGGAGACGGTCGGCGTGGCGCCGGTGCATGTGCCCGAGAGCGGGCCAAACGTCATCCTGGCAGGCTGCCATGTTTGCGGGCAGGTTCAAGCCCTGCCGCGCGACGCCGACCCCGAAGAACACCACCACTGCGTGCGCTGCGAGGCGCTGGTGCATGTCCGCAAGCCCGACCACCGGGCCCGCACCTGGGCGCTGCTGCTGGCCGCCGTGGTGTTCTACATACCCGCCAACGTGTTGCCGGTGATGCAGGTCAGCTCCGTGCTGGGCGACAGCGCCCATACGATCCTGGGCGGCGTCGTCGAGCTTTGGGAAATGGGCTCCTGGGACATCGCGCTGATCGTGTTCATCGCCAGCGTGGCGGTGCCGCTGACCAAGCTGCTCGCGCTCATCCTGCTGCTCCTGACGGAGCAGTGGCGCAGCACGACCAACCTGCGGCCGCGCACCCGCCTGTATCAAATGGTGGAGTTCATCGGCCAATGGTCGATGCTGGACGTTTTTGTCGTTATATTGCTGGCGGCGCTGGCTGATTTCCAGGGCTTGATGGAAATCAGCGCAGGCGCGGGCGCCGCCGCGTTTGGCGTCGTCGTCATCCTGACCATGCTGGCGGCCATGAGCTTTGACCTGCGCCGAAGCTGGGACCTGGAAGGCCAGGGTGAAATAGAATCAGCGCCGGTGGAAGCCCGGCGCCAGCCGGCGCCCGCCGCCGGCAAGGAAATGGGCTAGGAAAAGCCGTTGTTCCCCGCTCACAAAAAGGAAGAGTAGATGTCCGAGCAAGTTCCCGGATCTGGTGAAGAGAAGTTCGCGTCTCCCGCGATCTCCCGCAAGCAGAAGCGCCGGATCTCATGGATCTGGCTGGTGCCCGTGGTTGCCGCGCTGATGGGGATTTCGCTGGTCGTGCGGACCTGGATGCAGGCTGGGCCGGACATCTCGATTTCCTTCAACACCGCCGAAGGCCTGGAGGTGGGCAAGACGCAGCTGCGCTACAAGGACGTGAACATCGGCACGGTGAAGTCCATCGGCTTCAATTCCGACCGCAGCAGGGTGGTCGTGCAGGCCGAGCTTGCCAAGGAAGTCTCGGACCTGGCGCGCGAGGGCACCAACTTCTGGGTGGTGCGGCCGCGGCTGGACGTGAGCGGCGTGTCGGGCCTGGGCACCCTGCTGTCGGGCGCCTATATCGGCGTGGACGCGGCGGAAGGCAAGGGCGATTCCAACAGGGCCACCAAGCTGAATTTCGAAGGGCTGGAAATTCCGCCCGCCGTCACCCATGACCGCGCCGGCAAGCGCTTCACGCTCAAGGCTTCCGACCTGGGATCCCTCGACATCGGTTCGCCGGTGTACTTCCGCCGCATCAATGTCGGCCGCGTGATTGGCTATGCCCTGGACAAGAACGGCAGCGCCGTGAATGTCGACGTGTTCGTGGACGCGCCCAACGACAAGTTCGTCACCAACGGCACGCGTTTCTGGAATGCCAGCGGCGTGGACTTCAGCGTCAACGCGGACGGCTTGAAGGTCCGCACGCAGTCGCTGGTCTCGATGGCGGTGGGCGGCGTGGCCTTCGAGCCGGTTCAGACGGCGCGGGACGGCGGCGCGGCGGCTCCGGCCGACGCGACCTTCGACCTGTATCCCACCGAGACCGCCGCCAAGGCCAACCCTGACGGCGAGGCCTTCCCGATCCGCATGCGCTTTGACCAGTCGATCCGCGGCCTGACGGTCGGCGCGCCCATCGACTTCAACGGCATCACGTTGGGCGACGTCACGCAGATCACCCTGGACTTCGATCCGGTCTCCAAGCGCTTCTACTCGCTGGTGGACGCCACGCTGTATCCGGAACGCCTGGGCCGCGTCTACGACGAAGTGCGAGAGCGCGCGATCAAGGATGGCGATGAGGCGGGCGGCCGCCTGCTGGGCGTGATGGTCAAGCACGGCCTGCGCGCGCAACTGCGCACCGCCAACCTGCTCACCGGCCAGCTCTATGTGGTGCTGGACGACTTCCCGAACGCCAAGCCGGTCGAGTTCAAGATGTCGGACCCCGCCATCATCCCGACGGTGCCGGGCAACCTGGACCAGCTGCAGCAGCAGGTCAGCAACATCGTCGCCAAGATCGAGAAGATTCCGTTCGACAAGATCGGCGAAGACCTGCGCACCACGCTGGCCAGCACGTCCAAGCTGATGAACCGCCTGGACAAGCAGGTGGCGCCGGAAGCGCAGAACATGCTCAAGCAGGCCAAGGAATCGATGGCGAACATCAATTCGCTGCTGGCCTCCGATGCGTCCTTGCCGGTCAACACGGAAAGGGCGATGCAGGAGCTGAGCCGCGCGGCGCGTTCGCTGCGCGCGCTGGCCGACTTCCTGCAATCCAACCCCGAAGCCTTGCTGCGCGGCCGGGGCGCCGACCCCATCCCCGGCGCCGGCCCCGTCAGGAACTAGAGACCCATGAACAGCCGACCCACACGCTGCACTCGCTTGGCCATCCTGTCCCGCGCAGGGGGCGCGCTCGCTTTCCCGCGCCCGGACGGCGGCAGGCGGCCTCATCTGCGCGCCGCGCTGTCCGCGCTGGTCCTGTCCGGCGCGCTGGCGGGCTGCGGCTCGTCGCCTCCCGTCCACTACTACACGCTGCAAGGGCCGGCGGCCCAGGCGCCCGCCGGCGCGGTCGCGCCCGCCTCGTTCCTGATCGAGGTGCAGCCGGTCACCATCTCCACCCAGGCCGACCAGCCCCAGCTGATGGTGCGCACCGGCGACGGCAGCGTGTCGGCGCTGTATTCGGAGCGCTGGAGTTCGCCGCTGGGCGACGAGCTGCGGGGCGCCTTGTCGGACGCCCTGAAGCGGGAACTGGGCGCGCTGGACGTCCAGGTGGTCAAGCCGGGGCCCGGAGCGGCGGTATGGCGCGTGCAGACGGACGTGCAGCGATTCGAGCTGGTGTCGGGCAGCATGGCGCAACTGGATGCGACCTGGCGCGTGCGTCCGGTCAACACCAACGGCTCCGGCCTGCTGTGCCGCAGCGTGGTCACGGAGCCCGTCTCGGATTCCGCGGTGCCCAGCCTGATCGCGGCGCAGCAGCGCGCGGTGGTCAGCCTGGCCGGCGCCATGGCCTCGGCCATCCGCGGCCAGACGCCCGCCGGCTCGGCGTCGGTGCAGATGATGGGCTGCTCCGCGCTGAAGGATTGAACCGCAGCGCGGAAAATCCGCATGATCTCAAGCGGTTAACCTAGGGTTAACCTTAATACAAACGCAGTTGCAACCTGTCTAGCATACGGTCCTACCCATACTGGGTTTCGTTCGTGCCCAGTGTTACCTTTGCCATGCGACAGGAAGCAATCTCTTATGGCCAGCACGACCCTCGGCGTCAAAGTCGATGACGCACTCCGCGACCGCCTGAAGGCCGCCGCGCACAAGCTCAACTGCACGCCGCACTGGCTGCACAAGCAGGCGATCCTCGCCTACCTGGACAAGATCGAGCGCGGCCATCTGCCCGCCGAGATGTCCCACCTGGGCATGGATGCCGGCGGCGACGACGAGGCCGGAGAAGGCCAATCGGCGCCTACGCCTCCGTTCTACGAATTCGGCCAGGACGTGCAGCCGCAATCGGTGCTGCGCGCGGCCATCACCGCGGCCTACCGCCGGCCCGAGCCCGAGTGCGTCCCGCTGCTGCTGGGCCAGGCCCGCATGCCCAATCTGGAAAAAGTGCATGCCATGGCCGCCGGCCTCGTCAATAAGCTGCGCGGCAAGCGCAGCGGCGGCGGCGTGGAAGGGCTGATCCAGGAATTCTCGCTGTCCAGCCAGGAAGGCGTGGCGCTGATGTGCCTGGCCGAAGCGCTGCTGCGCATCCCGGACCGCGCCACGCGCGACGCGCTGATCCGCGACAAGGTGGCCCGCGGCGACTGGAAGTCGCACATGGGCGGCTCGCAATCCCTGTTCGTCAACGCGGCCACCTGGGGCCTGATGATCACCGGCAAGCTGGTGGCCGTGAGCAGCGAGCAGTCGCTGTCCAAGGCGCTGACCCGCCTGATCGGCAAGGGCGGCGAGCCGCTGGTGCGCAAGGGCGTGAACATGGCCATGCGCATGATGGGCGAGCAGTTCGTGTCGGGCCAGACCATCTCCGAGGCGCTGGCCAACAACCGCAAGATGGAAGCGCGCGGTTTCCGCTATTCCTACGACATGCTGGGCGAGGCCGCCACCACGGCGGAGGACGCCGAGCGCTACTACGCGTCCTACGAGCAGGCCATCCATGCCATCGGCAAGGCGGCGGCCGGGCGCGGCATCTATGAAGGCCCGGGCATCTCGATCAAGCTGTCCGCGCTGCATCCCCGCTACTCGCGCGCCCAGCGCGAGCGCGTCATGGCCGAGCTGCTGCCGCGCGTGAAGGCGCTGACGGCGCTGGCCCGCAGCTACGACATCGGCCTGAACATCGACGCCGAGGAAGCCGACCGCCTGGAGATCTCGCTCGATCTGCTGGAGGCGCTGTGTTTCGCGCCCGAACTGGAAGGGTGGAATGGCATCGGCTTCGTCATCCAGGCCTACCAGAAGCGCGCGCCGTTCGTGATCGACTACGTGATCGACCTGGCCCGCCGCAGCCGCCACCGCGTGATGGTGCGCCTGGTGAAGGGCGCCTATTGGGACAGCGAAATCAAGCGCGCCCAGGTCGACGGCCTGGAAGGCTATCCGGTCTACACCCGCAAGCTCTACACCGACGTGGCCTACCTGGCCTGCGCCCGCAAGCTGCTGGGCGCCCCGGAAGCCGTGTATCCGCAGTTCGCCACGCACAACGCCTACACGCTGGCCGCCATCTATCAGCTGGCCGGCCAGAACTACTACCCGGGGCAGTACGAGTTCCAGTGCCTGCACGGCATGGGCGAGCCGCTGTACGACGAAGTGGTCGGCCCGCTGTCCCAAGGCAAGCTCAACCGTCCGTGCCGCATCTACGCGCCGGTCGGCACGCACGAAACGCTGCTGGCCTACCTGGTGCGCCGCCTGCTGGAAAACGGCGCCAACACCTCGTTCGTGAACCTGATCGGCGACGAGACCATTCCGGTTGAAACGCTGGTGGCCGATCCGGTCGAAGCCGCCGCGCGCATCGTGCCCCTGGGCGCGCCGCACGAGAAGATTGCGCTGCCGCGCGAGCTGTACGGCGATCCGGAACAGGGCGCGCGCGCCAACTCGGCGGGCCTGGACCTGAGCAACGAACACCGCCTGGGCTCGCTGTCCGCCGCGCTGCTGGCCAGCGCCGGCATACCGTGGCGCGCCGCGCCCATGCTGGGCGAAGGCGGCGAGGCCTGGGATCCCGCCCGCGCCGTCGAGGTCCGCAACCCCGCCAACCTGCGCGACGTGGTGGGCCACGTCATCGAGGCGCAGGCCGACGAGGCCGAGCTCGCCCTGCGCGCGGCCGCCAATACCTCGCCGATCTGGCAATCCACGCCGGTGGCCGAGCGGGCCCAGTGCCTGCGCCGCGCCGCGCAACTGCTGGAAGAGCAGATGCAGACCCTGCTGGGCCTGATCGTGCGCGAAGCCGGCAAATCCTTGCCCAACGCCATCGCCGAAGTCCGCGAGGCCGTGGACTTCCTGCGCTATTACGCCGACCAGGCCGAGCAGGAATTCAGCAACGACACGCACCGCCCGCTGGGCACCGTGCTGTGCATCAGCCCCTGGAATTTCCCGCTGGCCATCTTCACGGGCCAGGTCGCGGCCGCCTTGGCCGCGGGCAACACCGTGCTGGCCAAGCCCGCCGAGCAGACGCCCCTGATCGCGGCGCAAGCCGTGGCCATCCTGCGCGCGGCCGGCGTGCCCGCCGGCGCCGTGCAGCTGCTGCCGGGCCGCGGGGAAACCGTGGGCGCCCAGCTGGTTGCCAGCCCGGGCGTGCGCGGCGTGATGTTCACCGGCTCCACCGACGTGGCGCGCATCATCGCGCGCACCCTGGCGGACCGCCTGGACGACGACGGCCACACCATTCCGCTGATCGCGGAAACGGGCGGCCAGAACGCCATGGTGGTGGATTCGTCCGCCTTGTCCGAGCAAGTGGTGTTCGACGTGCTCAGCTCCGCCTTCGATTCGGCCGGACAGCGCTGCTCGGCGCTGCGCGTGCTGTGCGTGCAGGAAGACAACGCCGAGCACGTGCTGACGATGCTGCGCGGCGCGATGCGCGAGCTCGGCGTGGGCAACCCCGACCGCCTTTCGGTGGACGTGGGCCCGGTCATCGACACCGAGGCGCGCAACGGCATCCAGCGGCATATCGAGACCATGCGCACGGCGGGACATCGCGTGGATCAGGTGGAACTGAACGGCGAATGCCGCCACGGCACCTTCGTGCCGCCCACCATCATCGAGATCGACCACATCGGCGAACTCACGCGCGAGGTCTTCGGGCCGGTGCTGCACGTGGTGCGCTACAAGCGCGACGAGCTGGACGGCCTGCTTGACGCCATCAACGGCACGGGCTACGGACTGACCTTCGGCGTGCATACCCGCATCGACGAAACCATTGCCCACGTGACCGGCCAGGTCCACGCCGGCAATGTCTACGTCAACCGCAACATCGTGGGCGCGGTGGTGGGCGTGCAGCCCTTCGGGGGCGAATGCCTGTCCGGGACCGGCCCCAAGGCGGGCGGCCCGCTGTACATGTACCGCCTGCTGGGCACGCGCCCGGCGGGCCTGCCGCCGGCGCTGGATGCGGCGGCGCCGCTGCCGCAGCGCATCGCGCTGCCCGGCCCGACCGGCGAGACCAATACTTATATGGTTGAGCCGCGCGGCGCCGTGTACTGCGTGGCGGCCACCGAGGCCGGCGCGCGGGCGCAGTGGTCGGTGGCCCGGCTGACGGGCAACCACGCCTGGTTCGCGGACACGCCCGCGGCGCAGGCGCTGCTGTCCGGCCTGGATGCCGAGCAGCAGGGCCAGGCGGGCATTCTTGCCGATGCCGAGGTCGACCAGGCGGACTACCATGCCGTGCTGTTCGAAGGCGACGGCGATGCCCTGCAAGCCCTGAACCAGCGGATCGCGCAGCGCCCGGGCGCCATCCTGGCCGTGCATGGCCTGACGCCGGACGCCTTGGCGGCGGGCGCCAGCTATGTGCCGGAACGTCTCCTGACCGAGCGCTCCATCAGCGTGAACACGGCGGCCGCGGGCGGCAATGCCAGCCTCATGACCATCGGTTGAGGGTGACCGAGGGGTAACCCTTGGGTATCCAAGGGTTATCTCCAATATCGGGCAAGGTTGCACTGGAAGCAAAATCCGGTCGCACCTCTGGTTTGGACGTCGCAACCCGGCATCCAGACTTTGCAGAAAATGCATGCGCAAGACGCGGCGACCGCCGGGCTTGCGGTAGTAAAAAAACCAAAAGCCTGGCTAAAAGCTCAGGTATAACAAGATCTTAGGTCCGACACTCCGGAGGATTCCCCATGAAGTTCCGCACCACTTTGAAGCTTCTCGCCGCAGGCATCGCCGCCGCCGGCATGACCGCGGGCGCCCAGGCCGCCGACATCAAGTTCGGCTTTGCCGCGCCGCTCACGGGTCCGCAATCGCACTACGGCGAGGACATGCAGAATGGCCTGAACCTGGCCCTGGAAGAAGCCAACAAGAAGGGCATCAAGGTCGACGGCCAGCCCGCCAAGTTCGTGCTGGTGTCGCGCGACGACCAGGCCGATCCGCGCGTGGGCGTGCAGGTCGCCCAGCAGCTGGTCGACCAGGACGTGGTCGGCATCCTGGGGCACTTCAACTCGGGCACGACGATCCCCGCGTCGCGCGTCTACCATGAGGCCGGTCTGCCCCAGATCGCCATGGCCACGTCGCCGGAATACACCAAGCAAGGCTACGAAACCACGTTCCGCATGATGACCAGCGACACCCAGCAGGGCGCCGCGGTCGGCAAGTTCATGGTGGAAAACCTGAAGGCCAAGAAGGTCGCGATCATCGACGACCGCACCGCCTACGGCCAGGGCCTGGCCGACGAGGTCGAGAAGGCGGTCAAGGCCGCCGGCGGCCAGATCGTGCGCCGCGAGTACACGACCGACAAGGCCAACGACTTCACGGCCATCCTGACCAACATCAAGGGTTCCGCTCCCGACGCCATTTTCTACGGCGGCCTGGACGCGCAGTCCGGTCCGATGAAGCGCCAGCTGGCCACGCTGGGCCTGAAGGCGCCGCTGGTCTCGGGCGAAATGACCCGCAGCGATACCTTCATCAAGCTGGCCGGCGACGCCGCCGACGGCACCTACGCCTCGCTGGCCGGCGTGCCGCTGGACAAGATGGCCGCGGGCAAGGACTTCGCGCAGCGCTACGAAGCCCGCTTCAAGAAGGCCCCCGGCGTGTACGCGCCCTACGCCTACGACGGCGCATGGAACATGATCGCCGCCATCGAGCAGGCCGGTTCGGCCAAGCCCGAGAAGTACCTGCCGGCGCTGGCCAAGCTGAACCGCAAGGGCGCGACCAGCGAGCACATCTCGTATGACGACAAGGGCGACCTGAAGGAAATCTCGGTCACCATCTACGAAGTCAAGAACGGCAAGTGGGAAATGGTTGAAACGATGGTCAGCCAAGCCAACTAAGGCGGGTTGAACGAGGGCGGATCCTGGCTGCGCCACGGTCCGCCCGCTCTGTCCGCAGGCGCCGTCAGGCGCCGCGGCGCGTAACGCCAAGCCAGGCCTTCGTGCCCTGGCCGCGTGACACGCGATTTCTCCAGGCTTATTCAGCGGCCCCTATGGATATCTTCATTCAACAATTGATTAACGGCGTCACGCTAGGCAGCGTGTACGCCCTGGTCGCCCTTGGCTACACCATGGTGTACGGCATCATCGGGCTGATCAACTTCGCGCATGGCGACGTCGTCATGATCGGCGCGATGGCGGCCACGACGATCGCCATCTCGCTGGTGGGCGGCGATCCCGGCGTCTCGGCCTTTGTGGTGCTAGGCGTGGGGCTGCTGGTCTCGGTGCCCCTGTGCATGGCGGTGGGCTGGACGGCCGAACGGGTGGCCTACCGGCCGCTGCGCCGCGCCCCGCGCCTGGCGGCGCTGATCACGGCCATCGGCGTGTCCATCATCCTGCAGAACGTGGCGATGATGGGCTGGGGCCGCAACTATCTGAACTTCCCGCAGGTGCTGTCGCCGCAGGTGTTCGAGTTCGCCGGCGCCCGCATGAGCTCGCTGCAGATCGCCATCGTGGCGATCGCGGCGGTGATCATGGGCGGCCTCCTGGCCGTGGTGCACAAGACCCGGCTGGGCACGGCGATGCGCGCCACCGCGCAGAACCGCGAAGTGGCGGGGCTGATGGGCGTGAACATCAATACCGTCATCTCGGCGGCGTTCCTGATCGGTTCGGCGCTGGCCGCCGTCGCGGGCATGATGGTCGCCACCTACTATGGCGTGTCGCAGTACACCATGGGCTTCATGCTGGGCCTGAAGGCGTTCACCGCCGCGGTGCTGGGCGGCATCGGCAACCTGGTGGGCGCGATGGCGGGCGGCTTGCTGCTGGGCATCATCGAATCCCTGGGCGCGGGCTACATCGGCGACCTGACGGGCGGCTTCCTCGGCAGCCACTATCAGGACGTGTTCGCCTTCTTCGTGCTGGTGCTGGTGCTGATTTTCCGTCCGTCCGGCCTGCTGGGCGAACGCGTGGGAGATCGCGCATGAGCGGACACCTGAAAACCAGCGGCCTCTCGACCCGCAACCTGATCGGCATCGCGCTGATCGGCATCGTGCTGGCGGTGCTGCCCTTCGTGATCGGCATGGCCGGCCAGAGCTGGGTGCGCATCCTCAACTTCGCGCTGCTGTACGTGATGCTGTCGCTGGGCCTGAACATCGTGGTGGGCTTTGCCGGCCTGCTGGACCTGGGCTATATCGCGTTCTACGCGGTGGGCGCCTATACGTGGGCGCTGCTGGCCTCGCCGCATTTCGGCCTGCATCTGCCGTTCTGGGCGATCCTGCCGATCGCGCTGGCCGTGGCGTGCCTGTTCGGCGTGCTGCTGGGGGCGCCGACACTGAAGCTGCGGGGCGACTACCTGGCCATCGTGACCCTGGGGTTCGGCGAGATCATCCGCATCTTCCTGAACAACCTGAATGCGCCGATCAACATCACGAACGGTCCGCAGGGCATCAACCGCATCGACACCTTCAAGGTCGGCGAGTTCGCGTTCGGCCGCACGGAGAGCCTGCTGGGCATCCGGTTCACCGGGCCCGAGAAGTACTACTACCTGCTGCTGGCGCTGACGCTGATCATCATCCTGGTCTGCGTGCGCCTGCAGAATTCGCGCATCGGCCGCGCCTGGGAAGCCATCCGCGAGGATGAGATCGCCGCCAAGGCGATGGGCATCAACACCCGCAACATCAAGCTGCTGGCCTTCGCCATGGGCGCGTCCTTCGGCGGCGTGGCGGGCGCGCTGTTCGCGTCGATGCAGGGCTTTGTCAGCCCCGAGAGCTTCTCGCTGATGGAATCCATCTCCATCCTGTGCATGGTGGTGCTGGGCGGCATGGGCCATATCCCGGGCGTGATCCTGGGCGCGCTGATCCTGGCGGCCTTGCCTGAATTCCTGCGCGCGGTGGTCGAGCCCGTCCAGCACATGGTGTTCGGCGCCGTGGTGCTGGATCCGGAAGGCATCCGCATGCTGCTGTTCGGCCTGGCCATGGTGTGCGTCATGCTGTTCCGCCCCGCGGGCCTGTGGCCGTCGGCGGTGCGCAAGCGCGAACTGGCGACCAAGGCCCAGGGAGGTGCGGCATGAGCAAGCTGCTGCAAGCCCAGGGGCTGGGCAAGCGCTTCGGCGGGCTGCAAGCCTTGTCGGACGTCAGTTTCGATATCGAGCAGGGCGAGATCTACGGCCTGATCGGCCCGAACGGCGCGGGCAAGACGACGCTGTTCAACGTGCTGACGGGCCTCTACATTCCGGAAGACGGCTCCTGCACATTCAACGGCCAATCCATGTCGGGCAAGAAGCCGCATGAGGTCGCCTTTGCCGGGCTGGCGCGCACGTTCCAGAACATCCGCCTGTTCGCCAACCTGAGCGCCATCGAGAACGTGATGATCGGCCGCCACATGCGCACCAAGGCGGGCGTGTTCGGGGCGGTGCTGCGCACCCGCGGCACGCGCGCCGAAGAGGCCGCCATCGAGGCTCGCGCGCGGGAACTGCTGGACTACGTCGGCATCGGCCATCGCGCCAACGACGTGGCCCGCTCGCTGCCGTATGGCGACCAGCGCCGCCTGGAGATCGCGCGCGCGCTCGCCACGGACCCCAAGCTGCTGGCGCTGGACGAGCCGGCGGCCGGCATGAACGCGTCGGAAACAGTGGTGCTGCGCAAGCTCATCGAAAAGATCCGGGCGGACGGCGTGACCGTGCTGCTGATCGAGCACGACATGAAGCTCGTCATGGGCCTGTGCGATCGCGTGCTGGTGCTGGAGTACGGCAAGGTGCTGGCCATGGGCAAGCCCGCCCAGGTGCAGCGCGACCCCAAGGTCATTGAGGCGTATCTGGGCGCGGGCGCCGCGCAGGATCCGTTGATTAACAAAGAGGGCCAGGCAACATGACGGCATCCCAACCCCTATTGGAGCTGCGTGGCCTCCAGGTCTCGTACGGCGGCATCCGCGCGGTGCGCGGCACCGACCTGCGCGTGGACGAAGGCGAACTGGTCTGCCTGATCGGCGCCAACGGCGCGGGCAAGAGCACGACCCTGCGCGCCATCTGCGGCCTGGTGCCGCTGGCCGGCGGCGAGATCGTCTACGCCGGGCAATCGATCGGCGGCCAGAAGTCGCATGAGCTGGTCCGCAAGGGCCTGGTCATGGTGCCCGAAGGCCGCGGCATCTTCGGCCAGCTCACCATCGAGGAAAACCTGGCGATGGGCGCCTACATCCGCCGCGACGCGGCGCAGATCCGCCAGGACACCGACCGGGTCTTCACTTTGTTCCCCCGGCTGGCCGAACGCCGCAAGCAGGCGGCCGGCACGCTGTCGGGCGGCGAGCAGCAGATGGTGGCCATGGGCCGCGCCATGATCGCGCGTCCCAAGCTGCTGCTGCTGGACGAGCCGTCGATGGGCCTGGCGCCCTTGATGGTGGAGAAGGTCTTTGAAGTCGTGCGCACGGTCGCCGGCGAAGGCGTGACGATTCTGCTGATCGAGCAGAACGCGCGCCTGGCGCTGGAGAACAGCCATCGCGGCTACGTGATGGAATCGGGCGAGATCACCTTGTCCGGTCCGGCGCGCGACATGCTGCACGATCCCAAGGTGCGCGCCGCGTACCTGGGAGAAACCGAGTAAGGCGGCCGGACGCAAGGCGCAGTCCGCCTTGCGTCCGGCCCGCGCTACGCCTCCACGGGCTCGCGGTCCACGGCCGCGACCACCCCGGCGCTGATCAGCGCGTCGATCTCTTCTTTCCCATAGCCGAATTCGCCCAGGATCGCGATGGAGTCCTCGCCCAGGCGGGGCGCCGCGCGGTGGTAGCGGGCGGGCGTGGCCGACAGCTTCACGGGCATGCCCACCGTGCGCACCTTGCCCGCGACCGGATGATCCTGCTCCACGACCATGCCGCGCGCGAGCGTCTGCGGATGCGAAAGCGCCTGCGCGACCGAGTGCACCGGGCCGGCGGGAACGCCGGCGGCATCGAAGATGTCCAGCCATTCCTGCGCGCCGCGGGTCTTCAGGATCGCGGAGATCTCCGCCACCAGCGCATCGCGGTTCTGCATGCGGTCCCGGTTGCGCGCAAAGCGCGGGTCTTCGGCCCATTCGGGCTTGCCCAGCGCCTGCGCGATGCGCTGCCAGTTTTTCTCATTCGCGCCGCCGATGATGATCCAGTCCGTGCCGGTGGGAAATGCCTGGTACGGCGCGCTCAGCACATGCGCCGATCCGGTGGGGCCGGGGGACACGCCGCTGCCGAAATAGATCGCGGCGTGCCAGTAGAGCTGCTGCAGGCTGGCTTCGAGCAGCGAGGTCTCCACGATCTGGCCCTCGCCCGTGCGCTGCTTGTGCTGGTAGGCCGCCAGCACGCCGAACGCCGCCAGCAGGCCCGCATTGATGTCGGCCACGGAATTTCCCGTGCGCAGCGGCGGGCCGCCGGGTTCTCCGGTAATGGCCATCAGGCCGGAAAACCCCTGCGCCACCAGGTCGAAACCGCCCTTGTCGGCATACGGGCCGGTGGTGCCGTACCCCGACACGGCGCAATAGATCAGCCCCGGGTTTTCCTGGCGCAGCGTGTCGTAGCCCAGGCCCAGTTTTTCCATCGTGCCTTTGCGGAAGTTCTCGGTGACGACGTCGGCGTCGCGGATCATGCGCAAGAGGACCTTCTTGCCCTCGGGATGCTTCAGGTCCAGCGCGATCGCGCGCTTGTTGCGGTTGAGCATGAGGTAGGGCGCCGAGATGCCGTTGATCTGCGGATCGCGGTACTGGCGCGAATCGTCGCCGCCGTCGATCTTTTCGACCTTGATCACGTCGGCGCCCAGGTCGGCCAGCATCATGCCGCAAGTGGGGCCGGCCATGATCTGGGACAGCTCGATCACGCGCATGCCGGCGAGCGCGCCGGCGGGCGCATCGGAATCGGGGGAGGGCGGGCGGCCGGGGCCGCGGGTAGCGTCATTCATGCATGTTCCTTTTTCTGCGTTCAGCGGCCGCTGAACTGCGGCTTGGCCTTGGCCAGGAAGGCGCGGTAGCCGGCGCGGAAATCCTCGGTGTCGAAGCAGTCGAAGGCTTCGTCGCGGTCGGCATCGGTCAATGCCTTGCCCTGGACCAGGTTGCGCACGAACTTCTTGTGCCAGCGGGCCACCAGGGGGGCGCCATCGGCAATGCGGCGCGCGGCGGCGCGCGCTTCGCCAGCCACCTGATCGTCCGGCACGACGCGCGTGACCACGCCCAGGCGTAGTGCTTCGGCCGCGTCGAATATCGTCCCTTCCAGCAGCACCTGCAACGCGGTCGTCGGGCCGACCAGGCGCACCAGCGGCGCCAGTTCCGAGTACGACATCACCAGCCCCAGATTCTTGATGGGGACGCCGAAGCGCGAGCTTTCGCCGCAGATGCGCAGGTCGGCCAGGCTGGCGATTTCCAGCCCGCCGCCCACGCAGATGCCGTGTATCTGCGCCACCACGGGATGGCGGCAGCCGCCGATGGCCTCGATCGTGCGGCGCATGACGGCGCCGTACTCCACCGCCTGCCGCTTGTTGCTGCGGGCGGTTTCGAATTCGCTGATGTCGTTGCCGGGCGAGAACGCCTTTTCGCCCGCGCCGCGCACCAGCACGCAGCGCACGCTGTCGTCGCCGTCCAGCGCCAGGAAGGTGTCGCCCAGCAGGCGCCAGCCGTCGATGGTGAAGGCGTTGAGCTTCTCCGGCCGGTTCAGCACCACGGTCGCGATGTCGCCGTCGCGTTCAAGCAGGATGGGCGGGGAGTCGGTGGTAGGGGTAGCGCTCATGGTGTTCCTTTTGCATGGGCGGGGGGCAGGCCCCCCGCAAGGGGTTACTGTTTCGTCAGGCCCAGGCTTGCGGTGAGCTTGCCGTACTTGGTCCATTCCTCCTGCACGTAGGCGGCAAAGGCCGCAGGGGTTTTCGGCCCGCCGCCCAGGTCCATGCCCTGGTCTGCCAGCTTGGCGGCGACTTCGGGGTCGGCGATCGCCTGGGCCAGCGCCTGGTCAAGCTTGTCCATGACGGGACGGGGCAGCTTGGCGGGCGCGAGCACGGCGTACCACTGCACGATGTCCAGGCCCTTGATGCCGGATTCGGCCAGGGTGGGCACGTCCGGCAGCCGCTTGCTGCGTTCTGCGCTGGTCACCGCCAGCGGGCGCAGCTTGCCGGCCTGGATCTGGTTGATGGCGCCGGGCAGGGTGTCGAAATTCATGTCCACATTGCCGCCCAGCAGGTCCGTCATGGCCTGGCCGCTGCCCTTGTAGGGGACGTGCTCCATGGACACGCCGGCAATCTGCGAAAAGCGCGCGGCGCTCAAGTGCTGCGGACTGCCCATGCCGGAGGAGGCATACAGCAACTGCTTGGGCTTGGCGCGGGCGTCGTCCACCAGGTTCTGGACGGTGGCGTAGCGGTGCTTGGCGGGGTTCACGACCAGCACGTTGGGCACCGACCCGATGTAGCGCACCGCCGTGAAATCCTTGATGGGATCGATGCTGGATTGCACGACATAGGGCGCGGCGACGGTGGACTGCATGTTGGCCAGCAGCAGCGTGTAGCCGTCGGGGTCGGCCTTGGCCACGTAGTCGGCCGCGATCAGGCCGGAGGCGCCCGGCTTGTTCTCGACCACGATCTGCTGGCCCAGCAGGGTGGACAGGCGCGCGGACAGGATGCGGGCCGACACGTCGGTGCCGCCGCCCGGCACAAAGCCGACCACCAGGCGGATGGGGCGTTCCGGCCACTTCGATGAGTCCTCTGCCAGGGCGGGGCCGGCGGCGGCCAGGCTGGCGGTCAACGCCAGCGCGCCCGCCCAGGCGCGAGCATGCTTGTTCATATGGGTCTCCTTGGTGGATGGGGCCTGCCCAGGTGTGGCTTGCTTTATGATTGGGTCAGGTTGGTATTCCTTTGGTGTTTGGTATACCAGATACAAAAATAGTCGATGTCGCGAGTGTGAACAACCCATGGCTAACCCTGAAAGCCTGATGCCGGACGTCTCCGTCCCCGATTTGGCGATCCACCATCCAACCCTGCCGGCGGTCGTGGCCGAGCGGCTGCGGCAGCTGATCATCGACGGCACGCTGAAGCCGGGCACCTGGCTCAACGAGCGGGACCTCTGCGATCAGCTGAAGATTTCACGCACGCCGCTGCGCGAGGCCTACCGGATGCTGGCCTCGGACGGACTGGTGGCCTTGCAGCCCAAGCGCGGGGCGATGGTGATCGAGCTGTCGGCGGAGGACATCGAGAACATCTTCGATGTGCTGTCCGTGCTGGAGGGGTTGGCGGTGCGCAGCGCCGCCGAGCGCGCATCCGAGGCGGAGCTTGCCCAGATCGCGCGCCTGCATGCGCAGATGCTTGAAAATTACGAGAAGCGCGACATCCGCGCGTATTTCGCGGCCAGCATGGGCACGCACATCGCGATCAACCGCGCGGCGCACAATCCGGCGCTGACGCAGTCCTATGACCGGCTGAACCTGCAGGTCCAGGCATTGCGCTACAAGTCCAATTTCGACCACGACGAATGGACGACGGCGGTCGCCGACCACGAGGCCTTCGTGCAGGCGCTCATGGCGCGCGACGGCGAGCGCGCCGAATCGCTGATCCGCAAACACGTTGGCGGCAAGAAAGCCTACAACCTGCGCGGGCGTCCGGGCGCCGCCGCCAAATCCTGAGCCAGGCCGCCAGGTTCAGGCCGGCTGCGCCACCACGCGCTTCCTACCGATCATCAGCGCAAGCACCGCCGCGATGAGGCCGGTCGCGCCAGCGATCACGAAAGCCATCAGGTAGCTGCCTTGCGATTCGCGCACCGCGCCGGCCATCCAGGCGGCGCTGGCCGCGCCCAGCTGGTGGCCCGCCACGATCCACCCGAAGACGATGGAGGCGTCGCGTTCGCCGAAGGCCTCCGTCGTCAGCCGCAGGGTCGGCGGCACGGTGGCGATCCAGTCCAGGCCGAAGAAGATCGCGAAGATCGACAGGCTGTAGAACGAGAAATCGGAATAGGGCAGGTACATCAGCGACAGGCCGCGCAGCGCGTAGTAGACGAAGAGCAGCTTGCGCGGGTCGTAGCGGTCGGTCAGCCATCCCGACGCGGTGGTGCCGATCAGGTCGAAGATGCCCATCATCGCCAACAGGCCCGCGGCCTGCACTTCCGGCATGCCGTGGTCGCCGCAAAGCGCGATCAGGTGCGTGCCGACCAGGCCGTTCGTGGTGAAGCCGCACACGAAAAACGTGGCGAACAGATACCAGAACGTGCGCGTCTTGGCGGCGCGGCCCAGCGCCCCGAAGGTGGCGGCCACCATGCCGGTGCGCGGAGCTGCAGGGGCGGGCGGGGCGTGCGGGTCGCTGCCGAACGGCACGAGGCCCACGCTGGCCGGGCGGTCCGGCACCAGCCACCATGCCAGCGGCACCAGCGCGGCCGCGGCGCCCGCCACCGTCCAGACCACGCGGGTCCAGTCGCCGGAAGAGGCCAGCGCGGCCAGCACCGGCAGGAACACCAGCGTGCCGGTGGCGGCGCTGGCGGTCAGCAGGCCCATCATCAGGCCGCGGTGCTTGACGAACCAGCGGTTGACGACGGTGGCGCCCATCACGATGGCGACCGCGCCCGAGCCGATGCCCGAGAACACGCCCCAGGTCATGAGCAGATGCCAGGGTTCGGTCATGTAGGCGCTGACGGCGCTGGACGCGGACATCAGTATCAGCGCGCTGATCAGCACCCGGCGCAAGCCGAAGCGTTCCATGGCCGCGGCGGCGAACGGGCCGACCAGGCCGTACAGGAAGATGCCCAGCGCGGCGGCAAACGAGATCGAGCTGCGGCTCCAGCCGAAAGCCTCTTCCAGAGGCACCAGCAGCACGCTGGGCGAGGAGCGCAGCCCGGCCGCGACCAGTAGCGACAGGAAGATCACCGCGACCACGACAAATGCGTACTTCTGGCCGGCGCGCCGGAACGGGATGGGAGGTTGGGCTATACTCATGTTACTGACCGGTACGTATTGAGGTTCGCGCATAGTACGTACCGGTCAGTAACATCGTCAAGCGCTTTTTGGCGACCCTGTTTTCAGGACGGCCGCGTCTCCATTCCGGCCGTCTTGCGGAAAAGGAGCCGTGTATGGCCAGCAAGATTCCAGCCGAGTCCGCGCGCCTGCCCAAGTCCCCAGCCCAGCCCGTGGCCAAGCCCGCGCTGGCGGCCGACCGCATACGCAAGACCGCGCGTGAAATGTTCTACCGCGACGGCATCCGCGCAGTGGGCGTGGACGCCATCGTCAACCAGGCGGGTGTCACCAAGCCCAGCCTGTACCGCAGTTTTTCGTCCAAGGACGAACTGGCGGCGACCTACCTGCGCGACTACGACGCCGAGTTCTGGGCCCGCTTCGACGCGGCCTGCGCCGCGCACCCGGGCGACGCGCGGGCGCAATTGCTGGACTACCTGTCAGGCCTGGGCAGCCGCGCGGTGCAGAGCGGCTACCGGGGGTGCGGCCTGACGAACGCCGCCGTCGAGTATCCCGAAGCCGACCATCCCGCGCGGGTCGTCGCCGTGGCGCACAAGCTGGAGCTGCGCCGCCGCCTGAACGCGATGGCGGCGGAAATGGGCGCGAGCGATCCCGAGGCCCTGGCCGATGGGCTGCTGCTGCTGATCGAAGGCGCCTTCGTTTCCAGCCAGCTGTTTGGAGAGGGCGGACCGGCGGGCAGGGTGGCTGAGATGGCCGATAAACTGATCCAGATCCATCTTCCACGCTAAAGGAGGTACTGCATTGCACAAGACTAGTGCGAAATAGGGTGCCGCATGCACCGTTGTGGTGGTGTTTGTACCCATTGCACAACGAACAAAAAAATGTTTGGTATTTTTATTGCGACGCAGCAAACGCAGGTCTAACATGAAGTCGTGTTGTTCCACATCGCGCTTTCTCAAGGAGAGAATCATGAGCGATACCGCGTTGAAGAATGCCCGTATGTCGGACGCCCTTGAGCGGTCCCTGATCCGCGAGGCCGTCAAGGCGGAAACCTTGTCCGGTCCGTCCGCCCGCACGGGCTGGCTGCGCCTGAAGCTGCGCCTGGCAGCGTTCGGCGGAGCCGTAGGCGAAGTCCTGCACGACATGGACGCGGGCCGACAGCAGCACCCGGTGGTTTCCGCCCACCACTGAGCTCATCCCCGAGCCCGGAAAAAAAGCCAGCATCTGCTGGCTTTTTTTTGCGCCGCGCCCTGCAGCTTTTGCTCAGGCGGCCATGTCCACCAGCAGATAGCCGTCCAGCACGATGATGCCGACGGTGGCGGCAATCGCGGCCCAGGCCCAGGCGCCCCGCAGCACATACTGCCCCATCAGGCTCTTGCGGCAGGCCAGCACCACCAGCGGGCCCAGGGCGAAAGGCAGGGCCAGGCTCAGGATGACCTGGCTCAGCACCAGCAGCTCGTCCGGGTCCTGCCCGCCCGTGAACGCCAGCAGGCCCACGGCCGCCGCGCCCGCCGCCAGGCGCGTCATCAGCGCGCGGCGGCGGTCCGACCAGTTGCTGCCGACCTGGAAGCCGCGGGACAGGATGCGGCCGGCCAGCACCCCGGTGATGGTGGAGCTTTGCCCGGCTGCATAGAGCGCCACGGCGAAGACGATGGCTGCGCCGATGCCCAGCGTCTGGCCGATCACCGCGTGGGCGTCGTCCAGGCTGGAGACGACCATGCCGGAACCGGACAGGGACGCCGCCGCCACGATCATGATGGCTGAATTGATCAGCATGGCCATGCCCAGGGAGACGATGGTGTCGTTGCGCGCCACGCGCATGGCCATGCCGCGCGCTTGGGCGGGAAGATCCTGCGCGCGCTGCGCCAATGAGCCGGAATGCAGGTACAGGTTGTGAGGCATGAGGGTCGCGCCCAGGATGCCCAGCGCGATCAGGAACCCTTGCGGATCGCGCAGCGCCTGGCGGGTCTGCGTGACGCCGTGCGCCACCTCGGTCCAGGCCGGGTTCGCCTTGAACAGCAGGAACACGAACGACAGCGCCACCACCGACAGCAGCAGCGCAATGACGCGCTCGTGCCGGTCGGCGTTGCCGCGCGTGAGCGCCAGCACGGCGAAGGTGCCGATGCCGGTGACGGCCACCCCCGCCATTAGCGGCAGGCCGAACAGCAGCCGCAGCGCGATTGCGCCGCCTATCAGTTCGGCCAGCGCGGTCGCCAGGATGGCGGCCTCGCCGGCCAGCCAGGCGGCCTTGGACAGGCGGGGCGAAAGGTGCCGGGCGGTCAGCGTGGCGAGGTCTTGTCCCGTGGCCAGCGCCAGGCGCGAGACCAGGACCTGGAAGCCCAGCGCCAGGAAAGCCGAGGCGATGACGACCATGAGCAGGCCGTAGCCGAAGCCGCTGCCGCCGGCGATATCGGTGGCCCAGTTGCCCGGATCGATGTAGCCCACGGCGACGAGCAGGCCGGACCCGACCATGCGGCGCAGGTTCGCCGATATCCGCGCGTCCTGCGCCAGGCTGGCGTTGCCTCCCGATATCGCGTAAATGAATCCGGTCATGCGACACTCCTGAGAATGGTTCTTATTCTCTAGAAGCGGCCGCGGATCGTCAAATTGATTTTGACCAAGCCCGGGATAGGGCGGCCCAATGATCCGGCCCCAAGCGGCGCAGGGCCGTCGCGAGAATAGCCGCCCCCCTCGGGGGGCAGCAAGCGCACAACGTGCGCGCCTTATCCTCAGGACTTAAGTTTGGCGTCCATCGAGATCTTGGCGTTGAGCACCTTGGATACGGGGCACCCCTTCTCCGCCTTGCGG
Source organism: Achromobacter sp. NPDC058515 (assembly GCF_042721735.1). Classification (NCBI taxonomy): domain Bacteria; kingdom Pseudomonadati; phylum Pseudomonadota; class Betaproteobacteria; order Burkholderiales; family Alcaligenaceae; genus Achromobacter; species Achromobacter sp. NPDC058515. The sequence goes on from NZ_JBHXNI010000016.1 coordinate 154,855, forward strand.
GCGGCTTCCTCGAAGGCTTGCGCGGAGGCTCCCGGAATGACGGCCTCCACGGTCAGGTGGACGGCGGTGATGGAAAAGCCATCGTCCACCTTGTCCAGCGTAACTTCGGCCTTGGTGTCCAGGCTTTGCGCCACCATGCCGGATTCGGACAGGATGTTGGACAGCGCCATGGTGAAGCAGCCGGCGTGCGCCGCGCCCAGCAGTTCTTCGGGGTTGGTGCCCGGGGTGTCGCCGAAACGGGTGTTAAAGCCATAGGGCTGGCTCTTGAGCGCGCCGCTTTGCGTGGAAATCGTGCCCTTGCCAGTCTTCAGATCGCCCGACCAGGCGGCGGTTGCGGTTTTCTTCATACGTGACTCCTGTAGAGGGACGCGGCCAGGGCCGGCGTCCGGGGTAGGGGGCGCGCAATCCGCCGATTACGGCGGCGCGCTTTGCCTCAGGCGGCATCGTCGATGATACGGCGCGCCCACCCGCCTGGCGTGGAAAACGCCGGTGCGCAACGGCAAGCCGATGTAACGGCTGCCCTGGCGCAGGGAGCGAGCCCGCGGCCGCGCACCGGAAGGCAAAGACAGGACGCTGCCGGGCATCAGGCAAAATAGCGGCATCTCCTCAACACCTTCCCGAGAGCCGTTGTCATGTCCCGCATTCTTGCCCGCTACGCCTGCGCCGTCGCGCTGGCCGTTCCCGTCCTCTCCGCCCAGGCCGAAATCGTCATCGGCGTGGACGTCTCCACGACCGGCCCCGCCGCCGCGATCGGCATCCAGACCAACAATGCGATCCGCCTGTGGCCGAACACCCTGGGCGGCGAACCCGCGCGCTATGTGGTGCTGGACGACGGCACCGACGTGAGCCGCGCGGTGAAGAACATGCGCAAGCTGACCTCGGAAGACAAGGTCGACGCCATCGTCGGGCCCAACATCACCGCGGCCGCCCTGGCCGGCCTGGACGTGCTGGCCGAGACCAAGACCCCGATGATCGCGCTGGCGGCCTCCAGCGTCATCGTCGAGCCGGCGTCCGATCCCAAGCGCGCCTGGGCGTTCAAGATGCCGCAGAACGATTCGCTGATGGCCACGGTCCTGGTCGAGGACATGAAGAAGAAGGGCCTGAAGAACGTGGCCTTCATCGGCTTTGCGGACTCGTATGGCGACAGCTGGTGGAAGGAGTTCACGGCAGCGGCCGGGTCCGACCTGAAGATCGTGGCCCAGGAGCGCTTCCAGCGCACCGACGCCTCGGTGGTGGGGCAGGCGCTGAAGGTGATCGCCGCCAAGCCGGACGCCGTGCTGATCGCGGGCTCTGGCACCCCGTCCGCCTTGCCTCAGAAAACGCTGCTGGAACGCGGCTACACCGGCGCCATCTATCAGACCCACGGCATCGGCACGCTGGAATTCCTGCAGGTGGGCGGCAAGGACGTGGAAGGCACCCTGTTCCCGACCGGTCCTGGCGTCGTGGCGCGCGAGCTGCCCGATTCCAACCCGGTCAAGAAGGTGGCCGTGGAGTTTGCGGACAAGTACGAACGCCAGTACGGCACCAATACGCTGACCCAGTTCGCCGGCGACGCCTACGGCGCCTGGATGCTGCTGGACTCCGCGGTGGCGCGGGCGCTGAAGACGGGCGCCAAGCCGGGCACCCCGGAATTCCGCCTGGCCTTGCGCGACGCGCTGGAAAGCACGCGCGACCTGATCGTGCCCAATGGCGTGCTCAATATCTCCAAGGACAACCACCAGGGGTTTGACGAGCGCGCCCGGGTCATGGGCGTCGTCAAGAACGGCCGGTTCTCGTACGCGGAATAAACGGTGCCATATCTGTCTACCGTTTGTAACGTGTCCTAACCCTCCATAGGGCAACGGACCCCAAAAGCAGGCTTAGGCCTGCTTTTTTACGCCTATATCATTCGTGTAGAAATCATTTAATAGCGTATTATTTTTAGTGAAGCCATGCACCTAGAAATAATTACGGGAGAATAAATCCATGACCTTGCTTCGATCCAGACGATTGCTGTTGGCCTTGAGCCTGGGCGTCCTGGCCGCATGTTCCGACTCCGGCGCCGACAAGGGCGCCCCGGCGGCGGCAGGCGCGGCGAGCACGCTGGAGGCCGCGCGCAGCGCCGGCAAGATCCGCATCGGCTACGCCAATGAGGCGCCATTCGCCTACATGGACAGCAAGGAGGCCAAGGTCACGGGCGAATCCGTGGAGATCGCCCGCGTCGTGCTCAAGCGCATGGGCGTCAATGAAGTGGAAGGCGTGCTGACCGAGTTCGGCTCGCTCATTCCCGGCCTGGCGGCCAAGCGCTTCGACATCATCGCCGCCGGCATGTACGTCACGCCCAGCCGCTGCCAGCAGGTGGCGTTCTCGGACCCGACCTACGGCGTGGGCGAGGCGTTCCTCGTCAAGCAAGGCAACCCGAAGAACCTGCACGGCTACGAAGACGTGCTGAAGAACCCCGATGCCAAGCTGGGCGTCGTGGTGGGCGCCATCCAGGGCGACTACGCCGAGAAGGTGAAGATTCCGGCCGGCCAGGTCGTGGTGTTTCCGGACGCCGTCAGCGCCTTGTCCGGCGTGCAGGCCGGACGCGCCGACGCCTACGCCGCCACCGCGCTGACCATCAACGACCTGATGGGCAAGACGCAGCAGGGCAGCGACCTGGAGAAAGCGGAGCCCTTCGCGGATCCCGTGATCGACGGCAAGGGCGTGCGCGGCTACGGCGCCTATGCGTTCCGGACCGACGACAAGGCATTCGCCGATGCCTTCAACGCCGAGCTGGCCAAGTTCATCGGCACCGAGGAACACAAGAAGCTGGTGGAGCCCTTCGGCTTTACCGAGCAGGAGCTGCCCCAGGGCGTGACGGCCGCCAAGCTCTGCGCCGGACAGTAAGGGGCGCCGATGCAGCTCATTTCAGAACATATCGCGGAACTGGTGCCGCCCCTGCTGGAGGGGCTCGCCGTCACGCTTCAGATCATGGCCGGGGCCGTGGTGCTGGCGGTGCCGCTGGCGCTGGCCTCGGGCATCGGGCGCATGTCGACCTTGCGGCCGGTGCGCTGGCTGGCCTCGGTCTATGTCGAGGTCTTCCGGGGCACGTCCGCCCTGGTGCAGCTCTTCTGGTTCTACTTCGTACTGCCCTTGTTCGGCGTGCAACTGCCGGCCATGCTGGTGGGCATCGTGGTGCTGGCGCTGAACGCCGGCGCATACGGCGCGGAAGTGGTGCGCGGCGCCCTGCGCGCGGTGGCGCCGGGCCAGCGCGAAGCAGGCGTGGCGCTGAACCTGACGCGCGGTCAGATCATGCGCCGCATCGTGCTGCCGCAGGCGGTGCCGGCCATGCTGCCGCCCGCCGGCAACCTGCTGATCGAGCTGCTGAAGAACACCGCGCTGGTGTCGCTGATCACCATCACGGACCTGACGTTCCGCGGCCAGCTCCTGCGCAGCGAAACCCTGCGCACCACCGAGATATTCACCCTGATGCTGCTGATGTACTTCGCGGTGGCCTTGCTGATCACCGCGGGCGTGCGCCTGCTTGAGCGGAGGGTCCGCGTCCGATGACTCCGATATTCGACTGGTCTTTCGCGCTGGAAATCCTGCCCACGCTGGGGTCGGCGCTGGTCATCACGATCCAGGCCACCGTGCTCGGCATGCTGGTGGCCGTCACGCTGGGCCTGGTGCTGGCGATGATGCGCCGTTCGCGTTTGCGCATCGTGTCCCTGCCCACGGCGTTCCTGATCGAGTTCGTGCGCAGCACGCCGCTGCTGGTGCAGATGTACTTCCTGTTCTACGTGCTGCCCTTGACGGGGGCGCAGATGTCTCCGCTCATGACCGGCATCGTGGCGCTAGGCCTGCATTACGCCGCGTACTGCGCGGAGGTCTATCGCGCCGGCATCGAGGCGGTGCCCCGCGGCCAATGGGAAGCGGCGACGGCGCTGAACATGTCGCGCTGGCGCACGGCCATCGGCGTGGTGTTGCCGCAGGCGATCCCGCCCGTCGTGCCGGCGCTGGGCAACTACCTGGTGGCCATGTTCAAGGACACGCCGCTGCTGTCGGCGATCACCGTGGTGGAGCTGCTGCAGCAAAGCAAGATGATCGGATCGGCGACGTTCCGGTACACCGAACCGCTGACCCTGGTGGGCCTGCTGTTCCTGGCATTGAGCCTGGTGGCGGCCTGGGGCGTGCGCGGCCTGGAGGGCCGCCTGCAACGATATGGAGTAAAACGATGAGCGCCAGCCTGAACATCAAGAACCTGCACAAGCGTTACGGCGATCTGGAGGTGCTGCGCGGCATCAACCTGGATATCCCGGCCGGCCAGACCGTGGCGGTGATCGGCCCCTCGGGCTCGGGCAAGTCCACCTTGCTGCGTGTGCTGATGACCCTGGACCGCCCCAGCAGCGGCGACATCGAGATCGACGGACTTTCGATGTGGACCGACGAGCACGGCCGGCCCGTGGGCGCGAATTCCGAGCACCTGCGCCGCGTGCGCGGCAAGATCGGCATGGTGTTCCAGCACTTCAACCTGTTCCCCCACATGACCGCGCTGGGCAATGCCATGGAAGCGCCGCTGCACGTGCTGGGCATGTCCCGCGAAAAGGCGCGCGAGCGCGCCGTGGAGTACCTGGACATGGTGGGCCTGGGCGACAAGCTGGACGTCTATCCCGCGCAGTTGTCGGGCGGGCAGAAGCAGCGTGTGGGCATTGCGCGCGCGCTGGCGATGTGTCCGGAGATCATGCTGTTCGACGAAGTGACCTCGGCGCTGGACCCTGAACTGGTGGGCGGCATTCTGCAGATCCTGCGGGACCTGTCGGCCCGGCGCAGCATGACGATGATCATCGTCACCCACCAGATGAAGTTCGCCGAACGCAGCTCCGACCGTACCCTGTTCTTCGACCAGGGCAACATCGTCGAGGACGCGGAATCGTCCGTGCTGTTCAGCCAGCCCAAGGAGGAGCGCACGCGCCAGTTCCTGGACAGCGTGATCGAAGGGCAATAGGCGGCGGGCGTTTAACCCTGCCGGGGGCGTTGGGATTGACGCCCTTTTTTTTCGCGGGCGCTATGCTGTGCCGTCCAACGCCCTGGAGGCCTAAGCATGAGTCACCTGTTCAGTCCCACGTCAGTCGGCAACGTACAACTGGCCAATCGCATCGTCATCGCGCCCATGTGCGAATACTCCGCCGAAGCAGGCTGCGCGACCGACTGGCACATGATCCACCTGGGCCATCTGGCGCTGTCGGGCGCCGCGCTGCTGTTCACGGAAGCCACCGCGGTGGAGCCCGACGGGCGCATCTCTCCGGGAGACCTCGGCCTGTGGTCCGATGAAACCGAGGCCGCGCTGGGCCGGATCGTGGCCGCGGTGCGCCGGTACTCGCCCATCAAGCTCGGCATCCAGCTGGGCCACGCGGGCCGCAAGGCGTCCAGCGACGCGCCCTGGAATGGCGGCCAGCTGGTGCCGGCCAGCGAAGGCGGCTGGCAGGGCTGGGCGCCCTCGGCCGTTCCTCACAACGCGCATGAGCCCGCTCCCCACGCCCTGGACGATGCGGGCCTGGCGAGAATCCGCGACGCCTTCGTGGACAGCGCGCGCCGCGCCATCCGCCTGGGCTTTGACGCCATCGAACTGCACGCCGCGCACGGCTACCTGCTGCACCAGTTCCTGTCGCCGCTGTCGAACCGGCGCGACGACGCCTACGGCGGCTCGCTCGAAAACCGCATGCGCTTCCCCCTGGAAGTATTCCAGGCCTTGCGCGAGGTCACGCCGCCGTCCGTGGCGCTGGGCCTGCGCGTGTCCGCGACCGACTGGGTCGACGGCGGGTGGGACCTGGAGCAGACGCTGGTGTTCGCGCAGGCGCTGAAGGATCGCGGCTGCGAGTTTATCGACGTGTCCAGCGGCGGCGTGTCGTCGCAGCAGAAGATACCCGTGGGGCCGAACTACCAGGTGCCGTTCGCCGATGAGATCAAGCGCAAGATCGGCATGCCCACCATCACGGTCGGCCTCATCACCGAGGCGCAGCAGGCCGAGGACATCCTCGCGCAGGGCCAGGCCGACATGATTGCGCTGGCGCGCGGCATGCTTTTCGATCCGCGCTGGCCCTGGCGCGCGGCGGCGGAGCTGGGCGGCCAGGTCGAAGCCCCGCGCCAGTACTGGCGCTCGCAGCCGCGCGAACTCAAGTCCCTGTTCGGCGAGACGCGCTTCGGCCAGCGATAAGCGGGCAGTGCCGCGCAAACGAAAAAGCGCCGCGATGACGCGGCGCTTTTTTTGGGGCAGGTCCCGCGCGGCCTACAGGCGCGAGTACGCCAGTTCCAGCTCGCGGTGCAGGACGTCGGCGAAGTCCGCGCGCGCGGGGTCCTGCTGCGACAGCAGGCGGGCCAGCACGACGTTGTCTTCCTCGCCGTTCCAGATCTTGATGTAGGTGCCTTCCTTGTAGCCGTGCTGCTGGCGGAAGATGTTCAGCACGTTCTTCGATACGTACTGCGTGTAGGCGTCGTTCCAGCTCATGTCGCATGCGGTCATGGTCTGTTCCAGGACCTTGAAGCTGGCGCGCCCGCACACCGCCAGGCCGCCGATCAGCTCCAGCAGCTCGGGCACATTCAGCGTGTCCAGCGCGTGCGTCTTGCCGTCCAGCGCGACCGAGGCGGGCGAGGCCAGGTCGGCGACCAGCAGGCGGGCGGCGGCATCGATATCGCCGCCGGCCTGCACAATGGTGTGCGACAGGTAGAAGTGCAGGATGTCCACCAGCTCCATCTGCACCTGGGGCAGATCGATGGTCTGCTTCTTCCACCATTTCCAGCCGTAGTGCTCCAGCGCTTCGGCGGACTCGACGAAGGCGGCGCGCAGGAAGCGGGCCCCGCCATTGACCCAGTCCGGATTGATCATGCTGTTCAAGTGGCCCTGCAACTTCAGCATCGTGGCCGCCTGGGCCTGGTTCAATCCGACAACGTTATTCAACTTTCACTCCGGGATTCGTGGGGTCTTTGCGACTGCGGCGGAAATGTTAGCACCATTGCCGTCCGGCCCGCGGGCTCAGCGGGCGTCCTTGCGGTGGGACGAAGGCGTCAGCGGCGGCAGCTTTTCCAGGCGCGACTTGCGCGGATTGCGCGCGCCGCTGGCGGCCTTGAACAGCATGAATGCAAAGAACGCCAGGAAGATGGCGGGCATCAGCGCGTCCAGTTCGAACTCGGGGCGGCGCAGCGCTTCAAAGGCGATGCGCGCGGCGGCCCAGCCGGCCAGGATGCCGCCGATCGTCAGGGCGACGCCGATCTTGCGCTGCCGGGCGCGCCGGGCCATGGAGACCTCGCCGGCGTCTTCCTGGCCCGGCGCGGGCGCGGAAACGCCGGGCGCTGGCTGCATGGGGGGAGGCGCCGTCTTGCCCCACGGAGCGGTGGACAGCGTTTCGGACGTGGCCGGCGGAACCGGCACGGGCGCGGACGAGGACGCCTGCCGGGATGCCTCGCGCTGGCCGGAAACCTGCCCGGGCGTGGCGCCGCCGGCGCGCGTCAGGTTCTCTATATAGCGCGCGAAATCGCCGTTTTTCGGCTCCAGGTCTATGGCCATGCTGCTCTCCGGGTTCAGTTGCCGCGGCGGCGCGCCGGCTGGCGGCGCTTGCGCATCATGGCAAGCAACAGCCCGCATCCTAGCAGCACCGAGAACCCCGCGCCGATCATCATGGCGATCTGCTGCGCGTTTTCCGCCGCGCCCAGGCTGCGCGCGGTGATATAGCCCGGCGCCAGCATCAGCGGCAGCCATAGAATGGCCGAGGAGACGTTGGCCAGCTGGAAGCGGGCATGCGCCATCCCCATCACGCCCGCCACGGTGGGAATGGTGGAACGGATGGGGCCCAGGAAGCGGCCGATCAGCACCGAGGCGAATCCATAGCGGTAGAAGAACAGCCTGGCGCGCGCCACGCCGGTGCGCTGCTGCTTGAGCGGCCAGCGGCGCAGCACGCCTGGCCCCGCCCAGCGGCCCAGCCAGTAGGACAGGGCGTCGCCCACGATCGCGCCGCCGATGCCCCAGGCGATGACGCCCCAGGGGTCCAGCGTGCCCGATCCGATCAGGCCGCCGGTCAGCAGCATCAAGGCGGTGGCGGGGATGAACAGGCCCACGAGCACCAGGGACTCGCCCAGGGTAAGCAGAAAGGTGATCGGGCCGGCCCACGCCTGGTTGGCCTGGATGAACTGGCCGATCTCGGTGATGTAGTGATCCATGAAGGCAAAGTTGAAAATTAGCTGAACGCAATCGGGTATGTTAACGCCTGCATACGCGGCCGCGTGGTATATCGGCCATCTGGTTGAAGCATAACGACGGGGAACTATGGATTCGGTTACACAGGCCGTGCTGGGCGCGGGCATACAGGGCGTCATGCTGGGGCGCGTGCAGGGCAGGCGCGCGCTGATCTACGGCGCGGCGCTGGCCACCGTGCCGGATCTGGACGTCTTGATGAGCTATCCAGACCCGGTTTCGCTCATGACCTATCACCGCGGCTTCTCCCATTCGGTCTTCGTCCTGACCGGGCTGGCGCTGCTGCTGGCCTGGCTGATACGCAAATACTGGCCGCAGGCGCCTTATAGCGGACGCAGGCTCTTCATGACGCTGTGGCTGGTGCTGGTGACGCACCCCATCCTGGACGCCTTCACGGTTTACGGCACGCAGCTGTTCTGGCCGCTGGCGACCATTCCGGAAAGCTGGTCGGCGATCTTCATCATCGATCCGGTCTATACCGGGCCGCTGCTGTTGGGCGTGCTGTTCGCCATCGCCTTCGGGCTGACGCGGACCGCGCGCCGCCTGCTGGTTGCGGCGCTGGTCTTCAGCACGGCCTATCTGGGTTTCGGCCTGGCCGGACGCATGGCGGCCGAGCACCGCGTGCGCGAGGCGATGCAGGGGCAGGGCATCGCCGTCGCCGAACTGCGGGCCGTGTCCATGCCGTTGAACACGCTGGTGTGGCGCGTGATCGCCAAGACGGACGATGGCCATTACTACGAGTCGGTCAGCAGCCTGTTTGACCGGGATCCGCCGGAATGGCTGCGCCAGCCGCTGAACCTGGATGTCGGCCAGGCCCTGGCGGGCGTGCCCCTGCACGAGCGCCTGCGCTGGTTCACGGACGACTGGCTGCGCTATGACGCCATCGGCGATGCCCTGGTCGTCTCGGACCTGCGCATGGGCATGGCCGGGCACTACACCTTCCGCTTCAAGATGGCCGAACGCGCCGCCGATGGCGCCTGGAAGCCGGTCACGCCATCCGTCTGGCCCAGCGAACGCGGGGGGTGGGCCGAGATGAAGCTGGTGCTGGCCCGCATCCTCCACGCGCAGCCGCCGCTGCCGCTGGCGCAATGGTCGGAGCTGTCGACGAAATAGCCAGCGGCGCATCCGCTGTCCTGTAAGGCCCCCGATCCGGGGGCCTTTTTTCATGCTGCCCGCGTATTGCCTGTTTCCGATGCTTGCATTATTCTTGTTCCCTATTAAGGAACTTTGGTTCCGTTTTATGGAACAAGCATGAGCATTCTAGACGGCGTTCAACGCGTGCTTTCGCTTTACGCGGAAGGCGAGGCGGAGTTGAGCTTTACCGAAGTGGCGGCGCGCCTGGCCATGCCCAAGAGCACCGCGTCGCGCCTGCTGAACCAGATGCAGAACTACGGCATGCTCGACCAGGACGCGGCCACGCGCCGCTACCGTCCCGGCTCGCTGCTGGCGCAGGCCGTGCGCGCCGGCATGTCCGCCACGCCGCTGGACGAGGCCTGCCGCGCCGTGCTGACCCGCCTGTCGGACGACAGCGGACTGACCGCCTATCTCTCCACCCTGAATCAGCGCGAAACCGTGGTGCTGCAGCGGCTCAACGGCTCGCACCCCGTCCAGGTGCTGTCGCCGCCGGGATCGCGCCGCGCCGCCTCGGGCACGGCCATGGGCCGGGCGCTGCTGTCGCGGCTGACCGACGCCGAGTTCCAGGCGCTGTATGGCGCGGACGCGTCGCTGCCCTTGCCGGTGGAAGGGCGCGATTGCCCCGCCACCGTCGGCGATCTGGTCCGGCTCGTGGAGCAGACACGCGCGGACCATTGCGGCGTGGCGATCGACCAGGCCATGCCGGGCATCGGCGCGGTGGCGGCCGCGGTGCGCGATCCGGCCACCGGCGAGCTGCGCGGCCTGTGCCTGTCGTTCGTGTCGTTCCAGGCCGATGCCGCCCGCGTGGCGCGCTTGCGCGAATCCGTGCTGCAACAGGTGGCGGCGCTGGGCCGCGAAGTGAACGACCCCTATTGGCTGACCTGAATTCCCCAGACCTTCCGATGCGCCCGAGCGGGCGCACATCCAGAACATCCCTTACGGAAATCCCCTCATGAACCTCTTGCTTCTCAGCAATTCCAGCAGCGACGCGGGCTATCTGGTCCACGCGATGCCCGACATCCGGGAACTGATCGAGTCCCTGCCGCAAGGCGCCCCGGCCGTGTTCGTGCCGTACGCCGGCGTGACCCGCGGCTGGGACGAATACACCGCGCTGGTCGCATCCGCGCTGGCCGGCACCGGCCTGGACATCCAGGGCCTGCACCGCGCGGAAGATCCGGTCGCCGCGCTTGAAGGCGCCGCGGTCATCATCGTGGGCGGGGGCAATACCTTCAACCTGCTGGGCCAGTTGCGCCGCCAGGGCCTGCTCGACGTCGTGGCGCGCCGCGTGCGCGAGGGCGCGGCCTACCTGGGCTGGAGCGCCGGCTCCAACCTGACGTGTCCCAGCATCTGCACGACCAACGACATGCCCATCACGGACCCGGAAGGTTTCGATGCGCTGGGCCTTTTGTCGTTCCAGATCAACCCGCACTACACCAATGCCCATCCGCCCGGCCACCGCGGCGAAACGCGCGCCCAGCGGCTGGCGGAGTTCTGCACGCTCAATCCCGCCATGCCCGTGCTCGGCCTGCCGGAAGGCGCCGCGCTGCGCGTGCGCGGCGACAAGATCGCGCTGGTCGGCCCGCACGATGCGCCGCTGTTCCTGGGTCAGGAGGAACCGCGCGTGTTCCGTCCCGGCCCGCTGGAGATCCCGGCATGAAGCACGTCATCGACACCATTGAACTGCTCTCGTCCGCGCACGTCACGGGCGAGTCCGTTGCGCAGGTCTTGCGCGATGCCGGCCATTGCGAAGTGGAAGTGACCCGGCTCGAGCGCGGCGGCGCCGCCACGGACTTCCTGTCCATCGTCATACCCGGCGCCGACGATTCCGCGCCGCAACTGGGCATCGTGGGTCGGCTGGGCGGCATCGGCGCCCGCCCCGCGGTGACGGGCCTGGTGTCCGACAGCGACGGCGCCGTGGTGGCGATTGCCGCCGCGCTCAAGCTGATGGCCATGGCCCGGCAGGGCGACGTGATGCCCGGCACGGTTCGCATCCGCACGCACATCTGCCCGCGCGCCGGCACGCGGCCGCATCATCCGGTGCCGATGATGCGCTCGCCGTTCCCCATGCGCGAGATGATGTCGCACGAAGTCGATCCGCGCATGGACGCGATCCTGTCCGTCGACACGACGCGCGGCAATCGCCTGGTCAACAAGCGCGGCGTGGCGCTGACGCCCGTGGCCAAGCAAGGCTACCTGCTGCGCATTCCCGAAACCATGCTGGACGTGATGGGCTGGGTCAGCGGGGAACTGCCGGTGACCCTGCCGCTGACCACGCAGGACATCACCCCCTACGAGAACGGCCTCTGGCACGTGAATTCGCTGATGCAGCCCGCGATCATCACGGATGCGCCGGTCGTCGGCGTGGCGCTCACGGCGCAGACCACGGTGCCGGGCTGCGCCACCGGCGTCACGAACGCGGTGGACGCCGACGTGGCCATGCGCTTCTGCATCGAGATCGCCAAGCTGTTCGGGCAACGCACGATGGGCTTCTTCGATGACGCCGAATGGAACGCGCTGCAAGCCCGCTACGGTTCGATGGCGCACTTGCAGACCGTGGGCCGCGAAGACGGAGCCGCGGCATGAACGCGCGCACGCCGCGCCGCGTGGCGTTCTTCACCATCGGGCAATCGCCGCGCAGCGACGTGGTGCCCGAGATGGCTCCGCTGCTGGGCCCGCATGTGCGCATCGACGAGTTCGGCGCGCTGGACGGCCTGGATGCGGCGGCGCTTGCCGCCCTGGCGCCGCGGCCCGGCGAGTATCGCTTTGCCACGCGCATGCGCGACGGCGCGCAGATCGAGCTGGACGCGGCCGCCGCCGAGGCGCGGCTGGCGCAGGTGATGCGCGAGGCGGATGCCGCGGGCTACGACGTGCTGGTGCCCCTGTGCACCGGAACCGCAATCGCGCCGATGCGCACGCTGGTGGTCGAGCCGCAGCAGGTCGTGGACCATCTGGTCGCGGGGTTGGCGCAGCACTGCCGCAAGGTGGGGCTGGTGGTTCCGTTGGCCGCGCAGGTCGATGCGTTCCACATGGTCGTGCCGCTGGAATGCGAAACCCGCGTCGTGCATGCCTCGCCCTACGAGGCCGACGCCGGCCAGGCCGCGCGCAACTTCGAAGCTGCCGGGCGCGAGCTCGCGTCCTGCGACCTGATCGTCATGCACTGCATGGGCTATGCCGAGCGCATGCGCCAGGCCGTGGCTCAGGCATCGGGGCGCCCCGTGCTGCTGTCCAACCGCATGGTCGCGCAGGCGCTTGCGCAAGTATTGGAATAACGCCGCCGGAAGCAATCCCGAAGTCCGGCCGCGCATATCGATCATGCGGCCGGACCGGGCGAGCGGCGAGAGGAGACGAAGCTGTCTTCGTCAATCAATTGTTGGGAGTGTCTTTTCATGTTCAGCCGTACTCTGCACCGCGCCGCTGGCGCACTGTTCGCCGTCACCACGTTGACGGCCATGCCGGCGCTTGCCGCCGACGCGTGGAAGCCCACCAAACCTGTGCGCCTGCTGGTCGGCTTCGCGCCGGGCGGCTCGGCCGATACCCTGGCCCGCCTGCTGGCCGAACCGCTGTCGCAACGCCTGGGCCAGCCCGTCGTGGTTGAAAACCTGGCCGGCGCCGGCGGCAACATCATGGCTTACCGCCTGAGCCAGTCGCCCGCCGACGGCTACACCATCGGCATCGCCGCGGCCGGCTCCATGGCCATCACCCACGTCCTGAATCCCAAGGGCACGACCTACAAGCCCGCCGACTTCACGCCCATCACCCTGGCGGCCGTTCAGCCTAACGTGGTCATCGTCAACAAGGACGTGCCGGCCAGCAACCTGGCCGAGCTGAAGGAGTACTTCCAGAAGACCCCGAACGCCACCTACGGCACCGCCGGCGTGGGCATCTCCAACCACCTGATCGCCGAGACCATGTTGTACAAGCTGGGCGTGAAGGTGCCGCATGCCGCCTACCGCGGCGCGGCGCCTGTCATCACCGACCTGCTGGGCGGCCATATCGCGATGACGATGGACAACATCTCCACCGCCGCGCCGCTGGCCTCGCAGGGCAAGGTCAAGGCCATTGCCGTGGCTTCGCTCAAGCGTTCCGCCCAATTGCCCAACGTGCCGACGCTGGACGAGCAGGGCCTGAAGGGTTTTGACATGCCGACGTGGCAGGGCGTGTTCGCCCCGGCCGGCCTGCCCGCCGACGTGCTGGCCGCGTACTACGCCGCCCTGCAAGACGTGCTCAAGCAGCCCGCGCTCATCGAGAAGATGGCGGGCCTGGGCTCGGAGCCCGTCACCGGCATGACGCCCGAGAAGTTCGGCCAGTTCCTGGAAAACGACCGCAAGCAGTGGGCCGACATCGTCAAGGCCGCGAACATCAGCCTGGAGCAGTAAGCCGGGCGGCGCGCCGTCGCCGCAGGAAAGAAAAAACGCCAGATCCGGAAGGGTCTGGCGTTTTTTTGCCTGGGATTTCGGCGCGCGTTGCGCCGCTACGCAGGCATGCGCGCCGCGATTTCCGCGATCAGGCGGCGCGCCGCGTCCAGCTTGTCGCCGGCGGGCAGGGGGTGCGCGCCTTGCGCGTCGAACAGCACGAGTTCGGTGGTGTCCGCGTCCATGACCTTGTGCGCCAGGTTGCCCACCAGCAGCGGGATGCCCTTGCGCGCGCGCTTGGCTTCGGCATGTTCGGCCAGCTTCTCGGTTTCGGCCGCGAAGCCCACGCACCACGGGCCGTTCTCGAGCTTGGCCACTTCGGCCAGGATGTCCGGATTGGGTTCGAATTCCATCAGGGGCGCGCCGCCGCCCTCGCTGGTTTTCTTCAGCTTTTGCGTGCTGACGTTCTTCACGCGCCAGTCGGCCACGGCGGCCACGGCGATGAAGATGTCGGCGTCGGCGGCGCTGGCCATGACGGCGTCATGCATCTGGCGCGCGGTGGTGACCGACAAGGCCGTGACGCCTCGCGGAACCGGCAGGAAGGTGGCCCCGGTGATCAGCGTGACGCGGGCGCCGGCTTCGCGGGCGGCGCGGGCCAGCGCGTAGCCGGTCTTGCCCGACGACCGGTTGCTCAGGACGCGCACGGGGTCCACGGGTTCGGAGGTGGGGCCGGCGGTCAGCAGCACATGGCGGCCGGCCAGCAGCTTGGGCTGGAAGAAGGCGATCAGGTCGATCAGCAGTTCATGGGCTTCCAGCATCCGGCCGTCGCCGGTTTCGCCGCAAGCCTGTTCGCCGGCCGACGGGCCCAGCACGCTGATGCCGTCGGCGCGCAGCTGTTCCACATTGCGCTGCGTGGCGGGGTTGGCCCACATCTCGCGGTTCATGGCGGGCGCCACCAGCAGCGGACAGGCGCGCGCCAGGCACAGCGTGGACAGCAGGTCGTCGGCCATGCCGTGCGCCAGCTTGGCCATGAAGTCGGCGCTGGCGGGCGCGATCAGCACCGCGTCCGCGCCGCGCGTCAGGTCGATGTGCGCCATGTTGTTGGGCACGCGCGCGTCCCACGCGTCCACGAACACCGGGCGTCCGGACAGGGCCTGCATGGTGACGGGGGTGATGAAGTGCGTGGCCGCCTCGGTCATCACCACGTCCACGGTGGCGCCTTGTTCGGTCATGCGCCGTACCAGCTCGGCGATTTTGTAGCAGGCAATGCCCCCGGTCAGACCGAGGACGATGCGTTTGCGGGCGAGATCGAGCATGAGGGCGGGACGGCGGGTTCAGCGCCGTGAAAACGAGGAATGGAGGATGATTTTATTCTGCATTGCGGCATCGCGCCGTTCGCCATGCGTTCAGGGGGCGTCAAGCACGGCAAAAGAGGGATTTCCTGGCCGGGGCTTTGCGCCCCGGCCAGGGCACGCAGTCAGGCCTGCGGCTTGCGGGCGCGCAGCAGCTCGTCCAGCACCAGCAGCACGGCGCCGCAGGAGATGCCCACGTCCGCCAGGTTGAAGGCGGGAAACTGCCAGTTGTTCCAGTAGAACAGCAGAAAGTCCACCACGTGGCCATACACCACCCGGTCGATGACGTTGCCGAGGGCGCCGCCCAGGATCAGCGTCAGGGCCAGGCTGAAGCGGGGCTGGCCGTGGGTGCGCCGCAGCATCCAGATGATCACCACGGCGGCCACGCAGCCCAGTCCCGTGAACAGCCAGCGCTGCCAGCCTTCCTCGGACGCCAGGAAGCTGAACGCGGCCCCCCGGTTGTACACCAGCGTGAAGTCGAAGAACGGCAGCACGTTGAGCCGCTCGCCATACTGGAACGCCGTGTTGAAGTAGACCTTGGTCAACTGGTCCAGCACGATGATCAGCAACGCCAGGGCCAGCCAGCGCCCGACGCGCGCCGGGGCGGCGCGGGCGGGGACGGAGCCCGTCGCTCCGGGGGCGGAGGGGCGGGCCATGCTCAAGCCTTGTCGCGGGCTTCGCCCGAGCCGAACAGGTTGGACACGCAGCGGCCGCAGATCTCGGGATGGTCCGCGTCCTGGCCCACGTCCAGGCGCCAGTGCCAGCAGCGTTCGCACTTCTTGTGCGTCGACGGCGTGACTTCGATGCGGGTTTCACCTTCGCCCGCGTGCACGGAGGCGCGCGAGACGATCAGCACGAAGCGCAGGTCGTCGCCCAGGCTGGCCAGCAGCTGCTGGTCTTCGCCATTGGCGTACAGGTCAACTTCGGCCTGCAGCGAGGAACCGATGTCGCCGGCCGTGCGCACTTCTTCCAGCTTGCGCTGGACCTCGGCGCGGATGGCGCGCAGGCGCGTCCACTTTGCCGACAGCGCGTCGGCGTCGGCAAACGGCGGCAGCGCGTGATAGACCTCGGTGAAGATCGTCGTGCGGGCCGCGTCGGCCTGGTTCTTCAGCGCCGAGCCGACCAGTTCCTTCCAGGCTTCTTCCGCCGTGAACGACAGGATCGGAGCCATCAGCTTGACCAGCGTCTGCGTGATGTCCAGCAGCGCCGTCTGCGCCGAGCGGCGGGCCAGGCTGCCGTGGGCGGACGTATACAGGCGGTCTTTCAGGATGTCCAGGTAGAACGCGCCCAGGTCTTCCGAGCAGAACGTCTGCAGGCGCGAGACCGCCGGATGGAAGTCATAGCGCTCGTAGTTGGCCTGCACTTCGGACTGCATCTGCGCCGTCATGGCCAGCGCGTAGCGGTCGATCTCGAACAGATCGCCGTAGGGCACGGCCTGCGACACCGCGTCGAAGTCCGCCACGTTGGCCAGCAGGAAGCGCAGCGTGTTGCGGATGCGGCGGTAGCCTTCCACCACGCGCTTCAGGATCTCGTCCGAGATGGACAGTTCGCCGGAGTAGTCGGTGGAGGCCACCCACAGGCGCAGGATTTCCGCGCCCAGCGAGTCGGACACCTTTTGCGGGGCGATCACGTTGCCCACGGACTTGCTCATCTTGCGGCCCTGGCCGTCCACCACGAAGCCGTGGGTCAGCAGCGCCTTGTAGGGCGGCTGGCCGTAGAGCATGCAGCCCGTCAGCAGCGACGAATGGAACCAGCCGCGATGCTGGTCCGAGCCTTCCAGGTACAGATCGGCGGGCCAGGCGAGTTCAGCGCCGTGCGAGCCCGCGAACTGGCCGTCCTTGCCGCCCAGCACCGTGGCGTGCGTGCTGCCCGAATCGAACCACACGTCGAGCGTGTCGCGGTTCTTTTCGTACATGTCGGCTTCGTCGCCCAGCAGGTCGCGGGGTTCCAGCGCTTGCCAGGCTTCGATGCCGCCTTGCTCGACGCGTTGCGCCACCTGCTCCAGCAACTCGGAGGTGCGCGGATGCAGTTCGCCGGTTTCCTTGTGCACGAAGAAGGCCATCGGCACGCCCCACTGGCGCTGGCGCGACAGGGTCCAGTCCGGACGGTTGGCGATCATGGCGTGCAGGCGCGCGCGTCCCCAGGCCGGGAAGAAGGCGGTGGCGTCGATGCCGGCCAGCGCCGATTCGCGCAGGGTCGGGCCGCCGTCCTTGGGGGCCACGTCCATGCCCGCGAACCATTGGCTGGTGGCGCGGTAGATGATCGGCGTCTTGTGGCGCCAGCAGTGCATGTAGCTGTGCTTGTGCTTTTCGACGTGCATCAGCGCGCCGGCTTCCGTCAGCGCCTCGACGATCTTGGGATTCGCGTCCCAGATGGACAGGCCGCCGAACAGCGCCAGGCTATCGGCATACTTGCCGTCGCCCATCACGGGGCTGATGAAGTCGGTGTCCTTCATGCCGTGCTCCTTGCACGACACAAAGTCCTCGATGCCGTAGGCCGGGGCCGAGTGCACCACGCCCGTGCCGGAATCGGCCGTCACGTAGTCGCCCAGGTAGACGGGCGCCTTGCGGTCGTAGGCGGCATTGAACTGCGCCAGCGGGTGGCGGAACTCGATGCCCGACAGCGCTTCGCCGGGAGCCGTGGCGATGACTTCGCCTTCCAGGTTCCAGGCCTTCAGGCAGGCTTCGACGCGTTCCTTGGCGATCAGCAGCAGCGGGCCGAACTTGGGCGCCGGCGACACGCGCACCAGCGCGTACTCGATCTCGGGATGCACGTTCAGCGCCTGGTTGGACGGGATGGTCCAGGGCGTGGTCGTCCAGATCACGATGGCGCCGTCGTCCACCGACTCCAGGCCAAAGGCCTGCGCCAGTCTGGCGTGTTCTGCAAACGGGAAGGCGACGTCCACGGCGGGGTCGACGCGGTCCGCGTATTCCACTTCGGCTTCGGCCAGCGCCGAGCCGCAGTCGAAACACCAGTTCACGGGCTTCAGGCCGCGGAACACGTAGCCCTTGTCCAGGATGTGGCCCAGCGCGCGGATCTCGTCGGCTTCATTGCTGAAGTTCATCGTCATGTACGGACGATCCCATTCGCCCAGCACGCCCAGGCGCTTGAAGTCCTTGCGCTGGCGGTCGATCTGCTCCAGCGCGTAGGCGCGAGCCTTCGACTGCACTTCCGCCACGGGCAGGTGCTTGCCGTACTTCTTTTCGATCTGGATCTCGATCGGCATGCCGTGGCAATCCCAGCCCGGCACGTAGTGGGCATCGTAGCCGGCCATGTTGCGGCTCTTGACGATGATGTCCTTCAGGATCTTGTTGACCGCGTGGCCGATGTGGATGTCGCCGTTCGCATAGGGCGGGCCGTCATGCAGCACGAAGCGCGGCCGGCCGCGGCTGGCCGCACGAATCGCCTGGTAGACGTGGTTTTCCTCCCATTGCGCAATCCAGGCGGGCTCGCGCTTGGCAAGGTCGCCCCGCATGGGGAAGGGGGTATCGGGCAGGTTGAGGGTCTTTTTATAGTCCATGAACGGCAAAATAGGCGCGCGCGTTTCGCGCGTCTTCGGCGATGGCGGCAGTCAGGGAAGGGAGGTCAGGAAATTTTTCTTCGTCCCGCAGCTTTTGCAGGAATTCGACGCGTACGAGTTTACCGTATGCGTTGACGGTCTCGTCGAGCAGGTGCGCCTCGAGCAGCACGCGGCCGCGGTCTTCGACCGTCGGGCGCACGCCCAGGCTCGCCACGGCCGGCAGGGCCCGGTCCGCCAGGCCATAGACCTGGACGATATAGATGCCCGAGCGCGCGGCGCACCTTTCGGCCACGCGCAGGTTCATCGTGGGAAAGCCCAGCGTGCGGCCCAGCTTCTGGCCATGGATCACATGGCCGCTGATATGGTAGGGATGCCCCAGCAGGTGGCGGGCGCGCTCCAGGTCGCCCACCGCCAGCGCGGTGCGCACCTCGGAGCTGGAAATCCGGTGGCCCTGGCGGTCGGTCACGTCGGCCAGCGTCTGGACCTCGAAACCATGGCGTATGCCGGCTTCGCGCAGCAGATCGATATCGCCGCTGCGCTTGTGGCCAAAGCGGAAGTCCTCGCCCACCAGCAGCCATTTGGCCTGCAGGCCCTGCACCAGCAGCTTCTCGATGAAGGCGTTGGCCGACATCTCGGCCAGGCGGGCGTTGAAGCGCTCCACCACGACCTGCGAGATGCCGTAGCGCGCCAGCGCGGCGAGCTTGTCGCGCAGCCCGGAAATCCGGGTGGGCGCCAGTTCGGGGCGCTGGTTAAGGGTGGCGAAATACTCCCGCGGATGCGGTTCGAAGGTCATCACGGCGGGCGTCAGCCCGCGCTCGCGGGCGACCTGGCAGACGCGGGCAAGCATGGCCTGGTGTCCGCGATGGACGCCGTCGAAATTGCCGATCGTCAGCGCGCAAGGGGCGCGCCGGTCGGGCGGGGGCAGGGATCGGTAGATGCGCAGCGAGGGTTTCACGAGCGAGAGTTTACAATTTTGGATTCCGGGTTTGTTCTAATGCCACTTCCGCCATGCGCGCTGGCTCTTCTTGCGCGTTGGATTTTGGGCGCGAACGGACCCGATTTCCCTTGGAATTCTTTATCTTGCCGGAAATTTCTTCTACCAAGCGCCGCCTCGTCATCCTGATCTCGGGGCGGGGCAGCAATATGCAGGCGTTGGCCGAGGCCTGCCGCAACGAGGGCTGGCCGGCCGAAATCGCCGCCGTCATCGCCAGCCGCCCCGACGCCGGGGGGCTGGACTGGGCGGCCGGGCAGGGTATTCCCACCGCCGCCCTGTATCACAAGGACTATGCCAGCCGTGAAGCCTTCGACGCCGCGCTGGCCGCTGAAATCGACCGCTATGCGCCCGATTACGTCATTCTGGCCGGATTCATGCGCGTCCTGACCCCGGGCTTCGTCAATCACTACGCCGGGCGGCTGGTCAATATCCATCCGTCGCTGTTGCCGGCATTCCCCGGGCTGCACACCCATGCGCAGGCGCTGGCGACGGGCGTGCGCGTGCATGGCTGCACCGTGCATTTCGTCACCCCGGTCCTGGACCACGGCCCCATCATCGCCCAGGGCTGCGTGCCCGTCCTGGCGGGCGA
Source organism: Achromobacter sp. NPDC058515 (assembly GCF_042721735.1). Classification (NCBI taxonomy): domain Bacteria; kingdom Pseudomonadati; phylum Pseudomonadota; class Betaproteobacteria; order Burkholderiales; family Alcaligenaceae; genus Achromobacter; species Achromobacter sp. NPDC058515. Next base: position 175,002 of record NZ_JBHXNI010000016.1, read on the forward strand.
TACGCCGGAACTGCTGGCCAATCGCGTGCTGGCGGTGGAACATCGGGCTTTTCCGGCTGCCGTGCGCTGGCTGGCCGAAGGCCGGGTTACCCTGACAAGCGACCATCGCGTGGACGTCCAAGGCGATCCCGAACGCCTCTTCCCCTGGTTGCCGGCCGCTTGAGCGGCCCTGAATCGTATTTATCGGGCGGAACTCCTCCGCCCCACTGGAACACACCATGACTAAACCCCAATCTCCGCGTTCCCGTCCGGCAGGCACCCCGAGGGCCGCCTCCGAAGGACGCGACGGTCGGTCCTTTTTCTCGCGTCCCAAGGGCGACGCCCGCGAGGCGCCCCGGCGCGAACGCGGCGAACGCGTGCGCGAAGAGCGCCCCGGCGGCAGCCGCGATGCGGGCCGTCCGGCTCCGCGCCCGTCCTTTGATGCGCCGCGTGGCGAAAACCGTGGCGAACGGGGTTCCTTCGGCGGCGAACGCCGCGAGGGCCAGGGCCGTCCGGATTCGCGCCCGTCCTACGGCGGCCAGCGCGGCGAAAATCGTGGCGGCGAGCGTGGCTCCTATAGCCCGGAACGCCGCGAAGGCCAGGGCCGTCCGGATTCGCGCCCATCCTACGGCGGCCAGCGTGGTGAAAACCGTGGCGGCGAACGTGGCTCCTATAGCCCGGAGCGCCGCGAAGGCCAGGGCCGTCCGGATTCGCGCCCGTCCTACGGCGGCCAGCGCGGTGAAAACCGTGGCGGCGAACGCGCTTCCTATGGTTCGGAACGCCGCGAAGGCCAGGGCCGTCCGGATTCGCGCCCGTCCTACGGCGGCCAGCGCGGTGAAAACCGTGGCGGCGAACGCGGTTCCTACGGTTCGGATCGCGGGGAAGGCCACGCCCGCTCGGACGTCCGTCCGTCGTATAACGC